>CAXTHM010000028.1:15121-27410 GCA_964244115.1 uncultured Thermomicrobiales bacterium
CCTCGTCGTCGACCTCATGGACCGGCTTGTCGTCTATCCTGAACGGATGGCTCGCAACGTCGAGATGACCGGTGGGCTCGTCTTCAGCCAGCGCGTCCTGCTCGCCCTCGTCGATGCGGGCATGGACCGGCAGGACGCCTACAAGATCGTCCAGCGCCACGCCCTGGCAGCCTGGGACGGCGGACCGACCTTCCGCGACGCCCTCCGGGCCGACCCAGCGGTCGCCGCGGCCCTGCCGGGCGACGCGCTCGACGGGCTGTTCGACCCGTGGGACCAGCTCCGGAACGTCGACGCGACCCTGGTCCGGCTCGGCCTGCTCGAACCGGGCGCTGAAGGCCAGAGCCACGCAATGGGTCAGACGGTGTCGCCGCTGGCCGGGGCCGTCGCTCGATGACGGATCTCCCTGATCACGGGCTGCGGCTCTTCCGCCGGGGCAAGGTCCGGGATACCTGGGAGGCCGGAGACGACCTGCTCATGGTCGCGTCCGACCGGGTCTCCGCGTTCGACATCGTCCTGCCATCGGTGGTCCCCGGCAAGGGCATCGTCCTGACCCAGCTCTCCCGGTTCTGGTTCGATCGCCTCGGGCACATCGTCCCCAATCATCTGATCAGCGCGGACCTCGCCACGGTCGCCGACCGGCTGCCTGACGGTGTGGCCGGCGATCCTGCGCTCGCGGGGCGATCGATGCTGGTTCGCCGGGCGGAGCGGATCGACGTTGAGTGCGTCGTCCGTGGCTTCCTCTATGGGTCGGTCTGGTCGGAATACCGGAATCGAGGGACGGTGGCCGGCGTTCGGCTGCCGGACGGGATGACGTTCGGTGACCGGTTCCCGGAGGCGATCTTCTCGCCGGCTCTGAAGGTCGATGACGGGCACGACGTCAATGTCGCCAAGTCCGGCGTGGCGGACCGGTTCGGCCAGGAGCTGGCCGATGATCTCGAGCGGGTCAGCCTCGCCCTCTACAGCGCGTCGACCGCCGAGGTCGCCCGGCGCGGCCTGATCCTGGCGGATACCAAGTTCGAGTTCGGCCTGATCGACGGGCGACTGACCCTGATCGACGAGGCGCTGACGCCGGACAGCTCCCGCTACTGGGACGCGGCGCTCTACGCCCCGGGCCGGGAACAGGTCGGCTTCGACAAGCAGTTCGTCCGGGACTGGCTGATTGGCACCGGTTGGGACCGGACCCCGCCGGGACCTGAGCTCCCGGCCGAGGTGATCTCCGGGACGCGCGACCGGTACGTCGAGGCGTACCGGCGGATCGTCGGCGAGGAGATCGATCTGACGGCGTTCGAATCGAGACCTGAGGGAGACCAGTACTGATGGACATGGCAACGGGACGATCCTGGCAGGTCCAGGTCACCGTCCTCCCCAAGCCCGCAAGGTGATCACCCTCAGCGTCGAGGCGGAGACCGCCGACGACGCGCGGACGACGGTCGCGCGGATGTGCGACCAGCTCCTCGCCAACCCGGTGATCGAGACGTACGTCGTCGTGGTCGAACCGGCAACGAGTCTTCAGGAGGCGCACTGAGTGATGTCCAGCCCTTCGACATCCCCGGTCGTCGGCGTGATCACCTTTCCCGGCAGCAATGGCGACCATGACGCGCTGCACGCGATGCAGCAGGACGTCGGTGTCGAGGCCCATCTCATCGACTACCGCGAGACCAGCCTGGACGGTTACTCGGCCATCATCCTGCCCGGCGGGTTTTCCTATGGAGACCACCTCCGCTGCGGGGCGATCGCCCGGTTCGCGCCGGTGATGCAGCCGCTGATTGCCTTCGCCGACGGTGGGGGGCCGGTCCTGGGGATCTGCAACGGTTTCCAGATCCTGACCGAAGCCCATCTCCTGCCCGGCGCCCTGCTCCGAAATGCCAGCCTCCGCTTCCATTGCTTCTGGGATCACATCCGGATCGAGTCCGACCGGACCGTCTGGACCGCTGGCATCTCCGAGGGAACGGTCCTGCGGTTGCCGGTCGCCCACGGGGAGGGCGCCTTCTTCGCCGACCCGGAGACGATCGCCCGACTGGAAACCAACGGCCAGATCGTCGCCCGCTACAGCAGCCCGGACGGCACGGTCTCGGTCGAGAGCAACCGCAACGGTTCCGTGGGCGGGATCGCCGCCGTCGCCAACGAGCGCGGCAACGTCGTCGGTCTGATGCCGCACCCCGAACGTGCGGCCAATCCGCTAGTCGGCGGCGGGGACGGTCTCCGGCTGCTCCGGTCGGTCATGACCGGGATGCTCGAACCCGCCCGTTAGGCCGGGACATATCCCTAGCTTTCTTCGAGAATCACGAAGCTCGGACGCGGTGCCGGGCCGGTGGAGGAATCCCTTTGGCAATCGCAGACGGCGCCTGGCGGGAAGTCGCGCTCAGTGACGGCGAGTGGCATCAGATCAACGAGCTTCTCGGCCGGGAGCCGTCGCCGGTCGAGCTCGGCATGTTCGGCGCGATGTGGAGCGAGCACTGCGGCTACAAGCACTCCCGGCCGCTGTTCAGCCGGTTCACGACCACGGCGCCGTGGGTGGTCGAGGGGCCGGGGGAGAACGCCGGCGCCGTCGACATCGGTGACGGGCTGGCCGCCGTCTTCAAGGTCGAGTCCCACAACCATCCCAGCGCCGTGGAGCCCTACGAGGGCGCCGCCACCGGGGTCGGCGGGATCGTCCGGGACATCTTCACGATGGGCGCCCGGCCGATCGCGATCCTCGACGGGCTTCGATTCGGTCCCCTCGACGTCGCCCGCAACCGCTACCTGTTTTCCAATGTCGTGGCCGGGATCGGTGGCTACGGCAATTGCCTCGGCATCCCGACGGTCGGCGGCGAGCTCTTCTTCGACCCCGCCTTCAACGGGAACCCGCTCGTCAACGCCATGTGCGTCGGCATCGTGCCGCACGACCGCCTGACCAGGGCCCGGGCCAGCGGGACCGGCAACCTGCTCATGGTCGCCGGAGCCGACACCGGCCGCGACGGTCTCCACGGCGCGACCTTCGCCTCGGTCGACGACCCCGGCGCGTCGCACCGCCACGTCATCCAGGTCGGCAACCCGTTCCTGGAGCGGCAGCTGATCGAGGCCTGCCTGGAACTGCTGGAGAGCGACGACATCGTCGCCATGCAGGACATGGGCGCCGCCGGTCTGACGTCGTCCCTCGTCGAGACGACGAGCCGGGGCGGCGTTGGGGCCGACATCGACGTCCGGCTCGTCCCGCGCCGGGAGGAGGGGATGACCGCCTACGAAGTCATGCTCAGCGAGAGCCAGGAGCGGATGCTGCTGGTCGTCCGGCCCGAGGGCGTCGACCGTGTCACGGACATCCTGACGAAGTGGTCCCTCCATGCCGCCGTCATCGGGAAGGTCACTGACGATGGCCTGGTTCGGGTGCGGGATGGCGATGAGGTCGTCGTCGAGGTGCCGGCGACCCTGTTCACCGACGAGTGCCCCACCTACACGCCGGAGGCCGCCGAGAGCCCCGCCGTGATCTCCGCCCGAGGCCGCGCCGTCGGGACGATCGCGGCTGGTTCGTCGGACGCGGTCCTGATGGCCAACCTGAGCCGGATGCTGGCATCACCCAACATCGCATCGCGACGGCCGGTGATCGAGCAGTACGACCACACCATCCTGACCAACACCGTCGTCGCGCCGGGCGAGGGCGACGCCGCCGTGCTGCGCGTCAAGGGGACCGCCCGTGGTCTGGCGGTGTCGCTGGACTGCAACAGCCGCTACTGCTCGCTGGACCCCAGGCTCGGCGCCCAGCACGCCGTCGCCGAAGCGGCCCGCAACGTCTCCTGCGTCGGCGCCCGGCCGCTGGCGCTGACCAACTGCCTGAACTTCGGCAGCCCCGAGCGGCCGGCCGGCTACTTCCAGCTCCGCGAGGCCGTCCAGGGGATCGCCGACGCCAGCGCCGCCTTCACGATCCCGGTCGTCAGCGGCAACGTCAGCCTCTACAACGAGACCCGGCAGTCGCCCGTCCTGCCGACGCCGTCGATCGGCGTCGTCGGCGTCCTCGACGACGTCACCCGTCACGCCACCATGCGCTGGCGGGAGGGCGACACCGTCCTGCTGCTGGGCGACGGCCAGCCGACCCTCGGAGGCAGCGAGTACCTGGCGGTGATGACCGGCGAGACCTACGGCGCCCCTCCGCCCCTCGACCTCGATGACGAGCGGATCCTGGTCGGCTTCGTCCGCGACCGGATCGCGGACGGACAGGTCAGAACTGCCCATGACGTCGGTCTGGGCGGGCTGATCGTCGCCCTGGCCGAGATGGCGATCCTGAGCGACCTCGGCATCGTGACGGAGCCCGGCGCGCTCGGCGGCGGCGAGGTCGACTGGTTCGGGGAATCGGCGACCCGGATCCTCGTCGCCGTCCCGGCGGACGCCGTGGCCGGGGTCGCGGTCGCGGCCGGGGTCGAACGGATCGTATCCCGCCGGATCGGCGTCGTCGGTGGGACGGCGATCACCGTCGGCGATGTCGCGGCCCCGCTCAGTGAGATCGGCGCGATCTGGTCCGGCGGTCTCCAGGCCGCCGCGGCCGGCGGCGTCGGGAACGGGTAGGCGGGAGGGATGCGCCGGTGTACGGACGCCCTTCTTACGAGTGGTGCGTTCCTGCCGAACAGTGTTATCGTCATGTCGAACATCGACGCCTCGTCGCTATCACCGTGCTGACACGATCCCAGCCCAGGAGAGCCGCATGTCAGATGACCGACTGGACAAGCCGCGCGAGGAGTGCGGAGTCTTCGGCATCTTTGCTCCCGGCGAAGACGTCGCCCGGATCACCTTCTTCGGTCTGTACGCCCTGCAGCACCGCGGCCAGGAGAGCGCCGGCATCGCCACCAGCGATGGACGGGACCTGTTCGTCCACACCAGCCTCGGCCTGGTCAACCGCGCCTTCGAGCCGGAAGACCTCGAACGCCTGCCCGGCGAGATCGCGATCGGGCACTGCCGGTACTCCACGTCCGGTGGCAACGTGGCCTGCAACGCCGGGCCCTTCTCGGTCGAGAGCCCGATCGGCCCCCTCGCCGTCGCCCACAATGGCAATCTGACCAACGCCCTCCCACTCCGGGCCGAGCTCGAGGACAAGGGTGTGACCTTCACCTCGACGACCGACAGCGAGGTCGTCGCCCGGATGATCGCGGCCGCGCCCGGCGCCGACATTGTTCAGAAGATCCGTCGGGCCATGGGCCGGATGATCGGGGCGTTCAGTCTGTCGATCATGACCCGCGACCGGCTCCTCGCCGTCCGCGACCCGCTCGGCGTCCGTCCCCTCTGCCTCGGCCGCCTCAACGACCGCTGGGTCGTCGCGTCCGAGAGCTGCGCCCTGGCGACCGTGGGCGCCGACTTCGTCCGCGAGGTCGAACCCGGCGAGATCGTCGAGATCACCGCCGACGACTGCGTCTCCCACAAGATCGAGGAGAAGGTCCCGCGCCACGCGATGTGCCTGCTGGAGCTGATCTACTTCGCCCGGCCGGACAGCCTGCTCTACGGCAAGCGGCTCCACCTCACGCGGCAGCGGATGGGGGAGCGCCTCGCGATCGAGGCCCCGGCCGACGCCGACATCGTCGTCGGTCTGCCCGACTCGGCCACCCCGGCGGCGATCGGCTACGCGCGGCAGAGCGGGATCCCGTTCGCCGAGGCGCTGATCAAGAACCGGTATATCGGCCGGACGTTCATCCAGCCCGACCAGCGTCTCCGGGAGATGGGCGTCTCGCTGAAGTTCAACGCCCTGCCGGAAGTCCTCGAAGGCAAGCGGGTCGTGCTAGTCGATGACACGATCGTCCGCGGGACGACCAGTCGGCCGATCATCGAGCTGCTCCGCAAGGCCGGCGCCCGGGAAGTCCACATGCGCGTCCACGCCCCGCCGATCATGTGGCCCTGCTATCTCGGGGTCGACCTCGCCAAGCGCGAGGAGCTGATCGCCGCCCGGATGACCGTGCCGGAGATCGGGCGGCACATAGGCGTCGAGAGCATCGACTACCTCAGCCTCGAAGGGCTGCTCGAGGCGATCGACGTCGGGCACACCGGCTTCTGCACCGGCTGCCTGACGGGGGACTACCCGGTCCCCGTCCAGCTCGGTCTGGACAAGCTCTACCTGGAACGCCCCCAGAAGGCCCGTCTGCCGATGGCGTCCAGCCAGCGCGTCCCCGTCGCCGTCGGCGGCTGACCGTTTCTGGTACCGTCCGTGGTGCCCGAGACGCATGCCCTCGGATCGCTGACCGGCGCGACGATCGGACGGTCTAGCCAGGAGACCTCACGTGACTTCAGACGATCACGACCCCGGGGCAGCCACCGGGCTTTTGCGCCGGACGCCGCTCGCCGACGTCCACCGCGCGGCCGGCGCCCGGATGGTGCCGTTCGCCGGCTGGGACATGCCGGTTCAGTACGCGACCGGCGTGCTCGCCGAGCATCGCAAGGTCCGCGAGTCGGCCGGGCTGTTCGATCTGGGCCACATGGGCCAGGTCAACGTCTCCGGTCCCGACGCCCTGACGTTCCTCCAGCGGGTCACGACCAACGACGTCAGCAAGCTGGAACGGGGACAGGCGCAGTACTCCTTGCTACCGACCGAAGCCGGGACCGCGATCGACGACATCCTCGTCTACCGGGCGCCCGAGGGGGCGAGCGTCGCCTTCGGCCCGGCCGGGGCCGCGCCGTTCTACGTCGTCGTCAACGCCAGCAACGCCGACCGCGATGTCGCCTGGTTGCAGGCGCAGCGGCGGGAGCACGCGGCGCTGGACGTGGACGTCGAGGACATCTCCGATGAGGTCGGGATGATCGCGATCCAGGGGCCGCTCGCGGTCGCCATCGTCCAGAGCCTGACCGATACGGAGCTCGACGAGGTCGGCAACTACCGATGGGCCGCCGCGACGGTCGCCGGCTTCCCGATGATGATCGCCCGGACCGGCTACACCGGCGAGGATGGCTTCGAGCTGTTCCCGCCGATCGCCGACACCGAGGCGGTCTGGACTGCGCTCATCGCGGCCGGTGCCGAGCACGGTCTCTGCCCGATCGGGCTCGGTGCCCGCGACACGCTCAGGCTGGAGGCGCGGATGCCGCTCTACGGCCAGGAACTCGGCGAGGACATCTCGCCGTACGAGGCCGGGGTCGGCTGGGCCGTCAAGCTCGACAAGGGCGAGTTCGTCGGCCGGGACGCGATGGCCGCCGTCAAGGAGGCCGGTCCGGCCCGGAAGACGGTCGGGTTCCGGCTGGTCGGCCGCTCCGGTGCACCGCGCTCCCACTTCCCGGTCCAGGTCGATGGGCGCGAGGTCGGCTACGTCACCAGTGGCGCCTTCTCGCCCACGCTGGGCGCCAACATCGGGCTCGCCCTGATCGACGCCGGCGAGGCGGGGATCGGCCGGCCGCTGCAGATCGTGATCCGGGATCGTCCCGTCGCGGCCGAACAGGTGGCCGTGCCCTTCTATCGGCGCCAAAAATAGGTACAGTTCACTGGCCGAAGGGAATCGCCGTCGCGATTCCCGTCCTGACCTGATCGTTCCGCCTACCCCTCACCCCTCTGGAGCAGACCCGATGGCATCACCGACCGATCGTCGCTACACCCGGACTCACGAGTGGGTCCTCGTCGAGGGCGACATCGCCACGATGGGTGTCACCGACCACGCCCAGAACGAGCTCGGCGACATCACCTACCTCGAACTCCCGGAGCCGGGCACCGAGGTGGAGGCGACCAAGCCGCTCGGCGTCGTCGAGTCCGTCAAGGCCGCCTCCGACGTCTACTCGCCCGTGGACGGCGAGATCGTCGAGCGGAACGACACGCTCCTGGACGCGCCCGAGACCGTCAACTCGTCCCCGTACGAGGGCGCCTGGCTCGTGAAGATCCGGTTGGCCAACCCGGCTCAGGTCGAGGACCTCATGGACTCGGCCGCCTATGACATCTACGAGCAGGAAGCAGCCGTCTAGCCTGAGGTGCCGTCGAAGCGCTCGGGTGGCTGAGCAGACCTCTTCCACCCGGGTCGTGCACGTTCCCTGAAACCCGCTTTCGCTCTCGCCGTCGCCTTTGCGGTCCGAATGCTCCCGGAGAAACGCCCGATGGTCTTCAACCCCCACACCGATGCCGACCGTGCCGCCATGCTCGAAGCCGTTGGCGTCGATTCGGTCGCCGACCTGTTCGAGCCGGTCTCGCCGCGGGTCCGCTTCCCGAATCTGGACCTGCCGCCGGCCCTGACGGAGATGGAGGCCACCGAGCGCCTCGGCGACCTGGCGGAACTCAACCTCGCGCCGAAGGCTGGCCGGTCATTCCTCGGGGCCGGGGCGTACCACCACTTCATCCCGGCGACGGTCGACCAGATCCTGCGGCGAGGCGAGTTCTATACCGCCTACACGCCGTACCAGCCCGAAGTCGCCCAGGGCACGATGCAGGTGATCTACGAGTTCCAGAGCATGGTCGCCGCCCTGCTCGGGCTCGAGGTGGCCAACGCCTCGATCTACGACGGCGCGACGGCCCTGGCCGAGGGCGTCCTGGTGGCGATGAGCAGCGCCAGGAAGCGCCGCAAGGTCGTCGTCTCGGGGACGATCCACCCGGCCTACCGCGCCGTACTGGAGACGTATCTGTCCGGCGAGGGCGTCGACTTCATCGATCTGCCGATCCCGACGAAGGGCTTCGTCGAAGGGCTGAGCGAGTTCACCCCGCATCTCGACGACGATCTGGCCGTCGCCGTGATCCAGTACCCGAACTTCTTCGGCGGGATCGAGGACGTCCAGGCGATCGCCGACGCGGTCCACGGCGCCGGTGGGCGCCTCGTGGTCAGCACCGCGCCGGTCCCGCTCGGGATGCTGACGCCGCCGGGCCACCTTGGCGCCGACGTCGTCACGGCCGAGGGCCAGTCCCTTGGTGTGCCGCCGAGCTTCGGTGGGCCGTTCGTCGGGCTGCTGGCCGCTAAGAAGGAGTACGTCCGCCAGATGCCGGGCCGGCTCGCCGGCATGACTAACGACTCCGAGGGCAAGCGCGGCTTCGTGCTGACGCTCCAGACCCGCGAGCAGCACATCCGGCGTGAGAAGGCGACCAGCAACATCTGCACGAACCAGGGGCTGATGGCGACCGCAGCGACGGTCTACATGAGTTCGATGGGTCCGGCCGGCTTCCGTGAGGTCGCCAACCGGAGCTACCAGAACGCCCACTACCTCGCCACACGGCTGAACGAGTTGCCCGGCTACGAGGTCGCCCTCGACGGGCCGTTCTTCCACGAGTTCGTCGTCCGGACCCCGGAGGACGTCCCGGTGATCAACCGCCGGCTCGTCGAGCACGGGATCATCGGTGGCTACGACCTGGCCGAGACGCACCTCGCCCTCGAGCGGCACATGCTCATCTGCGCCACGGAACTCAACGGCCGCCGCAGCGTCGACACCCTGATCGCGGCGCTGGCCGGCTGACCGAAACGACGCCCCTCGCTGCCCTGTTGCTATACTGTCGGTTCTGGCGACATCCCTCGACCGGCCCGGCGATCGCTTGTCCGACGTCTTTTCGGTCGATGTATCCTGGCTGGGGCGAAGGGTTTCACGGGCGACAGTGCCCGATCTCAGCCATCCAGATCCTGATTCCGGCAACAGTCCGTGGCGTAGCGTGGGGTAGTGGTAACCGGTGAGTAAACCGATCGTAGCCATCGTTGGCCGACCGAATGTCGGCAAGTCGACCCTCTTCAACCGCCTGATCGGCGAGCGGCGGGCGATCGTCGAGGACATCCCCGGCACGACCCGAGACCGCCTCTACGGGACCGTCGAGTGGGGCGGGGTCGAGTTCACCGTCGTCGATACCGGCGGTCTCCAGGACGACGAGGAGATCGAGGGCGCCTCGCTGACCAAGATCGCCCGGGACACCCGCGCCCAGGCCAACAGCGCCATCGACGAGGCCGACGTGATCCTGTTCATGGTCGACGCCAAGGTCGGGCTCAATGGCGGCGACCACGATGTCGTCGACCTCCTCCGCCGGACGCACAAGCCGACGCTGCTGGTCGCCAACAAGGCGGACAGCACCGAGCGCCGCGACAGCGCGGTCGAGTTCTACGAGCTCGGCTTCGGCGACCCGTTCGTGATCTCCGCCTATCACGGCACCGGCACCGGCGACCTGCTCGACCGCGTCGTCGAGTCGCTCCCCGAGTCCGAGGAGGAGCCCGAGACCAACGGCCCCAAGATCGCGATCGTCGGTCGGCCGAACGTCGGCAAGAGCCGCCTGCTCAACGCCCTCCTCGGCCAGGAGCGGGCGATCGTCAGCGACGTCCCCGGCACGACCCGGGACAGCGTCGACACCGAGATCATCTGGGCCGGCAACCCGATCACCCTGATCGACACGGCCGGCATCCGTCGCCGGGGCCGGATCGAGCAGGGCATCGAGCGCTTCAGCGTCATCCGCTCGATGAAGGCGATCGACCGGGCGGACCTCGTCCTGTTCGTGATCGACGCCGTTGAGGGCTTCACGGCTCAGGATCTCCACATCGCCGGCTACGTCGAGGAGCAGAAGAAGGGCCTCGTCGTCGTCGTCAACAAGTGGGACCTCGTCGAGAAGGACGCGAACACGATGGACGAGTACCGCGAGAAGGCTCGCGAGGCGCTCGACTTCATGCCGTACGCCCCGATCGTCTTCACGTCGGCCAAGCTCGGTCTCCGGGTCCAGCAGGCGCTCGAAGCGGCCCTGCTCGTCGTCGAGGAGCGCGAGCGCCGCGTCTCGACCGCGACGCTCAACCGTCTGTTGCAGGAGGCCGTCGCCGCGCACCCGCCGGCCTCGAAGCCGGGCAAGTGGGTCAAGTTCTTCTACGCGACCCAGGCCGACGTCTCGCCGCCGATGTTCGTCTTCTTCGTCAACGACCCGACCCAGATCCACTTCAGCTACCGGCGCTATCTCGAGAACCAGCTCCGGGAGCATTTCGGCTTCAGCGGAACTCCGATCCGGATGAGCTTCCGCAGCCGGCACGAGTCGGTCTGATCGATTCGATCCCGGTGATCGGCTGACGGTCGTCCCGGTCAGGAGCAGCGATGGATACCGGTCAGACGCTCGGCGGGTTGCTCCTCATCGTCGTCGCCTACGTTGCCGGGGCGGTCCCGTCTGGAGTCATCCTCGGTCGCCTCGCGACCGGGGTCGACCTGCGTGGCCATGGCAGCGGCTCGATCGGGACGACCAACGCCCTGCGCGTCTTCGGGTGGAAGATCTCGCTGGGCGTGCTGCTCATGGACCTCGCCAAGGGTGCGTTGCCGGTCGTGGCTGGTCGGCTGCTCGACCTGCCGATCTGGGCCGTCGCCTTGGCTGCCGTTGCGGCGACGGTCGGCCACTGCTGGTCGATCTTCATCAGGGGGACCGGCGGCAAGGGCGTGGCGACCGGTGGAGCGGCGCTCATCGCTCTAACGCCCTGGGCGCTCCTGACGATCCCGATCCTGGTCGTCATCGTCGCCGTGACCCGATACGTGTCGCTCGCCTCGGTCGTGCTGGCGGTGCTGGCGCCGGTCTTCTTCGTGGTCCTCGCCCTATTGGATCAGCTCAGTTGGTGGGTTGTCGTCGCGACCGCGATCATCGGCGCGATCATCCTGTTCAAGCACCGGGGCAACATCGACCGGCTCCGCTCCGGCACCGAGCGCAAGATCGGCCAGCGGACCAGCGCCGACACGACATCCGATGGAGTCCAGGGCGTGAAGGCGTAATGAGACCTTGGTCCGGTGATGTGGTCGACTCAAAGAGAAACGCGTCGCCAGATCGATGGCGACGCGTTTCTCGGTTCGGGATCTGCGCTTCTGGGACCGGGCGCTGAAGCCGCCCGGCAACTCGAAAATCGTCAGCGGCCCATATCCTGACAAGCCGTATATGGCAGATCATCGTGTTCCTAAGCTCGCGTTCGACGGGATTGGTTGGCCCTAGTGGGCGGCGCTGCCCCCTCTCTGGGCACCTACGAGCCGCAGCGTAGCGAGAGCCGCTTCAGTGGGTGAGCGAGCAGGTGAGCCGGAGAGGGGCTGGGGGAGAGGACTGCTCTACCACCAGCCACGTCAATGATTACCGCCCCGATGCCGCCCTGTCCCTGCTCGGAGTTAGCCGCCGTACCCATCCGGATGCCCCTTGAACCACTCCCAGGCGCTGCCGACCATGTCGTCGAGCGTCGAGCGAGTCGGGTCCCAGCCGAGGACCTCGCGGGCGCGGGTGCTGTCGGCGACCAGGACCGCCGGATCGCCCGCGCGGCGGGGCTGCTCGGTCAGCGGCACGGTCAGGCCGGTGACACGCTCGACGGCGGCCACGACCTCGCGGACGGCCCGGATGATGTCGAGGTAGGCCAGCGCCGGCTTGACCATGACGATGTCGGCGCCCTCGGCGAGGTCGAGG
>CAXTHM010000028.1:27420-32194 GCA_964244115.1 uncultured Thermomicrobiales bacterium
CTCGACGGCGGCCACGACCTCGCGGACCGAGAAGCCGCCCTTGCTGCCCAGGTTGAAGGCGCCGATCGGGCTATCGCTCGCGACCAGGGCATCCAGCGCCAACAGGTGCGCGTCGATCAGGTCCTCGACGTGGACATAATCCCGAACGCACGATCCGTCCGGCGTCGGGTAGTCGGTGCCGTAGAGGCCGAACCCGGACCGGCGACCCATCACCGAGAACAGCGCCATCGGGATCAGGTGCGTCTCCGGGTCGTGGTCCTCGCCGTGGGCAACCGAAGCACCGGCGACGTTGAAGTACCGCAGGCAGGCGTAGCGCAGTCCCCACGCCTCGGCGTAGGCGGGCAGCATCTGCTCGACGATCAGCTTCGAGCGCCCGTAGGGGTTGATCGGCCGGAGCGGCGCCGACTCCGGGATCGGGACGACCTCCGGCTCGCCGTAGACCGCCGCCGTGGAGGAGAAGACGAACAGCTTCACGCCATGATCCTGCATCGCCGAGAGCAGGTTATGGCCGCCGACGACGTTGGCGGCGAAGTAGTCCCGCGGCCGGACGACCGACTCGGGGACGAGCGTGGCGGCGGCGAAGTTCATCACCGCGTCCGGCCGGACCTCGCCGATCAGGTCGGCGACCTGCGACGCCTGGAGCAGATCGACCTGGCGGAACTCCGCCCGCTGATCGACCGCCAGCCGGTGTCCCCGCCAGAGGCTATCCGCCCCAGTGACCTCATGGCCGGCATCGAGTAGCCGCTCCACCGCGACGCTGCCGATGTACCCTGCCGCTCCCGTGACCAGTACCCGCATCGGTTTCCCTCTCGTGGTCCCGTCGCCGCCGGCCGGCTCTGGATGTCGAACCCACCGCCGAACCCGCGGGCAACACGACGGCGTGACCCGTGCTGGCCACGCCGTCTCGCGATCCGATCGAAACTACTGGAGCAGCAGGTCGAACGGTGGCTGGTCCTTGTCGCTGACCTTGCGGGAGACGCTGCGGAACAGGCTGCTGATCGCGTCGCCGAGCAGACCCGCCACGAGCGACCCGAGGACCGTCCCGGCCAGCCCCCCGACGAGCGCGCCGAGCAGGAACGGCAGCACCGGCTTCGGTTGGGCGGACGAGGGAAAACCGGCCGCGGAAAGATCCGTACCTGGCTGGAGATTGACTCTGGTTCCTGCCATGCTCGCCCGTGTCTCCTTCTGGCGCGTCCGGTCGGGGGGCTACTCGATCGAGAGGACGGTCGTGCCCGCGGCCCAGCGATCTTCCAGCCGGTAGAACGCCCGCTGCTCGAGATCGAAGATGTGGACGACGACGTCCCCGTAGTCGAGCAGCGTCCAGCCGGAGAGTTCGTTCCCTTCGGTCCGGCGGGGGACGTGGCCCGCCTCCTCGATCTCGTCGAGGACCTCCCTGGTGATCGCCCGGAGCTGGCGCTCGTTCTCACCGGAGCAGATCACGAAGAAGTCCGCCCACGGCGTCAGCGTATGGATGTCGAGGACCAGCGTGTTGACCGCTGGGGTCTCGGCGATCACGTCTGCTATCCGCAGGGCAAGAGCCCGGCTGTCCTGGAGACCTTCGAGGGTTCCGAGGTGGTCGACCATCTCCTCGTCCCCGGCGGGGTCGAGGTACTCGCGCTTGATCGTGTCATCGTTCGTCACAGGTGCCTGATCGGTAATCGTGCGATCCTCTCAACCGTGGGCGACTCACCGGGCGGCGGTGTTGCGAGTCTGTCCCCGAATTCTTCGACCAACGGGTGGGCCCGGCAGGGATCGAACCTGCGACCCTGGGGTTATGAGCCCCGTGCTCTACCGCTGAGCTACAGGCCCTTTCTCCCATTGAGTGTATATGACCGTACGCGGACGAACCACACTGGCGGCTGGGCGGCACCCGCGCCGCGGTGGTAAGAGCGCGAGCGAGGTCCGGCTCGGCTGGGACGCGGCGGCGATCGGTCTGATCTGACCCAGGCCGCACCGGGCCAGCGAGGCCGGGGAGAGACGTCAGGGGATGGCGAAGACGGCACCGTTGAGACGGATCCGATGGTGGCAGTGGTTCCTGCCGGCGATGACGCTGCGGCCGGACGTCCAGGTCCTGCTCGTCTCCCGCCTGCTCTCGGAGCTGGGGATGGCGACTCTGACCTACGGCGCCATGGTCCATGTCGCCCGGGGCGGCGCCAGCCAGATCGAGGTCACGCTCCTGACGACCGCCGGTGCGGTCGCGGCGCTCGTCTTCGGGCTGCGCGGCGGCGCCCTCGCCGACTCGATGTCCAAGCGGCTGGCGCTTGGCGTCGGGTACCTGCTCCAGGCCACCCTCTGCGTGGCCGTCCCGCTGACGATCGGGACGACGTTCCTGTCGCTGCTCCTCCTGGTCTTCTCGGTCCGGCTACTGACCCAGATCGTCTCGCCGGCGGTGAAGTCGGCCGTCGTCCTCGTCGCCGGGGCCGGCGAGATCGCGACGGCGATCACGCTGCTGACCATGGCTGGCGGGATCGGCAGCGGCCTGGGGACGGCCATCCTCGCCCCGACCCTGATCAAGCTGTTCGACATCCAGCTGATGCTCTTCCTGGTCGCGGGGATCCTGCTGCTGGCCGCCGTGCGGACGTTCCGGCTTCCAGGCGAACGTCGCATCGATGTGAGGGACATCGACCCGGACGCCGACGAGCCGACGCTCTCGATCAGGACCGCCGGCGCCTGGCTGCTGGCGAATCCGGCGCTGGCGTCGATCATGACCAGCGGCGCGATCGTGGCCGTGCTGAACGACGTCTTCGAGTCGCTGCAGCCGGTCTTCGTCCGCGATACGCTCGGCACCGACCCGGCCAACAGCGTCTATGTCTTCGCGGCGGGACTGATCGGCACGATCGTGGCGATGTTACTCAGTCCGCTGCTGGTGCGCTGGCCGGGCGAGCGCTGGCTGATCGGACTCTCGCTCGGAGCCTTCACGCTGGCGATGGTCCTGCTCGGCACCATCGAGCAGGTCGCGCCGTACCTCGCCCCGTACAGTCCGCTCCATCTGCTCTCGCCGTTCGGGCTCTCGTTCAGCGAGCCGGTCCTCGCCGCCGGGCTGGTCGGCATCCTGGTCAAGTTCGGCGGAGGGGCAGCCAATACCGCCGTCCAGTCCTTCGTCAACCGCCGGGTCGGCTTCGGGCAGCAGGGCGCCGCCTTCGGCATGCAGAACTTCCTTCAAAACGCGCTCGGTGTCGCGGGCACGCTCGGCTTCGGCCTGCTCGCCAACCGGTACGGCACCTCGTTCGTCTTCGTCATCGCCCCGGTGGTCGTGGTCGCGATCGTGGCGATGCTGATCCGTCGCGGCGCGACTCCGTCCGACCCACCAGCCGTCGCCGTACCGGCCGTCGCCGATGACGAGCCGTCGGACACTCGCGGATGGTAGCCGGGTCGCGGCAGCCGCTGACGTGTCGGGAAGCAGGGTGGCGACTCGCTTGACAGCGCCGACCGGATCGACGAATAATCCCGAGTCGGTAAGTAGGGTATTGATCGATCGGGGTCCGTCGAGACGTCTGTCGGGGAGCGATCCAGCGCCATGTCGATCTCCACCGCCAGTTCAGGACAACGCGTGGCTGGCCGGCGGATCTCACGCCGACCGGCCTGGTTGGGTACGAGCGCCCGGGCGGTCGGGTTGCTACTCGGCGCCGGCCTGGTCCTCCTCACCGCCCTGATCAGCATCCGGTTCGGGGCGCATCCCGTCTCGACGACCTCCGTCTGGGATGCCTTCTTCCATTACGATCCGGCCAGCTACGACGAGGCCGTCGTCCGCTCCCAGCGCGTACCGAGGACGGTGATCGCGCTCGGTGTCGGGGCCGGCCTCGCCGTCGCCGGGGCGACGATGCAGGCGATCACCCGGAATCCACTCGCCAGCCCGTCCATCCTCGGCGTCAGCAGCGGCGCCTCGTTCGCGGTCGTGACCGCCGTCTTCTACCTCGGCCTGAGCAGCGTCCAGGAGTACGTCTGGTTCGCCTTCGTCGGCGCGATCGTCGCCTCGGCGCTGGTCTTCGCCGTCGGGTCGGTTGGAGATGCCAAGAACGCCCCCGTCCGCCTGACCCTCGCCGGCGTCGCGATCTCGGCGATGCTCGGCTCGTGGACCAGCGCGTTGCTCCTGCTCTCGGAGGAGACGTTCGACCAGGTCCGGTTCTGGTTCGCCGGCTCAGTCGTCGGGCGCGATCTCGACACGTTCCTCTTCGTCTCCCCGTTCCTCCTGGGCGGCGCGCTGATCTGCGTCTTCATGGGTCATCAGCTCAACGTGCTCAGCATGAGCGAGGATGCCGCCCGGGCGCTCGGCATGAACACCACGCGGGTCCGGCTGGTCTGCGCCGGGCTGGTCGTCCTGATCACCGGGGCGGCTGTCTCGGTCGCTGGCCCGATCGCCTTCGTCGGGTTGGCGGTGCCGCACATCGTCCGGTCGATCGTAGGGCCGGATTACCGCTGGGTGCTGCCGTACTCGTTCCTGGGCGGCGCGATCTTCCTGACCGGGGCTGACATCATCGGGCGGCTGGTGCTGACCACGGGCGAGATCCAGGCTGGCATCGTGACGGGACTGATCGGGGCGCCGTTCCTCGTCTACCTCGCCCGCAAGCGGAGCCTGGCGAGCTGATGGCCGTCCCGACGATGCCCGAGACGGGCTCCGCCGCTCCCCGTCTGATGACCGTTCGCCGGGGGAACCTGTCCGCCCGGGTCAACCTCCGCGTCCTTGGGTTGAGCGTCGCCACCCTCCTCCTGATCCTCGCCACGTCGGTCTTCGCCATGATGCTGGGCTCGTTCCGGATCCCGGCCATCGACGTCG
>CAXTHM010000028.1:32204-39181 GCA_964244115.1 uncultured Thermomicrobiales bacterium
AGCAGGATTTCATCGTCAACACGCTCCGGTTTCCCCGCGTCCTGTTGGCGCTGCTGATCGGCGCCGGGCTGGCGATGGCCGGGGCGATCTTCCAGGGGCTGGTCCGCAACCCGCTCGTCTCGCCGGACATCATCGGGATCGACAGCGGCGCCAACCTGTTCGTCACCTTCTGGATCGTCTCCGGGCTGACCTGGAGTCTCGTCCCGGCCGCGGCGTTCGCCGGGGCGGCGACGGCGGCGGTCACGATCTACCTGCTTTCCTGGCGGGGCGGGGTCGCGCCGAACCGGCTGATCCTCGTCGGCATCGGGATCGGCGCCGCGCTGTCGGCGCTGACGACGCTTCTGCTGGTCAGCGGCACGATCGAGCAGGTCCGGCCCGCGCAGGTCTGGTCGATCGGCTCGATCTACGGCGCCGACTGGGGCGATGTCCGGCTGATGGCGGTCGCGCTGCTCGTCCTCCTGCCGATCTCGGTCGCGCTGATGTGGCCGATGCGCATCCTCCAGCTCGGCGAGGACTCGGCGCGGTCGCTCGGGCTGGGCGTCGAGCGGCTCCGGTTCGCGATGCTGCTCGTCGGGTGCGCGCTGGCGGCGTTCTGCGTCGCGCTGGCCGGACCGGTCGGCTTCGTCGCCTTGATGATCCCGCACATCGCCCGGCTGCTGGCCGGTCCGCTCTCCGGCACCGTGCTGATCCTGACGGCCCTGATCGGGGCGCTGTTCCTGCTCGTCGCCGATGTGATCGGGCAGCACCTCCTGCCGGTCACGCTGCCGGTCGGCATCCTGACGTCGGCGATCGGTGCGCCCTACTTCCTCTACCTACTCTACCGCTCGAACGCGAGGGTATCGCCATGACCCGCCTGGTAGCCGACCGCCTCGATCTCGCCTACGGCGATCAGACCGTCGTCCACGATCTCAGCCTCAGCATCCGCGAGGGGTCGGTCACGACGATCATCGGCCCCAACGGCTGCGGCAAGTCGACGCTCCTGCGCTCGCTGTCGCGGCTGCTGAGACCCAAGGGCGGCTCGGTCCTGCTGGACGGGCAGTTGATCCACCGCCTCTCCAGCCGCGAGGTGGCGAAGCGGCTCGGGCTGCTCGCCCAGCATTCCGCCGCGCCGGAGGGCGTCACCGTCGAGGAACTCGCCCGGCGCGGCCGCTTCCCGCACCAGGGTTTCCTCCAGCCGCCCTCCCCGAAGGACGATGAGGCCGTCGAGCGGGCGCTGGCCCTGACCGGGATGTCCGCCCTCCGCGATCGGCCGATCGATTCGCTCTCCGGTGGCCAGCGCCAGCGCGGCTGGATCGCGATGGCGATCGCCCAGGAGACGCCGCTGCTCCTGCTCGACGAACCGACGACGTACCTCGACGTCGCCCATCAGATGGAGATCATCGAGCTCGTCCGGCGCCTGAAGCGGGAGGAGGGCCGGACAGTCGTGCTCGTCCTCCATGACATCAATCAGGCCGCCGCGGTCAGCGATACGCTGATCTCGATCCGCGATGGCCGCGTGATCGGGGAGGGGACGCCGGCCGAGATGCTGACCGCCGAACGGCTGGCCGATCTCTACGGCGCCGAGTGCGACGTCGTCCTCGACGAGGCCAACGGTCTGCCGCACTGCGTGCCGGTCAGTCAGGTCTGGGACAGCCGCGAGCCGAAGGGCGGCCGGGACCACGCCATCCACGTCTCCGGGGTCTCGACCGGCTACGACAAGTCGGTGATCTCGTCCGACCTGAGCGTCGAGCTGCCGGGCGGCGCGATCACCGCCATCGTCGGCCCGAACGCCTGCGGCAAGTCGACGCTGCTGCGCACCATCGCCCGGCTCCAGTCGGCCCGCGCTGGCGAGCTCTACATGGACGACGTCGATATCCGGCGCTGCCCCCAGCGGCGGCTCGCCAGGGGACTGGCGATGCTGTCCCAGGGGGCGATCGCGCCGACCGGGCTCCGGGTTGACGAACTCGTCTCCCTGGGGCGATTCCCGCATCAGGGCCTGTTCCGGCAGTGGTGCGACCGTGACCAGCGCATGACCGACGATGCGGTCTGCGACTGCCAGCTCGCTGAGCTGCGTGGTCGGGATATCGAGACGCTCTCCGGTGGGCAGCGGCAGCGGGCCTGGTTCGCGATGGCGCTGGCCCAGGACACCCCGATCCTGTTCCTGGACGAGCCGACGACGTTCCTCGACATCTCCGCCCAGCTGGAGATGCTCGACATGGTCTGGCGGCTCAACCGGGACGCGGGCCGCACGATCGTGATGGTCCTGCACGACCTCAATATGGCGGCCCGGTACGCCGACAACCTGATCGCGATGCGTGCCGGGAAGATCGTCGCCACCGGTCACCCCTCGGCGATCATCGATGAGGCGCTGCTCGAGTCGGTCTTCGGGATCGCCGCCGGTATCAGTGTCGATCCCCGGACCGGCCGGCCCCTGGTCCTGCCGCGCTCCTCGGTGAGCGATGGCGACCTGCATCCCGTCGGGCCGATCGTTGGGGAGCAGGCCGGCGCGGCATCGATGGTTGCTTAGGAGTGATCGCCGTCTGGCGAGATAGACCCCGCCGGTCGTGAGCCGGGGCATCCGGCCGAAGGGGCACCGGAAGTGAGAAGTGCCCCGGCGCGTGTACACGCCGGGGGTCCCGCCAAAGTCGGACGTGTGGATCTGACATTGTCCCGTTCCCAGTCCAGCGGTGCGATAATCGGCCGCGCCGAGCGAGCAGGTCGCGTCGGCCGGTTCGGCTGACACCAGCCCGTCGGCTAAGCGTGGACGCCGCGGTGTCCAGATCGGTGCGCTCGGTCACGTCGTGGACGAATGCCGCGAACACCGACTCACGCTCGTCTGGTCGAACGGTCTCGCTGGTGAGGCCGATCGACGTCACGATCTCGTCGCCAGCGACCCTGCCGGAGAGAGACGATGCGAAGCAACCACGTCCGACAGCGGCTTGCCGCCGGCGAACCGTCGATCGGCACCTGGCTGGCCCTGCCCAGCCCGGAGGCGGCGGAGTACGTCGCCACCCTCGGGTTCGACTGGCTGACGGTCGACACCGAGCACAACCCGATCGACATCCGGACGCTGTCGCTGATGTTCGGGGCGATCGCCGGCAAGGGGGTGGCCCCGTTCGTCCGCATCCCCTGGAACAGTGGCGAGAACATCAAGCGCGTCCTGGACGCCGGCGCCTGGGGCATCGTCGTCCCGATGGTGAACACGCGCGAGGAGGCCGAGGCCGCCGTGGCCGCGGCGCGGTATCCGCCCCGCGGCGTCCGCAGCATCGGTGGCGGACTGACCGGGGTCCGCTTCGGCTCATCGGGCGGCGAGTACCTCCAGCACGCCGACGACCAGATCGTCGTCGCCCTCCAGATCGAGCACGCGATCGGCATCGAGAACGCCGACGCCATCCTGAGCGTGCCGGGCGTCGATGCCTGCTTCATCGGCCCGAACGACCTCGCCGCCTCGATGGGCGTCGGGATCGGCGTCCCGCTCGAGAGCGAGGACCCGCGCCTCATGGAAGCCATCGCCGAGATCAGGGCGGCCTGCGTGCGGAACGGCGTCGCGCCCGGCATCCATACCTCCGGCGCTGCCGGTGTCAACCAGCGCATCGCGGAGGGCTTCCAGTTCCTCGCGATGGCCAGCGAGACGAGCTACCTGCTCGGCGGTCTCCGCTCCGATCTGGAGGCGCTGAACTGGTCCGCCTCATCGCGAGATGCCGCCGTCGGCGATGTCCCGACCGGGAGCGCGGTGCGCTACTAGGCGGATTACCGAGGTACCGCTCGGATAGCGAGCAGACCTCTCCCCCCAGCGAAGCGAGACCCCTCTCCGGCTCACCCGTCCCATGCGGCTCTCTCTGCGCTGCGGCTGCGCAGGCGCCCGGAGAGGGAAGCGACATCACCGACCGGTGCTGGCAACTCGCGGAAAGCTTCGGCTGGGCATCAGGAGGACGTACGCTTCGATGACCAACCGCAGCCGTCTCTGCATGACGAACGAAAGGGGACATTCCCTCCCATGAAACTGGTCATTGCTTCGGCCGAAGGTGAGCATTACTTCCATCTCCTCGATGACGTCGGTATCGACGGTCTGGAGATCGTCCATGCCAAGGGGGCCGACCAGGTCGCTGCCGAGATCGTCGACGCCGACGTCTTCTACGGCTTCCCCACCGGCGACCAGTTCGCCGCGGCCAGGGCGCTGCGCCTCATCCAGTCGCCGGGCGCCGGGGTCGACTGGGTCGCGCGGGTACCGGGGCTGGTCGAGAGCGACGTCGTCGTCGCCAACACGCGCGGTGCCCACGCCCCCTCGATCGCCGAGCACGTCTTCTCGCTGCTGCTCGCGCTCACCCGCGACATCCCGCAGATGGTGGACTGGAAGCGGCAGGGCCACTGGGGCCGGGTCGAGGCCTACCAGACGCTGCGAGAGATCAAGGACAGCACGATGGGCATCATCGGCTACGGCGCCATCGGCCGGGCGATCGCCCGCCGCGCCGACGCGTTCGAGATGCGCGTGCTCGCGGTCGACGTCAATGCGGGACCGGGTGATGGGCTCGTCGAGGCGGTCTGGCCGAACGACCGCCTGCCCGACCTGCTCGCCCAGTCCGATGTCGTCGTCGTCGCCGTGCCGTACACGCCCGAAACCCACAGCCTGATCGACGCGGCGGCCTTCGAGCAGATGCGCGCGGACGCGAGCCTGATCGTGATCTCCCGCGGCGGCATCGTCGAGGAGGAGGCGCTGGATACCGCCCTGCGCGAGGGCCGGATCGCCGGGGCGGGGATCGACGTCACCTCGGTCGAGCCGCTCCCCGCCGACAGTCCGCTCTGGACGGCGCCGAACCTGATCATCACCCCGCACGTCGCCGGTGCATCGGGCCCGAAGGAGCGGCGCTGCGTCGAGATCCTGCGGGAGAACATCCTCCGCCTCGCCGGCGGTGACGAGCTCGTCAACCTGATCGACAAGCGTCGCGGCTACTGATCGACCGACCGGCCACGTCGACCCAGGGCCTCCCTCCCACGGCGACAAGGTCCGGTCGGGTAACGCTCGAACGGATGTGACACGACGGGGAGCGGCCTGTTCTGGACGGCCGCCTACCGTGACGGGTCGAGGTCTCCCCGGAGTACCACGCCGACAGGTTCAGTGGGGGGACGCCGATCCGAACCGGCGACGACCGCCACCGCCTTGGCGTCGACTCCTGGAGATCGATGGCGAGGGCGTCACCGGTCCGACCTCGCCGGACGCCCGCGACATCGCCTCGGTCATCGATCAGCAATTCGCCGCACTCCTGACCGGCGAGGAGTGCGCCTCGGCGAGTGACTCTGCTACAGACATGGCGCGGTGAGAAGCTCTGCCCGCCACATTCCTGGCGGAACGCCAAGGACGCGACGAGCGAGTCGGGTAGCACCCGGAGGTCTGGTCTCATACCGAATCCGGGTAAACGGTCGGTGGATCTGCGACACCTCGGTGGCGGAGCAGACCGCTCCCCCAGCCCCTCTCCGGCTCACCCGCTGACGCGGCTCTCGCTGCGCTGCGGCTCCCAGGTGCCCAGAGAGGGGAGCTGGCGGTCACGCACCAAGCGTCAACCCGGATTCCGTATCACTCCCCACGAACCTCCGGACCGACGCACCGATGACTCCGGCCGCCGCCTCGCTGGTCATGCCGAGGACGGAACCGGTCATGACGCTCGGCGAGGATGCGAGCCGGCGGATGGTCGACGGGTGCCAGGAACTGGACGGACGGTCTGATCAGAAGGCGGCGCACTCTCCACCGCAGTCCGGATAGGTGCTATTGCATAGATCGTCATAGTAGCCGTTGCTGTTGCCGTTGCAGGGGGTGCAGTCCACATCGCTCCAGTGCCAGCACAGACCGACCGAGCCGCCGGGCAGGGGGCCGATATAGAGCTCGTTGTGAACGAAGGGGCGGTCACACACGGTGAGATCAGGGCAGTCGTCGATGAACAGGCTCGCCTCCCCGAAGGTCGTCCCGAGGTCCTCGTCGGCCTGGCGACCGGCGACGAAGTCCAGCCTCCCCTCGTAGTCACTCAGGATGTTGACGCCATAGGAGACCGTGCCGGCGGTGGCGTCGAAGCTGGGCTGGAACAACTCGACGACGAGGATGTCCTCGTTGCCGTCGGCGTCGGTCGTCACCAGCGCGGCATTGGGCGGGTTGTTGGGCGGGAAGCCGAGTCCATCCAGGAAAGCCTGGGTCGGCGACGCCCCGAAGATGCGCTCGGGCCGGTCGGAGAAGTAGACCGTGTTGCCGGTGTGGCCGGCGAGGGTGAGCAGGTAGTCGGCGCCGCCCGAGCCGCCGTCAGACGTCGGGGTGCCGGAGGCGGGGTTGACCGCGAACGTGCCGGAGGTGGCGGATTGCACGAAGAGGAACGTGGTGTCTTCGCTGAGCGGAGCCGGCGTCCCCTCCTGAGCCGACGTACTCGGCGATGTGGTCGCGATGACGCCCGCGGCGAGTCCGAGTCCGGAGGCTTGCAGGGCCGTACGGCGGGACAGTCGGGACGAGAGGGAGCGGGTCAGCGAATCGAAGCGTCCTGGTTCCATGGGGTCTCCTGGCGAAGCGATGGCGCCGCACGACCGGCGGGCGGGTCCACACCGGTCGTCACAGGCTCTTGCGCAGTCTAGGCATGGGAGGGAGCGACGGGTATCCGTAGTCCTACGGACGTCCTGATGGTCACGGCGGACAGTGGTGCGGGATGACACGAGGTATGAACGTGGACCGATCGGGACGTGGACGGTGGTCGCCGATCCACGCGGTGATCCGAACGTCGGGGAGTCGGTGTCAGCGATGCCCATTGCCAGCTCGCCGGCCAGAACCTCGGCGTCGAGACGTTCCCGTCTATCGTCAGCGCGCCGGGACGGGCGACATCGCGACCGCGCACGGCCTGGCCGTCCTGCTGGACCCGGTCCCGGTCAGGCGGGGCGCCTCCGCCTGGACCGTGTCTCGTTGATGCTGGACGTCAACCGGCAGCGCGACGGGCTCGCTCATCGCGCTGCCGGTTGGCCTCACGGGC
>CAXTHM010000028.1:39191-42880 GCA_964244115.1 uncultured Thermomicrobiales bacterium
GTCCTTCTCAACGGAGTCCCGGTAGTGTGCCGGGTACTGGTCGAGGTTCGCCAACCGGTACTCCGGCGTATCGGTCGTGGCGGGAATGACCTGGAACTACTGATCCTCGCCCCGGCCGAACCGATTGACTGGCTGGTCCTTGTTCTGCTTGCTCATCGTCGTCCTCCGTCCCAGCCGTACAGCGTGATCGGTCGGCTACATGACGTGCAGCTCCTCACCGCGAGCAATGATCCGGTCGATGGCCCGCTGGACGGCGACCCGCCATTCTGGATACGCAGCCGGGTTGTCCGCGTAGGATCTCAGGGCGTCTACGAAGTCCTGTGCTCCGTCTACCCAGTCGAAGGACCAGCGAAGCCCGAGCGGCCACCCGTCCTTGCCGATCTCCTCCAGCTCCTGGCAGAGGATGTCGTAGGCGATGTCTTCGGCACTGCGGGCTGATCGACCTACGTCTGGAAACCGATTAGGGACTACCACGCGGACCTCCGGTACACATTCGGTACACATCCGACCCAGATATGCCAACGGCCACCCGGTTTGGGTGGCCATTTTGTTGACTCCGACGGGCTTTTTCAGGAGCGGGGGACCGGACTCGAACCGGCGACATTCTGCTTGGAAGGCAGACGCTCTACCAACTGAGCTACCCCCGCGGGGCCGGAGCGCCGCGGTCCGGATCGATCCGCATCGGTCGGGGTGATAGGACTCGAACCTACGACCTCAGCGTCCCAAACGCCGCGCGCTACCAACTGCGCTACACCCCGGTGGACGACCGGCACCCTAGTATAGGGTCGAGCCGACCGACTGACAACACCCGCATCACGGCCAGGAGCGAGGCGACGAACGCCGCGCTCCCGGCCGTTCACGGTCGAGATGCTACGAGACCGGGTCGATCTGGGCCCGCTGCAGCTTGCCGCTGAAGTCGATGTAGAGGCTCTGCCACTCGGTGACGAAGTCGAGCGCCGCCGTGCCGGCCTCGCGGTGGCCGTTACCGGTGCCCTTGGTGCCGCCGAAGGGGAGGTGGATCTCGGCGCCGATCGTGCCGGCGTTGACGTAGAGGATACCGGTGTCGATGTCCTGCATCGCCCGGAACGCCGTGTTGACGTTGGCCGTGAAGATCGACGCCGAGAGGCCGTACCGGACCCCGTTGACGACGTCGATCGCCTCCTCCAGGCTCTCGACCGGGATCACGGACGCGACCGGCCCGAAGATCTCCTCCTGCGCGATCCGCATCGTCGGAGCGACCTCGTCGAAGATCGCCGGCCGCATGAAGTGCCCGCCACCCAGCGAGCCGCCGGTCTCGCGGGTGCCGCCGGTGACGAGCCGGGCGCCCTCGCCGGTGCCGATCCCGACGTACTCCTCGATCCGGTCGAGCTGGGTGGCGCTGACGACCGGTCCGACCTGGACCGACTCGTCCAGCCCGTCGCCGAGCTGCATGGCGTCGGCCCGGGCGGCGAGGCGCTCGACGAGTTCCTTCTGAATGGCGCGGTGGGCGACGATCCGGCTGGCGGCGGTGCAGCGCTGGCCGCTCGTCCCGAAGGCGCTCCAGATGATCCCGTCGACCGCGAGGTCGAGGTCGGCGTCACCCATCACGATGACGGCGTTCTTGCCGCCCAGCTCCAGCGAGACCCGCTTGCCGTGCTCGGCCCCGCGGACTGCCACCTTCCGGC
This sequence comes from uncultured Thermomicrobiales bacterium, assembly GCA_964244115.1. Classification (GTDB taxonomy): domain Bacteria; phylum Chloroflexota; class Chloroflexia; order Thermomicrobiales; family UBA6265; genus CADCWK01. Next base: position 40,856 of record CAXTHM010000028.1, read on the forward strand.
CGGTCGCATTCGAGCCGGTGAAGGTGATCAGCGGGACGTCCGGGTGGTCGACGATGGCGTCGCCGACCTCGGCGCCGGTGCCGAGGACGACGTTGACGACGCCCTCCGGCAACCCGGCCTCGACCAGGACCTCGACGAAGCGGATCGCGCTGCGGGGGGTATTGGTCGCCGGCTTGAAGACGACCGTGTTGCCCGCGATGATCGCCGGCAGGATCTTCCAGGACGGGATCGCCATCGGGAAGTTCCACGGCGTGATCACCCCGCAGACCCCGAGCGGCCGCCGCACCGACATGTTGAACTTCTCGCGGAGCTCCGACGGCGTCGTCTGGCCATACAGCCGGCGTCCCTCGCCCGCCATGTAGAAGGCCATGTCGATCGCCTCCTGGACGTCGCCGCGGGCCTCGGAGATGACCTTGCCCATCTCCTCGGTCATCTCGCGGGCGAACTCCTCCTTGCGGTCGGCCAGGATCTGCGCCGCCCGGAAGATGATCTCGCCGCGCTTCGGGGCGGGGTAGAGGCGCCACGACGCGTAGGCGTGCTTCGCGGCGGCGACGGCCCCATCGACGTCGGCGGCGCTGCTCTTCGTGTAGGTCGCGACGAGCTCGCCGGTCGCCGGGTTGCGGCGCTCGAACGTCGCGCCGGACGCCGCGTCCTGCCAGCTCCCGCCGATCAGGTTCTGGAAATGGGTCTGCGTGGCCAAGGGACTCCTCCTTCATTCACTGGCTGGTGGTCAGGGGGCGAGATGTCTCGTCGCGGGATGATCGGGCATGGACGCGTTGCGCCGGACCGCATGGTCCCCGAAAACGGGAGACGCCGCCGGACGTTGTCGGTCCCGCGGCGTCTCTCTGGGCTCATTGGCTCCGGCACCAGGACTCGAACCTGGAACCTACCGATTAACAGTCGGGCGCTCTACCATTGAGCTATGCCGGAACGGAACCGCCCATGTCCGCGTGAGATTCTACTCACGGTGGCCCGGCTTGTCCACCTGCGATCCGAATTGGTCCGGTCAGTCGCCCACCGGTTTCATGGACCCGTCCCGTGGCGATTTCGGGACCAGGGGCGTGAGCTTCCCCGCCGGTGGAGTACACTACCCGTTGATCTATCGAAGGAGCCGGTCGAGCCATCGCTCGTCTCCGGCTTGACGTGTGTACAGGATACCCGTCGACGACCGGGTGGGAGGGTGTCATGAGCGACGCGACCAGCACCACTGAGGCGGTTAAACTTTCCGATGACGATGTCGCGTTCCTGCTGATGATCCTGCGCAATTCCAGCCGGCCGCTGACGACCAGCCAGCTCGTCGAAGCCCTGCGCGAACAGTCGACGCGCGACTGACGACCACGCGACTGACTGCCAGCTGATCGTCAGTCCGAGTCCGAGTCCGGTGACATGACGCCGGAAGCATCAGAACCGCACTCCGGGTGACGAGACCCGCCGGAGACCGATCGGCCAGGGAAACAAGGGAGATCAGGGGAGATGGTGAACCAGGTTGTGCCTTCAGCGACCATGATGCATGGGACGGAGGACGAACAGGAGATCGGCGGGAACCTGCTCGGCATGTTCCAGGCGCATGGCCGCTTCATGGCGGCTGACAAGGTGATCCGGCTGTCCGCGGCGTCCCTCGCCGGCGCCACGAAGCTGACCGCGGACCGTGTGGTGGCGATCGCCCGGCTCAACCCGGACGTCTTCGCCGTGGAGGATACCGGCGACGGCCCGATCCTCACGACGACGCGGTTCGGCCGGTCGCCCATCGCCCAGACCGCGTTGACGACCCACGGCTTCGCCGAGCGTCTGATGATCCCGGTGCCGCGCCTCGCCGGCCAGCTCCGCGGCGAGGTCATCCGGCTCGATACCGGCTGGAACGCGCCGATCTCCGACGAGTCGGTCGCGTCGCAACTGTTCGATATCGAGCGCCCGATGCCGGCCGCGATCATCGTCGATCGGCACGTCCTGCCGCCGACGCGCACACCGGGTGAGCCGGAGGTCGATGAGCAGCTCGACGAGGCCGAGTTGCCGCCGATCGACGTC
>CAXTHM010000028.1:42890-45913 GCA_964244115.1 uncultured Thermomicrobiales bacterium
TCGACGTCGAGTCCACCGGTGGCGACGAGACCACCGCTCCCTGGAACCAGCCGGTCGTCCTCCAGCGGGCGACGGATGAGCGGCATGTCGAGGTGGCGCCCGAGGTCGTCGTGCCGCAGCCCGCTGCTCCGGCCTATGACGATCTCGCCGCCCAGATCATCGACGAGGAGCCGATCGCTCCCTACATCGATGAGCCGATCGCCGCCCGCGTCGAGGAGCCGATCGTCGCCGCCGAGCCCGCGGCCGTCGTCGTGGAGCCCGAGGTCGAGGAGGCTGTCGCCGAGCCGGTCGTCGTCCCCGCTCCCGTCGTCCCGGCGCCGGAAGTCCGCCGCGCCCCGTCGATCCGGGTCTCCGATGTCTCCGGGTTCGAGGACGACGCCCTGGCCGCGGCGATCACCGCCCGGCTGTCGGCCGATGTCCGAATCGCCAGCTTCAATCATCAGTGGATGACCGAGGATCGGGTCCCACGCCTGAGCCGTGGCGACCTGCGCCGGATCAAGGAGTACATCCAGGAGCAGGAGCAGCCGCTCGCCGACGACGTCCTGGTCCAGGATGTCCTCGGGGTCCGGGGCAACAGCCCGGACTTCGACCTGATGCGCTTCGCGATCAACTTCCGGCTGTCGCGCGAGCACCGCGACTTCGACTTCGTCGGCACCAACGAGCAGCGCTTCTGGAGCACGAGCACGCTGCCGCAGATCGGCACGACCCGGCGCAAGCCGAACGAGCTCGGTACCGACTACCGGTTCCTGCTCGACGCCGCGCCAGCCGAGCCCGAGTACCGCTCGGTCGACTCCGTGCTGCACGTCGTGACGTTCTTCGAGTACTACCACGGCCTGCTGCCCTACGACGCCGAGATCCAGGCCCTGCTCCCGGAGCCGGTCCTGCCGGATCAGCGCACGGCGATGCTGACCTTCGAGACGCCGCAGTCGTACACGACCTTCCTCGTCGAGCTGCGCTACCCGACGCCGAACCGGGGTGGCTTCATCCTCGGTCTGGATGACTTCTTCAGCGAGAACCTGATCCCGGGTGCGCTGATCCAGATCCAGCGGACTGACAACGACGGCCATTACCGGGTCGAGTTCCTGCCGGCCGCGTCCCAGACGGCCCGGCTGCTGGAGCTCGACGAGCGCCGATCACAGCGCTACGTCTTCCATGAGGTCCAGTACGGCTGCGAGGTCGAGGACGCGATGGTCCTGACCGAGGAGCGATTCCCCGGCCTCGCCAACGAGCGTCCGGTCGACGACAAGGTCCGCCGCCGGCCGGAGGCCCTGGTCTCGGCGATCTTCGAGCGCATCGGCCAGAAGGTCGGACCCGGCTTCACCGCCCCCTTCGATGACCTCTACGCCGCCGTCAACATCGAGCGCCCTTTCTCGGAGAAGTTGCTGCGCCGCGTCCTCGATACCGATGAGACCGGCGCCTTCGCCAAGGATCCAGACAACGACAATGTCTACTCGTTCGTTCCCACCACCATCTGACGAGTCCGATGACCGTCTCGACCTCGACCTCGATCTGAGCTTTCTGCCGCAGGAGGACGCGGACGAGGCGGAGATGGACGACGACGAGCGCCTCGAGATCGTCGTCACCGAGCGCGGCACGCAGTGGTCGGACGACGATGACCCGGACGCGATCCCGGCCGGCGACGAACTCCTCGCGACTCCCGCGACCGAGCTGCCGGGCGGAGAGCGAGTGAGCCGCTTCCTCGGCCAGCTCGACCGCCGGACCGGTCGCGGGGGCGATATCGCGCTGCTGGCGGACCTCGACCGGGATGGGATCGTGGCGTTCCGGGCCGCCTGGCCGGGTATCGCCGGACGCTCCCGCTCGGAGATTGCCCGGCGGCTGGCGGTGGCCTCCGAGGAGCGGTACGACCTCCAGTTCGTCCGCGTCTTCATGGAACTCCTCTCCGACAGTGAGGCGGTCGTCCGGCAGTTCGCCGTGACCGGCCTCGCCGAGGAGGAGGGGTCGGAGATCGTCGAGCGGCTCGTACGCCTGACCGAGGCCGACTCCTCGACCGACGTCCGGGCGGCGTCCGCCGCCGCCTTGAGCGAGTACGCGGTCGCGGCGGCCGCCGGTGAGGATATCGGCATCGACGCCGACGAGCTCCGCGATGTCCTGGAGACGATCGTCGTCGACGAGGATGAGCCGCTCCTTGTCCGCCGCTCCGCCCTGGAGTCCTGGGCGGTCTTCGGGTCGCGCGGGGCCGAAGGCTTCTCCACGGCCGTCGCCGAGGCGATCGCCGAGATGTACAACAGCGGGGAGACCGAGAGCCAGGCGTCCGCCCTCGTCGCGATGGGCCGGACGCTCAGCTCACAGTGGCTCCCATTCGTCGAGCGTGATTTGGCCAGTGATGACGCCGAGATCCGTCTCGCCGCCGTCCGGTCGGCCGGGCAGCTGGGCGACACGACGCTGGTCGAGCCGGTGACCGGCCTGACGACGGACGAGGATGACGAGGTCCGCCTCGCCGCCGTCGTGGCGCTGGGCCAGATCGGCGGGCCGGGTGCTATCCGTGTCCTGCGCAATCTCGCCGCCGACCCGGAGCGGAACGACCAGGACGCGGTCAATGAGGCCATCGAAGAGGCGACCCTGGCCACCGAGGTCATCTAGTGTTCCGTCCCTGGTGATTCGCCACGATGCCGATTCTCCCCGCTCTGGGCACCTGCGTAGCCGCAGCGCAGCGAGAGTCGCCTTGGCGGGTGAGCGCGCGGGTGAGCCGGAGAGGAGCTGGGGGAGAGTTCTGCTCAGGGGAAGCCAATGAGCCCCGACAGACCACTCGTTCGATCAACGACACGGTGATCATCATTGTTGCGACCCTAGCCACCCATAGCGAGGTTGAACGGCTCCCCTCTCCGAGCACCTGCGAGCCGAGGCCGCATGGGGCGGGTGAGCGAGCAGGTCTGCTCTGGTCGGGGAGAGGTCCGTTGCGGGGCAACCAGATCAACTCTGAGGGACCAATAATACCGAATCCGGGTAGAGACTCCCCTCTCCGGGCGGTGAGGAGCCGAAGCCGCCTTTGGCGGGTGAGCGAC
>CAXTHM010000029.1:0-3178 GCA_964244115.1 uncultured Thermomicrobiales bacterium
GCTCCGCCACCGACCGGCTTCGGGTGAGTGACGGCTCTTCAACCGGATTCCGTATAAGACGTTCGTGGTTAGATTCCCACAATCCCGGAGGAATGTTCTTGTCGCTCGTGATTTCCGCCCAGGCGACCAATCGGGATTCGGTGGTGCCGGCGACGGCCACCGAGCGGAGCTGGGATACGCAGCTCGAGCGACTCGGTGGCCACCCGCTGCAGAGCTGGGCCTGGGGAGAGTTGAAGGCACGGCATGGCTGGAAGCCCGAGCGGATCGCTTTCGAGGAACCCTGGGGCAGTGGGATGGCGCAGGTCCTGTTTCGCCGCAAGGGCCCGGTCAGCATCGCCTACGTGCCGCGTGGTCCGGTCCTGACGGGCGACGTCGAGCGTGGATTCCGGCGCCTGACCGCGCTGATGGATCGCGTCTGCCGGCGCCGGTTGGCGATTTGCCTGATCGTGGAGCCGGCCGGACCGCTCGGTCTCGAGGGGTCGTACCGGTCGTTCGGCTACGTCCAGGGTCCGGCGCCGATCCAGCCTGCCCGAACCGTCAGCGTCGCGCTGCGGCCGGACGAGGCCTTGCTGGCCGGGATGCACAGCAAGCACCGCTACAACATCCGCCTGGCCGAGCGTCGGGGCGTCACAGTCCGCACCGGCGAGACCGATGGCGATCTCGGCGCGTTCTACGCGCTGCTCCGCGACACCGCCGACCGCAACGAGTTCGGTATCCACAGCTTCGATTACTACGCTGACGCCCTCCGCCTGTTCGGGGACGACGCCCGGCTGCTCTTCGCCGAGATCGAGGGTCGGGTCGCCGCGGCCGGGATCGCCGCCCGGTTCGGGACGCAGGGGGTCTACCTCTACGGCGCGTCCTCGACCACCGTTCGCTCCGATGGTGCCGCCTTCCTGCTCCAGTATCACCTGATGCGCTGGGCGCGGGACCGCGGGGCGCGGACCTATGATCTCTGGGGCATCCCCGCGACGGACCCGGAGCCGCTGCCGGCCGATGCGACCGGCATGACCCAGAGTCGCGGTGAGGACCAGCGCGGCCTGCTCTCCTTCAAGACCCGGTTCGGCGGGGAGATCGTCACGTTCCCGTGGCCGATGGAACGCCGCTACGCCCCGATCCTCTCCGCCGCCGCCCGTCGGCTCGGGCTCGTCAATGGGTAGTCCGGTCGCGGTCGCGCCGATGTCCCTCGCCGAGGCGTCCTCGGCGCTGCGTGGCGCCGCCGTCTCGGGCGACGGTGCGACCCGGTTCACCGACATCGCCTACGACTCCCGCGACGTGACGCCGGGCACGCTGTTCGTCGCCCTGCGCGGGGCCGATCATGACGGCCATGACTTCGTTGAGCAGGCGGTTCAGCAGGGTGCGGCGGCCGTCATGGTCGATGCGGCGTGGACCAGCCCGACCGAGCCGTCGGTCCCGGCGCTGCGCGTCGGGGACACCCGGGCCGCGCTGGCTCCGGTGTCGGCCGCGTTCTTCCGTCACCCGTCGCGGGAACTCACGGTGGTCGGCATCACCGGGACCGATGGCAAGACGACGACCTCGTACATCCTCGACCACCTGCTCTCGGTCGCCGGGATGACGACCGGGCTGGCCGGCACCGTCACCGTCCGCATCGCCGGCGTCGAGGATCGCCACGCCCTCCGGCAGACGACGCAGGAGTCGGTCGAGAACCAGCGGCTCCTGCGGCGGATGGTCGATGCCGGCTGCGACGTCGCGACGCTTGAGGCGACCTCCCACGGGCTCGACCTGCACCGGCTCGACGACATCGACTTCGCCGTCGGCGCCGTCACGAACATCACCCACGAGCACCTGGAGCATCACCGGACGATCGAGCAGTACTGGCGAGCCAAGGGGTCGCTGTTCGAGCGTCTCGGTCGTGACGCGACGGCGGTCGTCAACCTCGATGACGAGGGTGCCCGCTCGGTGCTCCCGTACGTGGCACCGGCCGGGCTCATCCGCTACAGCCGAGCCGGTGCGCCGGACGCCGATCTGCGCGTCGATCGCGTCACGCTCGGCGATGCCGGCTCGCGGTTCACCCTTGGCTGGCACGGCGAGACCGTTCCGGTCGAGCTCCCGCTTGTCGGGGGCTTCAATGTCGACAACGCTCTCTGTGCCGCCGGGATCGCGCTCGGACTGGACGTCTCACTGGGCATGGTCGCGGACGGGCTAACGACCGCGCCGGCGCCACCCGGCCGCATGGTCGCCGTCGATGAGGGGCAGCCGTTCGGCGTCGTGGTGGACTACGCCCACACCCCCGAGTCCCTGACGAAGGTGCTGCTCCTGCTCCGCTCACTGCGGCCGACCGGCCGCCTGATCGTCGTCTTCGGCAGCGCCGGGGACCGCGACCCGACCAAGCGGCCGATCCAGGGCGAGGCGGCGGGGCGGCACGCCGACCACGTCATCGTGACCAACGAGGACCCGCGCACCGAAGACCCGGACGTGATCCTCGACGAGATCGCGGCCGGTGCCCGACTCGCCGGCCGACGAGACGGCATGGATCTCGACCTGATCGCGGACCGCCGCGCCGCCATCGCCAGGGCGATCGCCATCGCCCGACCCGGTGACTGCATCCTGCTCGCCGGCAAGGGCCACGAGGGCAGCATCATCGTCGGCCATGACAAGCTGCCGTGGGACGAGGAGCAGGTCGCGCGGGAAGAACTCCGGGCGGCAGGGTTCGTGGCAGCAGCTCGATAGACGGTCGTCCTGCTCCCCTCTCCGGGCACCTGTGAGCCGAGGCCGCCTTTGGCGGGTGAGCGAACAGGTGAGCCGGAGAGGGGTCTCGCTGCGCTGGGGGGGAGAGGACTTCTCCGCCACCGGACCATATCCACCTCAAACACGGAGGCCAGGAACATTGTCGTTCCTGGCCTCCGTGCGTGGATCAATGGCGATCGAACCGATTAGATCGGCTGCTCGATCGCCTCCGCCGCCGGATCGGGCGTGGTGGACTTGCCCGGCTTGAGGCTGAGTCCCAGTTCATCGAGCTGGACGCCCTCGACCGCGGCCGGTGCCTGGAACATCAGGTCGGTCCCGCGCTGGCTCTTCGGGAAGGCGATCACCTGGCGGATGTTCTCCTCACCGGTCAGGAGCATGACCAGTCGGTCGATCCCCCAGGCGATCCCACCGTGGGGCGGGGCGCCGTACTCCAGGGCGTCGAGCAGGGCGCCGAACCGCTCCGGCAGCACCT
>CAXTHM010000029.1:3188-44435 GCA_964244115.1 uncultured Thermomicrobiales bacterium
GGTCCCCTCCCCCACGACGCTGACCTCCAGCGCGCCGGGCTCCGGCAGCACCTCGGCCGGGTAACCCATCAGCCCGAACATGCGCTCCTGGTCGGCCCGGCGGTGGATCCGGATGCTGCCGCCGCCGACTTCGTGGCCGTTGGCGACGAGGTCGTACTGCCGCGCCCGGACGCGGCTCGGGTCGCTCGCGAGGAACGGCTCGTCCTCCGCGTAGTATCCCGAGAACGGGTTATGGGTTGCGTCCCAGCGCTGGCCCTCCTCGTCCCACTCCATCAAGGGGAACTCGTAGACCCAGAGCATCGCCATCTGGTTCGGGTCGACGAGGTCGAGCCGGTCCCGGAACTCCAGCCGCAGGACCGAGAGGACCTTCGCGACGGTCGCCGGCTGGTCGGCGACGAGCAGGACCAGGTCTCCGGCCGCGGCGCCGATGCCCGTCGTGAGGGCGGCGATCTCCGTCTCGCTCAGGAACTTGGCGATCGGCGACTTGACGCTGCCGTCCTCGGCGATCGCGATCGTCGCCAGCCCCCTGGCGCCCGACCGCTTGGCGATCTCGGTCACCTCGTCGATCTCCCGCCGGGTGTAGCCGCCGCAGCCGGGCACGACGATCGCCTTGACCTGGCCGCCACCTTCGAGGACGCCGGCGAAGGCCTTGAAGCCGGTGGTCGCCAGCGCCGGCCCGACGTCCTGCAACTCCATCCCGAAGCGGATGTCGGGACGATCGTTGCCGTAGCGGGCCATCGCGTCGGCGTAGGTCATCCGCGGGTACGGCTTGCTGACGATCGTCTTGTCCGAGTACCGCTCGACGATCTCGGTGAACAGCGCCTCGCTCAGCGACGTCACATCGTCCTCATCGACGAAGGACATCTCGACGTCGAGCTGGGTGAACTCCGGCTGCCGGTCGGCCCGCTGGGCCTCGTCGCGGAAGCAGCGGGCGATCTGGAAGTACCGGTCGAACCCGGAGACCATCAGGAGCTGCTTGAGCTGCTGCGGCGACTGCGGCAGGGCGTAGAACGTCCCGGGGAAACCGCTGCTGGGGACGAGGAAGTCGCGAGCGCCCTCCGGCGTGCTCTTGATCAGGAGCGGCGTCTCGATCTCGAGGAAACCGCGCTCGTCGAGGTAGTCCCGGATGAACTTGACGACCCGGTGCCGCAGGATCACGTTGCGCTGCATGGTCGTCCGGCGCAGGTCGAGGTAGCGGTGCTGAAGTCGGAGCGTCTCATCGACGTCGACCTCCTCGTTGATGTAGAAGGGCGGCGTCTTCGACGTATTCAGGACGATGATCTCGTGCGCCTCGAGCTCGACCTCGCCGGTCGCCAGCCGCGGGTTGATCGTCCCCTCGGGCCGGTGGTTGACGAGTCCGGTGACCTGGAGGACGTACTCGCCCCGGACATCGCTGGCGACCTGATGGGCCTCGGCGAACCGGTCGGGGTTGCAGACCACCTGGGTGATCCCGAAGCGGTCGCGCAGGTCGATGAAGATCAGCCCGCCCAGGTCTCGCCGACGGTTCACCCAGCCCGACAGCGTGACGGTCTCGCCGACATCGGTGCCGCGGAGCGATCCGGCGGTCAGCTTGCCGGTCACGGTCGGGTCGAGGTCGTGGCTGGAGGGACCAATGGCTGGGGCGCTGATCGGAGCTGAGGTCACGAGAATCTCCCTGCGGGCACACGGGCGCCGCGGTGCCGTCCGGCGCGACAGGCCGGGCGGGGTATCGTCGAATGAGCAGGATGCAGGATAGTCGGTTCAGGCGATTCCGGGTCGGCTCAGAGACGGCTAAGCCTGATCGCGACCGGGCTTGTCGCTGTCGTCATCGAACTCGTCAGGCCATTCTTCGGTGCGCTCGCCGGCGGAGTTGATGAACCGGAGCGAATGGTCGGCGGTGATGAGTCGGCGGACGGCGGCGCGCAGTTCGGCCTCCGGATCGTCGCCGGAAGCCAGTCGCTTGGCATACCAGTCGGCCGCGTCTTCGGCCTGATCGGCCGGCCCGAAGGGATCGATGAAGACGTTGCCGGGCCATTCGCCCTTGGCGACGAGCTCTCCGACGATCGCGAGGGCCGGCATCGATCTCGGATACCGTCCGAGCGGGTCACCGCCGGTCTCGGCCTGCTGCCCGATCGCGGCCTTCTCGTCCGCCTTGATCCGGTTCCAGTTCGCGACGATGTCGTCCGTCCCGGAGACCTTCGTGTCGCCGAAGACGTGGGGGTGGCGCCGGACGAGCTTGGCGGTGACGCCGCCGTAGACATCGGCCAGGGTGAAGCGGCCCTCGTCCTCCGCGATCTGCGCCTGGAGGACGACCGACATCAGGACGTCCCCGAGTTCCTCGGTGAGGTTCCGGTCGTCGCCGTTGTCGATCGCGTCCATGACCTCGTAGGCCTCGCCGGCGATGTCGTCCCGGAGCGACTTGCTGGTCTGCTTCTGGTCCCACGGGCAGCCGCCCGGGGCACGGAGCCGGGCGATGATCCGGGCCAGCGTCTCGGCCGAGCGGCCGGCGAGGTACGGGTCGGCGGCCGCGACCCAGATCGCCGCCTCGGTGTCGTCCCGGATGACGGAACGGAGCTGGGCGAGATCAGTCGTCATCGGCGGCTCGTCGCCGACGGCCGTATCGAGCAGGCGGCAGACCGCGCTACTCCCATAGGCGTCCACGAGGAAGCGACTGACGGTCTCGACGGTCTCGGCGGTCACGCCCAGGACCAGGGCTGGTCGGGCAGGGTCGACCGAGATGAGTCCGCGCTGCCAGGGCGCCCGGCTCATCGCCGCGGTGACCGCCGCGGCGTCGTAGAGCTGGGCCTGCCCGGTGATTAGGTCGACGGCGAGGCGGCTGGCGACCTGGTCGAGCGAGACCATGTCAGCTCTTGCCTGCCGTCGTCTTCTCGTCGCCGAGACTCAGGACCGCCATGAAGGCCTCCTGCGGGATCTCGACGCTGCCGACGATCTTCATCCGCGCCTTGCCCTCCTTCTGCTTCTCGAGCAGCTTGCGCTTGCGGGAGATGTCGCCGCCGTAGCACTTCGAGATCACGTTCTTGCGCATCGCCCGGATCGTCTCCCGGGCGATGATCCGGCTGCCGATCGAGGCCTGGATCGGGACCTCGAACATCTGCCGCGGGATCAGTTCCTTGAGCTTGTTGACGAGCTCGCGGCCCTTGTAGAAGGCGTTGTCTCGGTGGCAGATCATCGAGAGGGCATCGACCGGGGCGCCGTTGACGAGTACATCCAGCTTGACCAGGTCGGCGGCCTGCATCTCGGCGAAGGTGTAGTCCAGGGAGGCGTAGCCCTGGGTCCGGCTCTTGAGCTGGTCGTAGAACTCGACGATCACCTCACCGAGCGGCATCCGGAACTTGAGCTGAGCCCGGTCCTCGTCGAGGTAGTCGAGGTTCTCATAGGCGCCGCGTTTGCCGGTGACGAGTTCCATCACCGAGCCGATGTAGCGGGACGGGACGATGATCGTCACGTTCATCCACGGCTCGAAGATCGTGTCGATCTCACCGACGTTGGGCAGGTTGGTCGGGTTGTCGACCTTGACGGTCCGGCCCGCATTGAGCAGGACCTCGTACTCGACGCTCGGCGCCGTGGCAAGCAGGTCGAGGTTGTACTCCCGCTCCAGCCGCTCCTGGATGATCTCCATGTGGAGCAGGCCGAGGAAGCCGCAGCGGAAGCCGAATCCGAGGGCGAGCGACGACTCGGGCTCGTACGACAGCGAGCCGTCGTTGAGCTTGAGCCGGTCGAGGGCGTCCCGGAGCAGCGGGAAGTCCTCGGAATCGACCGGGTACAGCCCCGCGAAGACCATCGACTTGGCCGGCCGGTAGCCCTCCAGGGCGTCCGTGGCCGGGTTCCGGACCAGGGTGACGGTGTCGCCGACCTGGCAGTCCTTGACGTTCTTCATCCCGGTGGCGAGGTAGCCGACCTCGCCGGCCTGGAGGCGATCGGACTGGACCAGCCCCGGCGAGAAGAAGCCGAGCTCGATCAGGTCGGCCTGCCGGTTCGTCGCCATCATGTGGACGGTGTCGTCCTTGTGGATCTCGCCGTCGATGATCTTGACGTAGGCGATCACGCCCTTGTAGGCGTCGTAGTGGGAGTCGAAGATCAGCGCCCGCGTCGGCTTGTCCGGTCGGCCGGTCGGCGGCGGGATGTGCTTGACGACGGATTCGAGGATGTCCTCGATGCCGATCCCGTTCTTGGCCGAGGCGAACACCATCTCGTCGTCGATCAGGCCGATGAACCGCCCGACCTCGTCCGCGACCTTCTCCGGCTGGGCGCTGGGCAGGTCGATCTTGTTGATCACGGCGATGATCGCCAGCTCGTGCTCGAGGGCGAGGTAGACGTTCGCCATCGTCTGCGCCTCGATGCCCTGGGCGGCGTCGACCACGAGCAGGGCGCCCTCGCAGGCGGCCAGGCTCCGGCTGACCTCATAGGAGAAGTCGACGTGACCGGGCGTGTCGATCAGGTTGAGCTCGTACTCTTCGCCGTTCTTCGCCGTGTACCACATGCGGACGGCGCGGGCCTTGATCGTGATGCCCTTCTCGCGCTCGAGGTCCATCGAGTCCAGCAGCTGGGCCTGCATGTCCCGCTTCTGGACGGTATTGGTGAATTCGAGGAGTCGGTCCGCCAGGGTCGATTTGCCATGATCGATATGGGCGATGATGCTGAAGTTTCGAATGTTCTGGTTGGCGATGGGTTCCATATGGTGTCGGTCACTCATCAGTCGGAACGTGGCCGGTCCGTTCGGCCGCTCGAACCGACAGTATAGTCGTTCGGCTGGGACTCCCGGCGTTCCCGGCGCGTGGGGGTGTACCAGCCCGGCATCGTGGGCTGCTGAGCCGACTGGAAGGGCCGACGGTCCGGTGGTCTGGGGCTGGTCGAGCGGCGACTGTCGCCATAGCGCTCGGCCGCTGTCGGTCGACGCCCGTTCCCGAACCGCCCGGGACCGGGCGGTTCGTCGTGGTCGTCGTCGTGGATCGGTGGCTCGGGCCGGCGACGGGGTCGCCACTGGTCGTGGTCGTCCGGGTTGGCGTATGCGTTCGACGGCGTCGGGGGGACCGGACGGGGGCGGCGGCGGCGCTCGTCGGTCCGGCTGGACGGCCGGTCGTCGAACTCGTCCCGGTAGCGCCACTCACGGCTGTCGCGATCACGCAGGGACGATGGCTCCCGCCAGGTCCGGCGGTCCCATTCGGCTCGCCGTCGCTCCGGGCCGGACTCCATCTCCTGGTCGTCGTCCTGGTCGTCGAAGAGCTCCTCGGTCTCGTCCACGGACGCGGCGCTCGCACCGGTCGGCGACAGGTCGGATCGGTCGAACGCGAGCCCCCGGCTGACACCGAGGTCGCCGACCAGCGACGGCGAGAGGCGGCGACCGATCGGAGCGACGAGTCGGACCAGGCGGCGCTCGATCGCGGTGAGTTCCGGGATGGCCAGTGCCCAGGAGATCAGCGCGTAGGGTGCCAGGACGAGGATCACCGCGATCGCGAGCAGCGCGGCCCGGACGATGAAGGTCGATCCCGATTCGGCCCAGAGCCGGTCGAGGCCGTTCGCCGCCGCCAGCCCGAAGGCGACGGCCGCGATGGTCGCGACGGCTACCCGACCGATCCACGGCAGCCATGTCCCGTCCGACTCGACGCCCAGCCCCCGGAACCGGATGAGCAGGACCGTGACGAGGATGACCGCCTCGACGGTGGTCGAGAGGCCGAGCGCGAGGCCGAGCGCCAGGCCGTCATACCGGTCGATCGTGAGGGCGGCGACGGCGATGTTGATCACGATGATGATCAGGCCGGCGATGACCGGGGTGCGGGCGTCCTTCATCGCATAGAAGGCGCGGGTCAGCACCTCGACCAGCCCGTAGGCGATCAGCGCCGCCGCCAGTGCCGCCAGCGGGGCCGCGACCGCGACCGTCGACGCCCGGTCGAAGTCGCCTCGCTGGAGCAGAGCCGCGACGATCGGCTCGCGGTAGAGGAACAGGACGATCGTGATCGGGATGCTGAGGAAGACCAGCGGTCGGATCGCCTCGCTCAGCGTGCGATTCAGCGCGGCGATATCGGCCCGCTCCCATTGCCGTGCCATCGCCGGGAAGATCACCGTCGAGATCGAGAGCGCCAGGATGCCGTGGGGCAGCATCAGCAGTTGCCAGGCGTAGTTGATGCTGGCCGGACCGCCCTCGCCGAGCGAGGACGCGAAATTCGTGATGACGATGAAGTTGGCCGCGAACGCGATCTGGCCGACGACCCGCGGGACGAGGAGCCGGGCGACCTCGACCAGGCCATCGACCGAGCGGTCCAGCGAGAGCCGGAACCGCAGGCCACTCCTGAGGACGGCGGGTAGCTGGATCAGGGCGTGACCGGCCGCGCCGATGACGACCCCGATCGCGACGCCCTCGATCCCGGCGGTCGGCGCGAGGACGACGATGCCGACGATGATGCCGAGGTTGTAGATCAGGGGCGCCAGCGCCGGCATCAGGAACCGGTCCTGCGCCTCGAGGATGCCCTTGGCCGCGATGCCGAGTCCCAGCAGGAGGGGCGACAGGACCAGGACGCGCATCAGGCTGGCCGAGAGTTCGATGTACTCGTCGGCGAGGTTCGGCGCGATCAGATAGCGGATGATCGGGTCGGCGAGGATGAAGATCAGCGCCCCGGCCACGATCGTCAGCCCGATCGCCCACGTCAGGACGGCGTTGGCGAGTTGCCAGGCCCGGCGATCGTCCCCGCGGGCGAGGAAGCCGCCGAAGACCGGGATGAACGCCGACCCGAACCCGGCCGACATCACGACGAGGAACAGGAGATCGGGGACACGGAAGGCAGCCGCGTAGGCGTCGGCCTCGCCGCCGGTGCCGAACTGGTTGGCGATCAGGACTTCGCGGGCGAAGCCGAGGAGCCGGCTGGCGATGAAGGCCAGCGCCACCACCGCCGTGTTCCGGGCGATGCTGCTGACCTGCGGCCGCCGGATCGCGTCGGCGAGCGTCTCGAACTCGACCGCCTCCTGCGCGGTGGCGGTCGTCACCTCGTGGGCAGCCGGAGCAAGCGCCTCGTAGTCGCGGGCGCTGGACGGGACCGGTGGCCGGGAACGCGGTCTCCGGGACGCTGGCCGCACGCCTTGTCCTCTCATGGGGGGAGCAAACGGGAACGACGATGGTCGGGTGTGGTCGATCGCGACGCCGCCCCGCCGCCGATGTGGTCGCAACGATGAAGTATACGAGGACGGGCTAGCTACCGATGTCGACGCCACGCTTGGCGGAGACGGCGCCGTTCGGGTATCATTCGGAGTCGATTGTGGCGCCGAACCCCGGCGCCGATTGCTTGTGCAGCGATCCAGCCCGTGTTCGACGTTGAGAAGGATGGCACCGATTGGCCAACAGCAAGTCAGCCCGCAAGCGTATCCTCGTCGCCCAGCGCCGCCACGATAGCCGCCGACCGTACATCTCGGCCTGCCGCACGCTGGTGAAGAAGGCTGTTCTCGCCATCCAGAGTGGGGATCAGGCCGTCGCGACCGTCGCTGTCGGTAACGCCGTGAAGATGCTGGACCGCACGGCCGGCAAGGGCATCATCCACCGGAACAACGCCGCCCGGCGCAAGTCCCGCCTGCTGCACAAGTACAACAGCATCGGCTAGGCACTGCGACTTAGTCGTCGATCGCTCCGATTCGGTTCAGCCGGGAAGCCCGACGCGAAGAGCGCCGGGCTTCTGGCGTGTTCCGGGATCCGCGGGCGTTCAGCCGTTCCGGTTCGCCGATCGGCCGAGATCGGCCAGACACGCGTAGAGGGCGTCGGCCGGCGTCCGGAGACGGCCGCGCTTGGTGGCCCGGTCCGCGTCGAGGGTCGCGGTCAGCACGCGCTCGGGTGACTGGCTGCCGCGTCGCATTGAGGCCTGTAACGCGCTGACCCGGCCCGGTGTGCCGAGGGCGAGGTCTCGGGCGATCGTCGCGGCGGGCCGGCTGCCGGCCGCGTCGATCACGATCCCCAGCTCGGCCTGCTGGGCAAGTTGGGCGCTGAGCCGGGCCGGTTCGTCGCCGGCGTCGAGCAGTCGGCTGAGTTCGGGCAGTGCCGAGCGCAGATTCCCCTGTCCGGCCGCGTCGCCGAACTTGAAGATCTGGTCGGTGTCGCCGTTGATCGCCATCTCCTCGACCGTGGCGGTCGTCACCGGGCCGGGCCAGGCGGCGCTGACCAGCTTGGCGATCTCGTTGCCGAGGAGTTCCATGTCGGGTGGGCGGTCGTAGCGCGGATTGTTCGGCAGCGCCGACCAGCTCTGCGGGTAGAGCCGCGCCGCGAGCTGGCGGGCGGTCTGGGGATCGATCGAGCCGCCCTCGGCCGCCGTGCGATCCCGGATCCAGCCGACCAGTTCCTGCCCCCGTGGGGGATCGCTGATCGTGATCGAGGCGGTCGAAGGCAACGCCTTCGAGACGGCCGCCGGCAGCGTCGCGGTGGCGGTCTCGAGCAGGATCAGCAGGTTGGAGTCGAGCGTACCGGCCACGATCGGCCCGATGTCGACCGAGCCCTCATCGTCGCCGTCCGGGTCGGCCTTCCTGCCGCCGCGTTTGGCTCGCGACAGCAGGTCGGTCACGATCACCACCCGGCTGGGGTTGAAGAACCCCGCGGCCCCGATCTGCCCGACGATCTCGGAGATCGAGGCGGTCCGGCCGTCGAGCCGGGAGGTGCTCTGACCCGACGGGTCGTGTTCGGCGGCGAGCCGGAGGGCGTTCGTTCGGGAGGTGGCGCCGTCGAGTCCGGCAAAGACAGCTATCATGCGGACTCCGGTGCGCGCCGAGTGATACAAGGATCGATGAGCGACCAACTCCGCGAGTGCCGTGTGTGACGGAGCCTTGAACCTGCATGGCAGGTGGGCGCCACACCTCACCGGCGGACCGATGAGGGAGCAGCTCCCGGCTCGGAGTTATTGGCTCAAGACATCGTCAGACATCACGAACACCGCAGGGCTGGCCGGGAACGAGAGTAGCATGGGCTCGGAATCCGATTCCAGTCGAGCCGACCACACGGGAGGACCAGATGACTAGGCCGCGACGAATCGTTGTCACCGGCGTCGGCGCCGTCACCCCGATCGGCAACGACGTCCCGACCTTCTGGGGCGCGGCCCGGGTTGGCACGTCAGGCGTGGCTCCGATCAGCCGCTGGGACGCGTCCGCCTTCGAGACGACCTTCGCCGCCGAAGTCCGGGGATACGACCCGGCGCCGACCGTGGGCCGCAAGGAGGCCCGGCGGATGGACCGCTACAGCCAGTTCGCCGTAACGGCGGCGCGGGAGGCCGCGGCTGATGCCGGCCTCGTCATCGCCGACGGAGAGGCGGGACGGGTCGGCGCGATCATCGCGACGGCCATCGGCGGCCTGGAGACGATCGAGGCGGGGATGCAGACCTTGCTGGAACAGGGGCCGTCCCGGGTCGGTCCGTTCTTCATGCCGATGATGCTGCCGAACATGGCGTCGGGCAATGTCGCGATCGCCATCGGCGCCGCCGGCCCCAACTACGCGCCGGTCTCGGCCTGCGCCGGCGCCGCCCACGCGATCGGCGAGGCCGCCGAGATCATCCGGCGCGGTGATGCCGACGTGATGCTGGCCGGAGGGTCCGAGGCGCCGGTCACGCGCCTGAGCGTGGCCGGGTTCGGCGCGATGGGCGCGTTATCCCGGCGTAACGACGACCCGGCGCGGGCCAGCCGACCGTTCGACGCCGGCCGGGATGGCTTCGTCCTCGGTGAGGGCGGTGCCGTCCTCGTCCTGGAGAGCGAGGAGCGTGCGCTCGGCCGGGGCGCGACCATCCTCGGCGAGGTCGCCGGCTACGCCATGACGGACGACGCCTTTCATCTGGTCCAGCCCGGCCCGGGCGGCGAGGGGGCGGCCCGGGCGATGAACCTGGCGCTCGGGAAGGCCGGACTTCGGGCCAGCGAGATCGACTACGTCAACGCGCACGGGACCTCGACGCCGCTCAACGAGAAGCTGGAGACGGCGGCGCTGCGGACCGTCTTCGGCGATGCGCTGGCGACCTTGCCGGTCAGCTCGACCAAGTCGATGACCGGTCACCTGCTCGGCGCGGCCGGCGCGATCGAGGCGGTCATCGCCCTGATGGCGATGCGGGACGGCGTCGTCCCGCCGACGATCAACTACGAGCAGCCGGACCCGGACTGCGACCTCGATGTCGTCCCCAACGTCGCCCGCCGGGGAGAGCTTCGCCACGTCATGAGCAACTCGCTCGGCTTCGGTGGACATAACGTCTCACTGATCTTCTCGGCGTACAGCGAGACGCCTGCCGGGTAGGGCAGGCGTCTCGCTCGACACGACCGGTTGGTCCGATAGCGCGCGGGATTACTCCAGGTATCCCTGGAGGGTGCGGCTGTAGCTCGGGTGGCGCAGCTTCCGAAGCGCCTTCGCCTCGATCTGCCGGATGCGCTCGCGGGTGATGCCGAACTCGCGCCCGACTTCCTCCAGCGTGCGGAAGCGGCCGTCCTCGAGACCGAAGCGCAACAGGATGATCTTGCGCTCCCGGTCGCTGAGCTTGTCTAGCGCTTCGCCGATCTGCGACTTGAGCAGGTGCTGGGACGCGAGCTCCATCGGCGTCGGGATCTTGTCGTCCTCGATGAAGTCGCCGAGGAAGGCATCGCCCTCGGCGCCGACCGGGGCCTCCAGGCTGATCGGGTGGCGGGAGACATCCAGGACCTGGCGGACCTTCTCCTCGGGCAGGTCGAGGGCGCGGGCGAGTTCTTCCTTGCTCGGTTCCCGCTCGAGGATCTGCTGGAGGCGGTGGCTGGTCTTCTTGACGCGGTTGATCGTCTCACCGACGTGGACCGGCAAACGGATCGTCCGGCTCTGGTCCGAGATCGCCCGGGTGATCGCCTGCCGGATCCACCAGGTCGCGTAGGTGCTGAACTTGAACCCGCGCTTGTAGTCGAACTTGTCGGTCGCCTTCATCAGCCCGATGTTGCCCTCCTGGATCAGGTCCAGGAACGAGAGCCCACGGCCGACGTACTTCTTGGCGACGGAGACGACGAGCCGGAGGTTGGCCTGGATGAGATGGTCCCGCGCCCGGTCGCCATCCTCCTTGTCCGCCAGCAGTTCCAGCCGCTCGGACTGCCGCAACTCCGTGCTGCAGAGCTTCTGGGCAGCGTCGAGCCCGCGCTCCATGCGCTTGGAAAGCCAGACCTCCTGCTCCATGGTCAGCAGGCTGGTCTCGCCGATCTCCTGCAGGTAGAGCCGGACACTATCGCTGACGCCGACGCTGGCGTGGTCCGGTTCGGCCCGCTCCGGGAGAGTCTGCTCGGTGCGCTCGATCAGCGTGCCCGAGGAGTCGACGATGCGGCCGATGCCGGTCCGGGTCCGGCGGCTCGTGCGAGCCGCCGGCGTGGCGACCACGGGAGCGGCGGGAGCGGCCGGGACCGCTTCGAGGATATCGATACCGGCGTCCACCAGCGAGGTGTAGAACTCATCGAGCGACTCGATGTTCTCCTCCGCGTTCGGGAAGGCCGCCATGATGTCGTCGGAAAGAAGGTAGCCCTGATCCTTACCCTTGGCGAACAGCGTGGTGACCATCGAAGCGTTCTCACCTCACCTATGGTTGACACGGTCGACTCGCGGGCGTGGTCCGTACCGGTCGTGGATGACCGGTGCGTTCCACGCCCTGACAGCGTCGGACGCTGTCTGCGACATCCGATGACGGCTGTCTGCGGGAGGGCTTATCCTTTCGACGTTGGGCTGATGCTCTGAGTGGTATTAGGGTAGAGGAATGGCGATGCCGTTTCAAGTAACTTGGACCCTATTGTCGCCGCTTCCCTTCATTTGCCTTCGCATTTCGCCGTCCCGCGCCAGTTGTGTTCGTACACTGGGATGAATAGTCACCATTCCCGACTCAGTCCCACTCGTTCGACCACCCATACCGGCCGGGGGGTGCGGTCTGACGCGATGGTATAGTCCATCCGAGACGTGACTCGGCGGGAGAGGGCTCGACAAGCCGCGCCATCGATCGGTTCGATGAGACCCGCCGCATCGTTCACCCAGGAGTTGACGCCGATGTCCGGACATTCGAAATGGTCGACCATCAAGCGCCAGAAGGGCGCGGCCGACGCCAAGCGCGGGCAACTGTTCACCAAGCTGGCCCGCGAGATCACCGTCGCGTCCCGGGCCGGACTGCCCGATCCGGAGAGCAACCCTCGCCTCCGGCTCGCCGTCCAGCGAGCCAAGACGGCCAGCATGCCCAAGGACAACATCGACCGCGCGATCGAGCGGGGTTCCGGCGAGACCGGTGGCGAGAACTACGACGAGTTGTTCTACGAGGGGTATGGTCCCGGCGGCACCGCGCTGATGATCTACGCGCTAACCGACAACCGGAACCGGACCGTTGGCGAGGTCCGGGCCGTCCTGACCCGGGCGGGCGGCACGCTCGGCGAGTCCGGCAGCGTCGGCTGGATGTTCGATCAGGTCGGCCAGATCATCGTCGAGGCCGACGGAGACCGGGCCGATGAGCTCACGATGTCGGCGATCGACGCTGGAGCCGCCGATGTCGTGGCGACCGATGGGATCGTGGAGATCTACACCGAGGCCGCCGATCTCCATCGCGTCCAGGAGAGCATCAGTGGCGCTGGCTACGAGATCGAGAACGCCGAGCTGATCATGCGCCCCAAGACGCTGGTCGACCTCGACATCGAGGTCGCGACGAAGTTCCTCCGGCTGGTCGACAAGCTCGAGGACCTCGATGACGTCCAGACCGTCTACTCCAATCTGGAAGTCAGTGACGAGCTGATGGCCGAGGTCGGCTAGGGGACGTCCCGCCGATGCTGACGCTCGGAGTCGACCCCGGAACGGCCCGGCTCGGTTACGGGCTGATCCGGTCCCGGGGGCAGGAGCGGGAAGCGCTGGCCTATGGTGTCCTCGAGACGTCGGCTGCCGTCCCGATGCCGGAGCGCCTCCTGACGCTGCACTCCGGACTCCGTGATGTGATCGAGGAGTTCCTGCCGTCCAGCATGGCGGTCGAGCGCCTGTTCTTCGCCCGGAACGTGACCACGGCGATCGCGGTCGGGCAGGCCCGCGGGGTGATCCTGCTGGCGGCGGCCCAGTTCGGGATTCCCGTTGCCGAGTACACCCCGGCGGAGATCAAGCAGTCCGTCTCGGGCTACGGCAAAGCCGACAAGGGACAGATGCAGGAGATGGTCCGACTGGTGCTTGGGCTCGACCACATCCCGCGGCCCGACGACGCCGCCGACGCGCTGGCCGTCGCGCTCTGCCACACGCAGTTCGCGCCCTACGCGCGGCTCGAGTCCGGCACATGACGGACCGCCCCGCCCGACGGCGACGACTCGATGAGGAGGTCGTCGCGCGCGGCCTCCTCGACACCCGCTCCCGGGCGCGGGCCTACATCATGGCCGGCGATGTCCTCGTCAACGGGCAGAAGGTGGTCCGGGCCGGCCAGCTCGTCGCCCCGGCCGATCGGGTCGATCTCGTCCAGGCCCGGCGCTTCGTCAGTCGCGGCGGGGAGAAGCTCGACGGCGCCCTGATGACGTTCGCCGTCGACCCGAGCGGACTCGTCGCGGCCGACCTCGGAGCCAGCACCGGCGGCTTCACCGATTGTCTGCTTCAGCGCGGCGCGGCGAAGGTCTACGCCGTCGACGTCGGCTACGGCCAGCTCGACGAGCGGGTCCGCAGGGACGAGCGGGTCGTGGTCATGGAGCGAACCAACGCTCGCCTGCTGCCAGGTCTGCCCGAGCCGATCGACCTGGTCGTGATCGATGTCTCGTTCATCTCCCTCTCACTGATCTTCCCGGTTGCCGCGAAGATCCTGCGCGTAGGCGGCGGCGTGATTCCGCTGATCAAGCCGCAGTTCGAGGCGGGCCGGAAGGCGGTCGGCAAGAACGGCGTCGTCCGCGACCCGGACGTGCACCGCCGGGTGCTGGCCGAGGCGATCGCGTCGGCGCGGACGAACGGACTCGCGGTGCGCGGACTCGTCGCGTCGTCACTGGTCGGGCCGGCCGGGAACGTCGAGTTCCTGGCCCATCTCGTCCGCGCGCTTCCGGACCCGGCGCGCGACCCGGAGCCACAGGATCTGATCGATGCCGCCATGCTGACGCTCCCGGTTCGACCGTCCGATGAGATTGTCGACGACGAGGCCGCGGACGAGCCTCGGCTCGACGGGTCGGAGCCAGTCGATGCCTGAGCCCACATCCTTCCGGCCCTTCGACGATATCCGCCGGGCCCTGGGTGACACCACCCCTGACGACGATAGCGAGGGCCGTTCGCTGCTCAGGGGCGACTCCGGACGTCGCCGACGAACGGGCACGCCGGAGATCGTCTACGGTGCGGGCAAGACGCCCCCACAGGTGGTCGCCGCCCTGGTCCAGCTGGCTGGCGGTACCGGTCGGGCGATCGCAACGCGCTGCGACCCGGCGACCCTGGCGGCGGTCGGGGGTCTCCGCGACGGGGACTGGCTGGTCGAGGTCGACGAGGCGTCCGGTGTCGCGGTCATCGCCCGCGAGATGTCCGCGTTGCCGGCGCCGTCGGGCCTGGTCGGGATCATCGCGGCCGGGACGTCGGACCTGCGAGTCGCCCGTGAGATCGAGCTCGTCACCCGCGAGGTCGGCTGTGACACCCGCCTGGTCCTGGATGTCGGGGTGGCCGGGCTGCACCGGCTGGTCAGGCCGCTGGAGGATCTCATCGGTGAAGGCGTCGACGTCCTCGTGGTCGTCGCCGGGATGGACGGCGCCCTGCCGTCCGTGGTCGCCGGGCTGGTCCGCGTGCCAGTGATCGGTGTGCCGACCTCGACCGGCTACGGCTTCGGCGGCGACGGGACGGCGGCGCTGATGTCGATGCTCCAGAGCTGCGCCCCGGGTCTGACGGTCGTCAACATCGACAACGGCGTGGGTGCCGCGATCGCGGCCGCCCGGGTCGTCCATCTGGTTCACCCGGCGGCGGACCCATCCGAGGACCAGTAGCGTCAGTCCTCGTCCGGTGTTTCGCGTGAGTTCAGGAGCAATGAGGCTGCCTGCCGGGGAGACATCCGGCGTGACGCGACGGCGCTGAGCAGTTCGGCGTCGCCGCGATCGGTCAGTGCCCGTAGTCGCTGATCGATCGCGGCCCGGATCAGACTCCCGATCGCGGCGGACGCCCGGTCGATCTGGCAGCGTTCGCCCACCCCCGATTCGCTCACCAATCGACGATGACCGGCTATCGCGGAGACCAGTTCATCGATCCCTTCGCCGGTGGATGCCGAGACCGCCAGGACCGGCGGGTGCCAGCTCTCGTCCGATGCGGGCAGGCCGAGGCCCAGCATCGCCTGGAGGTCGCGGCGAAGGTCATGGGCGCCCGGGAGATCGGCCTTGTTGACGACGAGGATGTCGCCGAGTTCGAGGATGCCAGCCTTGAGCGTCTGGATGCTGTCGCCGTTGCCGGGCGCCTGGACGAGCAGCGTCGTCTCGGCCAGCGCGGTGACGGCGGTGTCGCTCTGGCCGATCCCGACGGTCTCGACGATGACCGGGTCGAACCCGGCGACATCGAACAGGTCGACCAGGCCCATCGCGGTCGGCGCGAGTCCGCCGGGCAGCCCACGGTTCGCCATGCTCCGCACGAAGACGCCATCGTCGGCGTGGTGGCGCATCATCCGGTACCGGTCGCCGAGCGTCGCGCCGCCAGTCAGCGGGCTGCTCGGGTCGATCGCGATCACCGCGACCCGCGCCGAGCTGAGCCGGTAGGCGTCGATCAGTTGATCGACCAGTGTGCTCTTGCCGGCGCCGGGCGGACCGGTGACCCCGATCACATGGGCCCGTCCGCCGCTCCGGTAGAGCTCATCGAGCACGACATCGGACCGCGCCTGGCCCCGCTCGATCGTCGTCGCCAGCCGGGCGATCAGGCGTCGGTCGCCCCCGGCCACCCGCCGGACGACCGCCATTACCCCTGGGTCGACCGTGTCCTGCGCGGTCATCCGGGACCGATCTCCCGGGAGCGGGGTGCCGCGTCGCGGATGTACGAGACGATGTCGGCCAGCCGCGTCCCGGGACCGAAGACCCGGTCGACACCGAGCGCCAGGACCGGGGCGATGTCCTCGTCCGGGATGGTGCCGCCGGCGACGACGAGGACGTCGTCCAGCCCTCGTGCCGCCAGTTCGGCCATGATCCTCGGGAAGATCGCGAGGTGGGCACCGGAGAGGATGCTGAGGCCGATGACGTCGACGTCCTCCTCCAGGGCCGCGCTCGCGATCATCTCCGGGCTCTGGAAGAGGCCGGTGTAGATCACCTCGAAGCCGGCATCACGGAAGGCCCGGACGAGCACCTTTGCCCCACGGTCGTGCCCGTCGAGTCCCGGTTTGGCGACGAGGATCCGGATCGGGAACGGATCAGTGGGCGGAGTAGTCATAGAACCCTCTGCCGGTCTTCCGGCCCAGGTAGCGCGCCGCCACCATCTGGCGGAGCAGCGGCGACGGGCGGTAGCGGTCCTCGCCGAGATCGCGGTGCAGCGTCGCCATGATGTCGAGGCAGACGTCGAGCCCGATCAGGTCGGCCAACTGGAGCGGACCCATCGGGTGGTTGGCTCCGAGTCGCATCGTCGTATCGATGTCGTCGCGTCCCGCAACCCCGTGATCCAGGCAGGTGATCGCCTCGTTGATCATCGGGATCAGGATGCGGTTCACGACGAAACCCGGGGAGTCGCGAACGACAACACCGGTCTTGCCGATCGTCGTGGCCAGGGTCCGGAGCCGCTCGGTCGTGGCGTCACTGGTGGCGAGTCCACGGACGATCTCGACCAGCGGCAGCACGGGAACCGGGTTGAAGAAATGGAGCCCGGCGACGCGGTCGGGAAACGGCGTCGCGGCCGCCAGACTGGTCACCGACAGGGAGGACGTGTTGGTGACGAGCAGGCCGTCGCCCGGCAGAGATTCGGCGACGGCGCGGAAGACTCCCAGTTTCGCGTCCGGGTTCTCGAAGACGGCCTCGACGACCACCTGCGCGTCGGCGGTCGTCGCCAGGTCGGTCGACGTCCGGATCCGTTCGATCGTGCTCGCAGCCTCGTCGGCACCGAGGCGGTTGCGGTCGACGGACCGCTTCATCCCGGCCGCGATCAGGTCGAGCCCACGGCGGGTCGCCTCCTCGGAGACATCGATCAGGGTGACCTGGTAGCCGGAGGCCGCGAAGACCTGGGTGATGCCCTGGCCCATCGTGCCGGCGCCTATGACGGCGATCCGGTCATCTCGCTGGGGGGTCGTCATGGCGCCTCCGGGGTGGCGGAGGTGCCCTTGCCGCTGTTCGTACTGGCCGTCGCCTTCATGTTGACCTGGTTCATGGCCCGCTCGATCCCCTCCCGCACCCACAACTCGGCCGTGTCGGCCGACTGCGCCAGCAGGAACGGGATCTCCGCCTCCTGTTCGGCCGTGAAGCGTCCGAGGACATGCGAGTAGGCCGTGTTGCTGCCCCGCCCGATCCCGATCTTGAGCCGCGAGACCTCGTTGGTGCCGAGCAACTGGATGATCGAGGCCAGCCCGTTGTGGCCGCCGGCGGTCCCGCGGGCCCGGAGCCGGAGCGATGCGAACGGGAGGTCGAGATCGTCCTGCATGATCAGGACGTCCTCGATGTCGAGGTGATACCAGCGCAGGGCCTCCGACACGGACTGCCCGCTCAGGTTCATGAACGTCAGCGGCTTCAGCAGGATGACCTTCTCCGTCCCGACCATCCCCTCGGCGACGAGCCCCTTGAACCGGGCCCGGAACCCGGGGTCGCCGAACCGCCGATGGAGCTCGTCGGCGACCATGAAGCCGACGTTGTGCCGGGTCCGGTCGTATTCCCGTCCCGGATTGCCGAGGCCGACGATCAGTTTCATGCGATCCCTCGTCTGGGACCGGCGCCGCCGCCAGGGTCGAGGAGGGGCGCCGGTGCTATACTTTCGGCGATTCTGCCACAGGCGAGAGCCTCCGCGACGGTTACGATCATCCGGCATGGTGGACGGCTAAGCCGCCGCCAGAGCGAGGTTCCAGATGCCCATCCCCGGCGTAGGCTTTCAGGAAGTCGTCATCATCCTCATCGCCGCCCTCATGATCTTCGGCCCGGCCAAGCTCCCCGAACTGATGGGCCAGGCCGGCAAGGCGCTACGCGACTTCCGCAAGATGACCGGCAACCTGCAGGGCGAGTTCGAGAAGAACCTCAACGAGGCGGCCGGGACCGATGTCCGCAAGACATTGAGCAGTGAGATCGCAAATCTCAAGGGCGAAGTCTCCAGCGCGACGGCGAGTGTCAACGGCAAGCCGGCGACCAAGTCGACCGCTCGCCCCGCGACGACGGTGGCCAGGCCGGCCACGACCGTGGCCGGCAAGACGACGACGACCGCCGCGAAGAAGGCCGGCACCGTCGCGTCGAGTGTCGGCGGGGGGGCGACCAAGCTGCCCGGCGCGACGGCTGTCCCGGAGCCAGCCCCGACCGACGAGATCGAGTTCGTCCCCGTTCGAACGACCAGCCGCCGCGGCGCCTCTACCGTCGCCCGGCCAGCCACAGCCGCGGTTCCCGCCGCCACGGCGGCGAGTCCCACGACGTCGACCCGACCACGGCCCACGGCGGCGACGCCGTTGACCCTGAGCGGAGATGATGCGGCCGACCCGTTCGCCCGGGCTCGTTCGCGTCGTCAGACCGCTGGGTACCAGCGCTGACCGGCCCCACTCCTCGGGCTGACTTCCGGGCGATCGATGATCCAACCGACCTGCTCGCGTGGCCTCGACGAGTCCCTCGCGGGATTGCGAGAGCAGACGTGACGCCGGCCGTGGAGACATTCCGCTTCGATCTCCTGCAGTCCGATGGTCCGGGTATGGCCCGCCGGGGGCGGATCTGGACGACCCGTGGCACCATCCAGACGCCGGCCTTTATGCCGGTCGGCACGCAGGCAACGGTCAAGACGCTCACTCCGGACGAGGTCGCGTCGACGGGCGCCGAGATCATCCTCGCCAATACCTATCATCTGATGCTTCGTCCCGGCCCGGACCTGATCGCCGCGGCCGGCGGTGTCCAGCGGTTCATGGCCTGGGACCGGCCGATGCTGACCGACAGCGGCGGCTTCCAGGTGTTCAGCCTGGCCAGCAACGCCGCTGTCACCGAGGCCGGCGTCACGTTCCGGGCGCACACCGACGGCAGCCCACACACCATGACCCCGGAGAGCGTCGTCGATCTCCAACTGGCCTTCCGCTCCGACATCATGATGCCGCTCGACCACCTGCTGGGCCTGCCCGCCAGCGAGCCGGATCTCCGTTCGGCCGCTGATCGGACCCACCGCTGGCTGAACCGTGCCATCGCCCACCATGCCAACCGGAACGGCCTGGCGAACGGCTCGGCGCTGTTCGGGATCTGCCAGGGTGGGACCGACCCCGCCCTGCGACGGGACAGTGCCGCATTCGTCGCCGAGAGCGATGTCTCCGGCTGCGCGATCGGCGGGCTGAGCGTCGGCGAGAGCAAGGAGGCGATGGCGGAGTCGATCGAGATCGTCACGCCGATCCTGCCGGAGCACAAGCCGCGCTACCTGATGGGCGTCGGCTCGCCGGAGGATCTTTGGAACGGGGTCGCTCGCGGCGTCGATCTGTTCGACTGCGTGCTGCCGACGCGGCTGGCCCGCAACGGGGCGCTCTTTACGCCCGACGGCCGGCTGAACCTGAAGTCGGCTCGCTATCGCCACGAGCACCGATCCCTCGACCCGACCTGCGACTGCCCGCTCTGCACCCGCTTCACTATGGCGTACCTGCATCATCTCTTCCGGGCCGGGGAGATCCTCGCCCTGCGCCTGGCCTCCGCCCACAATCTCCGGTTCCTGGCCCGGCAGATGGAAACGATGCGATCCGCGATCGAGTCGGGAACGTTCACCTCGGCGAAGGCGGCATTCGATACCCGCTACCGGCCCGTCGGGTTCGTCGCCCCGCCGGATGTCTGATGCGCTGGATCGTCTGGGCTGCTCCATGGATGCGTATCGGTTGGGTGGCCCCCTGGGAACGGAGAACCGCTGATGGGTAGTGGCGATGTCGAATGGGACGACCGGACTGAAGCGGCGGGGATCTACGTCCCGGAGTACGACTCGGAGCGGGCCGGGCTGGTGTCGACAGGGATCGACGTGATCGAGATCGCCCGGATCCAGCGGACTCTGGACGATTTCGGCGAGCGCTTCCTGAACCGGGTCTACACCGAGTACGAGCGGACGCGGTACCGCGATCGCGTGCCGGAACTCGCCGCCCGCTTCGCGGCCAAGGAGGCGACCTCCAAGGCGCTCGGCACGGGCATCCGCGGCATTCGCTGGCGGGAGATGGAGGTCGTCAGCAACCGGCGCGGCAAGCCGATCCTCGTGCTGCATGGGCAGGCGCGGGAACGGGCGGCGATGCTCGGGCTCTACGCCTTCGACATCTCGCTGACGCATTCACGCACGGAAGCGATCGCGTTCGTGGTGGCGCTCCGACGCCCGACTGTTCCATAGTCTTCCGGGATCGATCGGCAATCCGCCGCCAGCGATGAATCGGACTGACCAGACGAGAGGACCGGCATGGCCGCGAAGAGCGAGACGTTCGACAGCAACATGGCGCGGGCGGTGCTGCCGCGCCGGAGCGAAGGCGCCCACAAGTGGGGCGTCGGTGGCGTGTTCTTCATCGCCGGTGCGCCGCAATACGCCGGCGCCGTCGCCCTGAGTGCCCGGGCCGCCGGGCGGAGCGGGGCCGGGATCGTCACGCTCGCCCTGCCCCGGCAGTTGATGGGGATCATCCAGACGATCGTGCCGGAAGCGACCATGCTGCCGCTGCCGGACACGGACAGCGCCGCGGGCGCTCGGCGGGCGATCGAATCGATGACCGAGCGGGCCGAGCACAGCAAGGCCTACGTCATCGGCCCCGGCCTCGGTGACGACGACAGCGTCAAGACCTTGCTGGCGACGATCTTCGGCGTCTCGGTGCAGAGCTCGCTGTCGTCTCCCGGCCTCGGCTTCGCGGTCCGTCAGCCAGAGGCAACCACCAGCCGTGCGGTCGACCACTCCGCGAGCGTGTGGGCGAACGGCTCCTTGGTCACCCACCACGCGAGCGAGCTCCCGGACCGGCCGACGGTGCTGGACGCCGACGGGCTCAACTGGCTGTCGGAGCAGGACGACTGGCCGTCGCTGCTCAAGGGGCGCACCGTCGTCCTGACCCCCCATCCGGGTGAACTGGCCAAGCTCATGGGCGAGTCCGTCGAGGAACTCGTCGCGGACCCGGTCGCGACCGCCATCGCGGCCGCGCGGAAGGCCGGTCAGGTCGTAGTCTTCAAGTACGGGCACACGGTCGTCACCGACGGCACCCGGACCCTGGTGGCCGAGCTGGCCCCGACGGCGCTCGCCACGGCCGGCAGCGGCGACGTGCTCGCTGGTTCGATCGGGGCGTTCCTCGCTCAGGGACTGGCGCCGCTCGACGCCGCCGCGCTGGCGGTCTACGTCGGTGCCCGCGCCGCCACGGCCCGCGCCGAGCGCTTCGGCGACCTCGGCGTCGTCGCCGGCGACCTGCCCGATGCCATCGCCGAAGTGCTGGCCGAGCTGGGGCGGGAGTAGGGGATGGACGACCGCACGCCGGCGCAGGGTGACCCGCAGGTCACCGACTTCATGGTCGCCGACCCGCCGACCCTCGGCCTCACCGACACCGTGGTCGCGGCGGCCCGGATGCTGATCGACTCCGGCCTGCCCGGGTTGCCGGTGCTCGAAGACGGTCGACTCGTCGGCCTCCTGACCGAAACTAACCTGATCGCGCAGGAGGCCGAGGTCGAGACACCATCCTCGATCGGCTTCCTCGATGCGCTCTTCTCGATCGACATCGGGCGACGCTTCGATGACGAGATGCGGGACGTCCTCGCGACCACCGTCGAAGGTCTCATGACCACCCGGGTCACGACCGTCCTGCCCGAGGCGACGCTGACGCAGGTCGCGACCGTGATGGCCGATCGGCACATCAACCCGGTCCCCGTCGTCGATCGTGACGGTCGGCTGATCGGGATCGTCTCGCGACGGGACGTCGTCCGGATCGTGGCGGCGCTCGACGAGCGAGCCGGATAGCCCGATGGCGACGGTGCGGGAGCCCGAGACCGCTGCCGAGACGATGTGGTG
The DNA here is from genome assembly GCA_964244115.1 of uncultured Thermomicrobiales bacterium. Classification (GTDB taxonomy): domain Bacteria; phylum Chloroflexota; class Chloroflexia; order Thermomicrobiales; family UBA6265; genus CADCWK01. The sequence goes on from CAXTHM010000029.1 coordinate 25,219, forward strand.
GCCGACGACCGGCCGTGCGACCCACGCCGTGATCGACCTCGACGCCATCCGCGGAAACGTCCGGGCGGTGGCGCGAGCGACGAGCCCGGCCAGCGTGATCGCGGTCGTCAAGGCCAACGCCTACGGCCACGGGGCAGTGATGGTCGCCGAGACGGCGATCGCGGCCGGAGCGGCGATGCTGGCGGTGTCGGCCGTGGACGAAGGCATCGAACTCCGGGAAGCGGGGATCACGGCCGACATCCTCGTCCTGGCCCCACCGGGGATGTCGGAGTACGAGGATGCCTTTCGACATGGTCTGACGATCTCGGTCGCGGAGCCGGCGCAGCTCGATCTGGCCAGGGCGGCCGCCGACGCCGTCGATGCGATCGGCCACGTGCAGATCAAGGTCGACACCGGGATGCGGCGCTACGGGGCCGAACCGGCTGATGCCCTCGCTCTGGCGCGTCGGATCGTCGAGCGGCCTCCGCTTCGGCTTACCGGGCTCTATACCCACTTCGCCGATGCCGATGGCTCCGACCTCTCGTTCACCCACGAGCAGCTCGGCCGATTCCAGTCGGTGGTCGCGGCGATCGAAGCCGGCGGGATCGATCCGGGTCTGGTCCATTGCACCAACACGGCCGGCATCCATCGCGTGTCGACAACCGGACAGCGCGCGGTTCGGCTCGGGATCGGCCTCTATGGTCTGCCGCCGGACGACTCGGTCGCGCTGCTGCCGAGGATGCGCCAGGCGCTCACCCTCCGGACCAGGGTGGCGCAGGTCCGGACGATCGGACCTGGCGACACCGTGAGCTACGGCCGCACCTACTCCCCCGTCGGTCCGGAGATCGTGGCATTGCTACCGATCGGGTATGCGGACGGATTGCGACGCGGCGTCTCCGGCACTGGCTGGGTGAGTCTCAACGGGACGCGGGCACCGATCCGGGGGAGGGTCTGTATGGACCAGGTCGTCGTCGGTGACTGCGGCAGCGATGTCGGGGTCGGTGATCCCGTCGTCGTCTTCGGCGACGGGACCGATTCGGCCCCGACGATGCGTGATGTCGCCCGGCTGGCCTCCACGATCAATTACGAGATCGCGACCGGGATCGCCCAGCGTGTCCCGCGCTGGTACCTCAGCGCGGGCGAGCCGGTCGCCCTGCTGCGTGGTTCCCGGTTGATCCGCCTCTAGCCGAGGCGACCGGCCGGCACGCTCTCGACAGACTGTTCCGGCGACCGGAGAAGGAGCGGCACCCGTCCCGGAAAACGCCGGAAAACGAACGAGGGCCGGGACCCCACTGGGGTGCCCGGCCCTCGTCTGATCGTCTCGCGCTACGACGCCCCGAGTTCGCTCTCGACGCGCTTGCGGTTGTCGATGTCGCGGCGGACGACGAACGTCCGGCCGCTCATCTCGTCCCGAACGTAGTCCAGCGAACGCTCGTCCATCCAGCGATAGATCGTCGGCCGGGTGACACCGAGCGCCTGGGCGGCGTTGCCGATGCTGATCAGCTCGCTGGGCTCGTAGGCTCGGTACTTCGCCTGAGCCAGGATCCGGCCGAGGTCGGAATCCCAGAACGAGCGGGGAACGGAGTAGTCCTCCGCGCCGATCGGCCAGAACAGGAGCTGGAGGACGGACTCGATTGCCTCGAGGACATCTTCCTTCTCTTCCCGGACCTTGCCATGGGCCATCAGCGAGAGGCGAGCGAGATCGCGACCGAACTGTCCTTCGCGGAGGTCTTCCATCGGGATCTTCTGGAAGGACTCCGGTGAGAGTTGCATCGCCAGGCGATGGTACTGGCTATAGACCAGTTGCAACGCCTGATCAACGACCTCCCGATCATCGCGAACCTCGGCTTCCACGGCCGGACCTCCTCTGGGGCGCCTGTGAGACATGCTATCGAAGGTTGCGGATAGGCGAGGTGGTGGGCGGCAACACCCGAGATGCGGCGTCTCGGCCCGTACGAACGGATTGTACGAGCCGTGTCGATAGACTGTCAATACTTTGCGCGAATTATGAATAAACCGTCGATATACGCCGGAGCAGGAGCCCCGTTGCTCATTCGGATTCGGAAGCACGGAGGGGGAGGAGTCAGGACCCGGTCACGATGGCCCGGAACGCGAGTGCGGCGATGAACAATGCGGTGGTACTGCACAGAAGCAGTCCCTGACGTGGGTAGCGGTCCCGGACGAACGTGTAGGCGAACGGGAGCAGAAGCACGATGACGGTCCCGTAGACATAGTGGAGGGATGCCAACGGGCGACCGCCCTGGAAGACGAGGATCAGGCCGATCAGGGCTTGCGCCATGAGCAGCCCCTGGCCGATGACGAACGAGCCGCCCAGGCTCCCGCCGAGTTCCTCGCCCCGGAAGAACGAATAGAAGCCCCAAAGACCGATGACGATCATGAAGAAGATGACCGCGTTCGACAGCCGGTCGTGGATCAGGATCAGCGTGTCCACCGATGTCCTCCAGGGCGGAAACGACCATGACCGATCATGCGGCGCTCGGGCCGACCAGGGCGAGTATAGGGGGCTGCCCGGAGATCGCGTGTCGCCCCGCCCACCCGAGACGCCCGGCTGTCGCACCGATGCAGCACCCGGCGGCCATGATCGTCGCGCGACGAGGCCGTCAGGTGAAGAGCGGGACCTGGACAGCTGGACGCCGCTCCGGATCGGACGACCAGCCGGGGCTCGCCTTGCCGCGACTCAGGGCGACGATCGGCGCGACCCGGCCGATCCCGGACAGGGCGGCGACCGTGGCCTGAACCGCAAGCAGCGGTCGGTTGTTCGTGTCCGAGAGGTGGCCCAGCCAGATCGTCGGGATGGTGCGGCGAGCCTGCACGGCTCGCGCGATCGCGTCGGCGGCGACCAGATTCGAAAGGTGCCCCAGTGGCGACGCCACCCGGCGCTTCAGGTGAGGCGGGTACGGTCCGCGCCGGAGGAGCTCTTCGTCGTGGTTGGACTCGAGGATGATCAGGTCGGCGGAGACCAGCCATGGCAGGTAGTCGTCCTCGAACTGGCCGAGGTCCGTCAGGAGGAGCACCCGCGCGTCGGCGTGCTCGATCGCGTAGGCGACCGGCTCGCGGGCGTCGTGGGAGACCGACAGCGCGGTCAGCGTCAGGTCGCCGACCGTGACCGAACCCGTCCCGCGGATGGTCGACTCACGGGGGAACGCCTGTTCGATCTTCGAGCGCGTCCCGGCCGTCGTGATCAACGGGACGCCCGCCCGGCTGATCGGTCCCAGGCCACGGATGTGATCGGAGTGCTCGTGGGTGATCGCGACGGCATCGAGCCGATCCGGTGCCGTGCCATACTGCCGGAGTGAGGCGACAAGCGAGCGTGGTCCGATGCCGGCGTCGATGAGCACCTGGGTGGTGTCACTCTGGATCAGGGTGGCGTTGCCGGAGCTTCCACTGGCGAGGCTGGTGACACGTAACGGCATCGAGCTCTTCCCGGGGTGCGTGGAGCGGCGACCTTCGGCATCGCTGCCGGGCAGCCGCGCGGAGACCGGGGAAGCGTAGCAGAATGTGCCTCACTGGCGGCCGTGAATGCGTGACCGGCGGGGCACTGACTGACCCCGATTGGCGCTCGTGGATCGCACGGCCAATCATACCGGGACGGCTATCGGCCCGGGTCTGTCTCAATGATAGAGGAACCCCTGTGGTAGACCGGATCAGCGATTTCCCAAGACGACCCGGAGGGGCGGGGACCGGCGGTTCCGGCATCCCCGGTCTCCCCCGCCTGTCGGCGTCGACCAGGCGGATGATCATCGCGGCTGTCATCATCATCGTCGCGCTGATCATCGTCTCGTCGACCGCCCCGCTCTGGGTCGACTGGTGGTGGTTCGGCAGCACCGGCTACCGTGAGATCCTGACGACGCGGCTGGTCGCCTCGACGATCCTGTTCGTCGTCGGCTTCCTGCTCGCCGTGCTGTTCGTCGGCGCGAATCTGGTCGTGGCCCTGCGCCGCACCCGCGGGTCCCGGCCGACCGGGTCGCTCTCGATCCTTACCGGGCGCATCCTCCTGGCGGTGCTGGCCGCGTTCACGATCATCGTCGCGTTCGGCGTCGGCTCGGCTGTCTCCTCGAACTGGGAGCAGTGGCTGTTCGCGCTCAATCGCCAGAGCTTCGGCATCGACGACCCGGCCTACGGCCTCGACGTCGGCTTCTACTTCTTCATCCTGCCGGTCCTGCTGCGCGTCCTCGGCACCCTGACGTCGCTCGTCATCCTCAGCGGACTGGCCGTCTCCGGCGTCTATCTGCTCCGGACCCCGATGACGATGCAGTCGTTCCGGATCCCGGACCGGATGCGCTCCCATGTGCTCGTGCTCGGGGCCGTCCTGCTCGTGCTGATCGGGGTGCGCTACTGGGTCAACAACTACCTGCTGGTCTACTCCAACCGTGGGCCAGTCACCGGCGTCACCTACACCGACGCTACGATCCAGCAGTTCGCCAACTACGCTCTCGTCGTGATCAGCATCGGGGCGGCGATTGCCCTGCTGGTCAGCATCCGGCGGTTCCAGCTCCGCCTGCTGGTCGTCATCGGTGCGGTCTGGATCGGGGCTCAGCTCGTCCTGGGCACCATCGTGCCGTCGATCGTCCAGCGCACCTTCGTCGAACCGAGTCAGCTCCGCCGCGAGACCCCGTACATCGCCGACAACATCGAGATGACCCGGCTGTCGTTCGGGCTCGATCAGGTCCAGCCAGCCGATCTGACCGGGACCGGTATCCCGACCCAGGCCGACTTCGACTCCAACGCCGAGACGATCGACAACGTCCGGCTCTGGGACTACCGCTCCGCGACCGTCGCCTTCCAGCAGCTCCAGGCGATCGAGCGGTTCTACGTCTTCAACGACGCCGACGTCGACCGCTACCTGATCGGCGGGCAGGAGCAGCAGGTCCTCGTCGCGCCGCGCGAGCTGGACGTCAACGGGCTCCCGGACAACGCGCAGTCCTGGACCAACCTGCACCTGCGCTACACCCACGGCTACGGCGTCGTCCTGAGCCCGGTCGCCGGCGCGACCAACAGCGGCCAGCCGGAGTTCACGATCGCCGGCCTCTCGAACCTCGAGAATGCGGCCGTCCCGATCACGCAGCCCCAGATCTACTTCGGCGAGACCGGTCTGACCTATGGTGTCGTCAACACCAACGTCGCCGAGTACACCGAGGGCAGCCAGATCGCCGAGCCCTACAGCCGGGCGGCCTCCGGCGCGATCCAGCTCGACGACACCTTCACGCGGCTGATGTCGTGGCTGGCGCTGGGTGACCGCAACCTCGCCATCAGTGGCGAGATCACGGCCGACTCGCAGCTCCTGATCTACCGTGACATCCAGGAGCGAGTCGAGAAGGTCGCGCCGTTCCTCAGCTACGACAGCGACCCGTACATGGTCATCGCCGACGGCCAGCTCGTCTGGGTGATCGACGCCTACACGATGTCGGACCTCTGGCCGGGGGCCAACAGCACCGGTGCGATCAACTACATGCGCAACAGCGTCAAGGTCACCGTCAACGCCTACGACGGCACGATGGACTTCTACCGGACCAGCACGCCCGACCCGGTCGCCGATGCCTACGGCGAGATCTACGACGACCTGTTCCAGCCGATCGCGTCGGCGCCGCCGGCGGTCGCCGAGCACTTCCGCTACCCGGAACTCCTGTTCGAGGCCCAGAGCAACATCCTCAACCGCTACCACACGACCGAGCCCGGCACGTTCTACGACGGCAACGACCAGTGGGCGATCCCGCCCGGTGGCGCGACCGGCGATGCGCCGCTAGAGCCCTACTTCGTCACGCTGGCCTACCCCGGCGAGGCATCGGCCGACTTCACGCTCGTCCGCCCGTTCGTCCCCGGAGCGAGACTGGCCCGTCCGAACATGGCCTCCTGGCTCGGCGGACGGACGGACACGCAGGGGAACAACCTCCTGACCCTCTACCGGTTCCCGCGGGACAACGCGCCGCTCGGCCCGCAGCAGATCGAGGCGAGCATCGACCAGAACCCGACGATCGCGCAGGAACTGACGCTGCTGGGCCAGGGTGGGTCCCAGATCATCCGGGGCAACCTGATCGTGATCCCAATCAACGACACGATCCTCTACGTCCAGCCGCTCTACATCCAGGCGGTCAACTCGCCCGGCGCCTTCCCGCAGCTCGGCCGGGTGATCGTAGCCGGCGGCGGTGCGGTCGTGATGCAACCGACCTACGCCGAGGCCCTGGCCGCCCTGCTCGCCGGCCAGGGAGATACGATCCCGGTCGACCCCGCGACCGGGACGATCCCCGAGGTTCCAGCCGGAGAGGCGACGCCGACGCCGACCTCACCGATCCCGTCGATCTCGCCGGAGGACCAGACCCTGGCCGGCGAGGCGCTGGCCGCCTATGACCGCGCCCAGGCGGCACTGGCACAGGGCGACTGGGCCACGTACGGCGACGAACTCGCGAACGTGGAGGCGATCCTGAGCCAGCTCAGCGGCACGCCGGTCGCCGAGCCAACGACGACCCCGGTCACCGGCTCGTAGACCGATCCGGTTCGTGATTGGAACGCCAGACGCCGACCGGATGAACCGGTCGGCGTCTGGCATTCCCGTGGTGTCTGGGCAATCGCGGCGACTCTACGATGGGCCGGCCGACACGGGTGAACAGGCTGCTCGCCGCCCCCGGTCATCTGCGGAGCCGAAGCCGCTTCCGACGGCTAAGCCGAGCGGGTGAGGCGGTGCGGTGTCGCACGTCGCCGGGGAAGATCTACTCCACGACCGGTCGATTCTCCTGACCACCACGTCCGCGCGACCGATCCACCGATCCACCGATCCACCGATCCACCGGCTGTCAGGGACCGGCGCCTACCCCGGTGCGAAGATCGCTCGACCCACCCGGATTGAGGTCGATCCCTCTTCGATTGCGACGTCGAAGTCGTTGGTCATCCCCATCGAGAGCGTTCCCAGCTCCGCCTCGGGATACCTGGCCGCGAGGGTGTCCCGCAGTTCCCTCAGTCCGGCGAACGTCGGCCGGGCCTCCTCTGGGGTCGGGACGAACGGCGCGATCGTCATTAGCCCCCGCAGGTCGAGCGACGGCGCGGCCAGGATCGCCTCGATCAGCGCCGGAGCCTCCTCCGGAGCGCAGCCGGACTTCTGGTCCTCCCGGGCGACGTTGACTTGGAGCAGGACCGGCAACCGAGCGCCGGCCACGAGTTCGCCGCGGTCCGCCAGTTTCCGGGCTTCGCTCTCCAGCGTCTCGATCAGGTTCAGCCGATCGACCGACTCGATCTGGTGGGCGATCTTCGCCGCCGCCCGGGCTTTGTTGGTCTGCAACTGACCGATCAGGTGCAGCCGGGGCGACTCGCCGTCCGCAGCCAGGGCCGCGAACTTCCGCGACGCATCCTGGACCCGATTCTCGCCGAAATAGGTCAGCCCAAGGCGGATCGCCTCGGCGATAACGGTCTCATCGACCGTCTTGCTCACCCCGACGAGTCGCACGCTCGCGGCATCCCGACCGGCCCTTCGACAGGCCGCATCGATACGCTCCCGGATCGACGAGATCCGGTCCTCCAGGTCCGACATCGTGCTCAACATCCTTCGTAATCGGGAATCGACCGGCGGTTCAGTGGGAGGATCGGGGGAAGCCCGTCCGACGATCGCTAACGGATGGTGATGAACGCGCCGAAGCGACCGGTCGATGGGCCCTGCGCGCGGTGCGAGAACCAGTCGCCGGACGAACGCCAGGTGCAGATCCCGCTGCGCTCGATGGTGGCCGGTAGCACACCGGCGGCGACCAGACGGGACGCGTTCGCCTCGACAGTATCGAACTGCCACCGGTCGTCGCTTCCGGGCCAGAACGCCGCGGGGTCTGCCTCCGGAACCGCCTGCCAGGCCGCCACGACCTCCGCGCCGACCTCGTAGTGCTCGCCCGAGATGGCCGGGCCGAGGAAGGCGAGCAGGTCCCCGGGTCGGCAGCCGTACCGATCGGCCATCGCCCGAACGGTCTCGCCCGCGATGTCCGCGACGGTGCCCCGCCAGCCGGCGTGCGTGACCGCGACGACCCGTCTCACCGGGTCGGCGAGCAGGATCGGCAGGCAGTCGGCGTGCAGCGAGAACAGGATCGGACCGACCGCAGCCGTCATCATCGCGTCCGCCAGCCCGAGGGTCGGCGATCCTGGACGGGCACCGCGGCCACGGTCGGACGCGGCGACGGGCAGCACGTCGTTGCCGTGGACCTGTCCGGTCGTCACGATCGCCTCGGGGTCCAGCCCTAGCGGCTCCAGCCAGCGCCGGCGCATGGCCCAGCCATCCTCCCTGTCGCGACCGCCGCTATAGCTGACGTTGCCGTCAGCAAGCCCCATCCCCTCGACGCGGCGGGTGAACCCGTACGTCAGCCAACCCTGTCCATCCAGCAAGCGAGACGTGACGGTCGGCTGGACCTTCGGCTCGATACGTGTACCGGTCATCGCTGTCACTGTCCCTCCCGGCGTCGGGCCTCATCGAGGATGATCAGATCGACGACCTGCTCGACCGGGGCGTGGTCGTCCGTGAAGACCTCGCCGCCCGGATCGATCAGACGGACGTGTCCTTCCGCGAGCGCGATGCTCGCCGTGATCTCGAGCGGACCCCCCGGCGCGAGCGCGGCGGTCGCGGTCACCATCCCGGCGATGCCACCCGCGGACATCGATCCGACCAGCAGTGTGTTGTCATAACGAGCGGTGTCGATCGCGTAGACGTAGGGGAAGACGTCGTTCATGGTCGAGGCGATCGCGTCGACGAGCCGGTAGTCCGTCTCCGTCCGGCCGACGTTGATTGCCGCGACGCCTCCGGGAGCGAGATGATCGGCGATCTCGCCGAAGAACTCGGTCGTCGTGAGCTGAAACGGGATGTACGGCTGATGATAGGCATCGACGCCGATCAGGTCGTACCGCTGGTTGTTCGTCCGGAGATAGTAGCGGCCGTCCGCGATATGGACGTCCAGGCCCGGCGCTTCCTCGCTCATGTGGAAATACCGCTCGCCGACCCGGGCGATCTCGGCGTCGATCTCGACGCCGTCGATCGGGATCGGACCGTAGGCCGCCGTCAGTTGCCGGGCGATCGTCCCGCCCGCCAGGCCAATCAGCAGCGCATCGTCGACCGGCGGCGGGCCGGCGCTCCCGCCTAGCAGCGGGGCGACCATGAAGTAGTCCCATGGTCCGCCCGTCAGGAGTTGGTCCGGGTCGTAGACCGAGTGGACGGCGTGGCCTTCGTTCAGGATCAGCGAGACCGTGCCGTCCTCCTCGACGACCTGGATGTAGTTGAACTCCGACTCCGTCTCGTAGACCAGCGTCCCGAACTCGGCCGCCCGGACGTCGCGCGACTCGCCGAAGATTGCGAGGACGAGCATGACCACGCCGACCAGCGTCACCACTGAAGCCGGACGGAACCGCCTGAGGGCGAGCAGACCGACCAGCGCGGGGACCAGCAGCAGCAGGGCCAGTACGACGAAGGTGCGAGCGGTCCCGAGGGTCGGGATCAGGAGCAGGACCGGCAGGAAGGACCCGGCGATCGAGCCGAGCGTCGAGATCGCGTAGAGATTGCCGGCGGTCTTGCCGGACCGGGCGAGGTCGTCGACCAGTAGCCGGATCGCGTAGGGCGAGACGAAGCCGAGCAGCGTGATCGGGACGCCGATGATGACCAGCGTGCCGAACAGCGAGCCGTAGAAGGCCCCGACGGCGACATCGTCGAAGGCCGCCAGCGAGACGTCGAGGACCGGCCGCGACAGCAGCGGGATGATCCCCGCGAACCCGGCGGCGATCCCGACGATCAGGAACAGCAGCGTCGCGGACGGTCGCCGGTCGGCGACCCGGCCGCCGAGCCAGTAGCCGAGCGAGAGGAAGGCCAGGGTCAGGCCGATGATGTTGGCCCAGACCAGCGTCGAGTCACCGAAGTACGGGGCGACCAGCCGCGAGGCCGTGATCTCGATCCCGATGCTGCTGATGCCGCCGAGGAAGACCGTCGCGAGGACGAGTCGACGTAATAATTGGGCCGTCGGTGCGGGCGGCGCGACCGCTTCCGGGCTGACTATCTCGGCAGCGACCATGGTCCTCCGCAATCACTGTGGGTCTGGCTGGGCTGACTGGGCGGTCACGCCGGAATGAGCGGCAATGGGCGGTCTCGCTCCGGATCGCTCAGCAGTATACGAGCGCCCTCGAGGGTGTCTCCGTCCTGGACCGCGGAGAAGCGGCACGGCTGATCCGACCACTCGGCCAACGCCGCTGACCGATCGCCGCTCCGGAGCCGGAGCCGGAGCCGGTCGATGGTGTCTTTAGCGCATGCGGCGGCCTCAGCGGCCTAGATCGTCAGGGATCGGCGTCGCCTCGACGAGATTCGGACTCGCCCCATGGCCCCGGATCGTTCTTCGCATAAGTCAGGTTATCCGCATTTTCTAGACATGGGCCGATCCGTCAGTCCTCGACCGGCCGGACCAGTGGCGACAGTGATGCTGGCGCTCCTGAACTCCCGAGCACCGTCCCCTGCCTGAGTCGGCCGGATGCGAGCAGAACCGATCCGGCGATGGGTCGTCCGCCGGGTTCCTGGACGGTTCCGAGTTCGAGCAGTCCCAAGCCTGTGGCGACGACCAGGCCCTCGGAGATGGCGAGGACCGTTCCCGGCGGAAGCTTGGTATCCGGTTCATCCTGGCCGGACAGCGCCGCCTGATGCACCTGCAGGACATGCGGAGCACCGTCATCGCCACCGAGAACGGTCGTCCAGGCTCGCGGCCACGGCCACATTGCCCGGACCTGCGCCTCGAGGTCGATGGCGGGCCGCGACCAGTCCAGCCAGCCGTCCGCCTTGGTCATCGGACGAGTCAGCGTCGCCCCTAGCGGTTGCGGCGTCGCGGCGATCTCCCCGGCCACCCAGGCGGGAATCAACGATGTCGCGAGATCGGCACCGACGAGCGCCAATCGGGCGGTCAGGCTATCGGTCGTATCGACGTCGGTTATGTCGATCGCGCTCGCCCCTAACATGGGACCGGTGTCGAGCCCGGTCTCCATCCGCATCAGCGTCACGCCCGTGCTGGACTCACGGCCGGCGATCGCGGCGTTGATCGGGTTGGCGCCGCGGTAGGCCGGCAGGAGCGACGCGTGCAGGTTGAGACAGCCGAACCGTGGGATCGCGAGCGCCTTCGGTCCGAAGATGACGCCGTAGGCCGCGACGACGAAGACATCCGCGTCCGAGTCGATCAGAGGCTGTCGCGCCACGCCGGACCGTAACCGCTCCGGCTGGTAGACCGCCGGGCCCAGTTCCAGCGCGGCGTCCTTGACGGCCGGCATGACGAGCTTTCGTCCCCGGCCGGCTGGCCGGTCCGGCTGGGTCACGACCAGGACGACGTCGAAGCGCTCGTCGGCCGACAGTGCCCGCAGGGCAGGCACCGCGAAGGTCGGTGTGCCGAAGTAGACGACCCGGATCCGGTCTCGGTCGGGCATTACGCTCATCGGTTACGTCGCTCCCCTCTGTCGCCGTCTCGACCCGCTTCCGGACGACGGGTAGAATGCCACCCGTGATGAGCAATCGAGGGACGCGACTGCGACGAATCGTTCCGCCCGGCGACCCCCTGCGGTTCGCGCTCCTCGGCATCATGATCGCTGCCTTCGCCGTCCGGCTGATCGGGTTGAACTGGGACGACGGTCAACTCCTGCACCCGGATGAGTATCACGTCACCGAGGTCACGGTCGACCGCGTCCAGCTCTCGTTGCCACCCGACTGGGCCAATCTGAGGGACCCGGCGCTGAGCACCCTCAACCCGCGATCGGACGGCGACGACGGCACCCACCGCAGTTTCGCCTACGGCTCGCTGCCACTGTACGCGACCGACCTGGTCGCCGAGGGACTCAACCGTCTGGCCGGCGTGCCGGTCTTCTCGGGTGTCATCGCCGGGCCGTCGGACCGGGATTGGCACAGCCTTGACCAGCTCTTCAAGGTCGGCCGACTGATCAACATGGTCCTCGATACGGTCGTCGTCGCGATGGTCTTCGCAATCGCCCGGATGGTCGGCGGCGGGCTCGCGGGTCTCGGTGCGGCCACCATCTACGCCTTCGCGCCGGTCGTGATCCAGCTCGCCCACTTCTACACCACCGACAGTTGGCTGACCTTCGGCGCGGCGCTGACGCTCCTCTGCGCGATCCGGGCCGCCCGGAGCGGCGACCGGCGACTCTTCGTGTTGGCCGGGCTCGCCGCCGGCTTCACGCTGGCGACCAAGCCGACCGGAGTCGCGACCTTCGCCCTCATCGGGCTGGCGATCCTGTACGACGCCTGGTTGCGGCACCGCTCCGGTCACACGCCCGCCGCGATCACGGGGGCGGGCGTCGAGCGCTTCGTCCTCGCCTCGATCGCCGCGCTCATCGTCTTCGCGATCGCGGAACCGTACGCCGTTCTCGACCCGTCCTCGTACCTCGCGGACCTGCGCGAGCAGACCTCGATCCAGCGGGGAACGTTCGATGTTCCCTACACCCGCGTCTATATTGGCACGACCCCGGTCGTCTACCAGTTCGAGCAATTGGTCAGGTTCGGTATGGGTCCGGTCGGCGGCCTGCTTGGCCTCTTTGGCATCCTGGCGCTGGCCTCGCGGGCGTGGCGACACCGAGGAGCGGCGGAACTGATGACGTTGGGCTGGATCCTGATCTTCCTCGCCACCCTCCTGCTGCCCCAGACCAAGTTCCTGCGGTATGTCGCGCCGATGGTCCCGGCCCTCGCGGTGGCCGGTGGGTATCTCCTGAGCCGACTCGCTCGGATCCGGCTGCCCCGGCTCGGCCCCGTCGTCGGGATGACCGCCGCGGCCGCGGCGATGGCCGGCCTCGTCTTCTGGGTCGCGGCGACGTCGTCGGTCTACGCCAGCGACAACACCCGGATCTCGGCGACCCGCTGGATCTACGACAACATCCCACCGGGAAGCGCGATTACGACCGAGGTCTGGGACCGCGGCGTCCCGCTCGACATGGGGCCGGTGCTCAGCGCCGAGACGTACCAGTACGAGTGGCTCAGTTTCGATTCGTACACCGATCGGCCCGTCTACGGTGATCTCGTCGCGATCGCGGACGTCCTCGACGCCATCCCCGAGGCCCGGCCCGCGGCCGAGGCGATCCGGGCGAACGACTTCCCGACCGCCGAGGCGACGCTGGCCACGGCGGCGCCGGAGCTGGCGGCGATGGGTGAGGCCGGCCGGTTCGACCTGTCGTCCAGGCTCATCCAGGCCGAGGACGGGTTCAGCGACGGCAGCTACAACCTGCACTACGCCACCGACGTGCTGATCGACGCGCTCGATGACCTCGACGCAAACGACCTCGAAGGCGCCTGGTCAGCACTCGGGGTCGAGATCACGCTGACGGGCGGCGAAGAGGCCACCTCCGCGATCTACGCCCAGCTCGATCAGGCCGACTATTATGTCATCTCATCCGACCGGATCACCGCCTCGCTGCCGCAACTCCCCTGGCGTTACCCAGTCCAGATCGCTGTCTTAGACGCCCTTCGGTCTGGCCAGCTGGGCTATACGGAAGTCGCCGACTTCACGTCCCACCCGGAGTTCGCCGGGGTCTCGATCGACGATGATGCGGCGGACGAGACCTGGATCAACTACGACCACCCTCACGTCCAGATCTATCAGAAGATCAGCCTGATCCCACAGGGACAGTTCAACGCCCTGCTTGCCTCGCAGCGGCTCCAGCCGGCCTCTCCGACCCGGACGCCGCCCGCCGCCGACGACCTCATGCTCGACGAGCCCAACGGCGAGCTTCCCGTCGTCAGCGACGCGCGTTGGAGCTCGTCCGTTACCGACGACTCGGCCGTCGCGCTGGCCGTCTGGGTGGTGCTCCTGATCGTGCTTCAGGTCGCCGGGCTGCCGCTGGCCCGGCTGCTGCTCGGCAACCTCGCCGAGGGCGGCTGGGTGTTCGCCCGCCTGCTGATCACGCTCGCCGCCGCGTTCGTGGTCTGGATGGGCGCCAGCACCGGGCTGTTCCTGTTCCGGGCGGTCTGGTGCGCGGCGGCGGTGATCATCATCGCCGGGCTGCTCTGGTTCCTGCGGGTCCGTTGGGGGTCGGGACGGCGCTTCTTCGCCGTCTCGGCCGATCAGCGCCGGGTCGCCGGGATCGGCGAGATCGTCTTCTGGACCGTCTTCGTCTTCTTCCTCACCCTGCGCTTCTACAACCCGGACTCATGGGAGGCGAACTGGGGCGGCGAGAAGCCGATGGAATTCGCCCACCTCAACGCGACGCTGCGCAGTGCCGAGTTCCCGCCCTACGACCCGTGGTTCAGCGGCGGCTACTTGAATTACTACTATTACGGGCTCTACGTCGTCGCGTTCCTGATCAAACTGACCGGCATCCCGGCCGAGATCGCCTTCAACCTCGCCCAGCCGACCGTGATGGCGTTCCTCGGCTCGGCCGCCTACGGCGTCGCGGCCACGCTCGGGCGCGACCTCTCGGCCCGGTTGAACGTCGGCCGGCTGGCGACCATCGCCGGTGGCCTGATGGGCGCCGTCCTGATGGTCGCCGTTGGCAACCTCGGCGGCTTCTTCAACCTGTTCGACGAGCAGGTCGGGGGATGGGCCGTCGTCTGGAACCCCAGCCGGGCAATCGACGGGACGATCACCGAGTTCCCCTACTTCACCGGCCTCTACGCGGACCTCCACGCCCACGGGATCGCGCTGCCGATCACGGTGCTCGTCATCGCCCTCTGCTACTCCCTCGCCAGCCAGTCACGCCTGCTGAATCTGGCGCTGAGTGCCGGACCGGTCGGTCGCTGGCGTGCCCTGCTCGGCGCTCGGCTGGTCGCGCTCGCGGTCGCGCTCGGCACGCTCTACATGACCAACGCCTGGGACATCGCGACGTACGTCCTGTTCGCCGCCGCTAGTGTCTTCCTCGCGACCCGCGGCCTGCGGAACCTGATCGCCCGTCTGGTGGCCGCGGTCGGCCTGTTCCTGGTGATCGGCATCCTCGCTTTCGCCTCGGTCCTGGCCTTCTACCTCAAGTTCGTCGCCCTGTTCAGTTCGCTCGGTCGGGTCAAGGGGCCGACCCCCTTCTGGGACGAGATGCTCCATTTCGGCGGGCTGATCGCGATCGTGATCGTCGGGATGACGGCGCTGCTCTGCGTCGGCGCCCGGGGCGGCTGGCGGGTCTGGCTCCAGCCGTTGCTGCCGATCGTCGGGATCGCCTTCCTGCTGGTCTTCGCCTCGATCCTCAACCGACCGACGGCTGAGGACGACTCCGGACTCCAGGCCGGTGACCTCGTCGTCCTCGCGCTGGTCGCGATGCTGACCCTGATCCTGTCCGCCGCCGCCTGGTCGCGGGACAACGCGCTCGGTGGCCCCGGGCCACTACCGGCGGCGCGGCGATTGTTCATCGTCGCCGCGGCCATCGTGGCCGTCGGCGCGGCGGCGATCGGCCAGCCGGTCTTCGGGATCGGGGTGGCGATCGTCGGCGTCGGTGCCTTCGCTTACCTGTTCCTGCCGGGGACCGCCCCGCGCATGGTCGGCCTGATGGTGGCGGCCGGCGGCGGCGTCATCGCCGCCCTCGAGATCGTCTACCTCGTCGACAATCTCGGCGAAGACCCGGACTACTACCGGATGAACACCGTCTTCAAGTTCTACAACCAGTCATGGGTGCTCCTGGCCCTCTCCGGCGCGGGGCTGTTCGCGTGGATGCTGGCGCGGTTGTCCGCCCCGGCCTCGTCCGAACGTCGACCGATGATGCCGCGCTCCGGGGCGCCGTTTGGCGTGCAAGTCGTCACGCCCCCGATTGTGGCACCCCCGCAGGGGACCCAGCCGACGCCGGTGATGGCGCCGGTGTCGCCTTCGGGTCTGCCCTCGATCGCCTGGTCGAAGGTCGGGCTGGTCGTCACGGCGCTCGTCGTGATCGCCTCGGCCTGCTACCCCCTGACCGTGACCTCGATCCGGCTCGACAACCGCTTCGCCGGGACCCCGAACACGCTCAACGCCTACGAGTGGATGGATCACGCGACGGTCAGTAGCACCGGGCTGACCTGTACCGACCCGCCGACCAGCCGGACCGGGATGAGTTTCGCCGACGACCGCGCCGCCATCGACTGGTTCAACGATGAGGTCGATGGTTCGCCGGTCATCGCCGAACTGAGCCTGTACAACGCGTACTACTGCCTGCCGTCCCGGTTCAGCGTCTCGACCGGCCTGCCGACGATCCTCGGCTGGCGGAACCACGAGTCGCAGCAGCGGTACCCCGACGACCTCGACCCACGTCTGCGAGACGTCGAGACGCTCTACGACTCGACCGACCCGGACGCCAAGCTCGACATCCTCCGCCGGTACGGCGTCGAGTACGTCGTCGTCGGGACGCTTGAGCGGGACCTGACCGATGGCGGTCGGCCGACCGTCGATCCGTCCGGCCTCGACACGTTTGAGGCGATGGTCGGGACCAGCCTGGAGGTCGCCTTCCAGCACGGCGAGACGACGGTCTACCGGGTCCTGCCGGCGACCGCGACGACCGCCACCCCCTGACCCTTCCGCCTGAGCCGGGACGATCCGCTCGCCGCGACCGCCGTGACCGACCCCGGAGCTCCTCATGGACAGCCTTGCCGACGCGTTGACCTGGTACCTCACCCTGATGGCCGTCTCGTGGGCGGTCGCGCCGCTGGTCGCGATCCTGTGCGGCAGCCTGCCCGACCGCGGCACTGGCATCACGCGGCCGATCGGTCTGCTCGTGCTGGTCCTGCCGACCTGGTGGCTGGCGTCGCTCGACCTGGTCCCGTACACCACGGCCGGACTCTGGGCGACGCTGGTCGTCGTCGCGGTCGCCGGTTACGGCCTGGCCTGGCGAGCCGGGGCACTGGGCCGGCGCTGGCTGGGGGCGATGCTGGTCGCCGAGCTGATCGGGATCGCGGCCTTCGCCCTCTACGTCTGGTTCCGGGGCCATCAGCCCGCCATCGTCCAGACCGAGAAGCCGATGGACAGCCTCATGCTCGCCAGCAGCATGCGGACCGAGGAGATCCCGCCGCCGGACCCGTGGTTCGCCGGCGAGCCGATCAATTACTACTACCTCGGCTACCTGATCAACGGTGCCGTCGCCCGGATGGCCGGCGTGGCCGAGGGCGTCGCCTTCAATCTCGCGCTGGCTGGAACCTTCGCGGCGACGGTCG
Organism: uncultured Thermomicrobiales bacterium; assembly: GCA_964244115.1. Lineage (GTDB taxonomy): Bacteria > Chloroflexota > Chloroflexia > Thermomicrobiales > UBA6265 > CADCWK01. The sequence goes on from CAXTHM010000029.1 coordinate 42,299, forward strand.
CCGCCGCCTCGTCGGTCGCCTTCAACGTCGTCCGCCGCTTCGCCTCCCTCGGCCGGTCGGTCGCCGCCGGGCTCCTCGCGGTCGTCTTCGTGGTCTGGGCTGGCAATACCAAGAGCTACGTCGAGTTCCTCCGCGACCCATCGTTCCAGCTCGATCAGTGGTGGTGGCTCGGGCTAGGCTGGGACAGCAGCCGGGTCATCGACGATGGCGTCTCCAACAACCCGATTAGCGAGTTCCCGTCGTTCAGCTTCGTCCTCGGCGATCTCCACCCGCATGTCATGGCCCTGCCGTTCGTCTGCATGGCGCTCGGGCTCGCCGTCAACCTCCTGCTCCGGTCGCTCCCGGCCGGGTTGCGAATCCCGGCCGCGGCGCCACCGGTCGAGGCGGCCGATCACGAGGTGGCGACGGTTAGCCGGTCGACGTGGCTGACCGTCGGCGTGACCGGTGGGCTCGTCGGGTCGCTCTACGCGCTGAACTCCTGGGATCTGCCGACGTACGGACTCGTGGCCGCCATCGCCGTCGTCCTGGCGCTGCCGGCAGCGACCGTCCGGCAGCGGCTGCTCGGGGTCGTCCTGCTCGGGGCGGCGGCGCTGGTCGCCTGGTTGCCCTTCTACGTCGCGTTCTCGCCACCGGTCGGGATTGGCGCCGGTGAGCTGCCGGGCTGGCTGGACGGCATCCCGCTCGTCTCGACGCTGGTGACGACGATCGCCCCCGTCACCGGCGAGCGGACCGGCTTCGGCGAGTTCCTGCTCATCTTCGCGATCCCGACCGTGATCGCCGTCGCGTTCTTGACTGCCTCGCTCACTCTGCCCGGCCGGCGGCGCTACGAGAGCATCCGGGCGACCGAGTTGCTGATCGTCGTGGCGGTGCTCGTGGTCCTGACGCTGGTCGCCCAGACGCCGGTCCTGCTCGTCGCCGGGTTGATCGTCCTCGCCGGCCTCGAAGTCATCCGGCGGGAGGGCGCGATCACCGTCCGGACGGTCGCGGCCGGGCTGTTCGCGCTCGGCTTCCTGCTGCTGGCCGGGACGGAGCTGTTCTACATCCGGGACGTCTTCGGCAACCGGATGAACACGGTCTTCAAGATTCAGTACCAGGTCTGGGTGCTGATCGGGATCGCGTCGGCGCTAGCGCTCCTGACGCTCTGGGGCGATGCCCGCCGCTTCTCCGCCGGCGCCCGTCTCGCTGTTCGCCCGGTGCTCGCGGTCGCGACGGCCCTGGCGATCCTCCTCCTGTCGGTCTACCCGATCGTCTCCGGCCAGCGGTACTCGGAGGTCTATGAAGATCTGGGCTGGAGTTCGCTGGACGGCCAGGCTTTCGCCAGGGAGGCCTTTCCGGACGAGATGGCCGCGATCGATTGGCTGAATGCCAATGCGGCATGGGACGCTCGCGTTCTCGAAGCGCCCGGCTGCGCCTACGGGCGACTTGACTGGGTGCCCGCTAATCTGGTCTCAGCGTACTCAGGTCGATCGACCTGGATGGGTTGGCCCAACCACGAAGGTCAGTGGCGAAATGGGGTCGAGCCGTTCTATTCAGAGATCGACCTCAGAACGAGCAACGTTCCTGATCTCTACGCCGACCCGGCTGCGGCGATGACTGCCCCATATGACTTCGATTATGTCTTCGTCGGAATCGCTGAGCGCGAGGGCATCCCACAGGCCGATGGTCGTACGCCTTGTGCCGATTCCGGGCCATTTGACATCGACGACGACGCGTTCATCGCCGCCGGCTGGCAGCCGGTCTTCACGCAGGGAGATGTCGTCATCTACGGTCGAACGGACAACGCGTCAAGCTGATCGCGCGATCGAATCGACACGTTGTGGTGAATCTCGAGGCGGCGGCAGTCGAGGCTCGAAGGGGCTTGCCCCTTCCCTATGATATCGGCGGCATCGGGTGGATCTGCATCCGGGATGAACGATGTTCGCCGGGAGCTTGCACCCGGTATCATCGACAAGCGCTGATGCGCTTGACCTCGCCAGGATGCCGCATCTCCCCTCTCCAGGCACCTGTTCAAAGGAGGGGCCGGGGGAGCGGTTGCTCCAGAGGAACCAATCAGTCCTGACAGACCACGATAGCGCGGCTCATAGCGGTTGACGGTGGAGCTGCCTCCCCCTCTCCATCCGGTCCGGACGGAGTCGCC
>CAXTHM010000030.1:0-42244 GCA_964244115.1 uncultured Thermomicrobiales bacterium
ACGATGGTCGGTCGGAGCGTCGGGTACGGTGACCTCGTCGGTGACGCGCACCCGGACGACCCGATCGGCGAGGCAGGCGTCAAGGACCCGGCGGACTACCGGGTCATCGGGCGGTCCGTCCCGAGGGTGGACCTGCTCGCCAAGCTGACCGGCGGGGCCGCGTACGTCCACGACCTGAAGCTGGACGGGATGCTCCACGCCCGCGTCATCCGGCCGATGGTCCGGACCGTCGAGGGCGTCGGCGCGACGCTGGTCTCGGTCGACGAGTCGTCGCTGGACGGCTTGCCGGGAATCGTCGCCGTCGTGCGGAGCGGCAGTTTCCTCGGGGTCGTCGCGGAGCGGGACGCCCAGGCCCTCGCGGCCGCGCAGGCGCTCCGGGTCACCTGGTCGAGCCCTGTCCCGCTGCCGCCCTTCGCCGATCGGTTCGAGGCGATCCGCAACGGGACGACCGTCGAGGAGGGCGTCGCGACCGACGGCGATGTCGCGGCCGGGTTCGCGTCGGCGACGCAGACGCTCTCCGCAACGTATCGGCACCCGTGGCAGGCCCACGCCTCGATCGGTCCGTCCTGCGCCGTCGCCGATGTCCGGCCCGACGGCGCGACGGTCTGGTGCGCGTCGCAGGGGGTCTTCTCGCTGCGGGCGGCGCTGGCGCCGGTGCTCGGGCTGCCGGAGGACAAGGTCCGCGTCGTCCATAGAGAGGGTCCCGGCTGCTACGGCCACAACGGGGCGGACGATGTCGCGGCCGACGCGGCCCTGCTCTCGCAGGCAGTCGGTCGGCCGGTGCGCCTGATCTGGTCGCGGCAGGGCGAGTTCGCCTGGGAGGGCAAGGGGCCGGCGATGGTCGCCGAGGTCCGGGCCGGGCTGGACGCCGACGGCGAGATCGTCGCCTGGGACGACGACGTCTGGACGCCGACTCACTCGACTCGACCCGACGGCCAGCCGGGCAACCTGCTGGCGGGGCAGCTCAAGGAGCCGCCGGCGCCGTTCGCCCCGCTCGGTCGCGGCGGCGGGACGCGCAACGCGCTGACCAGCTACCGGTTCCCGAACCAGCGGGTGACGGCCCATTGGGTGACAGACCCCGCGCTGCGACCCTCGGCGCTGCGTAGCCTCGGCGGGCTCGCCAACACGACCGCCAACGAGGCGGCGATGGACGAGCTGGCCGCCCTGGCCGGCATCGACCCGGTCGCCTTCCGGCTCCGGCACCTGGACGATCCCCGCGCCGTGACCGTGATCGAGCGGGTCGCGGCACTGGCCGACTGGGTCCCCCGGACCGACGGGCCGGATGCCTCCGGACGAGTCGCGGACGACGGGAGCGTGCTGACCGGACGCGGGGTCGCCTTCGCCCGATACGAGACGGCGTACGCCTACGTCGCGATCATCGCCGATGTCACGGTCATCCCGGCGACCGGCGCGGTCCGCGTCACCCGGGTCGCGGTCGCCCACGATTGCGGGCTGATCGTCAACCCGGACGGGGTCCGCAACCAGATCGAGGGCAACGTCATCCAGGGGGTCAGCCGGGCGCTGCTCGAGGAGGTGACGTGGGATGAGACGCAGGTCACGGCGCTGGACTGGGAGCACTACCCGATCCTCGGCTTCGACGGTATCCCGGCGATCGAGATCGCCCTGATCGACCGTCCCAACGAGCCGTCGTGGGGCGCCGGCGAGGGGGCGATCTGCCCGGTGGTCGCCGCCATCGGCAACGCGATCTTCGACGCCACCGGGGCTCGCCTCCGGACCGTCCCGTTCACGCCGGCACGCGTCCGGTCGGCGATCGCCGGTCAGGGGACGCATCCCGACGACTGAACAGTGCCCGCGGACGATCCCTGCGAAGATAGGGGTAACGGACGCCGTCGTCCTGCCCGCATTGCGTGGACACTGCGGTCGATCCGGGCAGAGGTGGCCGGGATCTCCGGGCGGTCCGGCAGGAGAGCGTCGCATGACAACGCAACCGACATGGGTCGCGGCCTACCGGATCGGCTTCGCGCTGCTGTCGCTGGTCGCGATCCTCTACCAGCTCGTCCACTCGATCGACATCAACCCGGATTTCCGCGTCGGCAACTTCTTCAGCTTCTTCACGATCGAGAGCAACATCCTCGCCCTCCTCGTCCTGCTCGCCTTCGGGCTGAACCGGGTCGGGTCGCCACCTTCGCGCGCCGCCGAGCTGGTCCGTGGCGCGGCCGTGCTCTACATGGTCACGACCGGGATCGTCTACGGGTTGCTCCTCAGCGGGTACACCGACGAGCTCCAGACCGCGACGCCGTGGGTGAACAACGTCGTCCACCGCATCTTCCCGGTCGTGCTGCTGGCCGACTGGCTGATCCGCCCACCGGCGGTCCGGCTCACGTTCCGCGACACGCTGCCCTGGCTGGCCTTCCCGATCCTCTACCTCGTCTACTCGCTGATCCGCGGGCCGATCGTCGACTGGTACCCTTACCCGTTCCTGGACCCGGACGCGGCCGGCGGCTCCGCCGGGGTCGCCGGTTCGGCCCTTGGGATCGCGGTCGGGGTGACCGTCATGACCTGGCTGGTCACCTGGGTCGGGAACCATCTCCGGCTGGCGAACCGGGCAGGCCCCGCTGTCTGACCCCCACGTCGTGCCCGTCGACGGCCCATCGACCCAGCGCGAACGAGACGCCCCGGGCAGGCTGCCCAGGGCGTTCCGAATCACCTGAACCGATTGGCCACACCTACGACCGGGTGAACGGCTGGCCCCACTGCTCGCTATAGACGACCTCGTCGAAGGGCTTGCGGGTCTTCTGGCCCTTGCCGCCGGGCGTGGTCGGGTAGCCGATCGGCAGGACCGCCAGCACGTCATGGTCGTCCGGGATCCCGAGGATCGGCTTGACCGGGTCGTTGAGCCCGGTGAACCCAACCCAGTTGCTCCCCAGCCCCTCGGACCAGGCGGTCAGCAGCATCGACTGGACGGCCCGGCTGCCGTCGGACTCCGCCGGCCCGGTCCGATCGATCACGACGACGATCGCCAGCGGCGCCTCGGCGATGTACGGGCCGTTCCGGGACAGCGCCTCGCCCAGCTTCCCGAGCGTCTCGCGGTCCTGGACGGCGATGAAATGCCAGGGCTGCTTGTTGGACGAGCTCCCGGTCAGGTACGCCGACTCGACGATCCGCTGGACGACCTCGGCTGGCACGGGCTGGTCGGTGTAGGAGCGGACCGCGAGTACGGTCCGGACGGCCTCGAACGTTTCCATGATGCTGGTCCCTCGATCCCTGCGGCGCTGCGACGGCTGGTCGCGACCCGATCCGCGCCCGTGGCGGCGAGCCAGTGCGTGATCGATCGCCCGTTCTCCCACCTCATACGCGCGATCCGTGCCGCGCTTACGAATCGTACGCCGGATGTCCCGTGCGCACGCTGGCCGGAGGGCCGCGACGATGGCGCTGCTCTCCGACGGCCGAGCTGTCCTGTGCGCACGCTGGCCGGAGCCGGGCGCTCGCCAGCCCGAGTCGCCGCCACCCGACCCTCGCCGTCTGACCGGTAACGCCGCCACCTGGCGCGACTGGCCCGGAGCACCGGCCGGGCGCCGACCAGGTCTCCACCGTGCTGACTGGCCTGCTGCCCGTCGCGGTCGATGGCATCCGGGAGGTCGTCGGGGGTCGGTGGCGCCCCGGTCCTGTCGGACGACGCGCTCCGGCCGAGCGGCAGTGACAGCGATGGTCTGCTCAGCGTCAGCGTCCCAGCACCAGCACCAGCACCGGCACCGGCCGATAAGCGGGTCTCCACGCCGTCGGGGGAGTCATCACCGCGCGTCTCGCCGGGCTCACTGACCGACACCGGCCTGACAGCTGGCGGCAGCAAGGCTCGGCGACGGCGCGCGGGGACGATGCATGGGACGACGCGAGAGACCGGGTCTAGGATCGGCTCATGGCCTATACTTCCCAATCGCTAGCGACTACCCTCGCGCACGGGAGCATGACCATGACGACCGCCACCCCCCGCCCCCTCTCGATCCTCGACCTCTCCCCGATCGCATCCGGCCAGAGCGCCGGCGAGGCCCTCGCCGCGACGGTCGCCGTCGCCCGGCTCGGCGACCGGCTCGGCTATCACCGCTTCTGGGTCTCGGAGCACCACAACTCGGCCGGGCCGGCCTCCGGCTCCCCCGAGATCCTGATCGCCCACCTCGGCGCCCACACCGACCGGATCCGGCTCGGTGCCGGTGGGATCATGCTGCCGAACCACCCTCCCCTTCGGATCGTCGAGGGCTTCCGGCTGCTGGAGGCGCTCCACCCCGGCCGGATCGACCTCGGCCTCGGTCGAGCCCCCGGCACCGACACCCTGACCGCCTTCGCCCTGCGCCGATCCCGCGAGGCCCTCAGCGGCGACGACTACCCGCAGCTGCTGGCCGAGCTGCTCGCGTTCGACGACGGCTCCTTCGCGGAGGACCACCCGTTCCGCGCGATCACCCCGGTCCCCGGCGACGTCCGCCTGCCCCCGATCTTCCTGCTCGGCTCCAGCATGTTCAGCGCCGAGCTGGCCGCCCAGGCCGGGCTCGGGCTGGCCTTCGCCTCGCACATCGGCGGCGCGACGGCCCTCCCGGCGATGACGACGTACCGCGAGACGTTCTCCCCGTCCGATCGCTACCCGGAGCCGTACGCCCTGCTGACCGTCGGGGTCGTCGTCGGTGAGACGGAGCGGGAGGTCGCCGAACTCCGGCACCTGGCCGACTTCTTCCTGCTGATGATCATCCGCGGGCAGCGCGGCGCCCGGCCGTCCCGGGCCGAAGCCCTCGCCTACCAGTTCAGCGAGACCGACCGGGCGATGCTGCGGCGGATGCCCGGCCACCGGATCGTCGGGACGCCGGACCACGTCGCCGCCGAGATCGACGCCTTCGCCGACCGGACGGGCGCCGACGAGGTCATGCTGATGACGATCGTGCCCGACCTCGATGTCCGCCTCCGGACCTTCGAGCTGCTGGCCGATCAGATCGGGACCGGCATTGGGAACGTAGTTCCCGCCGCCCGGGAGATGGTCTCCGTCGCCGACTGAGGCCCGCCCGCGAGCCTGCGTCATCTAGCTGCTACGGTATCGGCAGTCAGGCTTGACGCCTGGCGTGAGGCGCCGGTTCGGAAAGGCCAGAATGCGTGGGTATCGCCCCCGCGGGATTCCACGAACCGATCGCCCCGGACCGGGCGCTGAAGCCGCCCGGCAACACGGAGATGCTCACCAGTCCGGGCGCTTGCTCGACGGAGGGAGTCGGCGGAGAGCATGTGCTGGGCACTGCTGGGCACGTCGTGACCGAGCGTCAGGCGCGGTCGGTGCTCAGATCGGCCGGACGAGGTTCTTCATCACGGAGCCGGTCGCAGCCTCCCGGATCGCCTCGTCGAACCGGTCCAGCGGGTAGACGCCATTGACCAGGCGGCTCACGTCGATCGTGCCGTCGGTCAGGGCCGCGATCGACTTCGGGTAACAGTCCGGCCCGAGGTGGCTGCCGTGGATCGTCAGCTCCTTGCTATCGCCGATCACCGTCCAGTTGACCGTCGCCGGCCGGCTGAAGACGCTGAACTCGACGAAGGTGCCGAGCTTCCGGATCATGCCCAACCCCTGCGTGACGCCGTCCGGGTTGCCGCTGGTCTCCAGGTAGACATCGCAGCCGTAGCCATCGGTCAGCGCCAGGACCTCGGCGACTGCATCCGTCCCGGTGACATCGATGCAGACATCGGCGCCGAGGTCCCGGGCTAGGTCGAGCCGGTTCTGGCGCGTCCCGAGCGCGACGACGCGGCCGGTCCCGCCGAGTTGCCGCTTCGCGATCTGGACCATGCAGAGGCCGATGTTGCCGACGCCGCAGACGACGACGGTGTCGTCCGGCCGGATCTCGCCCCGGTCGACGGCGTGCCAGGCGCAGGCGAGGGGCTCGATGTAGGCGGCCGCGCCCATGCTGAGCGACGCGGGCACCTGATGGATGCGCGACTCCCGCGGCAGCCGGCAGTAGCGCGCCATGCCGCCGTCCAGCACCTGCTTGAACCCGAAGATCCACGAGCGCTGGCACATCCAGTAGTGCCCCTCCCGGCAGAACCGGCAGACCTCGCACGGGACGATCTGCTCGGCGACGACGCGGTCGCCGAGCGCGACGCCATGCCGCTCGGCCGCCCCCTCGCCGAGCGCGACGACGTGACCGCTGAACTCATGGCCGGCGATGGCGGGTGCCTCCACGTAGCCCGGCCCATCATCGGATGGCCAGAAGTGCCCGCCACCGTGCCAGCACTTCACGTCCGACGCGCAGATCCCGACGGCCTCGACCTCGATCAGGACCTCGCCCGGACCGACCTCGGGGACGGGCACCTCCTCGAGCCGGTAGTCCTGCGGCGCCCAGGTGCGGATCGCCATCATCGTCCGGGGCAGTGGCATCGTCGATCTCCTGCGGGTCGGGAACGTCATGTCGGCCGGAGCCCCAGGCCGGAGACCGATCGACACATCGGGCGGCAACGGCCAGACGGGCCATCCCCGGAACGATAGCAGGCCCCGGTGCCGGAAGGGGGATCCGCGACTCGCTCGGCACCCGAACGTCCGACGGGTCACCGGGACAGGGTGACCCGAGCGGACGATGCGCCGGGATCAGGTTCGAGCCGAACCGGCCACCCCGTCGCGAGCGGGAGTGGACCGGTCGGAACCGGCGCGCAGCAGCCCGAGGACGGCCGTCGCACCGGCCGCGACCGGGGAGGCGACCCGCCCGTCCGCGTCGATCCGGATCGCGGCCGGCGTCCCCCGGGTCCCGAACCGATGACCGATCCCGAGCCCGTGGTCCAGCACGACCGGCGACCGGAAGCCATGCGCATCCGTCATCGCGGCACTGCCGGTCGAGACGATCACGAGGCGCGGCGAGCCCACCGGGCGGTTGGCCTCCCAATCCCGGAGGTCCTCCAGCATCCGGAGGCAATAGCCGCAGGTTGGGCTCCAGAACAGCAGGACCGTCTCGGCGCCGCGAACGTTGGCCAGGTCGGCCAGCTCGCCACCGATCGCCGGCAGCTCGATCGACGGCACGAGGTCCCCGATCCCCAGTCGCGGTCCTGTGACCGCGGCGGCCTGCGGGACCTCGGGGCGGAGCTCGGGGGCATTGGCCACCCGTGCCACCTGGACCCGGATCTGGGCGTCACCGTAGGCCGGCTCCCCGTCACGCATCCCGTCCGGTCGGATGATGACGACGGCCGGGGCCTGCGAGATGCCGTAGGCCGCGATCAGCTCCATGTCCTTCTGGAGCAGGACATCCGTGATCCCGTGGGCGTCGGTCTTCGCCAGGTTGGCGTCCGGCGTCCCGCGGCTGACGAGGGCGATGGTGACGCGGTCGGCGTAGTCCCGCTGCCAGCGGCCGAGGTCGGGCAGGAGCACGTCGCAGGGGTCGCACTGCGGGTCGGTGAAGTACAGGGCGACCGGACGGCCCCGACTGAGCAGGTCCTGGAGCCCGACGGGCCGACCGTCCAGATCGGGCAGCGTGAACGCCGGGGCAGCCGGAGACGCATTCGCCGCCGGGGTCGGGACCGCCGAGGCCGCCGGGGCCACCGATCCGGATGCCGGGGCCGCCACTCCCGCCAGACTGGCGACCAGGGCCCGGACGGCATCGATCCCGCCGGCGGTGGGTGCGCCGATCCGCCCGTCGGGCGTGACGAGCACCGCCGCCGGCGTGCCGCCAGCCTGGTAGGCGTCCGAGAGCGTGCGGTCGGGCTGGATTACCAGGGTCGACAGCCCGTGCTCCTGCCGCTTGGCGAGGTTGGCCTCCCGATCCCCACGGCTCAGCACGACGACCGACATCCGGCCGGCGAAGGCGGCCTCCCAGCGGGGAACGTCCCGCATGACCATGTTGCAGGGGCCGCAGTTCGGATCGGTGAACAACAGCAGGGCCGAGCGCCCGCCGGCTCGGAGCGTGTCCAGGGAGACCAGGGCGCCGTCCAGATCGGGCAGGGAGAAGGCCGGGGCCGGGACGCCGACCGGGAGCCCGACCGGTCGCACCGCGGGCTGGGCGGCGATCGCCGCCTGGGCCGGGACCGCGCCGCCGGCGGCGATCGCCGTCTCGATCGCCTCGATCCGGAGGAGCAGGCGACCGTTCTGGCCGATCAGGTTCAGCATGACCCAGGCGATGCCGCCCAGGATCGCCAGGCCGAGCAGGCCGCCGACGGTCAGGGCGATCCCGACGCCCGACAGGTCACCGAGCCAGGCGACGGGACTGGTGCCGGGGTCGCTCCAGCCGCCGACGACGATGAAGAGCGCGACGGCGGCGAGGGCCGCGTTGCGGCCGATCGTCGGCCAGCCGGCGGGGGCGGAGTGGATCTGGCCGAAGCAGTGACAGTCCGGCGTCCGGCCGCGGGCGAGGTTGTAGCCGATCCCGCCGATGAAGACCAGCAGGAGCGCCAGGCCCCCGAGCGCCCCCCAGCGCACCGTCGCCGTCGGCAACAAGGCGACCGCGACGACCAGTTCGGCGACGGGGAGCAGGAGCCCGGCCACCGGCGCGAGACGCTCCGGCACACCGAAGTCCCGGACGGCCTTGCGCGAGCCGGGCAGGTCGGCCAGCTTGCCGATTCCGGCCACGACGAAGACCGCTGCCAGGACGATACGCGCGATGAGTAGGACGTAGTCCATGGACGTGGCTCCTGATCGGCCGGCGGAAAGTTGCTCTTCGGGGACGGTGCCTGGGTTCGCGAGGTTGATCCGCGCCCACAAGGCCGCTCCGTATACCGAAAGCTTGATTGCACCAGATTACGGTGACAGGACCGCACACACAATCCGGCGCTCAGGTCTGGCCGACCAAGCCTGGCAGACGTCGGCCACGTCTCGTATCCGTAGAAGGACGGAATCGACCGGTGGGCTCGCCAGTGAGACGGCGACCGGCCCGGCAAGGAATTCAGGCAGTCTCCATGCAGCGTCACCGGCGCGTTCCGGTCTCGCCGCTCACGATGTCGACGCCATCCGTCACGTTCAGGGTCGCGTCCTGCGCGTTACCCGGACTGAACCGGGCATTGAGACCTGACACGAGTAGACAGACGACGGCGAGGAGTGACCGGCGGATGCCTTGGTGACCCTTCGGTGGATCGACGGGTCCGATGGCCGATGAGAACGGGCGGGGGCTGGACACGGCTCGACGTGTCCAGCCCAGGGAGCAACCCGGTGACGGCTTCGAGGCTGAGGCGGCCAGTCGTGTTGCCTCGCTCCGATACCGGCTGACTCCGGATGGACAGGACGCGAGTGAAACGCTCGCGGCTGGACCGCCTGACCGCCGCTACGGGAGCGGCGTCGCGGGCCCGGTCAACCCTCCGATCTGCTGTCTGAGATCGAGCGTGCTGACTTCGACCCAGACCTCGGCGACCAAGCCGCACGCGATCCGGAAGATGCTGATACCGGTCCAGGAGACCTCGCGGCCGGAGGGCGGAACGCCGAACAGATCATCCCGATCGCGATGCCGGGCGGGGCAGACCTCACGGGGATCATGTCGTACCCATCCCGACAACTCGGACACCCGTCGAGGAACAGCCTGGCCCTACCGACCCCCGCACGGCAGCGCATCATCCTGCTGCCGCGTGACGACATCGGCCCGCCCCTCGCCCATGCGGTCGTTCAGGGCGGTGGCGCGGCAATGGAGGCGGACGGGACCGCTAGATTCCCATGCTGACGAAGCACTGGTTCTGACAATCGGGATAGAACTCGTTGCAGACTTCGTCATAGGTCTCCTGGCTCCAGCCGTTACAGGCCTTGCAGTCCAGAGAAGCCCAATCCCAGCACTGACCGGCATTGACGCCGGGCGGGAGCGGTCCAATCAACCGCACCTCGTCGAGCCCGATACTGCCGTCACTCAAGAGACAGCCGGAGACATCCGAGCAGTCGTCGATGAACAGGCTCGCCTCCCCGAAGGTCGGCGCCAGGTCCTCGTCCTCCTGCCGCCCCGCCACATGCGCCAGCCCGCTCCCCTCGTAATCGCTCAGGATGTTCACGCCGTACGTCACCGTTCCGGCCGTGGCGTCGTAGCTCGGGCCGAACAGCTCGACGACCAGGATGTCCTCGTCGCCGTTCTCGTCCGTCGTCACCAGGGCGGCGTTGGGCGGGTTGTCGACCGGGAAGCCGAGCCCGTCCAGGAACTGCTGGGTCGGCGCCTCGCCGAAGATGCGCTCCGGCCGGTCGGAGAAGTAGACCGTATTGCCCGTGTGCCCGGAGAGGGTCAGCAGGTAGTCCGCCCCCCCACCGGCCGTGACGCTGTCGGCGGTCGGGGTGCCCGCGGCGGGGTTGGCGGCGAAGGTGCCGGAGGCGGCCGACTGGACGAACAGGAACGTCGCGTCGTCGCTCGTCGGAGCCGGCGTCGCCTCCTGGGCGCGAGCCGCGCGTGTCGACGTCGCGGCGAGACCGGCGGCGAGGCCGAGCCCGGATGCCTGGAGGGCCGTCCGGCGCGAGAGGCGAGATGAGAGGCGGGTAGTCAGCGCGTCGATCCGTCGTGATCCCATGGGTGACTCCTGTCATGACGACGGTCCGATCCGGTGACGCCCGCTTTCGCGGGCGTCACCGGATCGGTCGGCTCCTACCCCAGGTCGCCGTAGCAGAGGTTGTTGCAGACGTCGGGATAGGCCCCGTTGCAGGCATCGGCATAGTCCTGCTTGCTCCAGCCCTGGCAGGGGTTGCAACTCAACGAACCCCAGGACCAGCACTGGCCGGTCGGCGTACCGTCCGGGAATGCGCCGACGTAGACGTCGCCCCGGCCCTCGTAGTGGTAGCAGCCGCTCACGTCCGGGCAGTCGTCGATGAACAGGCTCGCCTCCCCGAAGGTCGGCGCCAGGTCCTCGTCCTCCTGCCGCCCCGCCACATGCGCCAGCCCGCTCCCCTCGTAATCGCTCAGGATGTTCACGCCGTACGTCACCGTTCCGGCCGTGGCGTCGTAGCTCGGGCCGAACAGCTCGACGACCAGGATGTCCTCGTCGCCGTTCTCGTCCGTCGTCACCAGGGCGGCGTTGGGCGGGTTGTCGACCGGGAAGCCGAGCCCGTCCAGGAACTGCTGGGTCGGCGCCTCGCCGAAGATGCGCTCCGGCCGGTCGGAGAAGTAGACCGTATTGCCCGTGTGCCCGGAGAGGGTCAGCAGGTAGTCCGCCCCCCCACCGGCCGTGACGCTGTCGGCGGTCGGGGTGCCCGCGGCGGGGTTGGCGGCGAAGGTGCCGGAGGCGGCCGACTGGACGAACAGGAACGTCGCGTCGTCGCTCGTCGGAGCCGGCGTCGCCTCCTGGGCGCGAGCCGCGCGTGTCGACGTCGCGGCGAGACCGGCGGCGAGGCCGAGCCCGGATGCCTGGAGGGCCGTCCGGCGCGAGAGGCGAGATGAGAGGGAGCGGGTCATGTCCGCGATGCGGTCGGTGTTCATGGCATACCTCATGGTGAGACGGTCAGGACGACGTTGCCTGGGAATCCGGATGGCGGGCGGGAATGCCCGACATATTCTTCGGGACGGCGCACGTGACGTCCATCCGCAATATTACGGAGCACATCGGCACACCGGATCGCGGCGCGCGTAGAGGACCGCGCGCCGGAGGGTGTCCGCAACGGGCTCCACTCCAGGACCGGAGCACGGGGAACCGGCGCTAGGGGGCGGGCGTCGCCGCGCCGCTGGCCGCCTCCAGTTGGGCACGAAGCCCGAGCCCGTCGGCCTCGCTCCAGCTCTCGACGACCTGGCCGCACGCGACCCGGAAGATATTGATGCCGTTCCAGGTCACCTCGGCCCCGGTCGGCTCGAACCCGAAGATCGGGCCGGTCTGCGTTCCGGTGTTCGACCAGCGGATGGCGACCAGGTCGTCCTGGACGACCGTCTCGGCGACCGTCGATCGCATGTCGGGGAAGGCGGTGAAGAAGTCGCCGATCCGGCCCTTGAAATCGTCGAGGGAGGTGGTGTCCTGGCCAAGCCCCCAGTGGTGGACGGAATCCGGAGCGGCCAGTGCGTCATAGAGATCGACATCCCCCAGGTGCCAGACATCCGACCAACGGCTGGCGACATCGGCGACCTCCTGCTCCGTCATCGGTGCGCAGTCGGCGGCCGGTGTGGCGACGGCGGCCGGTGTGGTCGGGTCGCCCGCGATCGGGTCGGCCGTCCCGGTCAGCCGCGCCCGGAGCCCAAGCCCATCGGCCTCGTTCCAGCTCTCGGCCACGAGTCCGCACTCGAACCGGAAGAGGTTGATCCCGGTCCAGGTAACCGCAACCCCCGTCGCTTCCTGGTCGAAGAAGGGTTCGACCTGGGTGCCAGCCGCGGTCCAGCGGATCACGACGTAGTCACCATCGGCGATGACCTCGTCGATCGTTGTCTGGAGATCGGGGAATGCCGTAGCGAAGACCTCGATCCGAGCCAGGAAATCCCCCACGCTCGACGTGTCCTCGCCCTGGCCCCAGTGATGGATGAGATCCGGCTGGGCCAGCGTCTCCAGGGCGGCACTGTCCTCGGTCCCCCAGATCGTTTCCCACTGGCGGGCGATCTCGGCGTTGCGCTCCTCGGTGCCAGCGACGCAGCCAGCCCCGGGCGAGGCCGCGCCGGGCGGCGTCGCGGCGGGGGTCGCGTCCTGGGCGCGGGCCGGAGCGAGTCCGGCGATGAGACCGAGCAGGAGCAGGCAGGTAACCGCGACAAGGGTACGGCGCATGGATCTCTAACCTTTCATCTTGTTGTCTGATCGATAGACGGTCGGGAAGATCGGGGTGAGGACGGAGCGCAAGCGGTTCCCATGGCTGGGCGCCTCCGCTCCGGAGAAGCCACGGCCACGAGCTGGCCCGGAGTCGGACAGCGGCGAACGTCGGCAATGAGGGCGGCAGACTAGAACACATGCCCACCACAGACGGGCTCGGACGTGCAGTTCCCGTAGCAGGCCGGGAACTGCTCATTGCACTGCTGATCCCAGGCCGGGAACCCGCTGCAGGGCCCACACCCTAACTCGTACCAGGACCAGCACATCCCCCGATCGCCAAGGTTGCCGATCGTGGCGCAGGTGTCCTTGTCATGGCAGGTTGGCGATTCATCCGAGCAATCATCGATGAACAGGCTGGCCTGCCCGAAGGTCGCCCCCAGGTCTTCGTCCTGCCGGCGAGCGGCGACGAACTCCAGGCCGCCCTCGTAGTCGCTCAGGATATTGACGCCGTAGCTGACCGAACCGGTCGCCGAGTCGAAGCTGGGCGTGAACAGCTCCACGACGAGGATGTCCTCGTTGCCGTCGGCGTCCCTGGTGACCAGGGCCGCATTGGGCGGGTTGTCGGCTTGGAAGCCGAGTCCGTCGAGGAACGTCTGCGTCGGCGCCTCGCCGAAGATCCGCTCCGGGCGGTCGGAGAAGTAGACGGTGCTGCCCGTGTGCCCCGTCAGGGTGAGCAGATAGTCCGCGCCACCGCCGGCGACCGGGGTGCCGTTCGCCGCGGGGGTCCCCGTGGCGGGGTTGGCGGCGAAGGTCCCGGAGGTGGCCGACTGGACGAACAGGAACGTCGCGTCGTCACTGAGCGGGGCGGGGGTGGCATCCTGGGCAGCGGCCGGACGGAGGGTCCCGAACGGGGTGGCGGCGAGTCCGGCGGCGAGTCCGAGACCCGAGGCCTGGATGACCGATCGTCGGGACGGACGGGACAAGACGGACCGGGACATGGTGTCGAATCGACGGGTGTCCATGACTCTCCTTGTGCGTTGCGGCTCGGTCCGCTCGACCAGACAGGTCGTTCGGGGATGTCGAACGAGGGTGGCTCCGGTCGTCAGGGTGCCAGATCATCAGCGTCTCGACCATCCGCAAGATTACGGACCTACCCTGGCCGACCGAGCGCGAGGATGGTCGTCCGGGTGGCGAATCCGTCCGGACGAACCGTCGGGAGCCGGCCGCCGCGGGTGCGGCGATGCGGGGATGTGCCGTGTGCGGCGCGGCCAGACCTTGTCGAACCGGCGGCCGGCGGCGGCCCAGTGAGCGAGACCGACGGTGGCCCATCAGGTCACATCTTGTCCGCATGCGCGGGTACCCTGCGAACATTGCGTGTGACTTGATGGGCGGCACGTCACCTTGTCCGCATGCGCGGGTACCCTGCGCATCGCGGACGGACGCGTTATTGGACGGAGACAGGAAGGAACGTACCGATGATCGATCAGCAGACGGTCCCATTGACGCGCTTCACGGACGGTCTGTCAGCGGTCCTGCGGGAATGCTTCGAGACCGTCGCCTCCCCGAGCATGTTCCTCGACCCGGGCGACGCCTTCTTCCAGACGCTGGCGACGGTCTCCGCCGAGGAGGCGTCCCGGCCGGCGGCGAGCGGGATCTCGAACATCGCGGCCGAGGTCAACCACACCGCGTTCTACCTCAACGTCACGCTCCGGTTCCTGCGCGGCGAGCAGCCAGGCACGGTCGACTGGGCCGGCAGCTGGCAGGTCGGCGCGGTCAATGAGGACCAGTGGACCCGGCTCCAGGACACCCTCCAGATGGCCTACGACGCCCTCCAGGTGGCCGTCGCCCAGCCCGCCACCTGGGCGCACCCGCGGGCCCTCACCGGTGGGATCGGGATGGTCGCCCACTGCGCCTACCACCTCGGCGAGGTCCGCCGGACCCTCGGGGTGATCCGCGGGTAGGCGCGCCGCGGCAGCGGCGTCGGTCATGGGGACGAAGAGCTCGCGTCGTCCCCATGACGATTCGGGCCGATACCGGACGGATGGCGCCGGACCGCCGGAGGGCTCCGCGATGGCGGTCGGCCGACCCGATGCCATCCGGGTCACGGCTGCCGGCGGGGCCTCGCGGGAGGCCATCGGCTGGTCAGTCGAAATCCTCGCGCTCGGTGATGCCAAGGATCGTCAATTCCTCTCGGACCTCGACCACGGCCGGGACCTCGTTGGCGATCGCCTCGGCGTTCTCGGCGTCTTCGAGCGTATCGACCTCGCCCCGCAGGATGACCGTGCCGCCGACGGCGCTGACACGGATGTCGAGGTCGGTCGTGACCGCGTCCTCACGCAGCTCGCGGCGGACGATGTCGGCCAGCTCGTCGTCGGTGACGAGGCGGTTGGTGTCATCCTCCGGCTCGTCCGCGTCGGCGCCGATCGTGTCGGTCGAGGAGTCGGCGAACCCGCTCAGGACGGTGAAGGCGTCGTTGTCGTCGGCCCGGCCGGTGGGCGGGTCGGTCGGCGGGAAGTAGGTCGCGCCGTTCTCGACGACGTCGATGACGTTGCTCGTGCCGGGGTCGTCCGCGAAGCTGGCGTCGAGGGAGATCACGTTCTCGCCGTCCTGCTCGCCGTCATAGCCGCCGGACTCGTCGGAGCCGGCCCGCTCGCCGGCATCGTCGCCGGCGTCGATCCGGACGGAGTCGTCGCCTGCGTTCAGGCGGACGGCGCCGAGATCGCCGAACCCCTGGGCGGCGCGGTCGTCGTCCGCGAAGGCGTCCTCCGGCCCGACGACCTCGACGTCGAGCCCCTCGTTGATCGTGAGCCCGAGCTCGTCGGCGTAGCGCTGGGCGAGGTCGACGGCGGCCTGGCGGCTCTCGTCCGACCCGACGATGCCGGTGAGGACGAGTTCGCCGTCGCGGACCTCGGTCGCGACCGCGAAGTCGAGGGCGGCGTAGTCCCGGTCGAGGTCGGCCAGGTCGTCCCGGGTCTGCTGGTCGCTGCGGTCGGTCATCGGGGGCTCCTTCAGGTCGGCATGGCTGTTCGGGTCACGGTCACGGCTGCTCACCGGGCGTCGCCATCCGGTCACCGCCAGACAGGCGGTCGATCGCTGTTCGCTGCGACATGCTACGCATTTGCGGTGCCGATCACGATCCGGTGCGCGGTCGAACTGGCTGCATCCCGGCAGGCCGGTGACCGCGCGTTGCGGGAGACATGGCGGATGGCGCACCATGTATCGGTGAACGGCCTGGCGCCAGCCCAGCGGGGTGCGGGTGCGATCCGGACGGGAGTGGCCCATGGCGACGGGATACGAGGACGAGGGCAACGGGCAGCGCCGCCCGCGTTCGACTCCATCCGGTTCTGGCGGTGGGGTCGCCGAGGGTGGTGCCGGTCGTGGCGGGGCCCGGACGACTCCGCCGATCGGTCGGGCCAGCCGGCCGGCGGTCCCGGTCCCGCGGTACCGGTACGAGATCACCGAGCTCGAGGAAGAGACAGGGATCCCGCCGCGGACGATCCGCTACTACATCAGCCGGGGCCTGCTCGCGCCGGCCTACGGACGGGGGCCCTCCGCCACCTACGACCTCGGGCACCTGCTCCGGCTGCGGCTGATCACGCGGTACAAACAGGAGCGCCGGCCGCTGGGCGAGATCCGCGAGCGGCTCGGCGAGATGTCCGACGCCGACGTCGAGGCCGCGCTGGGGATGCAGGTCGCCCCGCCGACCGACACCTGGCGGCGGATCCTGCTGCACCCGGACATCGAGCTCCATGTCCGGGACCAGCCGGCCGGCGCCGACAACGACGCCTTCAACGACGCCGTCGAACTGATCGTCGGGCTGGCCCAGCCGGTGATCGACCGGCTGGACTGACCACGCAGACATGGGCCGACCGGAGACAGGGACGGGATGGGGGCAGGGATGACGCCGGAACAGCGACGCGCGATCAGCGACCGGCTCTGGGTGCCGGACAACCCGGACCACAGCGGCTGGGCCGACGTGGACTGGGTCAGCGCCGCCCGGGGCAGCCGCTACCACTACCGGCACGGCGCCCCGCTGGCCGAGGCGCGGGCGGCCCAGCCGCCGTTCTACCTCGTCCGGACACGGCTGGAATCGGACGAGCTGATCCCCCACGAGAACGATTACTACGTCGCCCGGGAGGCGCTGGCCGACTTCGTCGCGGAGGTCGCGCTGTCCGGCGGCGCCGAGGTGATCTGGCACATCGAGCCGTGCCAGTCGCCGCCAGCCGACGCCCGGGTCGCCGGCGGCTCGAGCCGGGGCGACGACCATGCCTGACGGCGGTCAACCGGATCGAACCGCGCCGAATGAGTCGCTGTCGCCGGACTCGGAGGACGGCGCGAGGGGGACGTCCGGCGCGACGGGACCCCGCTCCCCGGCGCCACGCTGGCAACCCGATGCCTATCGCGGACCGGCCGCCCATCGCCCGGTCGCGGCCCGGCGGGTGCGGCGGGGGTGCTGGCTGCTGGTCGTCGTCCTGCTGCTGATCTGCTGCGTCCTGTCCGCCTGGCTGACCGACAGCATCCTGGACCTGCGGGCGATCACGACCGGCGGCTGAGCCGCGGCGGACGGTGCGACGATTGCGCTGGTCATCGGGACAGCGTGGGCAGATGCCGGGACGATCGGCCGTCCCCGGCCCGAGAGCGAGAAGAGGATCAGCGGATGGCACACACGATGTCCCCGGAGCAGATCCGGTCGTTCCTGAGCGCGGGCACGCGGACCGGCAAGCTGGCGACGGTCCGGGCCGACGGCCGGCCGCACATCGCGCCGATCTGGTACGTCCTGGATGCGGCCGACAACGCGTGGGGCTTCGACCTGCTGTTCAACACCGGCGCGGAGACGGTCAAGGGCCGCAACATCCGCCGCGACGATCGGGTGATGCTCTCCGTCGACGATGAGCACCCGCCGTTCGCCTTCGTGCTGGTCGAGGGGACGGTCAAGGTCAGCGACGACCTTACGGAGATGCTGCCCTGGGCCACCCGGATCGGCGGCCGCTACATGGGTGCGGAACAGTCCGAGACGTTCGGGGAGCGCAACGCCGTCGCGGGCGAACTGCTCATCCGGCTGCGACCGACCCGGGTGGTGGCGCAGGGCGGCGTCGCGGCGGCGCCCTGATCGACACATCGCTCTCAAGCGCCATGACCGTATCCCTTGACACCTATTGACACATTCGAGAAGATCGCAACCAGGCACGCATGTTCGTCGTCAAAATCATAGCCGACGGGTTGACGGCTCCGCACCGCTCATCCCCGCAGCGTTCACCGCCGGTCGCTGGCCGGCTCGTGGAGGTTCCGTGTGCGTTCCGCAGACGCCATCCCGCCCACCGGCAGCCGCGTGAGCCGGTCGGCGCCGCCGAGACGCTCCCGCTGTTGGGTGACCGCCCTGGTCCTGATCGCCCTCGTCGTGGCGGCGCTGCCTCAGCCGATGCCGGCGGTCGCCCGGCCCGACCCAGCGCAGACGCCGCTCCCGACGACCATCCCTGACGCCGCCGAGATCCCACTCGATCCGACGGTCCCGGCGGGCGAGAGACCGGGGAACGGTGAGGCGAGTGCGGCGCCCACCGGACCGGCGCCGGACGGGGCACCGGCGGCGACGCTGGCGCCAGCGACCGACGCACCGGTGGATTCGCCAGCCGACGGGGAGTCATCGGCACCGGCCGCGTCCCCGGCGGACAGCGATCCGGCGGCGGTACCCGGAACGACCGACGATGAACTCCTCGTCACCGCCGCCGACGCGACGCTCCGCCTCGTCTGCCAGCTGGTGCTCCGGGCGACGGACCGCACACCCCCGGCCGGAACCGGGATCGGCGACCCGCTGCCCGACCCGGTCGCCGGGGCGGCGTTCAGCATCTCGGTCGGCGGCGGGTCGATCACCCTGCTGACCGATTCGACCGGAGTCCTGAATCTCCATCCGGAGCTGCTCGCCAACGCCGATCTGGCGGTCGCGACCGGCGACACCGTCACCGTCACGCAGGTCGCCACGCGCTCGGGGCTGACCCTGGGGGAACCGTCCTTCGCGATGACGTTCGCCTGGCAGACCACGTTCTCCCCCACCTGCCGCGTCGAGGCGTTCGTGGTCAACCCGGTTGCCGCCGCGCCGCCGAGCACCGCCCCATCCGCCAGCGAGATCGGTCCCGCGTCGCCGTCCACTGGTCCGAGCCTGGCCCCTTCGACCACCCCCTCGCCGAGTCCGCCCGTCTCCGCCAGCCCGTCGCCCTCGCCGATCGCGTCGACGATCCCGACGGACCCGGTCGTGACCGCGACCACCGTCCCGACGGCGACGAGCCTACCGACGATCCCCGCCGGATTCGGGCAGATCGAGGTAATCGTTGTGGCCCGGCCATCACCGGGCGCGTCCCCCGGTACGCCGCAGACCCGGCTGGCCGGGGCTCGACTGATCATCGTCAACCGGACGGGGAGGGTTCTGACCGCGACGATGACGACCGGCCTGGACGGGTCGGCCTTGTCGCCGCTGCTGACCGTCGGCACGTATGACCTCATCCTCGACAACCCGCCGGTGGGCTACCTGGGGGCGCAGGCGCAGGGCTTCGACATCGCCTCGCCGACCCGCCAGCACGTCGTCTTCCAGTTGGAGATCAACACCACCCCGACGCCCCCACCGTCCCCGTCCCCGTCCCCGTCGGCAAGCCCGAGTGCTCCTCCGGCGACGGCGACGGTTCGCCCCAGTACCACTCCGCGCGCGTCGTCTACCGCCCGCGCGACCGCGACCACCCGCGCGCCGACCGCCACCCCGACCACCCGGGCCCCGACCACGACGATCCAGGCGACGGCGACCATCCGGTCCACCAGCACCGCCGGCGCGGCACATCCCACCCAGCGACCAGCCCGCGCGACCAGTACACCGCGCGGAACGCCGGTTTCCGGCGCGGCGACGGCCACGCCTCGGCCAGCGACGGCCACCGCGACGAACCGCCCGACGACGATCGCGACGACGGTCGCAACTACCGCGACACCCCGCCCAACGACCACCGCGACATCTCGCCCGACGACTATGGCGACCACAACCGCGACCGCTCGGCCAGCCACATCTGTAGCAACAGCTACGTCGACTCCCCCAACGGCAACGGTTGCGACCGGAACCCCGTCCCGCCCACCACGGGTCGTGGCGACCGGTGCGGCGACCGCGACACGAACCCCGACGCCACGCCCGGTCGGCACCGCCGTCACGACGGCGACCAGGGCCAGCGCGTCGGGTCGCCCACCCCGAGGGACCGCCACGGTCCCGGGGACACCGACGCGCGTCACCCAGCTCACCGACGCGTCGATCAGCGTCTACGTCTCGATCTGCATCGACCCGCGCTTCATCGACTTCGGCGAGTTCGGCTCCGAGACCGACCTCGGACCGCGCTACCTGACCGACATCGACCGGAGCCGGTGCCGGCCGGCCCGGAGCGGCGAGACCCGGATCACGCTGACCAGCACCTATCCGAACTATCTACCGGCGTACGCCCAGACCACCAGCACCGATGCCGACGGCCGGATGAGCTTCGTCTTCCCGGCCCAGCGGGAGCAACGCATCGGCAGCCTCCACCTCGAAGGGCCGATCCCGGCCCAGGACGCCGGCGTGAAGATCGTCCCGGGTCGGGTGCTCGTCATCCCGTTGACGATCGTCATCCTCGACCCGGCGATCGGGGTGACGGGAACGGACATGGCATCTGCCGGCGGCCCACCGCTCTCCGGCGACGATTCGGGCTGGCTGCCCGGCGTCCTGGCGATCATCGGGTTACCGCTGGCACTGGCAGCGGCTCGACGATCCGGGACCCAAGGCCGCTGAGTCAGGCTGGCCGGTCATCCCACCCCGGAGCCACGGCTCAGGCGGACCGCCCGTCCGAGACGATGGCCCAGGCCTGGTCGACGCTGGCGACCGCCCGGCCAGCGTCCCGGACGCGGAGCGCCGCCCAGGTAACCAGCTCGGCGTTGCCGCTGGCCCGCTTGCCGGCCGGATTGACGACGCTGTCCTCGAAACCGACCCGGACGTGGGCGCCGGTCGCGAGGGCCCGCTCGATCACCGCGAACCCCGGCCGGCCGCTGCCGTGGGCGGCCCAGCGGGCGCCAGGCAGGTAGCGCTGCATCCGGTTGGTGATGACGTCGTAGTCCTCGGTGCTGGACGGGGCGACCTGTGCGCCGGCGCCGTAGCGCGGGCTGTCCAGCTCGACCAGGCACCAGGGCTCATCGCCGATCAGGCCATCCTCATGCAGCGTGACGGCGTTGCTGACGAAGCCGAGATCCATGATGCCCAGTTCGGGCACGATCCCGAAGGTCTGGCAGGCATCCAGCAGGGCGACGACATCGCCATAGCTGTTCGGGTAGTGGACCGTCCGGCGGTGCAGCCCGATCCCGCGGACGGGCCGGGGGATCGGCCGACCGGCGGCGGCGTCCCCGGCCGCGACCGGCTCCCAGAGCATGACGTGACCGAGGTTGACCGAGATCAGGTCGGGGCGCGTACGGTCGCTGTTGGAGAGCGTCGTGATCAGGCCGAGGATGACATCGACCGGGATCGTGTCCGGCCGGATCGACGTCAGGCTGATCAGGACGTCGGGGCGGTAGTAGCGAATCCGGCGGATGGCGTGCGAGTACCAGGCCGGCGACGCCGACCAGGCGCCGTAGCGGCCCCGGGCGTGGATGTGGATGATGCTGGCGCCGGCGTCGACGCAGGCGATCGCCTCGGCCGCGATCTCCTCGGGGGTGTACGGGATCGCCGGGTGGTCGCGGCGGTCACGGCCGCCGTTGATGGCGGCCGCGATGATGACCGGCGCGTCGCCGCGTGGCGACCGGCCGCTGTTCCCGCCCACCATCCGGCCCTCCCCCCGCTCGGCGCGACGGCATCACCCGCCCGGAATCGATCATCGGTGTCCGCAGTATCACCGAATTGCCACCCAGCCGTGCCGGGACGGGCAGCCTGCCGTCTCCGCGAGTCGGGATCGCCAGCCCGGCGATGGCCGATCGGGATCGGTAGTACCCTTCGGGGCAGGATCGGGAGGGGCCTGACTGTCGGGCGACAGCGACCCGCCGGACGCCGGCGACGGGGCCACGGGATGGTCGTGTCGCGGTCCTTCGGCGGGTCCCGCCGCTCTCCCGTGGGGAGTACGACTCCGTGGTTGACATGTGACGGACAGCGGACGACGGGGCGGACGACGCCGGCAGCCACCGGCCGGACCCGGGTCGGGTCGAGGTCCGGCTGCCCGCCAGACCAGCGGGAACGGGACCGGTCGCACCGATGGGAACGGCGGCGCCGCTCCCATCGGCGATGCGTCGGACCGGGCGATCATCCGGCAGGCGATGACGGACACACCGACGCTGCCTGACGCCTCGACCGGGTCGGGCGAGGCCCTGGGGCGGCAGACGCCCCGCGGCGTGCCGGGGATCGTGCTGCGGTCGTATGGGCTCTGGTACGATGTCCAGCTCTCGGGCGAGCCGCGGGTGCTGCTCGCCACGATCAAGGGCAGCCTCAAGCGCTTCCGGCTCCGGACCGACCCGATCGCGGTCGGCGACCGGGTCTCGGTGATCGACGTCGGCGAGAACGAGGGCCAGATCGAGTGGCGGGCGCCACGGACCGGGGTGCTGTCCCGGCCGACCCGCAGCGCCGAGGCGATCGAGCAGGTCATCCTGGCCAACGCCGACCAGGTGATCTTCTTCTTCTCGCTGCGCTTCCCGGAACCGCACCTGCGGATGCTCGACCGCTTCCTCGTCCTGGCCGAGGCGCAGCGCCTGCCGCCCGCCATCGCGATCAACAAGCTCGACCTCGCCGCCGCCGACCCCGGCCCGGACGGGCAGCCGATCGGGCTGGATGGCGCCCGGGCGCTGGCCGTGGAGACGTTCCGGGACTACCGCGACGTCTACCCGCTCCACTTCCTCAGCGTCGCCGACGGCTACGGCGTCGATGAACTCCGGGCGGCGCTGACCGGCAAGGTCACGGCGATCGCCGGTCCATCGGGCGTCGGCAAGTCCAGCCTGCTCAACGCCATCGACCCGCACGGCGAGCGCCTGATCGGCGATGTCTCCGCCGCCAACCGCAAGGGCCGCCACACGACGATCGGCACCCAGCTCTACCGGATCGCACCGCTGACCTTCGTCGCCGACACGCCGGGGATGCGGTCGCTGGCGATGAACGCGGTCCCCGGCGAGGACCTGCCGGAGTGCTACCCGGAGTTCCGGCCCCTCCTCGGGCAGTGCTACTACGACGACTGCGAGCACCTCGACGAGCCAGACTGCGCCATCATCGCCGCGACGGATCGGGGCGAGATCGGCCGGGAACGCTACGAGAGCTACGCCGCCCTCCGCCGCGAGGCCAACGAGACCCGCTGACCGGGAGAACCGGTCGGAACCGATGCTCGTCGAGGACCGACGACCGCACGGGTCCGGCCAGCGTCAGGCGCTAGCGGGCTTCTGCTGGACGGCCCAGCTGTTGCCGTCCGGGTCATCGAAGAAGATGAACGAGTTCCAGTCGCCGCCCGGCCCCTCGCGCATCTCCCCCTCCTCGAAGTGCCGGACCGGGCTGACCTCGACGCCCCGCTCGACGAGTTGGGCCCGGGCCGCCGCGACATCGGAGACGACGAGTTGCAGGCCGCGCAGCGACCCAGGCGCCATGTCGCCAGCCAGCCCCGTCCCGAACGTGACCGAGCAAGCCGAGCCGGGCGGCGTCGTCTGGACGACCCGCATCGTCTCGCCCATCCGCCGATCGACATCGATGGTGAACCCGAGCTGCTCGCCGTAGAACCGCTTGGCCCGATCGACATCCGAGACGGGAACGACGACGACTTCGAGTTTCCAGTCCACGTCCGCACGCTCCATGATTCGATAGACCGGACGGCCCAGAGCTGGCTGAACGACGCGATGGGTCAGCCGGCGTAGTCGCCGATCTTCTGCAGGCCCGCGATGCCGGCCGACTCGGGGGACAAGTCCGCGTCGGGGAACAGACTGAAGACGGGCGGAGCCAGCATCCCCCCGTTGCGCATGCAGTCCCGGACGACGGGGTCGACCTCGAACGCGTCGAAGGCCGCCCGGTTCGGCCAGGTCAGGATGGCCTCCATCGCGTAGGCGTCGTTGGTCCCGCGGTAGAGATGGCTCGCCAGACAGCCGTGGCGCTGGCGAACGTGCAGGCCGGAACTGGCGTGGGCAGCGGCGTAGACGGCCACGTCCCGGACGACGAAGCGAGCGATGACATGAATCACGGCGTCCTCCCACGGTCCACGGCGGACATCCTGGCCATCATTGGGCGGCGCCGCCACTGACCGCGCTCCTGGGACATTCGTCCGGGTCTGTCAGAGGGAAGATACCGCGTTCGGAGTGGGACGGCCATCCTCGGCAATGGCCGCCCCACGGTAGTATGGGCTACCGGGAGATCGTCAGGACCTCGCCGGCCTCGGCGTAGACATGCGGGTCCCGCCAGGGCTGACCCTCGACGAAGCGGCCGGGACGGAAGGGGGTGATGTCGACCAGGCTGCTTCGGCCCTCGGTGATCAGTTCGGCGAGGCAGATGCCGGTCGCGGGGGACGTCTTGAAGGAGGAACCGCTGTCGCCGGCGAAGACGACCAGCCCCGGCACCTCCTCGACCCGGCCCATGATCGGGTGGTTGTCCGCGCTCTGCATGACCATCCCGGCCCAGCCGCCGCGCATCGTCGCGTTGGCGAAGATGGGCAGCCGGGATGCCAGCGCCCGGCGGGCCTCGTCGATGTACGATCCGGCCGGCGTCTCGTCGTACGTCCCGGCGACGTGGGGGCTCGTCCCGCCCTCGAAGCCGATGATCGTCGCGTGCGTCCCCTCCGGCCGCAGCCAGGAGTGGCTGATGCTGTCGATGATGACGCGGTGCCGGCGGGTCTGATCCATCGCCTCCGGCCACCGGAAGACGGCGACCTGGATCCGGCGCGGCTCCATGCCGAAATCGACCCCGAGCGGCGCGAGCAGCCCGTTGGCCCAGGCCCCGCCGGCGTAGACGACGGTGTCGGTCGCGACCGTGCCCCGGTCGGTCTCGACCCCGCTGACCCGGCCGCCGTCAGTCAGGATACGGATCGCCGTCGTCTGGGTGGCGATGGTCGCGCCGTGGGCCCGGGCCGCCCCGGCGAAGCCGTAGAGGGTCGCATTCGGGTCCGCGTACCCGCTGTCGGGCTCGAAGGCGACCCAGGCGAGGTCGTCGGTCCGGAGCAGCGGCTCGACCTCGTGGGCGTGCTCGGCGGCGACGAGTTCCGTCTGGACCCCGATCTCCTGGAGGGCGGCGACATTGGCGCGGAGCTTGAGCTCGTCCTCGGGCCGGACGACCTGGAGGAAGCCGGGCGTCTGGTAGACGGGGTCGCCGACGCCGACGTGCTCGTCCCAGTCCCGGAAGATGCGGATGCTCTCCAGCGTCAGCGCGGCCTCGTAGGGGTTGGCGTAGTGGCAGCGGACCAGTGCGCCGGACTTGCCGCTCGCGCCGAAGCCGAGCTGGCCCTGCTCGATCAGCACGACGCGAAGGCCGCGCCGGGCGAGCTGGAAGGCGGTCGAGGCGCCGTTGACGCCGCCACCGATCACGACGGCGTCGGCGGTGGTGGGAAGATTGGGCTGGGCGAAGAACGGGTCGGCCATGGGGAGTCACCTCGGGTGGTGCTGGACATCGGTCGCCGCGCAACGGACCATTGGCGGGACGGGGACCAGACGACGATAGGGAGGACGCCGGAATGGATGAATCCTACCATCGGGCCGGACCGTCCACCGACCCAGGATCCGTCGAATCGGCGGACGATACTGGCGCATTGCACAATTTCTTTCTGCCTAGCCACCAGGATCACCTCATGCCCGGTCACCGCCGCAACCAGCGCCCCGAGAACCTGCCCGGCGGCCCGCCCCCCAGCGGCCCGGGGCTGCCCGACGAGGTCGACGCCCTGACCGACCTGCTGGCGCCGGTCGTCGAGTCGATGCTCGAGCGGATCGAGGGCGCGGACGAGTTCACGACCAGCCAGTTCATCGAGCTGATGCTGACCGAGCCGGAGGGCGCCGCGACCTACCAGGAGGCGCTCCGGCGCTGGGGCGAGAGCGAGCGCTACAGCAAGATGGTGATCCATGGGCAGGTGATCCCGCAGGCGCTGCGCCGCTCGAAGCGGGTCGAGTGGGCCGGCTACGCCTACGGCGAACCGGACGACTTCGCGATCCCGGCCTGGTGGCGGCTGACCGGCGCGACAGGCTGAGTTCTCCCCGGTCGAGCGTTAACTCCGGGAGGGCGCCGACCCGTGCGAGCACGATGGTCCGAACGCGCCCGGCACCTCAAGCGACTGACCTGGGCACTGCTGTTCGCCTACCGGGACCTGCGGACCCCCGTGCTGGCGCGGGTCGTCGCGGCCGTCGTCGTCGCGTACGCCTTCAGCCCGATCGACCTGATCCCGGACATCATCCCGATCCTCGGCTACCTCGATGATCTCATCCTGATCCCGCTCGGCGTCACCCTCGCGATCCGGCTCATCCCGGCGCCGGTCTGGGCCGATGCCCAGCTCCAGGCGTCCGACGCCGTCCGGACCAACCGCCCGGTGAGCTGGCTGGCGGCCGGCGTGATCGTGCTGCTCTGTGTGGCGCTGGCCGCTGGTGTCGGCTGGCTGGTGTGGCAACGCGCGTAGTTCGCGGCGCCACGGAACGGTATCGACGGACCCGCCGCCGGGCGTACACTGGCCTCACGACGAGTCGCCCCACGACACGATGTCGATCCGGTCGCGACGGTGCGACCCGGAGGACCCGCACCGCTGGAGGTCTCCGCGATGACCCGCTCCCTCGCGCTCGCGCTGCTGCTCGCCCTGACGCTGTTCTCGCCGTCCCTCGCCAGCCAGAACGATCCGACCCCGACTCCGACGACCGGGACCACGGCGGACGGAACCCCCGACCCGACCCCGGTGGCGGTCCCGACCCGGGCCTCGCGGACCGTTCGCCCCTCGACGCCGATCCCCGGCCCGACCGACCAGCCGGGGCTGTTCGCCAGCGACGCCGGCCTGCTTGCCCGCGACCCGACCGGCCCGTTCCTGCGCGGCGACGATGGCGTGCTGGCCGTCGTCGGCGTCTTCCCGGACGACTCCGGCAACGACGTGCTGGTCGCGCTCCGGAACAACACCGCCAACGAGATCCGCGGCGCCGAGGTCACCGCCACCCTGGCCGACCCCGAGACCGGGGCATCGATCGCCTTGGGCATCACCTCCGACATCGCCCCGGCGACAGTCGTCCCCGGCGGCCTGTCCTTCGCGCTGGTCACGCTCGAAGGCGCGGACGGACGGGTCGGCCCCGGCAACCTGCCGCATATCGACGTCCGGGAAGCCGGTCGCAACGGCCTGGTCGACGAGGTCGAGCTCCGGCTGGTCTCGGCGACGGTGACCGAGAGCGACGTGCTGGCGGCGGTCGTGATCGACTCCGGCGCGGCGGTCGCGTTCCAGATGGTCGTGGTCTGCGTCCGGCAGGCCGGCTCGCACGAGGTCTTGGTCGACGGCTGGTCCAGCAGCGTGACGCTCTACGAGGTCCAACTGACGGCGGGCGACACCACGACCCTCCGGAGCAACCCGCCGACGGGCTGCGGCGGCCGCTTCATCGTCACGGTCGCCAGCTTCTGATGATGGCAACGCAGGCCCGTCCGATGAACGGTGTCACTCCACCACTGGCGTGATACGAAGCGGTGCCGACGTCGTTCGACGCGGTATGACAGAATTATCAAAAGGGATTCGATGGATCTCCCCAAGCCGTTGGTCTTCGTTGGGGATTCGCAGTCGGAGATCGCCTCACTCCCGGACGACGTGGCCGATGACATCCGAACGCAGCTTCAACTCGTTCAGCGGAACCGCCGCTATGTGCCACCGACCTCGATCCCGATGACCGGTGAGTTCTCGGGCATCGTCGAGATTCGGGAACGCCTCGACGGCGAAGCCTACCGCGCCTACTACATCGCAAAACTCGAGGATGCCGTCTACGTCCTGTATGCGGTCCACAAGAAGTCGACCAGGGGACGGGAGATGCCCACCCCTGATCGCGATCGCCTGAAGCGACGGTTCCAGACGGCGCTAGAGGCATCGAGACGACGGCTTGCCGACCGGTAGGGAACGCAGCGAAAGGAGGCTTGAATGGACATGCAGGACGACCAGATCACCGTTGGCAGTGGCAACGTCTTTCGCGACACCGGCGCATCGGACCCCGAATCCCGTCTGGCCAAGGTCGACCTGGCGAGCCAGATCATGGAGATCGTCGACGAACACCGGTGGACCCAGAAGGAGGCTGCGGAGCG
This sequence comes from uncultured Thermomicrobiales bacterium, assembly GCA_964244115.1. Lineage (GTDB taxonomy): Bacteria > Chloroflexota > Chloroflexia > Thermomicrobiales > UBA6265 > CADCWK01. The sequence continues at coordinate 27,812 of CAXTHM010000030.1, forward strand.
GTTCGGTATCGATCAGCCGAACATGTCGCGCATTCTCGCTGGCAAGCTCCGCGGATTCTCGATCGACCGGCTCCTACAACTGCTGGCGAACGCTGGGTATGACGTCGACATCATCATCGGGAGCACGTCTACCAGCAAGCGTGAAGGGTCGATCGCCATCTCGCGTACACCCGAGGAGGCCCTTGCCACCTCACCGCAACCGAATGCCATGGGTCCACAGACAGGAAGACCGGCAGATTTCGACATGACGATCAACCAGGAAGCAGGAGTCGGAACCGGCGATGCCTGAAAGTGACTCGAATCCATGGTTACTCGATGGCGACCCTGACCGGGTTCGGCCGAATCTGAAGATGTCGCTATCCGGGTCGTGGTCTGTCTTCAAGACCATCGCCGTCAATGGTTCGAGGGCGATCGGGATCTCGCCGAAGCAGCTCCTCGCTGGCGCCGCATTGGTCGTCTACGACGGACTTTTAAAGGACTTCGCCGAACGGGCCGCCGCCGGATACCATCGCTAGTGCCTGTGGCAACCGGCTTACGCTCTAAAGAACCGTCCTCAGCACCCTGTGACGCCAAAGAGCAGCCACCCTCCTCCGACCGACAAATATAGACGTATGTCGAGGTTCCTACATGCCGACGTGACGGCACGAACCTATGAGCCGTATGCTGATCACGATTCGTAGCGAGAAAATAATCGCGACAGCATCCGATGCAATCGTTAGGGCATGAACGGATTAGGAGCAACATGGGGATTTATGATGATTTTTTGCGGTCATAAGCATCGCCAAAGCTAACCATTTCGTAGCGCAGCGGGTCTATGCATTCGACCAAATTGCACTCGCGAGTGACACTACGGCTCAGCACTGCTCAGCCGGGTAAGATCTGGGGTATCAAAATTGCATCTGTTTCGCGAGTCTGATCCGACAATTTCCTTGCAAGTCAGAACGGCCACATCTGGTCCAGAGCGTAAGTTGGTGCAAAATTTTTTGCGCACTGGACTCAGTGTCTTTGCTCAGCGTAATCTTGAGATGGCGATTTTCATAGAACCTCGACTTGAATCGGGTTTCCCAGACTTAGTTATTTGCGTTTTTGATCGATCAATCTATTCTAACTGGGAAGAAAATCGTTCAAAAATAAAAAATAATGATCTTAAGCTGTTACAGCATCTAAGCATTTATGGCAATGAGTCATTTACCGGTCTCACACAGCGAATTGGTGGAATTGAACCAATGCTCACCCAGTCGCTCACACGACTACAAAGATCAGGGCTCGCCCAGGAAGACGCTGAGGGCTGGACCGCATCGCCACTCGATTGTACATTTGCGATACGCGACCTAATTGCGATTGAGGCCAAGATCAACTCTTGGAAATCAGGTCTGAGACAAGCCCACCTAAATACATGGTTCGCATCAAGGTCCTTTCTACTGGTTCCACGCAACGCTAGTCTTGATCGTATATACTCTGCGAATCCATCTGCGCTAGGGGTGCTGGTTCAAGACGAGGAAGGAACAATCCTCGCCAAGGATGCAGACACATACCCTCTTCCGTCGAGTTATGTGTCCTGGCTATTCAACGAATGGATTGGTCGATCGCTCAATCGTTAGATCAATCAGGGAGCGAGGCAGACGGATGATTGCTCGGCAGCATGAAACTCAACTGGCTAAGTCGATTACAAAGATCGATAATCTCACTTTTCTTGCCCGAGCAGGTCAGAAGGCGGTCTTTCGTGGGGTACATGAGATACACGGAGACGTAGTCGTCAAGCTATATCTCTCCGGAGACATAGATCAGCGAGCCATCAGGGAAATGGAGATTCTAAAGGCACATTCGTTCGAGCAAGTTCCGGCTATCTTTGATTTTGGTCGGACGACAGCCGAGAACGAGTCATGTTACTACCTGATAGAGCGCTTCGTTCAAGGAACAAATCTTCGAGAGAAGCTGATGCTGGGGTCACTCCTGCCAGTAATCAACGTGATCTCCTTGATGAGGCAGTTACTAGATATTATAGTTTCACTTGAGTCCAAGAGAATAGTCCACCGAGATATCAAACCCGAGAACATCATGGTCGATAATAGCGAAGGTATTTGGTTGATCGATTTTGGCATTGCTCGTGACCTCAATGCCGTCTCTCTCACAGACACGTATGCGCAGATGGGACCAGCGACCCCTGGCTACGCCTCTCCAGAGCAATTCTTGAACGCGAAATCAAAGGTTGACTCCCGAGCCGATTTATTCTCTATCGGTGTAGTTGCTCACGAGTGCCTGTCTGGCGTTCATCCATTCCTAAAAGACGCTCGCTCTAAAGACGAAGTGTTTCATCACACCTTAAACCGCAGTCCAGATCTTTTGGACATTATTGGAGACACTGAAAAGCAGATGGCTGGTTTCGTCAGGACGCTCCTAGCGACTCAGGTTTCGCGTCGTCCTCCAAATGCAGTGACCGCTCGTCGGTGGTTTCGGTCGGCTGTGTCTTCTATGCAAGGAGTCTAAAATCGTGGAACTATACATACAATACGGGCACGGCATGAAGCCTCTGGCACTCGACCTAGTTGACACTTGGGACGGTGGCACTGTGATATTGAGCCCCCGCGACAGTAACGAGAGGAGTATTGAACTTACCAGTCGCATAGTACGAACGAGGAACGGTTATACGTTAATCGATCCTCAGCTATATAATCCACGCGCCAATCATCCGAAGCTAAAATCGCAATCATACTGGCCAACCAATTTTGACACGGCCGAAGAGCTCACCTCAAAATTGTCCAACTACAGGATAGACAAATTGCGGTCCTTGAATGCAATCGCGGATACCAAGGCGTTCATAATTCCCGGTTTGCTCTGCACAATGGTTGGGCCAAATTGGATGGAACACCAACGACTCTATGCCGAAAGTGCTGATCTCATCGTCCCACACAGGCAGCGATGGTCAACTATTGCATTGTCAGCCAATGTTGTCCGAGATATGAACCAATTGGAAGCGATTCTCCTCGCTGCGGAGAACTGGCCTGTAGATGGCTACTACGTGACAGCTCAAACTCCTGAACGGGAATACCTCGTCGAAGACATCATCTGGCTTTCTAACATTTTGATCTTCCTAGCTGCTCTGCGGCTTCACGGGCGCAAAGTCGTAATGGGTTATACATCTCACCAAATGCTTATCGCAGCGGTAGCCAATGTTGATGCCATAGCCACTGGTCATTTTCTCAACGTGCGTTCGTTCTCAACGGACCGGTTCGACTTACCAAAGGACGATGATCGACGACGCGCCAAGTGGTGGTACTACTGTCCCCATGCATTGTCTGAATTTACAGGCGCGTTCATGGACGTTGCCCACCGGTCCGGAGTTCTTGGACAGATGGCTCCTGACCCAGTGCTGGACAATCAGTTCGCACAAGTACTCTTCTCCGGGGCTCAACCCACAAGCACCACTTGGTCCGAGAGCTTGGCCCAGCGCCATTACATCCACGCTGTTCACTTCCAAGCGGAGCATGCAGTAAAGCAAACCTATCAAGAGACTTTTGACTCCCAATGGTTACAACTAGAGACGGCTGAAACAACTCTAACGAAGCTCCATTCTGAAGGCGTTCGCGGACAGACCCGGGACTTTTCGCCAATGATTGACGTCGGGAAATCTGCCCTGAGTCAACTTGACTCTACCTTGGGTTTTCAACTCAAAATGGAATGGGCTTGATTTTCCAGCTATCACTATCCATTGCTATAGCATCCGGCCCGATCCCACATGCTTTCTTCTTTGCTCGCTGACGGGGTTGCCCACCCCGCCACGCTGCGATACTATCCATTGGTAAGTGAATCAGCCTTCGGGGTTGGGTGAGGTGTGCAAACGTCAGGGGCTGTAGCCGCTGACGCATGCCAAGTCCCGACCGGCGGTGAGAGCCCGCGAGCGGCGGTGCCGGGAACACATCCCGGGCCGCGGCACGATCCGGTGGAATCCCGGAGCCGACGGTACAGTCCGGATGGGAGAAGGCGCAGTGACCGGCTTTGCCGTGGGCGCGTCCTGCCCATGCGCTCCGCCGGGCGATCGCTGCATCTCCCATCCATAGACGAGCCACCTTCCCGACCCCGAGGCACTCCAGCCGCCGGGGTCGTTTGCTGCCCCGATCACGCCGGACCGCCAGCGCACGGGAAGGAGACGTCGCCGATGGATGCCCAGACCACAACGAACCGCAACCCCCTGATGGCGACGTCCTTTCCCCCGATCCTCACCGCCACCCTCGATAACGGGCAGAACCCGCGATGTCGCCACAGCACCCCTGAGCCCGATCCTTTTAGGGTCGGGCATCGCCGAGTACCGTTGAACCCCGATCGCCGACGGTCGCCTGAGGGCGACGGCCGTTGCGGCGACCGGGATGGGGCCAGCGAAGCGAGAGCCCACGGCCTTACGACGAATGCCGCTGTCCTTCTCGTTCAAGACAACCGCGTCCGATGTCGCGGAGGTCTCCCCTCTCCGGGCACCTGCGGAGCCGAAGCCGCTTCAGCGGGTGAGCAAGCAGGTGAGCCGGGGAGGGGTCGGGGGAGGAGACTGCTCCGCCATCCGATCGCCTCGACGGCAACCCAGGTCCGGACCGGGCAACAGCAGCAGACCATGCCGGGCAGTGCGGCATGATCGCCTTCCTCCTGCGCCGCCTGGTCGGGCTCGTGACGGTGCTGCTGGCCGTCGTGACCGTCACCTTCGGCCTGATCCACCTCAGCGGCGACCCGATCGACGCCCTCGCCCCACCGGGCGCCTCCCCGACGGACCGGGCCAACCTCGCCGCCCGCTACGGGCTGGACTCCTCGATCCCGCAGCAGTACGTCACCTTCATGCGTAACGCCCTGACCGGCGACTTCGGCGACTCCTGGCGGCAGGACCGCCCCGCCCTCGACGCCGTCATGGAACGTCTCCCGGCTACCCTCGCCCTGCTCGGCACGGCCCTCGGGATCGCGATCGTCGTCGGGGCCGCCCTCGGCATCGTCTCCGTCCTGTTCCCGAACCGGCTCGTCAACGGCGCGGTCAACCTCGTCGCGCTGGCCGGGCAGGCGATCCCGGCGTTCTGGCTCGGGACGGTCCTGATCCTCCTCGTCGCGGTCCGCTGGCGGCTGCTGCCGGCCTCGGGGCTGGACGGTGCCGGGTCGCTCGTCTTACCGGCCGTCACCCTGGCCCTGCACCCGCTGGCGCTCGTCACCCGGCTGCTGCGGGCGTCGCTGCGGGAGACGCTCGGGCGCGACTTCATCCGGACGGCCCGGAGCAAGGGGCTGCGCGAGGGGCGGATCATCCTCGGCCACGCCGCCCGGAACTCGCTCCTGCCGGTCCTCTCCTACCTCGGGCTTCAGGCCAGCTTCCTGATCGGCGGCTCGGTCGTCGTCGAGGCCGTCTTCGCCTACCCCGGCCTCGGCTCGCTCACCTACGACGCCGCCTCGTCCCGCGACCTGCCGATCATCCAGGCCTCCGTGACGGTGATCGCCGCCCTGATCGTCCTGATCCACCTCGGCGTCGACGTCGTCGCCCGGCTGGTCGACCCGCGGCTGGCGTCGGCTGTGACGCGGTCGGCCTCGCGGGCGCTGGTGCAGGCATGAGCGCGACGCTCGACCAGGCCGCGCCCCGGCTCGACACCCGCCCGGAGACCGTCCCGGACCTCGCCCGGCCGGCGCACCGCCGCTACCGGCTCCATCTCACGCTCGGTGGCTGGGTCGGGGTCGGGCTGCTCGCGTCGTTGGCGGTCGTGGCGCTGTTCGGCCCCTGGCTGACGCCGGCCGACCCCGCCGCCCAGGAACTCCGCGCCCGGCTCCAGCCGCCGGTCTGGCTGGGCGGCTCGTGGGGTCACCCGCTCGGCACCGACGGGCTCGGCCGCGACCTGCTCGCCCGGATCATCGCCGGCGCCCGCGTCTCGCTGCTGATCGGCCTGACCGCGACGCTCGTCTCCGGCGCGATCGGCGTCACGCTCGGGCTGATGGCCGGCGGGACGGGCCCACGCTGGGACCGGCTGATCATGTGGCTGGCCGACGTCGAGCTGGCGATCCCGGCGATCCTGATCGGCCTCGGGGTGGCAGCGACGCTCGGCGCGTCCTTCCGCAACGTCCTGATCGTGCTGATCGTCACCGGCTGGGTCGGTTACGCCCGGATCGTCCGGCTCCAGTCGCTGGCGCTGCGCGGCTCGCCGTGGATGGAGGCGGCCCGGTCGCTCGGGGCGTCCCCCGTCCGGCTGCTGCTGCGCCACCTGCTGCCCAACCTGGCCGGGCCGATCATCGTCGTCGCCTCCCAGCAGGTCGCCGCGATGATCCTCTACGAGGCCTCGCTCAGCTTCCTCGGCCTCGGCGTCCCGCTGGAGACCGTCACCTGGGGCGGGATGATGAACGCCGGCCGCGAGCAGCTCTCGGCGGCCTGGTGGGTCTCGACGATGCCGGGCGTGGCGCTGGCCCTGACGGTCCTCGCCTTCAACCTGACCGGCGACTGGCTGACGGAGCGGTTGCGATGAAGTTGAGATTCATAAGGCGCAGGGCGATGGACGTAGGGTCACGCCCTTGGGCTGACCGGCCGCCGCAGCGGCCATCGCCCCGCAGGGCGATAACGGCTCTCGGTGACCGTTCGGAGGGAGTCGATCACGCTGGTCGCGAACGAGATTGCGCCTGCGGGCGCCGGTCAGCCCAAGGGCGTGACCCTACGACAACGCACCGCATCCCACGTCGCTCTACCCTCCAGACACCCCACCGGACAACGCATACGAGAGGAAGCCCGACGCCGTGACAGACCGCTTTCATCCACCACAGCTGACCCGGCGGACGCTCCTCGGGGCGGCGACCGGGACCGCCACGCTGGCCGTGACCGGCCGGCCGCTCGCCACGGCCGCGCAGGACGCGACGCCGGCCGGGGTGGCAGCTGGCTCGCCGATCCCGCCGGACCCCGGCAACGTCACGATCGACCTGCCGATCGAACCGGCCACGCTCGACCCGGCCCTGACCTACGACGCCAACGGCTGGTCGATCATCCATTCCCTCTACGACAGCCTCGTCGCCTACGACACCAGCGGGACGCTGCTCCCGCTGCTGGCCGAGTCCTGGGACGTCTCCGACCCGCTGGCGCTGACCTTCCGGATCCGACCCGGCGTCACGTTCCACGACGGCAGCCCGCTGACCGCCGCCGACGTCGTCGCGACGGTCGCCCACCTCCAGTCGCCGGATACCGCCTCACAGGCCGCCGGCAACTTCGCCGTCGTCACCGCGACCGAGGCGATCGACGACCTGACGGTACGGCTGAAACTGGCCGCCCCGGCGCCGTACCTGCTCGCCCAGATCGCCGCCTACCTGGCCATCGTCCCGGCCGCCGCCCTCGCGGCCGGCGCCGACCTCTCCGCCGCCCCGATCGGGACCGGCCCTTACCGCTTCGACGGCTGGGACCGCGGCGAGGAGCTCCGGCTCACCGCCAACCACGGATACGCCGGCGGCGCGATCAAGGGCTGGCCGATCGCCGAGACCGCGACCTTCCGGTTCGTCAACGATGCCTCGACCCGGGTCGCCGACCTGCTCTCGGAGGCCACCGGGATCATCCGGGACGTGCCGGCGGACGACATCGGGTCGGTCGAGGAGAGCGACTCGGCGACGGTCGCCGTGGCGCCGGTCTCCGGGCTGCTCTTCGTCCGGATCGCGACCGACGTGGCGCCGTTCGACGACCCGCGCGTCCGGCGGGCGCTCAACCTGGCGGTCGATGTCGATGGCATCGTCGCCACGCTGGTCGGCGGCTCCGGGCAGCGGCTGGCGACGCTGCTCGACCTGACCAGCCTCGGCTACGACGCGGCCCTGCCGCCCTACGCCTACGACCCGGACCGGGCCCTGGCCCTGCTGGCCGAGGCCGGGCTGGGCGATGGTTTCGAGACGACGCTGGAGGTGACGACCTCCGACAGCCAGGTCATCGCCGAGGCCATCGCCGGGCAGCTCGCCATGGTCGGGATCACCGCGACGGTCAGCGTCGTCGAGAAGTCGGCCTTCGACGCGACCTACGCCGACCCGACGGCCGCCCCGCTCCGGATGGTGACGTGGACGCCGCTGTTCGACCCCTACTCCCTGCTCGGGCTGGTCGTCGCCTCGGACGGCTTCCTGTCCCGTTACGCCAACCCCGACGCCGACGCGCTGATCGCGGCCGGCGCGACGGCAACCGACCCGGTCGACCGGGCCGACGCCTACCGGCAGCTCGGCTCGCTGCTCCACGACGACCCGCCGGCGATCTTCCTCTACAACCTGACCGCCCGCTACGGGGTCGCCAACGACGTCACCGGCTGGCAACCGCGGCCGGACGAGTACACCCTGCCGGTCCGCCGGTAGTCATCACTGTCCCGTCCCGTCCGATCGACCCATCGCACCGCATCGGTCGCCCATCGGCGGCCAGGGAGTTCACCCCGTGACGACCGCCCCCCGGACCATCTCGCGTCGCACCATCGTCCAGGCTGGCGCCGCACTCGGTGGCGTCCCGCTGGCCGCGTCCCTGCCCGGTGGTGCGTCCGCAATCGCCCAGACCGGCACCCCCGCCGCGACGCCGATCGCCCCCTTGCGGGAGTCGATGACGATCATCCTCGCCGCCGAGCCGCCGGTCCTCGACCCGATCCGGACCTACGACATCGACGGCTGGTCGATCGTCCATTCCGTCTACGACACCCTCGTCGTCCGGGCGGCGGACGGCTCGCTCCAGCCGCTGCTGGCCGAGTCGTTCTCCCAGCCGGACGATGTCACGATCGAGTTCATCCTCCGGACCGGCGTGACGTTCCACAACGGCGAAGTCTTCGACAGCCGCTCCGTCGTCGCGACGGTCGCCCACATGCAGGACCCGGACACGGCCTCGCAGGTGGCGACCGACTTCTCGGCGATCACCAGCGTCGAGGCGGTCGATGCCCGGACGGTCCGGTTCCACCTGTCGCAGCCAGCCCCGGCCCTGCTCGGCCAGGTCGCGGTCTACCTCGGCATGATGCCGCCGGAGTATGTCGCCAACCCGGACAACGAGTTCGGTGCCAATGCGCCCGTCGGGACCGGCCCCTACCGGTTCGTCGCCTGGGAGCGCGGGCAGCAGGTCACGCTGGCGGCCAACCCGGACTACCAGCCCTCGGCCAAGGGCGGCCCGCTGGCGACGAACGTCACCTTCCGGTTCGGCGGCGAGGCGACGACGCGGGTCTCGGACCTGCTCGCCGGCAGCGCCGACATCGTCCGCGGCGTCCCGCAGGACCAGGTCGCCAGCGTCGACGGGAGCGGCGTGGCGACGACGATCGCTTCCCCGGTCGCGGGTCTGACCTTCATCCGGCTGCCGAACAGCGTCCAGCCCTGGGCGAACAACGCCCTCCGCCGCGCGGCCAACTACGCGGTCGACGTCGACGGGATCATCGCCGCGCTGCTCGGCGGCCAGGGGCAGCGCCTCGCGACCCTGCTCGCGCCCGAGAGCCTCGGCTACGACCCGGACCTGGCCGCGTACGAGTACGACCCGGACAAGGCCACCCAACTCATCGAGGACGCCGAGCTCACTCAGGGCACCGCCGCCGAACTCCAGATCACCGCCGGGGCTAACCAGGCCATCGCGGAGGCGATCGCCGCCCAGCTCGGCGAGGTCGGCATCCGGACGACGGTCGAGGTCGTCGACCAGGCGACCTTCAACGAGGGCTGGCAGGACGAGCAGACCACCGACGTGCCGAAGCGGACGCTGCTGCGGCTGGTGACGTGGCGACCGGTCTTCGACCCGCAGTCGCTGTTCAACCTGATGTTCACCACGACCGGCTTCCTCTCCCGGTTCAGCGACACCGACCTCGACGCCATGATCGCCGCGGCCGGCACGGACAGTGACCCCGAGAGCCGGGCCGACCGGTTCCGCGAGATCGGCCAGGTCATGCACGACACGCCGCCGGCGATCTTCCTCTGGAACGTGACCGCGCTCTACGGCGTCAGCACCGCCCTGACCGGCTGGCAGCCCCGACCGGACGAGTACATCCTGCCGCTGACGGTGTAACCTCACCCCCCAGCCCCCTCTCCATCACGCTGACGTGCTTCGCACTTGCGGCTGGAGAGGGGGAGCACGCCGGCAACGGCGACCAATCCGTAGGGGCGACCCTTGTGGTGGTCAGGTCCTCGTAGGGGCGACGCTTGCGAGCCCGGCCGCCGCAGCGGCCATCGCCCCGCAGGGCGATAACGGTGTCCGCGATCGGCCTGTTTTCTTTGATCTGGTCGGTCGCGGAGGAGACCTCTCCCCCGGCCCCTCTCCGGGCATGAGCGCCGCAGCGCGAAACGAGCCGGGGAGGGGCTTGGGGAGGGGACGCTCCGCCACCGCACCACTCCCGACAAACAAGGCAGCCCGTCAAAAGAAAGCACCCCTCCCCCATGACCGACGTGACCGAGCCGACCGACCAGACTCAGCAAACCCTCCGCTTCATCGCCAGCCGCCGGTTCGGGACGCTCGTCACGAGCACCGCCGCCGGTCGGCCGTCGGCGGTGCCATGCGTCTACGCCGTCCTCGACGGCCCGGATACGGGCGGACCGGACACGGGCGGCCCGGCGATCGTCATCGCGCTGGACGACAAGCCGAAGTCCGTCCCGGTCCGCGAGCTGGTCCGGGTCCGGAACATCCTCGCCAACCCGACGGCGACGCTGCTCGTCAGCGACGAGGGCGAGGACTGGGCGCGGCTGGGCTGGGCGACCGCGCGGGGAGCGGCGGCGCTGGTCGAACCGGGCGCGGCGGGGCACGCCACCGCTATCACGGAACTGCGGGGCAAGTACCCGCAGTACGCGACGCACGACCTCGAGCACGCCCCCCAGATCTGGCTCAGGCCGGAACGGGTCTGGGGCTGGTCGGCAACGGGTGACCTCGACGCGACCCGGCCGACGGAGCAGCGGCCGACCGATCTGTCTGGGGTCGTCCGGGGGCGGCGTTCGGTGCGCTCCTTCCGGCCCGAACCGGTCCCGCGCGAGGCGATCCTGCGGGCGATCGAATCGGCCGGCTGGGCGCCCTCCCCGCACGGGACGCAGCCGTGGCGGTTCGTCGTGCTGGAGTCCCGTGAGCGCCGGGCGGAACTGGCCGAGGCGATGTCGGCGACCTGGCGGGCGCAGCTCTCGCTGGATAGCCACGACCCCTCCGAGATCGAGCGCCGCGTCCGCAACAGCCGCGACCGGCTCGTGACGCCGCCCCTGCTCGTCCTGCTCTGCCGCTACCTGCCGGACACCCATGTCTACCCCGACCCGGACCGCCAGCTCGCCGAACAGACGATGGTGACCCAGAGCCTCGGCGCCGCCGCCCAGAATTTCCTGCTGTCGCTCTACGCCGATGGGCTGGACGCCGGCTGGATGTGCGCCCCGCTGTTCGCCCCGGACCTGATCGTCGCGACCCTCGGGCTGGACCCGGCGCTGGAACCGCACGCCTTCTTCCCGGTCGGCTACCCCGCGAAGGACCCGAGCCGCCGCCCCCGCCGCTCGGTGGAGGAGCTCATCGCCCGCTGGGAGTAGCTGGTAACGCAGCGCCAAACCGGCCCTTCGGCGAATCCTCTCCAGCCCACGCCGTGGGCGAAGGCCGGGCCGACCCGGTGGCGGCTCAATCCAGTCGAGCAGCCCGGCTCCCGGTCTCGACCGGCTCACCGTCGTAGGTCAGGCTGGCGGTGACGTCGACGACGCGACTCCGGACGTCCTCGCCGAGGTCGTCGGTCAGGCCGACCTGGCTGACGCCGAGCAGCAGACCGCTGCTCTCGTCCAGGACGATGCAGTCCACGACGATGAACTGGTCCTGGTCGCTGCCGTCCGCGAACTCCAGGTTGTAGGTGTAGCCCGCCGAGGCGATCCGGTCGTTGGACTCGAACGGGTCGCCGGTCAGCGGGTCGTCGATCTCCTCGATGCCGGTGATCGTGTCGCCGGAGGCCAGTTCGATCGGGTCGTCGCTGTCGACGTCGTTGACGAGCTCATCGACCAGTCCGCTGACGCAGTCATCGAGGTCGCCGTCCCACTCCTCCGAGCCCTCGTAGAAGACACGGGTGGCGGAGTCGGTCGCGAGCAGCTTCAGGCGATCGCGGCCGAGGGTGCGGAGCGTCTCGTCGGTCTCGACGTCCCAGTCGGACGCATCCCAGCCGAGGCCGTAGCCATACGTCGGGCTGACGTAGGTCCCGGCGTCAGCGTCGGCGCCGGTCGGTACATCGTCGTCGGCGCTGGGCTCCTCGGTCGGCGTGGGCGCGTCGCTCTCGCCGATGACGATGTCCGCGACCAGAGCGGCGACGGCCGCCGCGTCGTCATCGAGCCCGGCCAGCAGCACGACGTGGTAGACGATCAGGACGGACTCGTCGGGCACGATCGTCTGGCAGAGGACGGTCGTCGCGATCTCCTGCTCGTCGTCGTCCTCGTCCAGGCTGGTGACGGTGACGCCCCCGTAGGCCCGGGCGTCACCGTCCTGCTCGCCGAGGTCGAGGTCCGACGCGTCGATCGGCTCGCTTCCCTCGACGTCCGGCGGGGCCGTGACGTTGGCGAGTTCCCCATCGACGCAGTCGCTCGCGTTGCCACCGTAGAGCGTGTCGGCGAGGAAGGTGACGGTCGAGTCACCGCCGGTCAGGACGAGATCGGCGGCATCGCCGGTGTCGGTTTCCTCCCAGTCCGCGCCATCCCACGAGACGGACCACTCCAGCCCATCGGCCGTACTCTGGTAACGCTCGTCCGCCTGAGCCGCCGCCGGCGTCACGGCGGTCGCCAGCGACCAGAGGATGAGGAGTGCCGCGAGCAGCCCGCGAAGCGGTCCAGTCGTTCCGTGTCGTCCTGACCGTTCGCGCATCGTCGTCCCTCGTCGCTACCCCGAAGCCCCGGTGACCTGACAACCGGTCAGGAGATGGGCGCATGATACCGAATGACTCCCGTTGTCATCGAAACGCGGTGGTTGCGAAGCAGACCTCTCCCCCACCCCCTCTCCGGCTCCCGGATCGCTCCATCGCCTGAAGGCGATTTCGACTCACCGGGCCCGGAGAGGGGCTCCCGCATGTCGCGCTGAAGCGCTCCGAACATTCCATCCACATCGCTCGGGCCGTCATTACCGCTCTCCGTTAGCGTGCCCGAGTTCGATCACGGCTGCTGCTCCCCGCTCCGGACACCTGCGAGCCGCAGCGCAGCGAGAGCCACTTGTGGCGGGTGAGCGAGAAGGTGAGCCAGAGAAGAGTCTCGCTTTGCTGGGGGGAGAGGTCTGCTCAGCCACCCGGTCGCTTACCCGCCAGACACGTCGTCACTGACCAATGAGCCGGAGGCCAGCCAGCAGGCCGTCGATCTGGTCGGACGCATCGTCGGAAGGTCGGCAGCGGGGCCAGTGAACCCGATGGCGTGGGCGCCGGGCGCCGGGCGCCGTCATCAACTGTCCGGATCGCGAACTCCCCGTCGTCGCCGGGCGGACAGCATGAGGGACGGTGCCCGCCTCCCCGGCACCGTCCCTCCGCGTCGTATTCGCCGTGTTCCGCTGTCATGACCGGTCGCTGTCCTCATCGGGTCGGGCGGCCGGACGGAACGGACTAGAAGGACACCCCGTCGAGGATGTCATTGATCTGATCCGTGGCGTCCTCATCGGCCAACGTCTGGGGATCGGTCGTGAACTCGACGACGAGAATCTCGTCACTGCTAAGCGAGATGCAGTAGATGTCGCTGGCGAGATCATCCCCGTCAACGGAGTAGAAGGCATAGGCCTCGAGGTTACTTCCATCGTCGCTCGGGAAGATCAGATCGCCGTCGTCCCCACTGACGATCGCTGCTTCGCCATCGCTGCCGCCATTGCCACGGTCGGTGAGGACATCGAGGTAGTCGTCAAGGCAGGTCTCCGGGTCACCGTCCCCGTTGTTGGAGCCGGTAACGTTCAGGGTCAGGATGTCGGAGCTCAGCGTCAGGGCGTCGACGTCGTCCTCGCTGGACTCGTCCTCGACCGTCCAGACATCCTCGTCCCACGTCAGCTCGTAGCCGTAGGTCGGGCTGGTGTAGGCGTTGCCATCGACCCCGTCGCCGCCCGACGAGTCGTCGCTGGCCTCCGGCGTCTCGTCGCTGTCGTCGCTGGCTTCCGGCGTCGCCTCGTCATCGTCGCTGGCCACCGGAGTGGCATCGTCGTCGCTGGCCACCGGCGTTGCCTCGTCCTCGTCGCTGGCTTCCGGCGTCGCGTCGTCGGAGCCGCTACCCGAGAAGGACAGGCTGTCGATGATCTCCTCGACCGCGGGGTAGCCGTCACCGAAGTAGTCGTCGATGAAGCCGCTGCGGTTGGTGAAGCCGACGATCACGTCGCTGTCCGGGTCCACCCGGCAGTCGATCATGACGATCTCGTCCTGCTCGTCACCGGTGCTGGTGTTCGTCGAGACGGTCTGGTAAGCGACGGCGGAGCGGTCGTCCTCGCTGATCTCGAACGGGTCGCCGTCCTCATCGTCGAGCAGGTCCGCATCGGCGGGATCGACGTCGATCTCCTCCAGGAGCGTGGCGACG
>CAXTHM010000031.1:0-11098 GCA_964244115.1 uncultured Thermomicrobiales bacterium
GAGGAGCGCGGCCTGGTCTGGGGCCACCACCACCCGAAGTTCGACATCGACGAGGCCTCGCTCGGGATCGGCGCCGAGGTCATGGTGACGACCGTCCTGCGCTACTTCGCGACCGACAACCCGCCCGCCCGGGCCTGACCCCGGACGGATCGCCCTCACCTCGCCGCCAGCCCTCGCAGGAGACCTCGCCGCCATGACCGCCAGCGCCACTGACCTCCGGACCGCCGTCGACGAGATCCTGCCGGGCGTCATCGCCGACCGGCGCTTCCTCCACGAGCACCCCGAACTGGGCATGCAGGAGGTCGAGACCGCGAAGTTCGTCGCCGCCCGCCTTCACCAGCTCGGCCTCGACGATATCCGGACCGGCATCGCTAACACCGGCGTCACCGCCCTGATCCGCGGCACCGGCTCGGGGCCGAACGCCGACCGGGTGCTGATGCTGCGGGCTGATATGGACGCCCTCCCGATCGAGGAGGAGAACGCGGTCGACTACCGCAGCCAGACGCCGGGCGTGATGCACGCCTGCGGGCACGACGCCCACACCGCCATCCTGCTGGCGATCTCCCGCCTGCTGATGGAACGGCGCGACCAGTTCGCCGGGACCGTGAAGGTCCTGTTCCAGCCGGCCGAGGAGGCCCAGCCCGGTGGGGCGAAGCCGATGATCGCCGAGGGCGTGCTGGAGGACCCGCACGTCCACGCCGCGTTCGGCCTCCACATGGCCCAGGACCTCGACCTCGGCAAGATCGAGGCGAAGCCCGGCGCGTCCAGCGCCAACTCCGACCGCTTCACCATCACCATCCAGGGTAAGGGTGGCCACGGCGCCGCCCCGCACACGACCGTCGACCCGATCGTCGTCGCCGCCCAGATCGTCCTGGCGATCCAGACCCTGGTCTCCCGCGAGACGGACCCGCTCGGCTCGGCCGTCGTCACGGTCGGCGCCTTCAACGCCGGCTCGGCCCCGAACGTGATCCCGGACACCGCCGAGCTGGTCGGCTCGATGCGGACCTTCGACACCGAGTTCCGCGACCATCTCGCCGAGCGGCTCGAGACGCTGGTGACGAAGATCGCCGCCGCCATGGGCGCGACCGGCACGCTGCGCTTCGTGCGGGGCTACCCGTCGGTCGTCAACGACGAGGGCATGTTCGAGATCGTCCGTGGCGCCGCGTCGGAGATCGTCGGCGAGGAGCATTTCGTCCTCAAGGAGGCGAGCATGGGCGGTGAGGACATGAGCTACTTCCTCCAGGAGGTGCCGGGCTGCTTCTTCCACGTCGGCTCCCGTAACGAGGAGCGCGGCCTGGTCTGGGGCCACCACCACCCGAAGTTCGACATCGACGAGGCCTCGCTCGGGATCGGCGCCGAGGTCATGGTGACGACCGTCCTGCGCTACTTCGCGACCGACAACCCGCCCGCCCGGGCCTGACCCCGGACGGATCGCCCTCACCTCGCCGCCAGCCCTCGCAGGAGACCTCGCCGCCATGACCGCCAGCGCCACTGACCTCCGGACCGCCGTCGACGAGATCCTGCCGGGCGTCATCGCCGACCGGCGCTTCCTCCACGAGCACCCCGAACTGGGCATGCAGGAGGTCGAGACCGCGAAGTTCGTCGCCGCCCGCCTTCACCAGCTCGGCCTCGACGATATCCGGACCGGCATCGCTAACACCGGCGTCACCGCCCTGATCCGCGGCACCGGCTCGGGGCCGAACGCCGACCGGGTGCTGATGCTGCGGGCTGATATGGACGCCCTCCCGATCGAGGAGGAGAACGCGGTCGACTACCGCAGCCAGACGCCGGGCGTGATGCACGCCTGTGGGCATGACGGCCACACCGCCATGCTCCTGGCGACGGCCCGGCTGCTGCTGGAACGGCGCGACCAGTTCGCGGGGACGGTCAAGGTCGTCTTCCAGCCCGCCGAGGAGGGGCCGGGCGGCGCCGAGCCGATGATCGCCGAGGGCGTGCTGGAGGACCCGCACGTCGACGCCGCCTTCGGCCTCCACCTCTCCCAGGAGCTGCCGCTGGGGACGGTCGCGTCCATGGCCGGGCCGTCGATGGCGGCGGCGGATGCCTTCATCGTGACGATCCAGGGCCGCGGGGGCCACGGCGCCCGGCCGCAGGGAACGGTCGACCCGATCCTGGTCGGCGCCCAGATCATCACCGCGCTCCAGGCGCTGGTCTCCCGCGAGATCGACCCGACCAAAGCCGCCGTCGTCACCGTCGGCGCCCTGAACGCGGGCAAGGCTGGCAACGTCATCCCGGACACCGCCGAGATGCGCGGGACGGTCCGCTCGTTCGAGCCCGACATCCGCGAGCATCTCCAGCGCCGTATCCCGGAGGTCATTCGGGGGGTCGCCGAGGCGCTCCGGGCGACCGTCGAGATCACCTACAGGCTCGGCCCCCCGGCCGTCAACAGCGATGCCGCGATGACCCGCCTGGTCCGTGCGGCGGCGACCGCCGTAGTCGGGGCCGAGAACGCGATCGAGATGACGCCGATCATGGGCGGCGAGGACATGTCGTACTTCCTCGACGCCGTGCCCGGCTGCTACTTCCACGTCGGCTCCCGCAACGAGGAGCGCGGCCTGGTCTGGGGCCACCACCACCCGAAGTTCGACATCGACGAGGACGCCCTCGGCGTCGGGATCAGCGTCACCGTCGAGGCCGCGCTGCGCTACTTCGCCGCCGAGAACGCCCCGAAGGCGTAGCTCGAAACCTGTCCTGTCGGGGATGGACCCCGTTGCTCCAGCCCGAACGATCGTGAGGATCGATGACGAGTCCGGGTCGAGGGCGTCTCATCGCCGGCGTCTGCCTGGCCGTCGCCGTCATCGCGACAGCGGCGGCGATCCTCCTGATCAGGGTTGGTCCATGGTCCGACCCGGATGATCCCGGAGTGCTGAATGGCCTTCGACTCGAGATCGCGCCGTGCCCGGCCAACCTGGTCGTCCAGCCGGGAACCGACCTGTATCGGGACTGTACCGGATCGGCCAGCGACCGCGATCTCCGGGTGACCGTGGCAGGCGTCGCGGTCAGTCCCGGCGTGAGCGGCGAGCTGGCGATCGAGGACCTCCCGGCCGGTCCGATCGGCCTCCGGGTCGATGGAGTCGCCGCCGGGACGGTCGATGTCCTGTCCTGCCGGAGCTATGCCCAGAGCACCGGGACCGACGGCGTCATCGCCTCGCTCGTCCCGGAGATCGCCTACGGGATCGAGCCGATGACGGCAGCGATCATCGCCCAGCCGTATACGCTCCAGGGCTGGCCGGACAACCAGTGGCGGGCGACCGCGGCCAATCCGACGGAAGACCAACTCGCTGATCGACCCGATCTCTTCGACACGCTCTTCCGGTGCACCTGGTTCCTGCTGCCGCCGGGCAGCATCGCCGACCGTCCAGGGGTGATCCGGAGCTATACCTCGACGGATACCACCGGTGAGCCGGCGATCCACGTCCTCGACCCAGGTAGCGGGGCCGATTCCAGCCAGTCGATCAGTGATTCGCCGACGACGGCACCCATCCCCACGTTCGCGTTCCGCTCGCTCGGCGATGGGACGACCGTGACCACCGGGGACAGCTGGATCGACCACTACCTGCTGCCGACCGGGAGCTGGACGGTGACAGACCGGACCACCGGACGGCAGGCCACCGTCGACATCGGACCGGGTCAAACGGTCCGGGTCGTGTCGGTCGTCGCGATCACGGCACCCGGAACCGGCTCACCGGTGGCCACTCCCATCCCGTAACCGGTGTCGCCAGATCCGGGACGATGGGCCAGATGTCGCCAGATTCGGTCGGGACTGCCTTGCCGCGGAGCGTCGGATGTCGCGACGCATCCAGGTCCCGCGACGCATCTCGCCAGCACCGGACCTCGCCAGGAGCCGGAGTACGCCCACCGTCGGCGCCGGAGCCGGGCACCCGGAGGAGATCCGCGCACCGGGCTCATTCGCCCCGTCGGTGGCCCCGACGACGGCCGCCCCACCCGGCGCCCTCGGTCCGGCCGTCGTGGGCCAGTCGATCCGCACCGAGTGGGAGCCGGGCTGGACGAGTCATCATCAGTCCCTCGGCACACACCGGTTCCCGGATCAGCATGGTCCGCCGGGATTCGTTCAGGGCTGGTGACGGTCTATGCTGAAGGCGACCTGGCCGTCGTCCTCGACGACCTCCGGGTGATCGATCGGGGACCCGGCGTCCGAGCCGGCTCGTGCATCTGCCGATGGTTCCTGTTCCCGCCGGGCAGTGTCGCCGAGCGCCCCGGCATCGTCCGGACCTCCACCGCCCTCCACCGCCCTCCACCGCGACCGAGTCGGCCGGCGAGCGGCTGATCCACGTCCTCGGGCTTGGCCACCCGGTCGACGGCAGCGTCACGAACACCCCGCTCGGCGGCGGCGTCCCGGCGGACGCCGTCGACTTCCGCTCGACGGCTGGCGGCGTCCCGGTGACCGCCGGCGACACCCGGTACGAGCCCGACATCCTCCCCGCCGGGGTCTGGGTCGTGACCGACCGCGCGACCGGCCACAGGGCGACCGGCCAGGACGACCGCGTCGTCCTGGTCACCGCGATCGCGACGCCACAACCCGCGACACCCGCCGCGACGCCGCCTGGATAGGGCGAGCGCCAGGCCGCTCCGACGTCAGGGCGGATCCACGACCATCCCCCGTAGTCGAACTCACCGGCGGGCATCGGATCGGTGTCACGATCCCACCCCTCGCCGTGGCGTGGCTTCACGTTCTAGGAGACCGTACTGCTCGCGACCTGCTCGATCAGCCGCAGCCCATGATCCGCTCCCGGAAGGGTCGCGATCTCGTCCCGAACGAGTTCCGCGTTCCGGCGGACGGTCGGGTCAGCCAGCATCGCCTCCACCGCGACCCGGGCCGCCGCGCCGCTGACGTCCGGCGTGCCGATGATCCGGCCGACGCCGAGCGCCTCGCAGCGAGCCGCGTTGGCCGGCTGATCCGCTCCGCGGGGGATCAGCGCCAGCGGCACGCCGTGCGAGAGGGCGCCCATCACGCTCCCCGACCCGGCGTGCGAGACGAACAGGTCCACCGAGGGGAGCAGCAGCGCCTGCGAGACGTACCGCTCGATGTGGACGTTGGCCGGCTGGTCGCCAAGGTCATCGGGGTCGACCTTGCGGCCGACGGTGACGATCAGCGTGATCGGCAGCTCGGCCAGGGCGGGGATCAGCCGGCGGAAGATCGCCAGCGCGAGTGTCCGGTCGAATGCCGTTCCCAGAGAGAGATAGACCACCGGCCGGTCGGGAAGTTGCCGCGCCCATTCCGGCAGCGACTCGCCCGGCGCCGGGTCGGGCAGCAGCGGCCGGATCGTCCGGGCCGTCGGTGGCAGTGGGAAGGCCGGGTCGCGGAAGCCGACCGGAAACGGCGACAGGACCAGGTAGCGGCTCAGCATGTCGAGGTCCGGGTCGGGCGCCAGACCATGGTCGGCCCGGACGAGGTTGAGCCCGTCCGAGACCAGGTCCGGTCGGAGCAGTGAACCGGCGGCCAGGACCAGTACGCTGACGTTCGGGAGGCCGAGCACGTCCGCCGCGATCGGGGCGCCGAGGTTGGCCTCGTCCCAGACGATCACGTCGGGCCGCCACTCCCGGCAGAGCCGGACCATGTCGGCCGCCTTGGCCCGCGGGTAGACGAGGCCGAAGCCGTCACGGATGAGCGCGTCCTCCCGTTCCGGGCTCGGCGGGGCGGCGTTGTACCGCTCCTCGATCGCGACCGACTCGGGCGAGCCATACGGATCGATCCCGGTCGGGAAGGCCGTGAAGCCGTAGGCCTCCGGCAGCCCGACCCGCCTCGGGTCGGCCGAGAACGCGACCGTATGCCCGACCGCGACGGCCCGCTTTGCCAAGGGGACGAGCGGGTTGTAGTGGCCAGGCCCCTCATGGAAGCTGAACAGGATGCGCACCGCCGCCTCTCCTTACCTGATCATCGGTCGCTCGCGGATGCCTTCCACGTCGTCATGACACTGGATACGATACCGGCGCCGGGTCAGTGGTTCGTTCAGAACAGAACATGGCATGACGACGGAGAGTCAGGGATATGATTGGAGTGGGTAAATGCGCTTCGAGTGGGACCCGACCAAGAATTCCGCGAACCGTTGGAAACATGGCTTCGAGTTCCAGGAGGCCGTCGCAGTCTTCGATGATCCGAATCACTTCGAGTTCGAAGAGGTCCGGTATGACCATGACGAGGAGCGGTGGACCGCAATCGGTCGCGTCGATCTTGGGAGCCTGACGGTCACGATGGTCGTCTACACTGACAGAGGGCCCGATACGCGTCAAATCATCTCGGCCAGAAAGACGGATTCGAAGTATGTCAGAGAATATTATTCACGCCTGGATCGTTCATGATGAGAATGGAGAACCGCATGTGATTACCGATGACCCACGCCCGAATCGAGAGGGAACGGACTGGGCAAGAGTGGACGCAATGACCGACGAGGAAATCCGAGCGAACGTTGAAAGCGATCCGGACACCTTCTTCCCCACCAAGGAGCAGATGGAGCGAGGGGTACTGGGTCGCGAGATTCGACGGCTCCGCCAGGAACTCGGGCTCACCCAGGAGCAGTTCGCGGACCGCTTCGGGATCTCCTTTGAGACAGTGCATGGTTGGGAACGGGGCCGCCGCTGGCCAGATGACACATCGCGGACGTTGCTGCGGGTCATCGTCTCCAACCCGGACCTCGTCGCGCGCGTCGTCCAGGACGACCGGGCCAGAAAGGCCGACGCGGCCGACTGACGGCCGGGCTGCCAGGTTCCGATCCGCGTCGCCAAAGTAACGGATGAGATCCACTTCAGCGGTGAGGGATCGATGCGCTTCGAGTGGGACCCGGCCAAGAACCGCACCAACCTGACGAAGCACGGTATCAGGTTCGAGGACGCGATCGCGATCTTTTCGGATCCGAACCTGCGGGAAGTGCCGGAGGACGACATCTTCGAGGAGGATCGCTGGGTCGCCTTTGGTCGTATCGACCGTACTCGCCTTATGGTCGTTGCGGTGGTCTACACCGATCGACTTCCGGATACCCGCCGAATCATCTCCGCTCGCCAGGCGACTCCCGAGGATGCCGATGACGACCATTCACGCTTCGATCCATCACGACGATGACGGGAACCCCTACGTCGTTACGGACGACCCAGAGTCGGAAAACCTGTGCACTGACTGGGAACGCCTGGAGGCGATGACTGATGAGGAACGTCGTCGAAACGCCGAGGGTGATCCTGACGCGCCACCGCTGACGGAGGAGCAGCGATCGCGACTCCGCCTGGCAAGCTCGATTCAAGCGCTTCGTCAGGACCTCGGCCTCGCGCAGGAAGCCTTCGCGATGAGGTTCGGCTTTGGCCTTGCTGATCTTCAGTCCTGGGAACGTGGTCGACGAGCTCCCGACGCGACCACCGAAATCCTGCTCCGGCTGATCGCCCGACAGCCGGAACTGGTCGCTCGCGTCGTTCAGGAATTGCGGACGGGAAGAGCTGACGCGGCCGACTGACGAACGACTCGCGCCATTCTCTGATCGATGTCGCCGCGCATCAGGAACAGATCCGCTTCACGGGCGGGGGATCGATGCTTTTCGAATGGGATGAGATGAAGAACGACGCCAATTCACGGAAGCATGGCGTCTCGTTCGATGAGGCGATTGCCATCTTCTCCGATCCGGATCTCGACGAGTTCGATGTAACAGAAGACGGGTATCGAGAAGAACGCTGGAGAGCGTTTGGTCGACCCGATCGCGCCAGACTCGATGTCCTGGTGGTCGTCTACACCGATCGAGTCCCCGATATCCGGCGTATCATCTCGGCCAGGCCGGCAGAACGAAGGGAGACCAATGCCTACTATTCACGCCTCGATCCACGACGATGAGCAAGGCCAGCCATACGTCGTGACGGACGACAACCGTCCTGACCGCCCCAGGACCGACTGGGCTCGGGTCGCAACGATGACCGATGAAGAGATTCGGGCGAACGCCGAGTCCGATCCGGATTCGGCGATCTCCACTGATGAGCAGATGGAGCGAGGGGTACTGGGTCGCGAGATTCGACGGCTCCGCCAGGAACTCGGGCTCACCCAGGAGCAGTTCGCGGACCGCTTCGGGATCTCCTTTGAGACAGTGCATGGTTGGGAACGGGGCCGCCGCTGGCCAGATGACACATCGCGGACGTTGCTGCGGGTCATCGTCTCCAACCCGGACCTCGTCGCGCGCGTCGTCCAGGACGACCGGGCCAGAAAGGCCGACGCGGCCGACTGAGGGGCGGGCAGTGCCAGCCACCGTCGTCGCGCGGCCGAATCCAACGTATGTGCGCTTACATCACCCGTTTCTCGGCCAGCGTCTCGAATGCGTAGTTCCGCCAGACGGGGATGCCGCAGAATCGCTCCCCCTCCGGGCAGATAGGGGTCGAGCCAGCCCGGGACCGCTGGACGCACGGCGGGCCGTCGACGTAGCGGCCGATCACGGGGAACAGTTCCCGGACCTGCCTGACCTCGTCGCGGGCCGTATCGAAGATCTCCCGCTGGGCGTCGAAGCAGAGCCGCTTGACCCACTTCCAGTAGTAGCTCTGGAGCGTCCCGGTCTCGTACTCCCGGATCCGGTGGCTGTTCGGCAGCAGGTAGAGCACGACCTCGGGCGCGACGCCGGCGTCGAGCAGGGCGTTCTTGGCGTCCCAGAGGGCCCGGACGGTCGCGTCGTACTCGGCCAGCGCCTCGGGGTTCCGGGCGATCTGGAGCGGCGTGATCACGTCGGGCTCGCGTCGGAGGTGGGCCGTCAGCAGCGGGGCGGAGGCGACGGTGCTCCGGTGGCGCTGGCTCTGGGCGGCCTCGGCGCCACTGATCCGCTTCGCGAACGTGAACGGGACGTGGGCCATCGTCTGCATCAGCTTGCTGTGCATCCCGAGGTAGAGCGGGTGGCCGAGGTAGGTGTTGTGAACGGCGTCCAGCACCTGGGCGATCGCGTCCTCATCGGACACCTCGTCCCGTGTCGCGCCGATCACGGTCCGGATCGCGTCGGCGAAGATCCGCTCGGTGTCCGGGTGGGCGCCGACCAGGCGGCTCTCGACGCCGGCCTCCGCCAGTGCGCCATCGAACTGCTGGCAGAACCGCTCGACCGCCTCCGGGTCCTGGTCGACGCTGGCCCGCCAGTGGGCCAGCGCCCGGGACTCCTCCGTCTCCTCGGTCAGCAAGGGGTGGATCTGGAGCGGGTACTCCGGGGCACCGAGGAACAGCGGGTCGACGGTGAGGACGGCCTCGACCATCTTCGTGACGATCAGCCGGACCTCGGCCGGGGCGTCCGGCTGGCTGGCGAGGGCGTAGTA
This sequence comes from uncultured Thermomicrobiales bacterium, assembly GCA_964244115.1. GTDB lineage: Bacteria > Chloroflexota > Chloroflexia > Thermomicrobiales > UBA6265 > CADCWK01. The sequence continues at coordinate 9,295 of CAXTHM010000031.1, forward strand.
GCGCAGCAACGTCAGGCCGTTGACGGTGTGATAGAGGTGGGCCGGGGTCGCCAGCGGCAGGACGTACCGGGCGACCTCCTGGGCCTTCTTCCGGACGGCGCCTTCGAGCGCGACCCGGGCCGCGTCGTCGCGGGCGGCGGCCTTGACCCGGCCAGGGAAGACCTTCGTGTAGCCCGCGACCATATCCGGCGTCAGGATCTCGACCAGTCGCCGGTAGCCCTCCAGGCTGCGCTCGATCGCGCCCCGGTAGATCGCCGCCTCGCGCTCGGGCAGAGTGGGCGTGACCATCGTGTCACCTGTGACCTCGCGGTAGCGCTGCGAGACCTGCTCGGAGTTGTAGTACGGGTGGCTGTGGAAGAACGACCAGATCGCCAGCCGGCTGACGTTGTCCAGCACGAAGACGAAGTTGGCGTGCTGGAAGGTCGTGTGGTGGCCGGCGGCGAACAGCGACGCGTAGAGGGCCAGCGCCCGGTCCCGCCGCCGGGCCCGGTCGGCGATCTCGGCCGGAGTCGCTGACGCCTTGGGCGGATCTTCGAGCAGCCGGCGAACGTTCTCAGCCTTGGCCGGTCTCCCGCCGTAGCAGGACCAGGCCGCCGCGATCGTGACCGCGACCGGGTGGGCCGTGGACTCCTCGGCCAGCAGCGTGACGGTCGGCTCCGGGGACGCGAAGCCACCCGCGGCGATGGTCGGTGCGGTGACGGGATGAAGCGGCGGTGGGATGAGTCGGCTCTGCATTCGCGTGATGCCCAGCTCTAGCTTCCAAGACAAGCGTGAATCGACCCAGGTTCTGGCCAGGGAATCGTCCCAAAGCCCCATGTCGCCATCAGTCAATGCCATAGAGTGTACGTATATTACGTACGGACGCACAGACAAACAAATGTTCGTGGAACGATGCGCCATGGGCGTCTCTACTCATGACTGCATCTTGAGAGCAGTTCCGTGTGCCCCGGATCATCTCCCATTGGGCAGTATGTCGCCGCGACGCGAGGTGGGAATCGGTCAAGCGTCATTGCGACGAAGATCGACTCATGGTTCTCGGACCAGGAGCCGACCTCTTCAAGCTGTCGAGTCTCGACGGGCTATTTCGCGAGGAACGCCATCAACGCCGCGTTGAACTCCTCGGCGTGGGTCCAGCCGATGTTGTGCGGTCCGCCGGCGATCTCGACCAGTTCGCTGTTCGCAATCAGCCCGGGCAGGTGGCGGCCGGTGACGTCGATCGGCAGGATCTGGTCGGCGTCGCCCTGGATGACGAGGGTCGGGATGTCGAACGCTGGCAGGTCGGCCCGGAAGTCGGTCAGCCAGGTATCGACGCACTGGAGCGTACCGGTCGCCGAGGCCCCGGAGGCAACGACGAAGTCCGAGCGGATCTTGTCGGCGCTGACCCGCGTCCCGAGCAGATCCTCCGTGTTGTAGAAGCTGTCGAAGAAGCCGGTCAGGAACGCTGGCCGGTCGGCCCGGATCGCGTCCTTGAAGCCGTCGAAGACCGACTGGGGGACGCCGCCGGGGTTGTCGTCGGCCTGGAGCAGGTACGGCGGGATCGGCCCGGCCAGGACGGCCTTGCTGATCCGGCCGGTGCCGTACGTCCCGATGTACCGGGCCACCTCGCCGGTCCCCATCGAGAAGCCGATCAGGACGACATCGTTCAGATCCAGGGTCGTCAGGAGCGTGTCCAGGTCGGCGGCGAACGTGTCGTAGTCGTAGCCGGTCGTCGGCTGGCTGGAGAGACCGAAGCCGCGCCGGTCGTAGGCGATCACCCGGTACCCGGCGCCGAGCAGGGCCGGCGTCTGCTTCTCCCACGAGCGCC
>CAXTHM010000031.1:11108-41484 GCA_964244115.1 uncultured Thermomicrobiales bacterium
TACGACCGGCTGCCGGGAGCCGTGGTCCTCGTAATACAGGTCGATGCTGGTGCTGTTCTCGGTCCCGACGGTGATGAGGGCCATGCGGAAGTCCCTTCGGTGTACCGGACGGGGTCACGGTGACCGCGCCGATGTCGTCGAGGTTCGCAAGAACCACGCGAGCGTCCCGGAGGTGGGCCGGGCGCCCATCCCCCCGGCCCGCTTCGCGTGGCCAAATGGTGACGCGACCGGGCGACCCCGACCTGGCACATTGGCTGCATAGCAATGATGGCTCCGTCTCCACGCGCAAACCCCAACCCTCGTCGGTCGGCAAGAATCAGGGTCGCACGCATGTCCACGGAAGAACGACAACTGACCGCCATGGCCGACGCCGAGTCGGCCGGCCTCCACTACTCGACCGACACCGACCCCGGCATCACCCGCCGACGCGCCGGAAAGGGCTGGAGCTACCGCGACCCGGACGGCGACCTCGTCCGGGATCGGCCGACGCTGGAGCGCATCCGGCTGATCGTGATCCCGCCGGCCTGGCGGGACGTCTGGATCAGCCCGGACCCGCGCGGGCACATCCAGGCGACGGGGCGGGACGAGCGTGGCCGCAAGCAGTACCGCTACCACGCCCGCTGGGATGCGGCTCGGGGCGAGACCAAATACGAGCGGACGGTCGCCTTCGCCGAGTCCCTGCCCCGGCTCCGGGCCCGCGTCGCCGAGGACCTGGCTGCTCCCGGCCTGTCGCGCGACAAGGTGATCGCGACGATCGTCAGCCTGCTGGAGGCGACGCTGATCCGGATCGGCAACCAGAGCTACGCGAAGGAGAACAAGAGCTACGGCCTGACGACGCTGCGCGACCGCCACGTCGAGGTCAAGGGGGAGCGGGTGATGTTCTCGTTCCGGGGCAAGAGCGGCGTCGAGCACGAGATCGAGCTGCGCGACCGGCGGCTGGCGAAGATCGTCCGCCGCTGCCAGGACCTGCCCGGCCAGACGCTGTTCCAGTGGGTCGACGATGACGGCACCCGGCACCGGATCGGGAGCGACGAGGTCAACACTTACCTGCGGGAGGCGACCGGCGCCGACTTCACCGCCAAGGACGTCCGGACCTGGGCCGGCACGGTGCTGGCCGCCCACGAACTCGCCACCTTCGAGCACCCGTGGCAGAGCGAGACCGAGGCCAAGCGCAACGTCGTCGCGGCGATCAAGGCGGTCTCGGAACGGCTCGGCAACACGCAGGCCGTCGCGCGAAAGTGCTACATCCACCCGTCGATCATCACGTCCTACGAGCACGGCACCGTCATCGAGTTCCCGGACGAGATCCTGGAACGCTCCGGCACCGGTGTGGTCAGCGGCGACCTGACGCCGATCGAGGCCGCGGTGCTGGCCTTTCTCAAGGCGGACCAGACATCCGCGACGGTCGCCACCTGATCCCTCCCGCCTTGCCGACAGGCAGGCATCGCCGTGGTCGAATGAATCGACCGTCATCACACCTCGACCTCGCCGCGACGGGCCAGCCCGTCGAAACGGCAGGTGTCGCGGCGGATGTGAGCGGGTCTCCTCGCGTCCGCCCGGGTCATAGGACTCGGGCGGTGGGCGTGCGATGGTCGATCGGCCCTACGCCTGCCGGCGGCGGAGCTGCCAGCCGAGCAGGAGGAACCCGGCCAGCGCCCAGGCGATCATGACCGTGAAGTTCAACACGGCACCGTCGTAGATCGTCTCCCCGGTCAGGCCGTTGGTGATCTCCTTGGCGGCCGCACCGGTCGGGAAGGCGGTGGCCAGCGCGTGAGCCCAGCCCCGCAGCGGCAGCGCGACGAGGAAGGCCGGCGTGATCAGCGGGAAGAGCAGCAGGCTGCCCCAGGTGTTGAGCTGGTTGGCGCTCCGGAACAGCCCGCCGATGAAGAGGCCGAAGCCGAGCAGCGCGACCGAGAGCGCCGCCATGGCGAGCGCGAACAGCCCCACATTGCTTGGCGCGGCGCGGGCCAGTGTCAGCGTGATGAGGGTCGCGACGGCGATGTAGACCAGCCCGACCAGCGCCTTGCCGATCATCACGTCGCCGTACGACGCGATCATGACCAGCGCGTCTAGCGTCTTCTTCTCGATCTCCTCGGTCAGGATGATCGGGATCGCGAAGACGGCGATCATGCCGACGAGGAAGATCATCGAGAAGGTCAGCATGTAGGTTCGGAGACCGATCCGGTCGAACAGCGACGGCTCGCCGACGGCGGTCGCGCTGACCGAGACCCGCGCCGGCGGACCCTGCCCGGCCAGCGCCCGCAGCGCCGGGTCCAGCGCCGTCAGCAGGAAGGTCGTGCCGGCGGTCGGCTCCGGCGGCGTCAGGACCGTGAGTTCGGGCTGCTGCCCGGCCGCGATGGCGGCGTCGAAGCCGGCCGGGACGACGAGGCCGAGATCGTCGTCGCCGTCCTGAACGGCTTCGCGGACCGCGGCGTCGGTCCCGAACGGGTGAACCGTCAGGTCGATACCGGTGCCCGCCAGCGCGGTCAGTCGATCGGTGATCGCCGTCGTGTCGACCGACGTGACGGCGACGGAGTAGATCGGGGTCGGGTCGGTGGTGTCGTCGTCGAAGAGGTAGGCGTACGAGACGCCGATCAGGATCGGGACGATCAGCGCGATCGCGACCCGGCCGTCCCGGATGGCGTCGATCAGGTCCTTGCGAAAGATCGTCTGGATGATGCGTGGGTGAAATCTCATCGATGCTCCCGACTGGCCGCCCGGTGCCGGGCGGCCCGATCCGATGGGGACTACAGTGACCGGCCAGCCAGCGCGATGAAGACGTCCTCGAGCGTGCCTTCCTGCGAGTGCATCGTCAGGACCTGGTCGTCCCGCATCCAGCTGGCGAGCCGCTCGGCGTCGTGGGCATCATCCAGCGCGATCGTCCGCTCCTCGCGGCTGCGGAGCAGGACGGTCGCCGTCCGGCTGCCGTAGCGCAGCTTCAGCTCGCGCGGCGTATCGAGCGCGACGATGTTGCCGGCGCTGAGGAAGGCGACGCGGTCGGAGAGCTCGTCCGCTTCCTCCATGTAGTGCGTCGTCAGGAAGACCGTCGTGCCCTGGTCGCTCAGCTGCCGGATCAGGTCGCGCAGTTCCCGGGCGGAGGTTGGGTCCAGGCCCCGGGTCGGCTCGTCGAGGAACAGCACCTTCGGTGAATTGATCAGCGACCGCGCGATCAGCAAGCGCTGCTTCATCCCGGAGGAATACGTCTTGACCTTCCGCTTCGCCGCGTCGGTCAGCCGGACCAGCTCCAGCAGTTCGCCGGCTCGCCGCCGGGGGACGCCGTAGAGGTCGGCGAAGATCTCCAGGTTCTGCATGGCCGTGAAGCGCTCGTAGAGGTTCGGGTCCTCGAAGACGAGGTTGATGATCGGCTTGATCGCATCGCGGTCCCGGACGATGTCGTGCCCGGCGATCGTGGCGCTGCCGCCGGTCGGGCGCGTCCGGCCGGTCAGCATCCGGATCGTCGTCGTCTTGCCGGCCCCATTGTGCCCGAGGAAGCCGAAGACCTCGCCCGGCATGACGTCGAACGAGATCCCGTTGACGGCGTAGACGTCGCCGTAGGTCTTGACCAGGTCGCGGACCTGGATGAAGGGCGTGTCGCCAGACGACCGCTGGCCAGTTGGCCGTTCGAGCGATCGGGATGGGGAGACGGACATCGAAGCTCTCCTGATGGGCGGCGCCAGCGGCAACGTCTGCCGGTTGGCGATGGGACCGCTCCCTGGTGGACGCCAGCGTCCTGACGGATCGCCGCTCATCCTACCGGGACGATGTCACATTCGTGTCGACGACGGCTGACCCAGCCGTTCCGGGACACCACGGCCGGGAACCATGCGACGGCGGCGCGGGTCGAGGGAGTGAAACGTGGTATCCGACACGGTATGCTTGGGCGGCTTGTCCGATTTTCGCAGGTCCTTCCGTCCGGTGCCCGGCGATCCCGCCCGGCGGAGCCCCGTGCCGCTGGCGTGTGACGGTCGCCCGCGTGAACGACTCTCAGCGAAGGAGCTCCCGCGTTCATGGCGGTCCCATCCCGGCCAACCCGTCCACCGACACCGCGTGCTGGTGGGCTGACTCCCCGGCCGGCCGACCGGCTCCCGCTCCTCATCGCCGGCATCGTCGTCGTGGTGGCGCTGGCCTTCGCCGGGACGCTGCTGGTCTCGGTGCTGCGCGGGTTCGACTCCGACGGCCCGCCGGGCACCCAGGTCGCCGCCCAGCAGCCGGCCGGTTCCGGGCCGCCGGTCGTGACCTCGACCGTGCCCGCCGGAGCGGGGAACGCGACGCCGGGCGCGGACGGCTCCGTCCCGGTGTCCGACGAGGGCGTGAGCGACTCGGGCCAGCCCTACGTCGTCTGCCTCGACGTCGGGCACGGCGGGATCGACTGGGGCTACACCCGCACCGACCCGGACACCGGCGAGCTGATCGCGAAGGAGAGCGACCTCAATCTCGAGATCGCGCAGGGGATCGAGCGTCGCCTCGAGACCCAGGGCGTCGAGGTCGTGCTGACCCGAACCGGCGACACACTGGTCAATCTCGCGGGCGAAGACGTCAACGGTGACGGCGAGCAGGCGGAGGACGGCGACGGTTCCGGCGAGATCGATTCGGCCGAGGATACCTACGACAACCTCGACGAGCTTCAGGCCCGGGTGAATGTCTGCAACGACGCCAACGCCGACCTGCTGATCTCGATCCACATCAACGGCGCGGAGAATACCGACCTACAAGGGTACGAGTCGTGGTGGGCGGAAGATCGACCGGACTCGGACGAGAGCAAATGGTTCGCGCAGGATGTCGTCGCGGAATTCGGCGAGCAGTTCGATGCCGCCGGCTTCACCGTCGAGTCCCGTGGCGCCCAGGATGACCGCGACACGGATATCCCGGCCGAGGACCTCCCGCCGGATGCCTTCGAGCATTACGTCGTCCTCAGTCCAGACAAACCCGAACGGGACTTCATCGGGAGCACGATGCCGGGAGCCGTGGTCGAATCGCTCTTCCTGTCCAACGACGATGACTGGGCCGTACTGTCCGACCCAGCCGGGATCGATGCGATCGTGAACGCCTACGTCTCCTCGATCAACGCCTTCTTCACCGAGTATCCGGTCGAAGGCAAGCGGCTCTCGACCGGTGAGAGCCACAGCGGCCACCTCGCCGGGGAGCCCCTCGGCACGCCAGTGTCGGTCGCCACGCAGACCGTCGCCGTCGCGCCGACCGCGATCGCGATGGCGACCCCAGCCGTCTACCCGCGCCTGCCGCCGCCACCCGAGGTTGGCACCGAGTCCAGCTACCCCATCCAGACCGCCGATACCGGTCGGGACGAGGTCGCGCTGACCTTCGACTGCGGCGCCGATCGGGGCAACACCGAGGCGATCCTGGATACGCTCGACGCGTACGGCATCAAGGGATCGTTCGGGATGACGGGACTCTGGGCGGAGGACAACCCGGACCTCGTCCTGCGAATGGCGCAGGAGGGACACATGATCTTCAACCACACCTACACGCACCAGTCCTTCACCGGGTTCTCGACCGACTCCGGCGACCCCGGCACGGACTTCCGGATCAACGAGATCGAGGAGACCGAGCAGGTCGTCGCGGAGATCACCGGCGGCTACGACATGAGACCCTATTGGCGCCCACCCTATGGCGACTACGGCCCGCAGACCCTGGCCGACATGGCCTCGGTCGGGTTCGGTATCACCGTGATGTGGACCGTCGACACGCTGGGCTGGAACGGCATGACCGGCTCACAGGTGCTGGAGCGGTGCCTCGACACCCTCCAGCCCGGCCAGATCGTCCTGATGCACGTCGGCGTGCAGGCACCCGGCGACTTCGAAGCCCTGCCCCAGTACATCGAGCAGGCCGAGGCCCAGGGCTACGCCTTCGTGACCGTCGATCAGCTCCTGCAGCCATAGCACCGGCCAACCCGGCGAAGGGCGCGGTCGTCCGCGTGACGCATCTCTGCGCCACTACCCATCTTCGTATCGACGGCGACGCCAAAATCCGGTAGCCTGCGAGGAGCAAACGCCACGCCACATGGCGGCGGACGTTCAAGGGCGGCACTGGGCATTCCACGGCGATCGGAAGGACGACGGAGAACGACGATGAGCGAGATCTCGAAGCACTGGCGCATCTACCTGATCGGGATCGGCGCGGTCGCCTGCTGGAGCGGGATCACGTTCTACGGGATGGGTCTCTCCTACCGTGAGCCGCGATCGCTCGACACCAATCTCGGCCTCGCCTTCGCCATCGGCGGCCTGATCGTCCTGATCATCGGGATCCTGGCCTACATGCGCCGGCCCGAGAGCGACCGGTAGCGTCCGCACTCGATACGTCCATTTCCTGTAAGTGAGCGACGCCCCGGCCTATTCGTAGGCTGGGGCGTCGTGGTTGGCGGTCCCGGCTAGATTGGTGGTCCCGGCCATAAATGGCCTGGCTGAAGGACGGCGCTTCGCGCGGGTGAGGCCCGCATGGCTGTAAGTCGCGATTCGATTCCATCTGTCACCGATCGAGGTGTTCCTCCGCGTCGCGTTCGAGTTGATGGTTGAGGCGCGATTCGGCGTGGCGTTCGTTCTGGTTGGTGATGTACTCAATGATCTCCTGGAAATCACGGCCGCTGAACGAGACGACGCCGTACTCACGCTGCCAGTCGAACCCGAGTTCGGCGAGTTCCGGTTCGCGCAGGCGCAACAGTCGCGATGATGCCCCTTTGAGTTGACCGATCACGCTCGCTGGCGCGTGCTTTGGGGGAATCGAGAGCGCAATGTGGATGTGGTCTGGCTGGACGGCGACCGCGTGGACCAGACACTCAAGATCACGCGCCTTGACCCGGATAGCCGCTTCGACGATGTTGGCCCGCTCGCCGACGAGCATCCACCGTCGGCCGGTTGTCGACCATACGGCGTGATGATGAGACCGTCAGTACGGCATTCCACCCCCAGTCTTTAGACCCGTTCCCATTCCCAGAAATCGCGCGTTGTCGACGATGAGTTGCGACAGCATGCTGGCACGCCGTTCATCGGAGGTTGTCCCCGACTGACATCGGTACGTTCGTTCCTGTGAGCTGCATGACTGGGTTCCGGACCCATTTCCCCATCGAGACATGCGACATTACTGGCGTTCGATGCGCAGCACCGTGCTCAGGGCGGACCATAAGGGAGGGGGACGAATCGTGAGGATTACGGCATCCGTTCCGGGATCACCCACATCGCCGTTTGCGCGCAGCGCCGTCCTTCAGCCAGGCCATTCATGGCCGGGACGGGCGACCTGCTTCCCACCAGTTCGTTCCGCCCGACCTTTCCCGCGATCAACCCTTACCGGGCGCCCAGCAGCCGGCTGATCCGCTCGACCGAGGTCCGGAGCGAGGCGTCATCGGTCGCGAAGGACAGGCGGAAGTGACCCTCGCCGGCCTGACCGAAGGCAACGCCGGGGACGACCGCGACGTAGACCTCCTGCAGGATCCGGTCGCTGATCTCCAGTGACGAGACGCCGGTCTCCCGCGCATCCACCATCGCGTAGAACGCGCCCTCGGGCAGCGGGCAGCGCAGGCCCCGGATCGCGCTGAGCCCTTCGCTCACCATCCGCCGACGCCGGTCCCAGGCGGAGACCATCTCGCCGATGAAGGCCTGGTCCCCGGTCAGGGCGGCCACCCCGCCGGCCTGGGCGAACGAGGTCGCGCAGGTGACGGAGTGGCTGTGGACCTTGGCGATCTGCTGGACGAAGGCGGCCGGCCCGGCGACGTAGCCCAGCCGCCAGCCGGTCATCGCGTACGCCTTGGAGAGGCCGTTGAAGGTCAGGGTCCGCTCGAACATGCCCGGCAGCGTCGCGAGGCTGATGTGACGGTGGCCGTCGTAGACGATCTTCTCGTACATCTCGTCGGCGAAGACGAGCAGGTCGTGAGCGACCGCGACCGCCGCGATCACGTCGTACTCCGCCTGCGTCGTCACCCGGCCGGTCGGGTTGTTCGGGGAGTTGAGCAGGATCGCCCGCGTCTTCGGCGTGATCGCCGCCTCCAGCTTGTCGCAGGTGATGGCAAAGCCGTCGTCGGCGTCGAGGGCGACAGGGACCGCTGTCCCGCCGGCCAGCTCGATCATCGGGACGTAGCTCACCCAGGCCGGCTCGAGGACGAGCATCTCGACGCCCGGCTCGATCAGCGTCAGCGCCGCCTGGAACAGCGCCGCCTTGGCACCGGGCGTGACGATGATCTCGGTCTGCCAGTCGTATCCCAGGCCGTTCTCGGTCTTGAGTTTCGCCGCGATCGCCTTCCGGAAGGCCGGCGTCCCGGCCGAGGCGACGTAGTGCGTGTCGCCGGCGTTCATCGCGTCGATCGCGGCCTGGCGGATGGGCAGCGGCGTGATGAAATCGGGGTCGCCGCCGCCGAGATCGATCACGTCCAGCCCCTCGGCCTTGAGCTGGCGGGCCCGGTCCGAGACGGCGAGCGTCGGCGACGGGGCCAACTCCCGGACCCGATCGACGAGGAAGCTGGCGGAACTGCGCTGGGTCTGCACGGGGTTCTCCATCGTGGCGACGGTCCGGTTCGCGTCGCTTCGCGCCGGGTGCCTGTATGACGGGATTGTATGACGATCCGACGACCGGCGAAACGTAGCCCCGTCGGGGCCCGGTCAGAACGGTTCGGCATCCCGCTCGACGCGCTCGCGTTCCCGGAAGATCGCTGGACCGGAGCACAGAACAGCCGGCGAACCCCGCTCTGGAGTTCGCCGGCTGCTCTCTCTTGTCCGGGGTCGAAGCGAGCGACCGAGCGGCGATGACTACCGGATCGGCGTCGTAATCGTCGGTCGAGCGGGGACGGTCGTCGTAACCGCGGGCTTAGCCGGAGGAGCCGGAGCGGGCGTCGGGGACCCTCCGGTCTTCTGGCGCATCTGCTCGTCGAAGCCGGGCACCCGCTGCCGCATCAATTCGGCGGCGTGACCGTTGGCCGACTTCATCAGGCGATCTGCCACCTGAGTCACCGTGTCCAGCAGACCGGTCTGCTGGACCATGCCGAGCAGGCCACTGGCTGCCTGCTGGCCCCCGGAACCCCCGGAACCCCCGGAGGAGTGAGACGACTGTGAGCCATTACCGCCGGAGGTGTGCTGATCCGCTCCGCTGTCGCCGTGATAGTGGTGGTGGTGGTGATTGCCACCGCCCGACCCGCCAAGCACGATGCCACCGATCAGGCCGGCGCCGACCGCGACCATGGGATGAGCGGTGATCCACTCCTTCACACGGGACAGCGTCTCCGGCGCGGCCGAGGTCACGGACTCCGCGGCGGACTTCGCCTTGTCCGCGATGTCATGCGCGGCGCCCGCCGGGTCGGACACGGCACCCTGGACGGCGCTCTTCGCGTCCGAGGCGACGCTCTGAACCTTGCTCGACGCGTCGGAGGCGGCACTCTGGACCTTGCTCGACGCGTCGGAAGCGACGCTCTTCGCCTTGTCGGCGGCGCCGGCTGCCGCATCGCTGGCCTTGCTGGGGGCATCGGTGCCGGAACTTTGGCCACCACGGGTGTCGGCGTCCGGGCCAGGCGTCGAGCCGATTGCCATCTCCGTCGCGAACGTATCGGCGACCGGAGTCGGGGGAGCATCCATCGTCCCGCCGAGTGGCGAGGCGAGGAACTCGCTGCCGGGCAACGGGTGACGCCCGCCACTCCCGGACGCATTTCGTTGACCTGAATCCATGACGAGCACTCCTTCTGGGACGACATGCTGACGGGTTGGACACCGAACGGGAGACGGCCAACCGGCCGCCGCCCCGTTCGATCCGTACCGCTACTTCTGCCCGACCGCTCCCTTGACCGACTTCGTCACCTCGGACAGCAGCGCGCTCCCGGCCGACGACAGGGTGTCGCTCAGACCGGATGACTTCGCCGACTGCATCAGCGAGGCCTGGAGGTGACCACCGAGGCTGGAGGACGACCGCTGGCCGGAGTGACTACCGCCACCGCCGCCGGAGAGCCCGCCGCCGAGGAGGAAGCCGAGCAGCAACCCACCACCGACCGCGATCATCGGGTTCTGCTGGAGCTGGTACTTCACGTCGAAGACCTGCTTGACCTGCTCCTTGGCGTCCTCGACCTGGGAGAGAAGCTGTTCCTTGGTCTCGTCGACTTCGGAGCGGGCTTCACTGGTCACGTTCTGGACCCGGCTCTCGATCTCGGCGAGGCGTGCGGCCGCGTCGTCCCGGTGCTGGTCTAGCTCTTCACGGATCTGGCTTGCTGTTGGGCCCATTCCTTGTCCTCCTGCAGTGAGTCGATCGTCTGGGTCGGCTTGAGCTTGTCGGCGCTGAGCTGCGACTTGCCGACCAGCGCGAGGATGATCGCGATCAGGACGAGTGCGCCCCCGACGATCAGCGCGGCGGCCCAGCGAGGCATCCAGTCGTCGATGCGCTCCATGATCGTGTACATCAGGAAGACGAAGCCGATCAGCCCGATGATGGCGCCGGCGATCAGCATCCCGATGCCCTTGGCGGCGCTGCTCGCGCTCTCGGACAGCTCGGTCTTCGCGAGCAGGATCTCGCCGCGAACCAGCCCCTGGACGTCACCGACCATCCCGCTGATCAGCTCGCTGATCGTCTCGTTCTCGTGGCCGGTCCGCGGTCCGTTCGGCGACCCGCTGTTGACCGCCTCTTTGATTCGTTCCATAGGTCGCTCCTGTACGGTGAGTCCGGATCACCGATCCGGATCGGCGACGCTACCGGACGATCTTCGCCAGGATGAACCCGATCGCGACCGCGCCGATGACCGACTCGACTGGCTTGCTTCGGACGAACGCCTCGAGGTCGCTGATGATCTCGTTGGTGTCCTTGCCCTCGAAGTAGCTGGACGCCTGCTCGAGCCGATCGGCGACCATCGAGGCCTGGGCGGGAACCGGCCCATCACCTTCGGCCTGCTGACGGACCAGGTCGGCCGCCTTGCTCAGTCCGCCGGCCGCCTGATCCAGCCCCTGGTCGGCCTTGTCAGTCGCCTGACCGCGCAGTTCGGCGGCCTTCTCCTTGGCCTGGCCGAGCTTCTCCTGGGCCTGATCGGCCGCGGTGTTCAACTGATCGCTGGTCGATGTGGATGTGCTGGAACTACCAGTAGTCATCGTTCTCTCCTCTAAGGGGTCGGGGACATCGGAGGCCATCCTCCGACCGGATGACGCGGTTACGCAGCCCCGGTGCCATCGTTGAAGTCCACTGACGATGAACGGATTCAGTTTTTTCCGGCGATGTTGGTCAGTTGTAGCGGAGGGTGAAGACATCGAAAGATCGCCAGCGGGGATTGGTCATCGGGTTTCTGTCGCGAGCGCTCGACCGTTGACTGGCCCGGGTTCCCTCGTGGGTCAGTGCCGCATCTCTCGGTGATCGCGGTCCCCACGGCCGGACGTGGCACGGTCGCTCGAACGCCGTCCTGCGCGTGATCGGACACCGGGAAGCCCGATGGAAATGGCGACCCCGTGTTGGCACTCCCACTTGAAGAGTGCCAACCGGTCTGCTAGAATCCTCTCTTGGTATGGACGAACCGAGAGCAACGCGCTCCGGAGCCAGGCACCACCGGCCCATTCCGGGTGTCGCATGTGCGCGCCCTGACACTGTGCGTCGCAATGACTTCAGGAGGTTTCAGAATGGCTGAGACAGTCGATGTTTCGAGCAAGCTGCGCCCACTCGCGGACAAGCTGGTCATCAAGCCGGCCGGGCGTGAGGAGACCACCCGCGGTGGCATCATCGTCCCCGACACCGCCAAGGAGAAGCCGCAGCGCGGGACCGTCGTCGCCGCCGGCGAGGGCCGCAAGGACGACGACGGGGAGCGCATCACGCTCGACGTCAAGGTCGGTGACCACGTTCTGTTCGCCAAGTACGCCGGCACCGAGTTCAAGCTCGAGGATGAGGATCTGATCATCCTCTCCGAGAAGGACATCCTGGCCGTCATCACCGAGTAGACCGCCCGGACGCCGTTCGCATCCGGGCCGTTCCATGGCCTCGATGCTGGACAGCGCCCACGGTCGATCCGGCCCTGACCCGATCCGTACCCGGCAGTCCGCCGACCAGCCAACAGGAGCATCCACATGGCGAAGGTTCTGGAGTTCAACGAGCAGGCGCGTCATTCCCTCAAGGAAGGCGTCGACATCCTCGCGAACGCCGTCAAGACCACCCTCGGCCCCAAGGGCCGCAACGTTGCCCTCGACAAGAAGTTCGGCGCTCCGACCGTCACCCATGACGGGGTCACGGTGGCGAAGGAAATCGAGCTCGAGAACAACTTCGCGAACATGGGCGCCCAGCTTCTCAAGGAAGCGGCGACCAAGACCAACGACGTCGCCGGTGACGGCACCACGACCGCGACCGTCCTCGCCCAGGCGATCGTGACCGAGGGCATGCGCAACATCGCCGCCGGCGCCAACGCCATGCTGCTCAAGCAAGGCATCGACCTCGCCTCCGCGGCCGTGGTCTCCTACATCACGGAGCTCGCGACCGAGGTCAACGGCCGGGACGAGATCGCCCAGGTCGCCTCCATCTCCTCCCAGGACAAGATGATCGGCAGCCTGATCGCCGACGTCATGGAGAAGGTCGGCAAGGACGGCGTCATCACCGTCGAGGAGAGCCGCGGCCTCGAGTTCGAGACCGAGTTCACCGAAGGCATGCAGATCGACCGCGGCTACATCTCCCCCTACTTCGCGACCAACACGGAGCGGATGGAGGCTGAGCTCGACGATCCGTTCGTCCTGATCACCGACAAGAAGATCAGCGCCATCGCCGACATCCTGCCGGCCCTCGAGAAGATCGCCTCCCAGCGTGCGCCGCTCGTGATCATCGCCGAGGACGTCGACGGGGAAGCCCTCGCCACCCTCGTCGTCAACAAGATCCGCGGCACGATCAACGTCCTCGCCGTCAAGGCGCCGGGCTTCGGTGATCGCCGCAAGGAAATGCTGCGCGACATCGCGATCCTGACCGGTGGTCAGGTCATCAGCGAAGAGATCGGGCGCAAGCTCGACAGCGTCGACATCTCCGACCTCGGCCGCGCCCGCCGCGTCGTCGCGACCAAGGACGACACGACCTTCATCGAGGGTTCCGGTGAGGCCGGCGCGATCAGCGGCCGGATCGACCAGATCCGCGCCCAGATCGAGACGACCAGCAGCGACTTCGACCGTGAGAAGCTCCAGGAGCGCCTCGCCAAGCTCGCCGGTGGGGTCGCCGTCATCAAGGTCGGCGCCGCGACCGAGACCGAGCTCAAGGAGAAGAAGCACCGCGTCGAGGATGCGCTCAGCGCCACCCGCGCCGCCGTCGAAGAGGGCATCGTGCCGGGCGGTGGGGTCACCCTCGTCAACGCGATCTCCGTCCTCCAGGGCATCGAGGCCGAGGGTGACGTCAAGACGGGCGTCAACATCCTCCGCCGCGCCCTCGAGGAGCCCCTCCGCGCCATCTCCAGCAACGCCGGCCTCGACGGGGCCGTCGTGATCGAGAAGGTCCGCCGCGCTCAGGAGGAGCAGGGCAACAAGAACATCGGCTACGACGTCATGGGCGAGGCCTACGTCGACATGATCACGGCGGGCATCACCGACCCGGCGAAGGTCACCCGCTCCGCGGTTGCCAACGCCTCGTCGATCGCCGGGATGATCCTGACGACCGAGGCCCTGATCTCCGACAAGCCGGAGCCGGCCTCGGCCGCCCCGGCCATGCCGGGCGGCATGGACTACTAGTCCGGACCAGCGGGAAGTTAGGCTTCCAACTCGACTCCTCACAACACCAGTGGGCCACGACGATCGTCGTGGCCCACTGGTGTTTTCAGGCCCATCGAACGCGTCCGACCGGAACCACTCGCCGTCGTGAAACCTGTCCGCCCGGCTAGAGCAACTGTCCCAGCCCGAAGGCGATGCCGAAGAAGACGATGAATGCCGCGAAGATGATCAGGATGACGCGATAGAAGCCGCCGCCCATGGTAGATCCCTCCTTACTCCTGCTTCCTACTCAATATCAACGCCAGCAGCTCGAACGTCCGTCTGGCCCTGCCCGAACCGTGGACGGTTGCAGACGCGGGGACAAGGGAACGAGCCGGAGCATCCCGTCTGGGAAGCACCCCGGCTCGCTTCTCTCGATGCTCCTGTGGCCGTGCGCCGCCTGACCCGTCAGCGCGCGGGTAGTCGGGACTACCCCATCGGTGGGATCGCGCCGATCTGCTGGAGCAGCGTCAGTCCATCGGCGATCAGCCACCGCTCCCGGATCTGGCCGTCCTCGACCCGGTCGATGTTGACCGATTCGATCCGGATCGGCCGGCCCGTCGCCGGAACCCCGGTGAACTCCGCCTGATGCGTGCCGGCCGTGACCACCCGCGTCACGACCTGATCCCCCTCGACGACCATCGCCGTGACCGTCTCGGTCAGGTCTGGAAAGGCCGACCGGAGCCGCTGGATGAAAACACGGTGCCCGTCCCGACCCATCCGCACCGGGATGTGGCTGGCCTGGAAGACGTAGTCCGGCGCGAGGAGCTCCTCGAAGATGTCCATGCGCCCCTGGCCCAGCACCTCGTCGAAGAACCGCTCCACCACCCGCCGATTGCTCACCGCGACCGTCTCCATCGTGATCCTCCACGTCTGACCAGCGTTCGTCGACCACCGGCATGCGATGTCAGGGTCGATATGAATCCAGACGACGACACGCGGCGATCGGTTCCGGGTGGAGCCCAAGGGACGCCGGGTCGACCCGGCGTCCCTTGGGGGCACACCTCACATGTACCCGGTACGGCCGCTACCGGAGCCATTGCCAGCGCGGGTCCGGTGTCGCGATCAGGAAGCGCAGGATGACCATCAGGCGCTGCATCGCCGGGCCGGGGGGTCGCAGCGCACCGCTCTTCGGCTCTCGGCGACCGATGGCCGCCGCCGCCCAGTGGAGCTGGTAACGGAAGGCTCTCGCCTGCCAGAGGCGGAGCTGGTCGTCGTCCCAGTCGCCGTGCCCGAGATACCCCTCCAGCACGGTGGGCAGCATCGCCAGGGGCAGCTTGGCGAAGTCCATCGCCGGGTCCGCCAGGGCGGCATCGCCCCAGTCGATCAGTGCCAAGAACGCACCGCTCGTGGGATCGACGAGCAGATTGCGCGGGGCGAGGTCGCCGTGGATCAGGACCACCGCCAGCGCTGACGGGACATACGGCGCCAGGCGATCGAACCAGTCCCGCAGCCAGGTCGCCGTCGCCGGGTCGAGCGCACCGGCCGCGACCAGTGGATCGAGCAGTAGTCGCGGGTCGTCCCCATCGTCGTCCCGAGGGACGCCAGCCGGCGCCGCGAACCGGGACCCGGTGGCCGCGTGGAGGCGGGCGATCTGGCGGCCGACCTCCCTATAGATCGGCACCGATGCCGTCTCCGGCAGCCCGGCCCGCTCCAGGTCGGTTCCGGCCACGCGACGGAGCACCATGACCGGCCGGCCGGTCTGGTCGATGCCCTCCTCGAAGGCGATGATCTCCGGCGTCGAGATACCGGCGGATCGGGCGATCGGGACGACCAGGCGCTCCTTGCGCAGATCATCGGACAGCGGCCCATCGTTGCGTGGGATGCGCAGGACCAGCTCGTCGCCGACCCGCCAGGTATGGTTGGCCTCGCCGGCCGGGAGCGCCTGGATCGTGGCCGGGTCGATCCCGAACCGGCGGACGATCCAGATGACGACCTCAGGGGGTGGCAGCGTGTCGGTCGTCAAGGTCCGCCTCTTCACGTCGTCGTGGCAATCCCGTCGCTGGCAGGCGATCGACTCCGGCTGGCGTTACGCTCATGACGACAACGCCGACGACCTCGACCTCGACCTTGACCGGGACGAAGCGCAGATCGCGAACGACGTCGAGCTCGCCTACGAGAATGGCGATTCCGGCCTGATGGTCATCGGCCGAGGCCACCGTCATGACGACGCCTGGCGCGACGCCCTCGACCAAATGGGCATCGCGGCATCCTGGCCCTCCACGATCGATCATCGACCGATCAGCCGGGACCGGGACCTCAGCGATGGTCCGGGCGAACCATCGGGCTCACCGCGACCGGGCATCGCCGTTCAGCCAGGTCCGTGCCGCGTCGACCTCGGTCATCGTGATCTGGTGGCCGCCGGTCTCCCATCGCAGCGTCACCTCGGCGTCGGCCGCCTCGTAGAGCGAGGCGAGCCGCTCGACCTGCGCGACCGGGACCAGCGGGTCGGCCTGCCCGGCACCGATGAACACGCGCGTCCCGGTCAGGTCCGGCAGCGTCTCGGGCTCGAAGGGGAGCATCGGGCTCAGCAGGGCCGCGCCATGCAGGGTGCCCGGGTTCCGGAAGAGCAGCGAGGCGGCGATATTGGCGCCGTTGGAGAAGCCGACCGCGACGACTCTGGTGGCGTCGAAGCCGTACGTCGTCGCCGCGGACCCGATGAACTCCGCCAGCTCGCCCGTCCGGAACGCCAGGTCCTCCTGATCCAGCACGCCCTCAGCCAGCCGCCGGAAGAAGCGTGGCGCGCCACCCTCGGAGACCTTGCCGCGCGGGCTCAGGACGCCGGCGTGGGGAGCCAGCGCCTGCCCGAGCGAGAGCAGGCTGTGCACATCGCCGCCCGTGCCGTGGAGCAGGAGGAGCGTCGGCGCGCCCGAGGTGGGGTCGGATGGCGGGTCGTAGCGATGGGTGAATCCCAGGATCTCGGGCATGGTGAACTCCTGTCGGGTATCAGCGGGGTGCCCGCCTCGGTCGGCGGCATCGATCTCCGCCGATGATAGCCGCCCAGCGGCGGGATCGGTTCGACCGGAGCGCGGTCTTCCGGACCGTAGCGTCTCCGGCACCAGTGTGCCGGACTGGATCG
Organism: uncultured Thermomicrobiales bacterium; assembly: GCA_964244115.1. GTDB lineage: Bacteria > Chloroflexota > Chloroflexia > Thermomicrobiales > UBA6265 > CADCWK01. Next base: position 27,855 of record CAXTHM010000031.1, read on the forward strand.
AGCCCGGACGTCATCGTCCCGGCTCTGGCATGATGCCGCGGAGTCGGACGATTCGCCCGCCCACGCGTGAAGCCCACCGAACGGAGTTCCCAGACATGGCCGAGATTCCCGCCGCCTTCCACGACCTACTCCGAACCCCCGGCACCGCGACCCTGACGACCAATGGCGCCGACGGCTACCCGCAGTCGACCGCCCTCTGGTACCACTTCGACGGCGAGGTGATCCGGATCGTCATGCAGGCCAGCACCCGGAAGGCGAAGAACCTCCAGCGGGACCCGCGCTGCACCTTCATCCTGATCGACCCGAACGACTCCCACCGGGTGATCGAGGTCCGCGCCGACGCCGACCTGACGATCGAGCAGGGCAACGACCGTCCGCTCTCGGCGATGATCCTGGCCCATTACGGCACCAGTTGGGACCGGATGTCGAACGTCGACGCGCCCCGCGCGATCGCGACGCTCCGGCCGGTCCGGGTCAACACTGTCGGCTGATACCGTCGGCTGGCCGGGCCGACAGGAGAGCGAGGCCGCATGATGCGTCCCGACCGGCGTGATCGGCGTGATCGGCGTGATCGGCGTGATCGGCGTGATCGGCGTGATCGGCGTGCTCGGGTTCGAGACGCGGGGCCACCCTGCGCACCGGAGCCGGTCATGGCCCGGCCATCGTCGCGCTCCAGGATGCATCGGGGCCGGAGAACGATCCGGCGGCGGCGTGGTCGCGGTGCCGGCTGTACCTGACGGCACGCGGATGGGCCCGCGCTGATCGTGTCCGGGCGGTCGGCGCGACCGGAGCGACGCCTCAGATCCCGCGCATGCCGAGGTACGAACCCGTCGACATGGAGGACAGGACGCGGAACGGGTCGCCGGCGAACTCGCCGGGAACGCCATCCGGCTCGGGCTGGGCGGCGGCGACGCGCTCCCAGGTCAGCGCCCGGGCGATCCGGGCCAGCCAGCAGGCGAGTTCCAGTTCCCCGATGAGCTCGGACAGCGGCGCGAGGTCGGTGAACGGCGCGAGGTAGGCGTCCCGCGCCGCGAGCAGCCGGGGGTCATCCGGCGCCAGACCGTAGTAGTCCACCAGTACCCCGAGGCAGACGAGCATGCTGGTGAACGGGTGAGCAACGCCGCTGTCGCCCCAGTCGTAGAACCGGAAGGCGCCGCCTCCCGGCAGACCGGACCGGATGTTCTCCGTGTGGAGATCGTTGTGATCCAGGGACGATGGGATCACCGAGCGGGCCAGCCGCTCGCACCCGTCGATCACGGCCGGACGCAGCGCCGCGGTTCGTTCCCAGAGCGCCTGGTCCGCCGCCGCGCCATGCCGATCGACGAATGCCCGGGTCGCGCGGAGCATCTCATCGAAGACCGCCGGCAGCGCCGCCGGCCGCATGTCGCGGGTGCCGACCGCGAGCATCTCCCCGACGTGCGGGACGAGCGCCCGTTGCAGGGCCGCGTACTCCGGCAACGCCCGGGTGAGCACGTCCAGGAGCGTGTCGATCGACGCTCCCTTCGGGACGACGGGCGGTCCGGCGTCCCGCAGCAGCAGCCAGCCTCGGTCCGTGTCGACCGCGATCGGGTGGAGGACGAACCGGGGTGCCGCCTGGACCAGGACCCGGTACAGCCCGGCCTCGTAGTGCGTATCGTCACTGCCGGCCTTAAACCAGACCGGCCCGGCGGTCGTCGGCGCCGTCTGGACCGTCCCCCAGGGCTGGATCCGGGTCTGCTCGACGGCCCCGGTCCGGTGGATCCCTGCCCGTGTGAGCCGCTCATCGAGCCAGCCGGTCGCTCCGGATCGCCACACCGCCGTCGACCAGACCGCAACACCACGCCCGTCGCTCATGGCTCCCCCCTCCGACAGGTGACACGGCGGCGACGAGGATCGCATCGCCGCCGCCATCATCTTCATCTCACGATGTTCATGGGAGGCCGCGCGTCAGTCGATCGGCTTGAGGGCGGCGACGATCTCGGCCCGGCGCGGCTCGAGGAACGGCGCCAGCACGACCTTCTCGCCGAGCGTCGCCTCGTCCTCGTCCACCCCGAAGCCCGGCCCGTCCGTCGCCAGCTCGAACAGGACGCCGTTGGGCTCGCGGAAGTACAGACTGCGGAACCAGTAGCGGTCGACCTGGCCGCTGTTGCCGATCCTGTGCTCCCGCAGCCGCTCGGTCCAGGCGTCGTAGGCGTCGTCCGGCATGCGAAAGGCGACGTGGTGGACCGCACCGGCGCCCTGCTGCGCCAGCGCGAGGCCCGGCTCGACGGCGACGTGCAGCTCGGCCCCGGTTCCGCCCGGCCCCATCTCGTAGACGTGGACCGTCGTACCCTCACCGAACCGGTTGGCGTACTCGCGCACCGGCCGCATGTTCATCACCCGCCGCAGGGTGTCATCGGTCGGCGCCAGGTCCGGCACGCTGATCGTGATCGGCCCGAGCCCGCGGATCTGGTGCTCGGCCGGGATCGGGCTCCGGTCCCACGGGAACCCCTCGCCCTCGCCGCCGTCATCGATCAGCGACAGGCGCTGCCCCTCCGGGTCCTCGAAGTCCAGCACCCAACGGCCGTCGCGCTGCGTGACGTCGGCGGCATCGACACCCTGCTCGGGCAGATAGCGCGCCCACCAGTCGAGCGTCGCCTTGCCGGAGACGCGCAGCGCCGTCCGGACGACGGAACTCGTGCCGCGGCGCTCCTTGGGTACGGGCCAGTCGAAGAAGGTCAGGTCGCTGCCGGGGCTGCCCTTGGCGTCGGCGTAGAACAGGTGGTAGGCGCTGACGTCGTCCTGGTTGACACTCCGCTTGACGAGCCGCATCCCCAGTACCTGCGTGTAGAAGCGATGATTCTCCCGGATCGCCGCCGAGACGGCCGTCAGATGGTGGATGCCGGTAAGGTCCATGTGCGTTCTCCCCATAGTCGTCCGCGAATGCGTTCGGGCCGGATTCCCAGACCCGACAGCTCCGCAGGTCACTTACGATATGTTAGCACAGAGCTGGCGCCGCGGTCCGGCCGTCATGCCCATCACTCGTGGGTCGATCCCCGGGCCGGGCGATGACCCCACACCGCGTGCGGCTCGTCTATGATCGAGGCGATGTCTTCGACCGCCGGGCGGGACCGCACCGGTCCCGCCGCACATCGATCAGGGAGTCCCGCCGTGAATGTGTTCATCTCCGTCGATATCGAGGGCATCTCCGGGGTCGTCCACGCCGACATGATGATGCCGGGCCAGACCGAATACGGTCGCGGGCGCCGGCTGATGACCGAAGATGCCAACGCCGCGATCGAGGGCGCGGTCCGGGCGGGGGCGGACTATCTCCTCGTCGCCGACGGCCACGGCCCGATGCGCAACCTGCTGGTCGAGGAGCTGCACCCGGCCGCTCATCTGCTGACCGGCAGCGCCGAGGCCCGGCCCTTCTGCCAGCTCGAAGGAGCGGACGAGCGCCCGTTCGACGCCGCGCTGTTCGTCGGCTACCACGCCATGGCGAAGACCTTCCGGGCGATCCACCCGCACACGATCGCCGGGGCGGTCGTCCATGAGCTGCGGCTCAACGGCGTGCCCCACGGCGAGACCGGGCTCAACGCCGCCATCCTCGGGTCGCTGGGCATCCCGACGGTGCTGGTCACGGGGGACGAGACGACCTGCGGCGAGGCGACCCGGATGCTGGGCGACGCCGTCACGACGGTCGCCGTCAAGCGTGCGACCGGTCGCAACGCCGCCATCTGCCGGCCGCTGGGTGAGGCCCGGGCCGAGATCGGGGCGGCGGCCGAGCGGGCGCTGGGGTCGATCGGGACGGTCACGCCCTATCGCCCGGCGGAACCCTTCCGGATCGAGGTCGACTTCCTCACCATGCCGCAGTGCGACCGTGCTTCCCGGGTGGCCGGCGTCGAGCAGGTCGGCCCGGTCACGATCGCGCTCACCGCCGGCCCATCGCCGTGGGCGCAGTACCGCACCCTCTGGGCGGCGCTGCGCTCCGCCCTCTACGAGCCGGCCTCGTTCCTGGCCTGATCCGGCCTGACGCGACCCGACGGGAGCCAGTCTCATGGCCGATGCACGCACGACCCGGAGCCCGAACCGTCCGGATCTTGTGTGACCCAGACGATCGTGTCGTATGGCTGCCAACGGGACGCCGGGATGCTCCGAATGGGTTCCCACTTCGCCGCGAGCGTTTCGTTCGGAGGAAAGCCGATGACCCTCCTGCGGGATCAGGGTCATCGGCAGTTCATCGGGATGTATGGGGATCGGGCGATTCGCGTCGACTCCTACCGGAACATCCCGCCGAGGATGAGATCGTGCGCCATGTGGGCCTTATCAGCACCGCGGAACTCGAACTCGAACGACTCGCTTCCAGCCCGGAGTTCCATCTTGCTGCTCCCGAAGAAACCCCGACCGGTCAGCAACCCGCTCTCATCCTCGGCCGCGATCGACGTGATTCGGCTGTAGGGAATCGAGACCATCGATTTCGTCTTCCGGGCGAACGCCTTGTCGTAGATGATGACCCGCATCGAGGTCACGCCCAGGAACCCTGTCCCGCCCCCTTTCATGTCGAAGACGCCGAGGACGCGCTCACCCTGCAGGAGCGCCGCTTCGATCTTCTGGAACTGCTCACGCTTGTCGAAGTAGGGTCCGTCCTGGGCCATGCGATTGCTCCTGTCGACCTGATCGAACGTTCATGACCAACCGTTCCAGCCAGACTCTTGGAATCCGACAGCGGTCAGCGAGGCGCGGGGGGCGTGGGGCGTGGGACGATCACGATCGCCCTGAGCCGGTCGATGCGCTACCGTTCGGTCACTGAGCGTGCACCGCACCTGGAAGGTCAGTTCGCCGAATGACACCGCAATCGATCGTCTTCTCGACCGACCCGGACTATTTCGCCGCCGCCCAGCGGGAACTGGCCATGGCCTTCCCGGGCGCGACGACCGAGCGGCTCGGGCCGGACCTCGGTCGGCTCACCGGTGGGCCGGAAGACCTCCCGGCCGTGCTCGATCGCCTCCGGGAGGTGCCGGTCGTCTTCGTCCGCCACCTGATGCGGGAGGTGGCGATGCTGCCGCTCGACCGCGTCCGGCGGGACAAGCAGTCGGTCAGCAAGGCGGTGATCGATCTGGTCTCGGCCGGGACGCCGCTGGCCGTCCAGATCTGGTCCAGCGGCGAGTCGTCGCTGGCCTACGGGGCGGAGGAGCTCTGGCACCACCTGTCCGACGAGTTCGGCCGCCGGGGCAGCGCCGTGACGCGCTCCGGCGCCGACCTCACACTCGGGCTCTGCATCACCGGGCGGGGCATCGTCGTCGGCCTGACGCCGCCGCTGGAGGGCTACGCCGACTGGCCGGGCGGCCGGATCCGTCTGCGGCGGGACGAGGGCCAGATCTCGCGGGCCGAGTTCAAGCTGGAGGAACTGCTCGCCCTCGGCGTCGTCGCGCTGCCGGATCACGGCGTCGCGGTCGACCTCGGCGCGGCGCCGGGCGGCTGGACGCGGATCCTGCGCCGGGCCGGGCTGCGGGTAATCGCGGTCGACCCGGGGGCGCTGGACGATCGGCTCGGGGACGACACTGGGATCACCCACGTCCCGCAGACCGCCGCGCCCTTCCTGGCTCGCAATGCCGAGGCGTTCGACGTCGTCGTCGATGACATGCGGATGATCCCGGCGATGTCGGTCGACCTGATGCTGGCCGCGGCCCGCCACCTCGCCCCCGGCAGCCTCGGCATCATGTCGCTCAAGCTGACGCCCCATTTCGCCGTGGAGACCGTCGACGGGGCAATCGCCGCCCTCGGTCGGGCCTATGAGATCGTCTTCGCCCGCCAGCTCTATCACAATCGCAACGAGGCCACCGTCGTCGTTCGCAAGCGCTGACCGGACCGGCCACGACCAGTCTCCGGGCAATCGACATCCGTGTCCGAAAACCGCCAGACATCGGCGGCCGGCGGGCGTATCCTCAGGGCATGGAACAGACCACGGACACCCTCTACCGCGCCTACACCACCCGCGATGCCCGGTTCGACGGCCGGGTCTTCGCCGGGGTCTGGACGACCGGGATCTACTGCCGGCCGGTCTGTCCGGCCCGGCTGCCGAAGCGGGAGAACATGACGTTCTTCCCGACGGCCGCCGCCGCCCAGGAGGCCGGGTTCCGGCCCTGCCTGCGCTGCCGCCCGGAATCGGCCCCGGATTTCGCCGGCTGGCGCGGCGGCTCGCCCTCCGTCCACCGCGCCCTCAGCCTGATCGAGGACGGCTGGCTGGAGGACCGCGACATCGACGCCCTCGCCGGGCAGGTCGGGGTCAGCGGGCGTCAGCTCCGGCGCCTGTTCCGGGAGCAGCTCGGCGCCACCCCGGTCGCCGTCGCCCAGACCCGCCGGGTCCTGCTCGCCAAGCAGCTCATCCACGAGACCGACCTCTCGATGGCGGACGTCGCGATGGCCTCCGGCTTCGGCAGCGTCCGGCGCTTCAACGAGACGTTCCAGCGCCTGTTCGACCGTCCGCCGGGGGCGTTGCGCCGACAGCGGCCGGCGAGCCCGATGACCGGCCCGGCCATCGCCCTCCAGTTGCCCTACCGATCATCCTACGATTGGTCGGCGATGCTGGGGAGCCTGGCCCGGACCGCGATTTCGGGTGTCGAGCGAATCGACGGCGCCACCTACGCACGGTCGGTCCGGTTCGGCGACCACACCGGGTGGGTCAGCGTGAGGCCGGCGCCGGGCGACCGCCTGGAGTTGACGGTCCGGTTCCCGGGTCTGGAGGCGCTGCCCCGGATCATCGGCCGGGTTCGCCGGCTGCTCGATCTCCCGGCCGACCCGTTCGCCATCGATGCCCAACTGGCCGAGGACCCACTCCTCGCCGCGCTGGTCGCCGCCCGGCCGGGTCTCCGGGTGCCGGGGATCTGGGACGGCTTCGAGGAGGCGGTCCGGACCGTCATGGGTTCGGACCAGGCCGGGCTGGAGCGGCTCGTCCGGGAGCGCGGCCGCCCGCTCGAAGATCCCGACGCGCTCGACGCCGGGCTGACCCACGCCTTCCCGTCGCCGGGCGATCTGACCGCGGTGGAGACCGGGGATGAACCGGCCCATGGGCCACCACCTCCGAGCGCGATCTCGTCACTCGTCGCGGCCGTGCTGGCCGAACCCACGCTCCTCGATCAGCACCGCGATCCCGACCAGACCGCGGCCCGCCTCCGGTGCCTGGCCGGGATCGACGACCTGATGGCCGCGACGATTGCCGGCAGGGTGCTGGAGGGGTACGACCACCTCCCATCCGGGCTGACCCAGATACTGGCCGATGCGGAAGACCCGCCGATCGACCCGATTGAACTCGCCCGTCGAGCCCAGTCGTGGAGCCCCTGGCGAGCCTACGGCGCCACCCATCTCCTTGCCGCGATCGATTCTTCCGAACGTTATGACAACCTTATAGATGGAGCATGACCATGACCGTCGCCGCAACCCCATCGACCGCCCAGACCCCACGTCAGATCGCCATCCATGCCATGGAGACGCCGATCGGGATGGTTCACGTCGCCACCGACGAGCATGACACCCTCAGGGCGCTCCTGTTCGAGGACGGCAGCGACGGCGTCTCCCGCCTGCTCGCGCGCCACTACGTCGCCGCCGACGTGACCCTGACCGAGTCAGTTGGCCCGGTCGAGGCGGAGCTCCGGCGCTACTTCGACGGCGACCTCGACGCCCTCTCCCGGATTCGCACCGCCAGCGCTGGCACACCGTTCCAGCTGGCCGTCTGGACGGCCCTCTCGGCGATCCCGGTCGGCACGACGACCAGCTATGGGGCGATCGCCGCCGCGATCGGACGCCCGAAGGCCGTCCGGGCCGTCGGGATGGCGAACGGCGCCAACCCGATCGGCATCGTCGTCCCCTGCCACCGGGTCATCGGGACCGACGGGAAGGTATCCGGCTACAGCGGCGGGATCGAGCGCAAACGCTGGCTCCTGGCCCATGAGGGCGTCGCCGTTCCCCGAACGCTTGGTCTCCTCCACAGCGCGGCGCATAGAGGTTGACGGTCGGAGCCAGCTCCCCCTCTCCATCCGGTCCGGACGGAGTCGCCCGCAGGTGACGGAGGCGGACCGAGATGGGGAGGGGGCCGGGGGGTGGGGCTGGACGCTCGCGACCGATAAGGACCAGGAGATCCACTCTAGACCATCCGGATCTCGCCGCTGACGTGGTACTCATCGGGGACGGGCAGCCCCCAACGGAGCGTTTCCATGGAAACCGCTGGATCGGTGACCCAGCCGAAAGGCTGACCGCCAGTGACCGGGCGCTGAAGCCGCCCGGCAACTCAAAGTAGCTCGGGGAGCGCTGCCAGATCGGTTGAGTTGTGGGTTGAGTCGGGGCCTTGGCCGGTGCAGGTGGTCTGGCGGACAAGGCTCCGACTCAACGCACAACTACTTGTGGACCGTTACGTGCTCGGGCGGCGACGACTTCGCCGACGGGGCGGACCGTGGCGGCTCGTCCGGGGCAGACGGGACGGGAGACACCGAAGCGGACGGACGGGGTAACGCTGCGGAGGGGCGAACGGTCACGCTCCGCGGACTGGCCGCCTGGCTCGGGCTGGCGCTGGCGACCGGACTTGCCGTCGTCGCGGCCGATCGGCTTGCGGACGGCTCGGCCGACGAGCCCTCATCGGTCTCGCTGCCCGGCGCATCCAGCGTCGCGACGAAGAAGGCTGTCGGGTCGTCGCCGGACTGGCGCAGGCGGGTGTCGAACAGCAGGGACGCTGCGTCGCCGGGACCGAGCGGGGCGGCGTCGCCGTCGGTGGTGCCGGTCGCGACGAGCGGCTCCAGCGTGAACTCCCCGGACTGGACGAGGATCAGGATCGGCTGGATCAATCGGCGGATCTCGATCGCGTCACCGGTCGGTGGCCGGAACAGCTGGAGCGACAGTTCATGCTGACCGGCTTCCAGCGGGAACGCCGGCGCGGTCGCGTCCCCGGCCTCCCCGGCCGGAACCAGTTCGACCGCGACGTACGGTGCCGGCTCTCCGGTCAGCGTCTGCACGTTGACCTCGTCCCCATCGGCGACGCCCATCGCCTGCCCGGGCAGCAGGCGGCTGAAGCTCCCGGCAGCGGTGATCAGGTTGAGCGGCGTGCCGATGCCGACCACGAAGCCGAGACGGAACGGGACCAGCTCGCCCTCGTTCGACGCCTCGAGCGCGGTCGATTGCCAGACGTAATCGCCGGCCGCGAGGTCCGCGTCGATCCGGACGACATCGTCGGCGGTCGCGGTCGTCCGGTCCTCCCCCGCCCTGAAGGACTCAGGTGAGACCTGCGGGGCGAGGATGCCGCCGCCGAGGACGACCAGGGTCGCCAGCAGATCCCACAGACGCAACGCACCCAGACGCCTCATCGCGTACCCCTCGCCACCGACCACCGACGCGTGGCCCGACCTGATTCCCTGATCTCCGCCCGATCCCGCGGTCGGGCCACTGTCGCGGGATCTCGTCGTCAGGGTACGGACCCACGCGTTCAGGGGCATGAGTAGGATTACCCATCTGCAACCGCGGACGACTCAGTGCGAGGACAGGGACGATCCGGTCGGGCGTCCGCCATGCCGTCGCTCGATTGCCTTGCCAGAGGCCGCTACCGGCGATGCCGGAAAACGCCAGCGGCCGGAACGAGGTCTCGTTCCGGCCGCCGGTCTGTCGTCGCAGTGATGATCGATCCCGGCTACGCGGTCTCGGCGTAGTTGATCGGCTGCTCGTTGACGGTCATCAGCAGCGGGCGGGAGCGCCGGCGGATGACATCGGCGTTGACGATGCACTTGCGGACGTTGTCCAGCGACGGGATCTCGAACATGACGTCGAGGAGGACTTCCTCGATCGTCGTCCGCAGCCCACGGGCGCCGGTCTTCCGCTCCTCGGCCTGGCGGGCGGCCTCTTCGAGCGCGTCGTCGGTGAAGATCAACTCGACGTTGTCGAGGTTGAAGAACTTCTGGTACTGCTTGACGATCGCGTTCTTCGGCTCGACGAGGATCTGCATCAGGTTCTCGCGGGTCAGATGGTCCAGCGAGACCGAGACCGGGAGCCGGCCGACGAACTCGGGGATCAGCCCGTACTGGAGCAGGTCGTCGTGGTTGAGCTGGGCCAGGGGGTTCGGGTCGGCGACAGCGCTCGTGGCCGTCGAGCCGAAGCCCATCAGCGGCTGCTTGCCGATCCGCTTGGAGACGATCTCCTCCAGCCCCTCGAACGCCCCGCCGCAGATGAAGAGGATGTTGCGGGTGTCGATCTGGATGTATTCCTGGTGCGGGTGCTTGCGGCCGCTCTGGGGCGGGACGTTCGCGACGGTGCCCTCGATGATCTTGAGCAGCGCCTGCTGAACACCCTCCCCGGAGACGTCGCGGGTGATGCTCGGGTTGTCGGACTTGCGGGCGATCTTGTCGATCTCATCGATGTAGATGATGCCTGTCTGCGCCCGGGTCACGTCGCCGGCGTTCTGGATCAGCCGGAGCAGGATGTTCTCGACATCCTCACCGACGTACCCCGCCTCGGTCAGCGCCGTCGCGTCGGCGATGCTGAACGGGACGTCGAGCAGCTTGGCGAGGGTCTGCGCGAGCAGGGTCTTGCCGGAGCCGGTCGGGCCGACGAGCAGGATGTTGGACTTCTGGAGCTCGATGTCGTCATCGCTCTCCAGCCCGGCCATGATCCGCTTGTAGTGGTTGTAGACCGCCACCGACAGGATGCGCTTGGCGCGGTCCTGCCCGACCACGTACTGGTTGAGCTGCTCGAGGAGCTTGCGCGGGGTCGGGATCCGGGTCAGGGGCTGGTCGGTGCGCTGGGTCGTGGGCTCATCCTCTTCGATGATCTCCCGGCACAGCTGCACGCACTCATCGCAGATATAGACCTGATTCGGCCCGGCGATCAGTCGCCGGACCTCTTCCTGGCCCTTGTTACAGAAGGAACACCGGTAATGCACCCGCCCACCTCGCGTCCGTGGTGTCGTCTCGCCGCCGACGCCTGACCGGGAGAACCGGGCCGGGCCGACGTTGGTCTGTGCTCTCACCGGGACATCCGGAAGAGCGCACCGCTGGCGGTCCGCGTCGCCCATCCGGGCGCCCGCGGGGCCAGCGGCGGCTGGCCGAACGAATCCCCCGGACGCCGGTTGGGCCGCCCGAAGGGAGATCGCGATCAGATCAGGTTACGACGTTGCGGTGCTGGTCGTCGCCATGGCGGCTGCCACGGAGGCCGGACCACTTTCCGGCATGAGCACGTCGTCGATCAGGCCGTAGGACTTGGCCTCTTCCGGGTTGAGGTAGTAGTCCCGCTCCGTGTCCCGCTTGACCCGCTCGAACGGCTGCCCGGTGTGGGCCGCCAGGATCTGGGTCAGCTTGGTCGTGAGCGTGAGCGTCTCGCGGGCGGCGACCTCGATATCGGGGACGTTCCCGCGGAAGCCCCCGGAGCCCTGGTGGATCATGATCCGGGCGTTCGGCAGGGCGAACCGCTTGCCGGGGGCACCGGCAGCCAGCAGGACAGCCGCCATACTGGCGCCCATCCCCATGCAGAACGTCGAGACATCGGGCTTGATCATCTGCATCGTATCATAGATGGCCAGGCCGGAATACACGACGCCGCCCGGCGAGTTGATGTAGAGCCGGATGTCCTGCTCGGAATCCTCGTGGGCCAGGAACAGCATCTGCGCGACGATCAGGTTGGCGATCTGGTCGTCGACCGGTGTGCCGAGGAAGATGATGCGGTCCTTGAGCAGCCGGGAGTAGATATCGAAGGCGCGCTCGCCCCGGTTGGTGCTCTCGACGACCATCGGGACGAGATTTTCGATCTTGGGGATTTCCATGAACCTGTTGTCCTCGTGGTACAGCGCCCCGGTACCGTGAGCCGGGCCAGAACGCCGCTGGCAGGCCGAACGGGAGTCACTTCCCGCCCACCCAGGTCGACCGGTTCGTCACCGGATCGGCCATCTGTGTTCACACAAGACTAATGATACCGTCCGCGTCGAGGTCAGCCACCCGCCAGAACGGGTGGGGTCGGTGCTGATGTGGGCGAATCGGCGGTCTGACCGAATGTTCGTCGGCGACGCGGCAGGATCGGTCGGCCGACGCTGGTCAGCGGCGCCTCGGCCCTTCGTTTCGATCGATCCGTCCCGTCCGGCGATCGACAGCAGGCAATCCGTGCATCGCCCACTGCCCAGGCTGGACGGGATGGCAACGATTCTGCCTCGATCGCGGCAGGGACGACCCCGGTTGCCGCGCCCGACCCGCCGGATCCCCGCCATGACCACGACGAGCGTCTTCGCCGTCATCGGCTGTCACCGCCAATCGCTCGGACGAACTCCTCCTCCAGGGTGAGAACGGGCGCCGGTACGCCTGGCACGCTCCCACGAGCGAGCTGTCACTGGTCGAGGACGCCGAGCTCGAGTCCGAGTGGCAGATCGACGGCCTGCCGGATGAGGACTCCGACAGCTCGTCCCAGGCCCGTCCCCCCTGCGCCGAGCCTCTCGTCACTCCAGCCGTCGGGCGAGGACCAGCCAGCGGCCCATGCCCTCGGTGAAGACGAAGCCGCTCAGCAGCGGACGGAACCCCTCGTCGTCATAGAGGCGGACGGCCGGGCTATCGGCGTCCATCGTCGACAGCACCACCCAGCGGTTGGGTTTGCCCCGCATCGACGCTTCGAGCAGTCGGCGACCGTAGCCCCGGCGACGGGCAGCAGGGTCGACGGCGAGTTCGACGACGACCCAGGCGTCGTCGAAGACGTCAGCCTGGATGCGTGGCCTGAGCGACGGGGCGATCTGGCGATACCACCAGTGCTCGGGCCGGTTGGTGTGGCCGTAGACGAAGCCGAGCAGCCGGCCGGCTTCGAGCAGCAGGATCGCCTCGAAGTCCGGGTAGGTTCGGTGGGCCGTCAACGCCTCGCGAAACCCCGCCGCCGCCGCGGCCGTGTGGTTGTAGGGCGGCTCCCGGAAGGCTCGGTCGTAGACGTCGACGATCGCGTCCACATACGGGTCGAGGTCAGCCGGCCCCCGGATGACGACCACGTCGGTCGATTCCCGCGCCTGTCCGGTTGGCGGCCGTTCCTCGATCATGCAGACCCTCCCGACGGTCCGGCTCCAGCACCGACACGCCGCTGCATTGTCCACGGACAGCGGAGACCCGCAACCAGAGATGGTTGCGGGTCTCTCCGTCGGCGATCCGTTGCACGGAGACGACTAATCCCGGTCGATGATCCGGGCCTCGACGGCCTCGGCCTCCGGGTTGCTCTCGCCGCTGGCGTCGGCGATCGCGGCAGCGTCAGCCAGTTCAGCGTCGGCTCCGGACTCCACAGCCGCGTCGGAGGCGGGCGCATCGTCGGGAGCGGCTGCGGCGTCGCTGAACTCGGCCTCGATGATGCCGTCCTCATTGGCCTCGCTGGCCGGAGTCTCGACGATCTCCGGCTCCGGGGCGACCCAGCCGTTGATGACCGCACCGCGGCCCTCGGTGACGATCTCGATCAGGCGGTCGGTTAGGCTGCGTTCGAACAGGTCGGCGCGGAGCATGCCGCGGAACTGCTCCTGCTGGTACAGGCCACGGATGGCCTCGGCGTTCGCGGAGCCGGCGGCCACCTTCTCGATCTCGGCCAGGACGTCCTGGTCGGTCACGACGATGTTCTCGCGCCGGGCGATCTCCTGGACGACGAGGGTGTTGCGCAGGCGAAGGGCGGCGTCCGGGCGAATCTCCTCGCG
>CAXTHM010000032.1:0-1097 GCA_964244115.1 uncultured Thermomicrobiales bacterium
AGCACGGCCCGCATGTCGCCGGCCATCCGCAGGTGCCGGGTCAGTGCCCGGGTGTCGATCCCGGCGATGGCGGGGATCTCCCAACGGCGCAGGTAGGCGTCGATCGTCCCGTCCGACTGGTAGTGGCTGGGCTTGGCGGCATGCTCGCGGACGATCAGCCCGGCGATCCACGGCCGGCGGGACTGGTCGTCGTGCCCGTTGACGCCGTAGTTGCCGATCAGCGGGTAGGTCATGCAGACGAGCTGACCCCGGAACGAGGGGTCGGTGCAGACCTCCTGGTAGCCGGTCATCGTCGTCGTGAAGACCGCCTCCCCGGCGGCGTCGGTCTCGGCGCCGAACGCGGTGCCGCCGAAGATGGTCCCGTCGGCCAGGACGAGGGCGGCCGTGGTTCGGGGTTGGTACGTCATGCCTGCTTCTTCTCCCGGTGACGTTGGGCCGCCATGATGTTCGACGCGATGGGATCGGCCCGATCGGTCACAGGCGGTGACGCTCGATGCCGTCGACGAGCGTGAGGACGGCGCGACCGCGGACGGTCATCCCCAGCATCGGCGTGTTGAGACTCCTGGTCTGAAGGGTATCGCGGCCGACCGTCCACTCGCGACTGGCGTCGATGACCGTGACGTCGGCGGGGCTGCCGGGCATCAGCGAGCCGCCGGTCATCCCGAACAGCGCGGCTGGGGCAGTGCTCATCCGCCGGATCAGGTCGGACATCGAGAGGTGCCCGGCCCGGACCAGGCCGAGCATCGTCGGGAGCGCCTGCTCGAGCCCGCTCATCCCCATCGGCGCTTCGGCGAAGGGCCGGGCCTTCTCGTCGGCGGCGTGCGGCGCGTGGTCGGTCGCGATGATGTCGAACGTGCCCCGCAGGAGATGGGACAGGAGCGACGCGGTGTCGGCCGGGGTTCGGAGCGGCGGGTTGACCTTGGCGAGGGCGTCGGGCACGGGGACATCGCGCCGGCCCGGCGGGTAGTCCGTGTGAAGGAGGGTGCCGTCGCCAGCCAACGACACGCCCGACGCGTCCGCCCCGCCGCCGCCGGCCGCGATCCGGACGACGTCCAGGATGCCCCGGCGGGACCCGCCGATCGGGTCGCCGGTGTCGG
>CAXTHM010000032.1:1107-16066 GCA_964244115.1 uncultured Thermomicrobiales bacterium
AGTCGGTGTGCAGGAGGGTGCCGTCGCCCGCCACCCAGCGGTCGGTCATCGTCAGGTGATGCGGCATCACCTCGGCCGTCACGTCCACGCCGGAGCGTTTCCCGGCCAGCAGGAGGTCGGCCCCGGCACCGGTGCTAACGTGGAGGACATGGAGCCAGCCCCCGGTCAGTCCGGCCAGCATGATGTCCCGGGCAATGACGATCTCCTCGGCCTCGGCCGGGATCCCCGTCAATCCGAGCTGGACGGAGATGTCGCCCTCGTGCATGGCCCCGCTGGCCAGCGCCTTGTCCTCGCAGTGCACCATGATCGGGCGACGGTTTTCCGCCGAGGCGGTCAGGGCCTCCCGCATGACCCCGCTGCTGGTGGTCGTGTCGCCGTCATCCGAGAAGCCGATCGCTCCTGCGATCGCGAGCCCCTCGAAATCGACCGCCTCCTCGCCCCGGCGACCCTGGCTGATGGTCGCGATCGGGTAGACCCGGACGATGCCGTTCGCGCGGGCCTCGGCGACGAGGTCCCGGACGACCTCGACGCGGTCGATCGCGGGAACCGTGTTCGGCATGGTCGCGATCGCGGTGAAGCCGCCCGCCGCCGCCGCCGCCGTCCCGGTCGCCATCGTCTCCTTGTGGCCCTGGCCAGGGACGCGCAGGTGGACATGGGCGTCGATCAGACCGGGGCTCACGATCAACCCCTCCGCGTCGAAGACCTGCTCGCGTCTGGCGGTCAGTCGTTCGTCGGGCTGACCCATCTCGCTGATGACGCCATTCGTGATGCGAAGGTCGGCAACGTAGTCGGCGCCGGAGTCTGGGTCCACGATCCGGCCTCGCCGGATCAGCCATGAGGCGTCAGCCACGCGCTGGTCGCTCCTTGCGTGTGATGGGCGAAGATGGGGTGAGCGAGCGGCCGGGCAAAAAAAACGCCCGTCGGTCCCGGAAGGACCGCGAGGCGCCGGACGGCGGGGCGCTGGGTTGTCCGGGGGTCTCGCCAGCGGACACCACGCCAGCCGGACCTGTCGCATTCCTCACGGGTCACCTCATCGAAAACTCGGGAGAGTATAGGCGAAGCCGGTCGTCCGTTCAATCTTTCACCGCCGGGCACATCGGATCCGACGGACGTGTGGCTCGGGCACGGCAGCGGCCGTGCGATTCGTGCCCGCATCATCCACCATTGAGCGAGACGCGTTGGTCCCGCGGCGTTGATGTCCCCCGATCCCCGAGGAGCCATGACGAACACGAAGCAACCGGCCGCTGGTCGGTCGGGCAGACGGTCGGACGCGGACGGTCTTTCCGATGGCGTTCGACTCAAGGCGGCGAAGGTGTTCGACGCCCTCCGCGAGACGTACGGCGATCATCGGTGGCACACGAAGGGGACGCCGCTCGACGAACTGATCGGGACGGTCCTGTCCCAGAACACCTCGAACGTCAACACGGCCCGCTCATCCCGGTCGCTCCGGGAGCGTTTCCCGACCTGGGAGGCGGTCCGCGACGCGCCGGAAGAGGACATCATCGACGCGATCCGTTCCGGCGGGCTCGCCAGGATCAAGGGGCCGCGCATCCAGGCGATCCTGCGCTCGATTTCCGACCGGCACGGTCGGCTGTCACTCGATCACATCGAGGACATGTCGGTCGAGGAGGCGAAGGCGGATCTGACGTCGCTCCACGGTGTCGGCCCGAAGACGGCGGCCTGCGTCCTCCTGTTCAGTCTCGGGAGACCGGCGATGCCGGTCGATACGCACGTCCACCGGGTGAGCGGGCGGATCGGTCTGGTCCCGCCGAAGACGAGCGCCGAGGCGACGGAACCGTTGCTGGAGGCGTTGCTCGGTCCGGATCGCGACCGGATCCTGACTGCGCATCTCAACCTGATCAGACACGGCCAGACGATCTGCCTGGCGCAGCGACCGCGGTGCTCGACCTGCCCGGTCCGGTCGGACTGCGACTACGCGCGAGCGAACCCGGTCTCCGGGTCGGCTCCCGATTGACGAGCGATCGCCCTCCCTGGCGGCGACGCGAGGCCCCATCCCGGAGATCTTCGTCATGACCGAAGCCGAGACGCACGCGACCCTCGAATCGGTCCGGATCGGCCACTGGAGCGACCGCCAACACCGGACGGGCTGCACGGTGATCGTCTTCCCGGAATCCGTCCTGACCGCGGTCGACGCCAGGGGAGGCGCGCCCGGTACCCGCGAGACGGATGTGCTCGCACCGGCCAACCTGGTCCGCCGAGCCGATGCCATCTTGCTGACCGGGGGGAGTGCGTTCGGGCTGGCGGCCGCCGATGGGGTCATGCAGGGTCTGCGTGAGCGGGGGCGTGGGTTCCGGACGGCCGCCGGCCCGGTCCCGATCGTCCCGGCGGCCGTGCTCTTCGATCTCGCCAACGGCTCCCCGGTCTGGCCCGGTGCCGAGGCCGGGCGAGCCGCGCTGTCAGCGGCGGTCCCGGTCGAGGTCGCCGAGCGCGGCCCGGTCGGGGCGGGAACCGGCGCCACGGTCGGGAAGATCGCCGGGGCGCCGGGGCTGGGCGGGATCGGGATCGCGACCGTCCCGGTCGGTCTCGGGAGCGTGACAGCGATCATCGCCGTCAATTCGGCGGGCGTCGTCGATGGGACCGACCCCCGTCCGGCGTTGCTGGCCCATGCGAACCTGGGGCAGTCCTCGGTCGGGCTGCACGAGAACACGACCATCGGGGCCGTGGTCATCGATGCCGTCGCCGATGCGGTCGCGCTGGCCCGCTGCGCGATCGCCGCCCACGACGGTCTGGCCCGGATGATCGTGCCCTGCCACACGGTCTTCGACGGCGACACGGTCTTCGTCTCGGCGCTCTGGGAAGGGCCGACGGACCCCACCCAGATCCTGCTCCTCTCGGTCGCGACCGAACTGGCGGTCGAGCAGGCGATCCGGGAGGCGGTCGCCGATCAAGACGTGCCAACGGAGACGGCAGTCCACCGGTGATCCCGGGATCAGGGCCGATCACGGTGCTAGACTTGTGAGGTCAACGCACCCTCCTCTCCTGGTGGCACTGGCGCCCCTCCCGACCCGGTACGTTCCGCAACAGACCGTGGGCCGGTTGCCCGCTGGACAGGTCTTCCTCATGTCCCAATGGCCGCTGATCCCGTCCTTGGTCCTCTCCAGCCGTGTCAACCGCTGGCTCCCCCTTCAGGCGCTGGCCGTCGCAGCCCGTGAAGCTGGCATGGATGGCCTCGACCTCGATCTCGCGACCCGCCCGAACGTGATCTTGCTCGGGTTCGGGAAAGGAGGGCGCGTCCAGGCGGTCCCGGACGCCCCGATCCCGAGTCTCTGGCTTCCGGGCACTCGGAGTTTGCGAACGACCGGGGCACGGGCGGACCGTCTCGTCGACGACTGGCTCGGGCTCGCCGATCGCCTCGACGTCCGTCAGCTTCTCGTCGAGCGGGAACCGGCCCTGCGGCCGATCGGCGACCGCGACAAGCGGCCGCTGCTGTTGCGGCTCCAGGATGGGGTCGGCCCGCGGACCCGCGTGACGCTCGTGCTGCGGCCGCGGGATCTCGAAGGGAATCGGGCCCACCTCGCGACGATGGCCTCGCTTCGGCGGACGGCCGAGGAGTGGGACTTCGACGTGGCGCTCGATCTCTGTGGGCCGATCGACCCACGGTGGGAGGCCGAGGCGGCCATCCAGCGCATCCTGCCCCGTCTGCGGCTGGTCAGGCTCGCGGCATCCGGTGGCGACGTGGCGGTCGGGAGCCGGAGCCGGTCATCCCGTCGGAGCCTGGCCTATCTGCTCGACCAGTCCTATGCCGGGACGCTCAGTCTGGTCCCCTCGGTCCCGTGGTCCTCGGTCCTGAGTGCCGCGGCGCTGGGACGCCGGACGAGGAGTGAGGCTCGGGCGATCGCCGAGCGCCACCAGCGTATCTTCGCCTCCGTCCCCGCCAGCGATCGCCTCCCGACCAGACAGCAGCGATAGGCGCCAGGAGTCGGCGAGCGTCCTAGGTAACCCGGCGGAGGACCCTCAGGTCGGCCCGTGGCGAAGACGTCAGGGTGACCCGTTGGCGGGGCCGGGGCCGGTCGATCATCTGGGTGAGTTCATTCAGGGTCGCCCGCAGCGATTCCATGCGGTCGTCGACCAGTCGGAGCTCCTCGCACTCAGCGGACTGCCGGAGCTGATGCTCGACGGCGTCCCGGAGAATCTCGGCATCGGACAGATCGAGATTCAGGCTGAGCGTTCGCATTCGGCGCTCCGGTGAACGGGTCTCGCGGACCCTCGGCACGGATGAGGACGGTCATGTTATCCGCAATCGGAGCGGTTGCCAACTCCTGACCGTGGTCGTCTCAGACGATCGGCGGCCGGGACAGCCCGTCCGTTCGATCATCGACGCAGGGCGCCGGTCGACTGGTTGCCTGCTCGTCCTCGACGAGCCGGAGGACGAATTCCGCCCGGAACCGCGGTGAGCAGCGACCGCAGGACCATGTCCCACGGACCCGCCGGCGGACGCTGGCGCCGCAGGCAGGGCATCGGTAGAGGTACCGGGGGGTTCGGCGAACCGTCGGCCGGAGACAGGTCCGGATCTCGTCGAGCGACGCCCCGGTCAGGGCAGCCACCCGATGCGCGATCCGGTCGTAGCCGTGGTGGGAGTGGCGGCGCCGGTCGCCGTCGATGAAGTCGCGCATGTGCACGAGTTCCTCGCAGACGACGATCTCGAGGGCCCGCGGTGCGGCGAGGTCGATCCGGGCGACGTTGATCAGGACCGCGTGCGCCCGGTGCTGGCCGACGAAGCAGTACGCACCACCGTAGTGGGCGGGAATCCGTCGTCCCAGCCAGTCCGCGAAGGTCGCCCGGTCGTCGGTGACCCAGAGGTCGTCCCCGGGAAGATCGAGGATCCGGAGGTACCGGTCCACCAGCGCCCGGACGTCGGGGTCGGCGATCTCGGTCCGCCTCACTCCGTGACCGGGCTTCCGTCTCCGGCCGATGCCCGCCGCTGGCGGTCACGCAGCAGGTCGATCGTCTCGATCGCGTGGCGGAAGTGGGGGATGACGATGCTGCCACCGACGACGAGCCCCACGTTCAGGGCATCGACGATCTCGTCGTCGCTGAAGCCGGCCTCGACGCACTGGCCGAGGTGGTAGTCGATGCAATCGTTACAGCGCAGGACGGCCGAGGCGACCAGCCCGAGCAACTCCTTGGTCGCGGACGGCAACGCGCCGTCGCGGTAGGCGGCGCTGTCGAGCGCGAAGAAGCGTCTTATGCCGAGGTGATCGAGCCCGCCGATCCGTTCGTTCATCCGGCCACGATAGTCCTCGAACTCGTCCAGTCTGGTCCGTGGCGCGTCGTGCGCCTGGTCGCTGCCGTCCGGATGGTGATCGGTCATGCTGGTCGTCTCCGTCGTGTCGGCAGATCCCTGAGCGGCGGACATGATAGCCGCTGGTAGCTCAATGCCGAGTCGACGGGCCGGCTCCGGGACGGGTCCCTCGGTTGGTAGACTGTCGCCCTGTACGGGGGCTGAATGGTGGAGAGCGGAGGCACGATGGGTGACCGGGAGGCGGGATCGACCGCCGGGCAAACCCTTCATCGATCCCCGGAGGTCGCCTTCGGGCATGAGATGGGGGCCGCCCGGCGGCTCGTCCGGTGGCCGGCACTGCTGCGGTACTTCGCCGATATCGCGGCCGCCAGCGACCGGGTGCGGTTCGACACCCTCGGCGACGATTCCGATGGGCAGCCACTGGTCTGCCTGACGATCTCCTCGCCGGCGAATCTCGAGCGGCTCGGCGAGTGGCAGGACACCCAGCGTCGCCTCGCCGATCAGCGCGGCCTCGATCCGGTCGACCGCGACCGGCTGACCCGGGACGGCCGGGCGATCGTGCTGATAACCTGCTCGATCCACGGGACCGAGGTCGGCGGCACCCAGATGACGCCGGAGCTGGTCTACCGGCTCGCCACCAGCGACGACCCGGATGTCCTCCGGGTCCTCGACGAGGTCGTGCTCCTACTGGTCCCGTCGCTGAACCCGTCCGGCCTGGAGATGGTCGCCGACTGGTACGAGCGGACCCTCGGTACCGACCACGAGGGGACCAGCCCGCCGGGGATGTATCACCGCTACGCCGGCCACGACAACAACCGGGACTGGTTCATGCAGGTCCTCGTCGAGAACCGGCTCGTCGTCCAGAAGCTGCATAACGTCTGGCGACCCCAGATCGTCTTCGACCTGCACCAGATGCAGAGCGACGGGCCACGCTACGTCGTCCCGCCGTTCATCGACCCCTACGACCAGAACGTCGACCCGATCCTGCAAGCGGCCGTCAATGATCTCGGCACCAGCATGGCGCTGGAACTGACGGCGGCGGGCAAGACCGGCGTCGCGACCGGGATCATCTTCGACGCGTTCTCGCCCTCCCGGTCGTACCAGTTCTATCACGGCGGCGTCCGGATCCTGTCCGAGGCGGCCAGCGCCAGGATCGCCACGCCGGTGACGATCACGCCCGGGCAGCTCAGGGAGGCACGGGGGTTCGATCCCCTCGTCCCCCTCCAGAACCATCCCGCCCCCTGGCCGGGCGGCCAATGGACCCTCCGCATGATCGTCGACTACAACCTCGTCAGTGTCTGGGCGGTCCTCGACCATGCTGCCCGGTTCCGCGAGCGCTGGGTACGGAACTTCGCCGCCGTGCAGTCGCGCAGCCTGGAGCGGGACCGGCCGTTCGCCTACCTGATCCCGGCACCAGACACCCAGCGCGACCCGGACACCGTCGCGGATCTCGTAGAGACGCTCCGGCTCGGGTCGGTCGAGGTGCTGGAGACCGACAGGCCGACGGTGGCGGGAGAGATCGCGTATCCGGCCGGGACGCTCGTCGTGCCGCTGGCCCAGCCGTTCGGCGGCTTCGCCCGGACGCTGCTCGAAACCCAGCGGTATCCGGATCTTCGCCTCTTCCCCGGCGGGCCGACGCGACCGCCCTATGACAACACGGCCCATACCCTTCCCCTTCAGCTCGGCGTCCGAGCGATCGAGGTCGCCGACCGCTTCGAGATCATCGGCGAGCCCGTCGACGATGTCCGCGTGCCGGGAGGACTGGGTGGCGAAACGGGCACCGACGGGGCCTTCGTCGTGTCGCCCCGAACCAACGCCGCCGTTCGCCTCGTCAACGCGGCCCTCACCGCCGGCGCGAGCGTCAGCCGGGTCGATGGTCCTCGCGACGGTCTCCCAGAGGCGGGAACGTTCGTGATCGACGGTCTGCCGGCGACAGCGGTCGATGGACTCGCCCGGCGGCATCGCGTCGCCGTGGATCGGGTCGAGGGGCGAATCGACCCGTCGAGCCTGGCGCCCATCGCCGCTCCTCGCGTCGGCCTCTATCGATCCTGGCGGGCACAGGCAACGGACAGCGGCTGGACCGAGCTCATCCTCGGTCAGTACGGGTTCGATCCCGCGATCGTCCGTAACCGTGACGTACGCCAGGGAGGCCTGCGCGATCGGTTCGACGTGATCATCCTGCCCCAGGAGAGCGCGCGGGCCATCAGTGAGGGGAACGAACCTGCGCAGTACCCTGCGGAGTTCGCCGGCGGACTCGGCGACCTCGGCGCCTACCATCTCCGCCGGTTCGTGGACGAGGGCGGGACCCTGATCGTCCTCGACAGCGCCAGTGCCTGGGCGATCAGCTCCCTGTACCTGCCGGTCCGGAACGTGCTCGAGACGGCCACCCAGCAGGAGTTCTTCTCGCCCGGTTCGCTCGTCCGTCTGCTGCTGGACCCGGAGCACCCGATCGCCTGGGGCATGGAGCGGGAGATCGCGGCGATGTTCGTCTCGTCGCCGGCCTTCGAGGTCCGCCTGTCGAACGGCGCCCGCCCGGCGGTCGTCGCCCAGCACGCGCTGTCCGACCAGTTGCTCTCGGGCTGGATGCATGGCGCGGACCGGATCGCCGGCCGCGCCGCCCTCGTCGAGGCCCGGTTCGGCAAGGGGCGGGTCATCCTCTTCGGGTTCCGGCCGCAGTACCGCGCCCAGGCCCGCGGCACCTACCGCCTGCTCTTCAACAGCCTCTACCTGAGCACCATGTCCCGGTGAGCGGCGGACCGTCCGATCGCACGGCCGCCTGGGAGCGGGTCACACGACGACCCCATGTCGTCGTGATTTCCGACGATGCGGACCTGCGGGAGTTCTTCGTCCAGGGGCTGCTGATGGCGGGGTTCTGGACCAGCGCGATCGCGAGCGGGATCCAGGTGATCGACGTCTTCCGGATGCGGCGCTTCGACCTGATCCTGATCGATGCCGCGATCCGTGGCCTGCCCGCGGCCGAGATCATTCGCCGGCTCCGGGGTCGGAGCGACCGGGGCGCGGACCCACTGACGGATGTGCCGGTCGTCGTCGTCCTCCCGGACCGCGATCCGTCGGGACCTGTCGCGTTCAGCGGGATCGACGTCGATGCGTTCCTCGAACCGCCGATGGAGCTGGAGGACGTTGCGCTCCGCCTGATGGCGGTGGTCGCCGCGTGGCGGACGGCGCACCCCGACGAGCCGTGGGCCGATGCTTCGATCTCTCAGTCACGCGGGCCTCGAGACCCGGCGAGCGACTAATCGACGGTCGCGACCGAGAGATCGCTGACATCGCCCGTGACCGAGAAGATCACCCGCTCGCAGATGTTCTTGACGCGATCGCCGACGCGCTCGAAATCGTGCGCCGCCCAGAGCAACCTCGTCGCCCGGTTGATCGTGGCGGCGTCGGAGAGCATGAAGACGAGCAGCTCGCGGTAGACCGTCTGATAGGCATCGTCGACGAGCCGGTCCCGGCCGATGATATTCCGGGCGCGGTCGATGTCGCTGTGGATGAAGGCCGTCACGCTGTCGGCCAGCATGACGCGGGTCAGGTCGCTCATCTCCGGCAGGACGATCAGCGGCTTGAGCAGCGGCTCGTCGGACGTCTCGACGACCATCTTGGCAATGCTGACGGCGTGATCAGCCATGCGCTCGAGGTCGGTGACGATGCTGATCACGGCGGAGATGACCCGGAGATCGCGCGCCATCGGCTGTTGCAGGGCGATGGCCCGGAGCGCACGCTCCTCCGTGGACCAGCGGTAATCGTTGATAGCCTGGTCGGACTCGATCACGTTCCGGGCGAGCGCGACATTCTGCGACCGCATGGCGTCGGTCGCCCGCGCGATCGCCTTGTCGACCATGCTGGCCATGGCGACGACGTCATCACGGAGTTCGCGGATCTGGGCGTGGTAATTGGACCGGATATCCATGGACGGTCTCCAGAGACCACACCGGATCGTGACAACCGAGTCCGCTAGGGCAAGACCATTAGCGCATGCAGGGTGCGACGGACTTCAGGCCGAACCGCGGGGGAAACGGCGATACCGTCGCAAGACGAGAAAGCCTACCACGCGAACTCTCGCATCCCCCGAAAACGGATGAACGTTTACATTCGACCCGTCAGATCGACATAATCGACGGCGATCGCCAGCGGTGCTGACCTTCGAGGGCACGCCGAGTTCGATCCGTTACCGCGATCGGGCTGCCCGATGGGGAGCCGATCGGCGGCTGGCATGGTTCGAGCGGTCGTCCGTCGCGGTAGACTGGCAGGATCAGCCGGTTCATTACTCGAAAGGGATTCCAGACATGGCTTCTTCGACGCACCCGTCCTACGTCTGGTGGCGCGGCCAGATGACCCCCTGGGAAGACGCCACCGTCCATGTGACCGATCTCGGCTGGTCGACCGTCGGCGCCGTCTTCGAGGGGATCCGTGGGTACTGGGACGAGCGATCCGAGCAGCTCTACGTCTTCCGGCTGGACGAGCATCTCGAGCGCCTGGTCTCGTCCTGCCGGCTCGTCCGCCTGGACCTCCGGTACAGCGCGACCGAGCTCAAGGACGCGATCTTGGAGCTCCTCCGCGCGAACGAGAGCCGGACGGACACGTACATCCGGCCGATGGTCTACCTGTCCGCTACCTCCGGCCGGCTCGGGCACCAGGTCGAGCAGGATGCCGAGGTCCTGATCAACACCCACTCGATGTCGTCGCACCTGCTCAGCGGGATGTCGCAGACCGCCTGCGTGAGCTCGTGGACCCGGATCAGCGACAACGTCATGCCGCCGCGAGCCAAGAACTTCTCCAATTACCGGAACGGTCAGTTGGCGACGATGGAGGCCAAGCTCGACGGCTATGACACCGCGATCATGCTCAACGACCGCCGCTTCGTCAGTGAGCTCCCCGGCGCCTGCGTGATGATCGTGCGCAACGGCCAGCTCATCACGCCGGACCCCCGCCAGAGCATCCTCGAGAGCATCACCCGCGACGCGCTGCTCCGGCTGGCGCGCGAGGAGCTTGGCCTCGAGGTGATCGAGCGTGAGATCGACCGGACCGAGCTGTACATCGCCGACGAGATCTTCAGTTGCGGGACCGCCGCCGAGATCACCCCGATCGTTTCCGTCGATCACTACCAGGTCGGCGAGGGCGTCATGGGGCCGATCACGACGCGACTCGAGACATTGTTCCACGATGTCCTGCGTGGACGGGAGCCGCGCTACGAGCACTGGCGAACCGCCGTCCACTCCGCCGTCCCCGCCGCGGTCTGATCAGGTCCAACTCGCCGCGAACGCCGACCGGATCGTCGATGGGACAGGAGGACGGACCTCCCGCCTCGTCGGTCGATCCGGTCGCCGTTCGCCGTTAGGGCGCTCCCGCTCCGGCGGTGGGGAAGACGAGCCCGTATGGTCGCCGGGCGTAGTCGTAGAGCAGCGTCTGGACGGTCTCGCCGTCGGTCAGGCCGCGCTCCGCGGCCTTGATCTCCGAGAGCTGGATCATGAACCGCACGTCACCGTTACGGTAGTGGCAGTAGAGGGACCAGCGCTCGTCCCGCTCCAGCAGGGCGAAATCGCTCTCGAACCGGTCCTGATGCCGTCGCAGGTGCGCAGTCGCCGCGGTGAGATCGTCGACGACGAAGCCGAGGTGATGGAACCGGGAGGGGATCGGGTCCGACATCGGCGCATCGACGCCGGCGTCGAACAGGAACAGACCGGACAGCCCCGTTGCCAGGACGGTGAGATGGGCGTCGTCGCGCATCACCTCGAGCTGGAGGACGTCCCGGAAGAAGTCCCGCGCGGCCGGCCGATCCGCGACGGTGATGGCCAGGTGGTCGATCCCGATGTTCCGCCAGGTCCCGGTCGAGGCCGGGATCGCTTCCGAGCTGGTCACGATGCGAACCTCGTTCGACCCGCGCGCCAGATCACGGACGAAGTTGTCCGCGAACAGTTCAACGCCGGACTCCGTGCGGAAGGTGACGCGGCGTCCCACCGTCAGGTCGGCGGGAAGCGTTCGCGGGAAGACTTCATGGATGATCTCGTTGGCACCGGCCGTCCCGGTGAACTCCTGACCCTCGACGATGAAGGTCACGGTCAGGTGCGACATCGAATTCATGGTGGGATCACTCCTCGTCACGGGTGTCTGGTGGCCGACCGAGAGGTCATCGGTGTCGCTGACACAAGCATTGTGCATCCCTGACGGAACGCGACGCCGTCTGGCGATGCGCGACCAAGTATCGTTAGCCAGACCACCTCGTCGTCCCGACGCCACAGGAGCAGTCCCGATGCCCAACCGCGACCGGCACCCGTCCGGCGATCATCCCGCCCGCCGTTTCCACTGGATCAGCCGGTTCGCGCTCGTCCTCGCGCTCGTCACCGTCTTCAGCGCCGGGGTCGTCGCCGGTCGTTCACCGTCGGTCTCGACCGGCGGCGCCTCCCAGTCCGAGGAAGCGTTCGCCGATCAGGACGGCTACCAGACGCTGGAGGACACCTGGGACCTCGTCAGTTCGCAGTACGTCGACTTCGCGAATGTCGATCCTGACGACCTGTTCTGGGGAGCGAGCTCCGGGCTCGTCGACGGGCTGGGCGACACCGGCCACTCACGGTTCCTGAACCCGACGCAGGCCATCGACTTCATCGAATCGACCCAGGGCCAGTTGATCGGGATCGGGGTCCAGATCCAGTCGACTGGCACGAATATCTTCTTCTCGGGCGTGATCGACGGCGGCCCCGCCCAGGAGGCCGGCATCCAACGGGGCGACGTGTTGCTCCGGCTGAACGGGGATGACGTCACGGGCCTCGAACTCGACGCCCTCGACCCGTACCTCGATGGCGTTGCGGGGCACGCGCTCCAGATGGAGGTCTATCGGCCGACCACCGAGGAGACGCTCTCCTTCGATCTGGTCCAGCGCGAGATCACCATCGATCCCGTCTCGTGGACGATGCTCCCGGACGATGTCGCGCTGATCCGGCTGTCGTCGTTCTCGGATGGCAGCGCCGATGCGCTCAGGGCGGCGATCCAGGAGAGCCTCGACGCCGGGGCTACCAGCATCGCCTTCGACCTGCGGGACAACGGCGGCGGCATCGTCGAGGAGGCCCGGCAGATCGCGAGTCAGTTCCTGCCGGAGGACACGGTCATCTTCCGCGAGCGGTACGCCGACGGCTCCTCGGAGGAGTACGTGACCGATGGCGGCGGACTGGCGCTCGACATCCCGATGGTCGTGCTGGTGAACCGGTTCTCGGCGTCGGCCTCGGAGATCGTCGCCTCCGCGCTGAGCGAGACCGGCCGGGCCGAGGTGATCGGCCAGACGACGTTCGGGACCGGCACGATCCTCTATCCGCAGCAGCTGGACGACGATTCGCTCCTCGTCCTGGGTTACGGGCTCTGGGAGACACCGGACGGGAACGTGGTCTGGAAGAAAGGTCTCGTCCCGGACGACGAGGTGCTGCTCTCCTACGGGACGCTCCCGCTGATCCCCGGCGATGACCCGGAGATCGACGAACAGGAACTTGTCGCCGCCGATGACGCCCAGGTCGACGCCGCGGTGGACGATCTTACCGGCACGCCCAGTGGCACGCCGGAAGCGTCTGCGGACAAGGGCTCGACCCCGGAACCCGGTGCGATTCGGTCGCTGCCCGGAGTTGGCCCGACGGCTGATTCGGGACCCGCCCTGGCGGTCGAGCCCGATCTTATTGGACTGACCCGGTAATCAACGGATTCATTTCCGGTTACCCACCCAGAGAACGGACACCGTGACGCGAGAAAAGCCCCGTGGTATCGTGAGTTCGCTCGGGCCACGGGCAGCGTCGCGGTGGTGTCGTGCTCCATTGCAGCGAACCTGACAAGGCTGCCGAGCGAACGGCAGGCGGGGAGCCCTGATGATCTCAACGCGATCGTGGCCTGAGCCAGCCGTCCGGATGCTCAACCTCGCGCAGTCGTTCCGGAAGTTTCTCATCGTGGGCGCTGTTGGGCTGGCAGCCCAGCAGATTCTTCTTTTTGCGTTACATAATATAGCGAACTGGACGCCTGATCCGAGCCTGATCACGGCGATCGCTCTCTCGATGGCGGTGACGTTTCTGCTCAACGAGAAATGGACGTGGCATGATCGCGGTCGTGGTTCGATCTTGAGCCGACTCGGAATGTACGTGCCCATAAACACCGTCGGTCTCCTGATCGCCTTCGGAGTCGCCAAACTTGCGCTACCGATATTCCCATCAGAGACAGGGATCTACCTCCAGATCGCTGGTCTGATCGGGGCGGGTGTCGCGGCGGTTTGGAACTTCACCGGAAACAGCCTCCTTACCTGGCGATCCTGACCAGAGATGACGTCGGATCGCTCCGGGATCCTTGATTCCGACCCCACGGCGCCCCCTAACCGGTCGCGGCCTCGGGGCCGGTGGCGCTTGCTGACGTCGAGACAGCGATGTGAGGCAATTTCGACGCGGACGCAGGCTGGTCCTCTGGTCCTCGCCGCCGACCGAGTCTGGTTGCCGACACTGCTCGTGTTCTTCGCCGCCAAGCAGGTCCTGTTCGTCTTCCTGTTCGGCCCGTTCAGCGGCCACGATGAAGTCGACCACTTCTGGTACGCCCAGCGGCTGGCCTCCGGCTTCGGGCTCGGTGTGGTCGGCGAGGTCGAGCTCCCGCCATCAACCGAGCCGTACGCTCACTACGTCGCCGATTACCCGCTCAACAGCGAGGTCATCCAGCCGCCGCTCTATCACCTCGGGCTGGCCGCACTCAGCGACGTGCTGCCCGGTGGGACGCTGACGACGCTCTACGAGGAGCGCCTCGTCTCGGTGGTGCTCGGGGCGATCGTCGTCTGGCTCAGCTACCTGATCGCGCGGCAGCTCTTCCCCAATGACGCCAGCGTCCGGATCGGCGTACCGGTCTTCGTGGCGCTTCAGCCCCAGTTCTCGTTCGAGGCGGCGATCGTCAACCACGACATCCTGGTCATCCTGCTCGCGACCCTGGGCTGCTATCTCACCTTCCGTGGGGTCCGGGCGGGGTTCTCATGGTGGCTTGCTCTCGCGATCGGTCTCGTCTCGGCGGCCGGTCTCTGGACGAAGGTGAGCTTCGGTCTCATCCTGCCGGTGTTCGGGGCGGGATTGCTCATGGCGGCGCTGGATGAGTTCAGGCAGCTTCCCGAGCGACGATCCGCGCTGCCGTCGATCGTGCGCCTGATCGCTATCCGAGCCGGATCGATGCTCGTTCTGCCGATCGTCGCGATCCTACCGTGGTTCGTTCGCAATCTCGATCTCTACGGCGATCCGACCGGCTCGGCCCGGCTGCGGGAGGTCAGCGACTACGCCCTCTCCGCCAGCACGTACCGGGAGATGATGTCGTCTCCGATGTTCTGGCGAGGGCGCCTGGACGACTTCTGGACCAACTACGGCTGGCGGGAGATCCCGTGGGACAACGCCACAAGCCTGACCGTCTACCTCGTCTGGGGGATCGTGGCACTGGGCGCCGTGGCGCTCGGGGTCCGGCAGCTCCTCTCGATCCGTTCACGGTCGCTGGAGCC
This sequence comes from uncultured Thermomicrobiales bacterium, assembly GCA_964244115.1. Classification (GTDB taxonomy): domain Bacteria; phylum Chloroflexota; class Chloroflexia; order Thermomicrobiales; family UBA6265; genus CADCWK01. The sequence goes on from CAXTHM010000032.1 coordinate 15,873, forward strand.
GGTCTTCGACCCGTATCAGGCCCGGTGCCTGGGCCTGACGGTGCTGGCCATCGCCCTCATGGTCTTCGCCGTCCTCTACGTCGGCACGCTCCAGTTCACCCAGTCCCGCTTCGCGTTCCCGGCGATGTTCGGGTTCGGGTTGCTGACGATCCTCGGGTTCGGAGCGTGGGTGCCGGCCCGGTCGCGGGGGCTGA
>CAXTHM010000032.1:16076-22835 GCA_964244115.1 uncultured Thermomicrobiales bacterium
CCGCGGCAGGCAGGCCGCCGCCAGCAGGGCGAAGGCCCGGGCGCGGTGGCTGATCCCGGTCGTCCTGACGGTCGCTCTGCTCGCCCTGAATCTGATCGTCGCCGTGCGTTTCGTGGTCCCGTACTACGTCGGTCCGGGAGGCGGTCAGCTCATCGTCCCGGCCGTGTCGCCATGATGCCGGCGCGAACGGCGCTCTCGCTGCTCCTCGGTCTGACGATCGCCGCCGTGACGATCATGGTGGTACTGGTGCTGCCGGTCAGCGTCCGCCATGCGGCTCCCTTCGGCTCGGTGCAGACGGTCGATTTCGCCCGCGGCATCGCCGTCATGGGCGGAGAGATCCGGCCCAACTACGGCGACTTCGACCGGGTCGAGCTCGACCTGCGTGCCTACGGGGACCACGTACCCGACGACCGGTACGACTTCGTCCTCACCCTCCAGTCGATCGACCGACCCGACGTCGTTCGTCGCGTCGACTTCTCGGTGCCGCGAGACCGGATCACGGCGTCGCGGTCGGCCTTCGCCGACACCTACACATCGGTTAGCTTCGACCGGATCGCCGATTCGGCCGGCGAGACGTACTACCTCTCAATCGAACGCGGGCCCCGGAACGCCGATGATGTCGTCACGCTCTGGGGCATCCAGTCGTTCTCGACGGTCCAGGCGATCGACGTGCTGCGGGCCGCAGACGATGGCTATCCGATCGGGCTGGGCCTCGGCGCCGACCGACTCGTCCTCGTCCTTCTGATGGCTTCGACGCTCGTCGGGGGGGTAGCGCTGGTAGCGACCATCATGGCGGCGAGCCTGCGCGGGAACGGCCGGTCGGCGATCGGCTCGGTTCGTTCGCCGAACGATCGCTGAGCCGGACTATCGGACAGGGTATGGACCGTTCGTCCGTGGCGACCGTCGCGTGGTGTACAATCGCGCCGCCTGATGTGGCGTTAACTCCGGACTCCTTGCGCCCGGCACGGTTCGTTTGTCATCGTTCCGCGGCACCTCCGTGACCCTCATCGCGAGAACGGCATGTCCTTCGGGCTGGCCGACCCGCACGGGTCACCTCGGATCATCCCGCCCACAACCTTCGACGAGAGCCTACGGCGGACCGGCCGTGAAAGGGACCCTTCCAGATGCAGAATGGCCAGCATGCCAATGGCTCCGATCCGGCCGACCACGACGGAGCCGCGAACGGCCTGACCGGAACACCCAAGGCCGGCCCGACGACCGTGATCATGGGCGCGGGCCCGGGTGGTCTCTGCTCGGCGTACGTCCTGAGCAAGGCCGGCGTGCCGGTGACGGTGGTCGAGCGAGCGCCCTTCGTCGGCGGCCTGGCCCGGACGATCCACAAGGAGACCGAGGTCGGCCAGTTCAAGTTCGACATCGGCGGGCACCGCTGGTTTACGAAGAGCGAGGAACTCAACGACCTCTTCAAGGAAGTCATCGCCGAGGAACTGCTCTGGGTCAACCGGATCAGCCGGATCTACTTCGATGGCCACTACGTCGACTATCCGCTCAAGGTCGGCAACGCGCTCAAGGAGATGGGGCCGGTCTTCGCCGCCCGGGCGATGGCGGATTACGGCATCACCCAGGTCCGCAACAAGATCAAGCCGGCCGAGGTCAACTCGATGAAGGACGGCTACGTCCTCCAGTACGGGCCGATGCTCTACAAGCAGTTCTTCGAGCGTTACTCCACCAAGGTCTGGGGCGTCGACCCGGCCGAGATGAGCGCCGACTGGGTGACGCAGCGGACCAAGGGCATGTCGATCATGACCGCGGTCAAGGACGCGCTGATCCCGACCAAGGGTACGGTCGTCTCGCTGATTGACGAGTTCATGTACCCGCGGGACGGCTTCGGCCGGTTCTCGGAGCGGATGGCCGACAAGATCACCGCCTGGGGCAACGACATCCGCCTCAACACCGGGGTCGAGAAGGTTCACCGCGAGGGCAACCGGATCACCCACATGACCGTCTCGACCGAGAACGGCCCGCAGACGATCGAGGCCGATCAGTTCATCTCGTCGATCCCCCTGACCCTACTCGCGCAGATCATCGACCCGGTCGCGCCGCCCGACGTGATCGAGGCCTCCAAGTCGCTCACGTACCGGAACGTGATCACCGTCAATCTGATGATCCGGAAGCCGCAGGTGACGCACGACACCTGGCTCTACGTCCACGACAAGAACATCATGTTCGGTCGCTGGCATGAGCCGAAGAACTGGAGCCCGGCGATGGTGCCGAGCGACGAGTACACGTCGCTCGTGGTCGAGTACTTCTGCTCCTTCGGCGACCAGATCTGGGGCATGACCGAGGAGGAGCTCGTCGAGCGGACGATCAAGTACCTCGACCAGGACATGCATATGGTCAAGCCGGACGAGGTCATCGGCGGCTTCACGATCCGGGCGCCGCGCGCCTACCCGAGCTACCTCTCCGGGTATGAGCAGCACGTCGACAAGGTCAAGGACTTCATCAGCCAGTTCGAGAACCTGCAGATCATCGGGCGGTACGGGACGTTCCGCTACAACAATACCGACCACTCGATCGAAACGGGGCTGTTAGCGGCGAAGAACATCCTCGGCGAGAAGCACGACCTCGATCAGGTCAACGCCGACAAGGAATACCACGAGATCAAGCGGGTACCGACTCCGGCCTCGATCGGGTAGGATGACGGCGGTGGGGCGGCAATGGCGCCGTCCTGCTCCCGCTCCGTGGGATGACGTCATCGAGACCGGCGGGGGCCTGGCTGCCAGCGTGGCTGATCCATGGGAACCTGTGGTGTCTTCGAGACCTGGATCGGCGGGGTGAGATGGCCGAGATCGCTGGACCCGCAACCGTCAACCCACCCGCAGCCGCAACGTCACGGATAGCCGCGTCGGCCATCAGCCGGACGCGGATCATGGCGTTCCCGCTCCATCAGCGCTTCCTGGCCGCTCTCGTGCTGCTCTACGTCGCCAAGGCGCTGATCTTCGTCTTCGTGTTCCCGCCGTTCTCCGGCCACGACGAAGTGGCGCATTACTCCTACATCCGTACCGTCGTCGATGAGCACCGCGTCCCGACCCTGCTTCAGGACCCTGCGATCGTCGCCCAAAATCAGACCCACCGCGCTGATGCGGTCAACCGGTACGACAATCCGTATGTCGACCTTCTGCCGGGAGAGCTATACCGATTCTGCCGGTACACCCTTCAATGGTGGTGTGACCCGGAGGACCTGGCTCACCGCGGAGGGCCCATCTTCGCCACCAACTTCGGCCGCGATTCCAGTGGTAACTACGTCAATCAAGCTGAGGGTGTCCAATACGCCGCGAACCACCCTCCGCTTTATTACCTGTTGATGGCACCGATCTACTGGCTGAGCGAGCAGGCCGGTGCCAGCGTCGAAACACAGCTCTATCTGCTGAGATTGGCCGCGATCCCGCTCGGTCTGGTAGTGATCCTGCTGGCATACCTGACGACTCGCCTCATCTTCCCTCGCGATTCGTTCATGCTCATAACCGTGCCCGCTCTCGTCGCCCTCCAGACCCAGGTCTCCTATGAGGCGACGATGGTCAACAACGACATCCTCGCGATCGCTATCTATAGCTGGATCCTCTATCTCGTGGTTCGAGCTATCCGAGACCGGTTCCCGGCCCGAACCGCACTGCTTATCGGCTTTGCCCTCGGCCTCGGGATCATCGCCAAGTCCACCTCGATTACCGCTGTGGCTATCATCGGCGTCGCGTTGCTGACACTGCTCTCGTTCCGTGATGTCCGGCAGTTCCGCGGGACATTGCCGTCCTTCATCCGAACCGGCCTGATCATCGCCGCGCCGGCGGTAGTACTGGCTGCACCCTGGTACGTCCATATGTATCGCACGTATGGCAATCTCACCGCGCTGCCCCAGGTCCTTGAGTTGCAGAGCCGGTGGAACCATCCCGAGGGAACGTTCTTCGAACTCCTGACCAGCACCAGTTTCCTGAAGCTCCGATTCTCGGAGCTCTGGGGGGAATTCGGCTGGAAAGTGCTGCCACTGGATCCCACGCTGATGCAGATCATCGCCGTCCCCACGGTCGTCGCCGCCGGGGGTTTTCTCTTGTTCAGCTTCCGGTCGCTCTACCGGTCCGCACCCGGTGACCGGGTGGGGCGCCTGGCGCGCTGGCAGTTCTGGGCGCTCGCAATCATGCTCATCGCCTGTGCGGTCGGTTACCTCGCGACGGTCCAGTTCGGTACCCAGTTCGCCCTGACTCAGGCGCGGTACTTCTTTCCGGTCATCAACGCGCTGGCGATCCTGCTCATGCTGGGGCTCCGGTCACTCGTCCCGGTCCGATGGCACCCGGCAGCCAGCACGGTCCTGATCACCGGGCTCGTCGTCCTCAATGTGTTCGTGGTGACGGCCTACGTCATCCCGTACTACTGGCTCTAGGTATGCAGAACGACCCCGGACGGGCTGAGCACCGCACCATGATCGGCGACACCTCGAAGCCGGGCGCATCAGCCGAACCGTCGATCGAAACACACGATCCAGATGCTCCGGCGGTGGCGAAGACGGACCCGGGTTCGGTCCCGCACCTGGCACCGGTCGAGTCGCTCTGGAGTCAGCAGGTCAGGACGATCGTGATCGGTGCGGTGGTTGTCGCGAGCCTCGTCTATCTGCTGTTCGGTACTGTCCTGGCTCGAAATGTGACGTTCAATCGATTGATCGATGAAGGCGCCTACAACGGGATTCGCCGATTCCGCAGGGAGACCATCATGGATGTCTGGCGGACCATGTGGGACAAGGCGCCGGACTTCGGCTCGATCGATCTCACCCGTATCATCCTCCTGATCTCCACCGTCGCGTTCTTCGCGGCGTTCGCATCGATCATCACGCTGGTCTTCGTCCCGTCGCGTCGGGAGTGGGCTGCCGGTCTCGGCGTCGGTCAGGAATCGGACACGATCTCGGGTGACTAACGTTTCCCCGTCGTCTGGCCTGAACTCGTCAGTGTCATCGCCAGCGCTGGTCGTCGCCGAGCGTTCAGTCATCTCGACAGTACCGGCTCGTCGGCGATTCCCGAGACCGGGAGTCATGTCCATCTCGTGGCTGGTCGGGATCGTCGCCCTACTGGCCTGGTCCGTCTGGCACCTGGGCGCGTTCGACCTGACCGCGACGGTCACGTCAGCGGACGGCACCCTGACGACGATTCCCAACACGTTTGCGACGGTCGACCATCCCTTCCACGTCTCCCGCGCCCAGACCCTGCTCGACAGCCTCCGGGATGGCCAGATCCTGCGCTGGGTCGGCAGCCACGAGGGTGGCTACCCGGTCGAGTTCTACCCGCTCGGCGTCCCATGGCTCACGGTCGGGGTCTGGGCGGTGGCGCTCGGCACGGTCCCGGTGGCGTCGGCGTTCAAGCTGGTCGTCATCGCCGTCTTCCTTGCCCCGGTGCTGGCCTTCGCCGGCCTGGGACGGAGCGAGCGGATCGCGTTGCCCGTTGCCGGGCTCGGGCTCGTCGCCCACCTCGCCGTGCCAGGCGAGTGGTGGAGTGGGGGATACACCGAGACGGTCCAGTGGGGGCTGATTACCAACGTGGCGGCCTACGTCGCCGCGTTCGGCTTTCTCGCCGCGCTGCTCTCGTTCACTCTACGACCGTCACGGCTGACGCTGGTCCTCGCGGTCGCTCTAGCCGTGTTCGCAATCGGGACGAACACCCGCTCCGTCCTCGCCCTGGGGTGCGTCGGCGTGGGCGTCCTGGTCAGCGCGCTGATCGAGCGCGGCGCGTCGAAGGACTCGGTTCGACCCCTGATCGTCCGATACGCCGTGGTCGCGGTCCCCGCGTTGCTGCTCTCGACCCCACTCTGGCTGAGTTCCCTGCGCTTCAGCCACCTCTACGAGTTCATCCAGTACCAGTTCTACGACGGGTTGGACGCTTACTGGCGGTCGTCCATCGCGGCTGTATCGTGGCCCGTCCTGTCGCTGGCCGGCGTGGGCTTCGTGATCGCCGTCATCGGCCGGCCCGGCCCGGCCACTCGCGCCGTCGCCTGGACGCTGGTCGCCTACGTCGTCACGACGATCGTCTGTGGCGGGCTCGGTCCCGACGGCGGGCTGATCGTTCAACTCGAAGCGACGCGACTGATGCCCTTCCAGCGTCTGCTGATGATCTACCTGGCGGCCAGCGCCATCATGGCGGGCGTGCGGGCGATCGAGCGATACGTGCCTCGAAGCGATCGGGTCCGCGCCGGGCTGCTGGCGGTGACGGTCGTAGCGGCCGTCTTCACGGTCATCCGCCAGCCGGCTTCGCTGGCCGTGGAGCAGCGGAGCATGTTCCCGGTCCAGACCACAGCGACCCCGCAGTATGCCAACCTGCTGGCGGCGGTCGAGGAGGCCGACCGGATCGCGGCCCCGGGCACCGCCATCTTCATCCTCGGGAGTGACCTGAGCTGGCATCAGCCGCTGTGGGCGCCGACGGTCACCGATCGGCCGCTCCGCTACAACGACTGGCTCTGGCTCTGGCAGACCTGGCACCGCTCTCCGGACCTGACCTACGACGGGCAGGCGATCGGGTCGGCGGCCGTGCGAACCGCGCTCGATCCGGATCAGCTCGCTCGACACGGGATCGGCGCGGTGGTCGCCCTGACATCGCCGTTCGAGGCGCTGGCCGATCGGGACGCCGGCCTGGAGCGGGACGACACTCCTGGCTACGCCGTCTACCGGGTGCGCGACAGTGTCCCGATCGTCGGAGACGTGAGCGGGACGACACTGGCATCGACCGTCGCCAACGGGCGGATCACGGCGACCGTGGACGGGGCCGCCGG
>CAXTHM010000032.1:22845-41197 GCA_964244115.1 uncultured Thermomicrobiales bacterium
TGGGAGGCGACGGTCAATGGTCAGGCGGTGGACATCGAACGGGACGCGGACGGGCAGATGACCGTCGCGGTCCCGGCCGGACGAGCCGAGATCGTGGTGGCGTACGGCGTCGGCCGATGGGACATCGCCGGACGGATCGCGTGCGGGATCGGGTTACTCCTGTTGGGCCTGCTCGTCGTCGTCCCGGGACGTCGCCACTCTCGGGCGCTGACGAACGCCGGTCCGGATCGCGATGGCGGAGTGGACGGACGCCAGTCTGGGCGGATGCCGGGCGGGAGTCGAGCCGGAGACACCGGTTCAGCTGGTACCGGTTTCGGTCGAAACGACATCCGCTCCTGACCCGGTGTGAGCAAGGAATCGCCGTCCTGTCTCGGTCAGCATGTGGTGGCGGGTCTGGCCCGTCCCGCGCATCGTCCGGATGAAGTTCCGCGCTCTGGCGCTGGTCAGGACCACGTCGAGGAATCCGGCCGGCCAGGTCGCGCCGTCCGGCCGCTCCTTGAGGAAGACCGTGTGGGCGACCTGACCTTCACGATCAGCCACGAATCGGAGGAGTTGGGACAGGAACGGGTCGAGCGGGGATGGCATCGGTGGCCAGTCCGGTCCGGACTTCGTCGTGACGTCGGTGGACATGTCGGGAGAGCGCCTCGTCCGCGAGTGCCGGGGTCCGGATGGCACGGCAATGACCAACGCCCGGCAGGCGTCTGATCGGTCCGACAGTCTAGCATTCCGTCGCTGACATGTCGGATCATGGACAGTGGACGGACGAAGGAGGATGGAGACCCTGTGACGCCCGATGTGGAGATCGTCTCGGACAAGCTGCCGGGAAAGACCCTTGTGACAGCTTGCCTCGACCGGCGGATCATGGCCCTCGCCGACCGGGGACAATCGAGCGGCGCGATCGGCGATCGCTGGGCGGCGATGTGCGCGGACGCGGTCCGGGGCTGGAACGGAGCGGAACAGAGCGCCCCCGGCGGCGATCATCCCTTCCGGATCGTCCGGGTCGCCCGGCTCGACGACGTGCCGGCTGTCGCGGCGACGGCGTCGAAGCGCGGTCTTCAGAACCCGGATTTCCTCGTGCTCGGGCACGGCGACGGGGAGACGATCGTCCAGGGACTCGACGCCAAGTTCTCGGCGGAGACCGCGAAGCCGCGCCAGGTCAGCGCCGGGGTCGTGCGCGACCTGCTCGAGCTTCGCGCGATCCTCGAGCCGATCACGGGCGCGGTACCGGAGGACGCCGTCGTCCTCGACGGCATGTTCCTCTGCCCGGATTACGCGCTGACCCGACTAGTCTTCCGGGGACAGCCGGGCATGTTGCGACCCAGCGTCCGTCCGGACCAGGTCATGCTGATCGACGCGCCGGCCGACGAGTTCTTCGCCGACGTTCCCGGCGGGAGCCTGATCCCGTCGTTCGCCTCGATCGACGAACTCGATCTCTCGCCGGACGACAGCCTGCTCGCGTCCCTGTACTACTTCCGCCTGGTTCGCTCGGTCGCCGGCATCCAGTCGGACGAGCGCCGGCCGCTCCTGGGCGATGGCGAACGGTACGATGTCGACTACGATGTCCTTCGCGCCGACCTCGATGCCCGCAGCCGGCAGGCGGACTCAGCGATCGATCTCGTCCGCGCGTGGGACCGCGACGCGGACACGATCCGTGGCCAGCGGGACGCCGTCGAGCAGGTCGCCGGTCTGCCGATCATCGCCGGGGAATTGCGGGAGAAGGTCGAGCGCGCAGCCTTTGACGCCGGCCGGGTGGCTCCTTCGGTGAACAAGGTCCGGCGCCGGGTCGGCAGCTGGTACCGATCGGAGCTACGCGACCTGGTCGGCCCGATCGTCCCGCCGGTGGATGATCTCGGCGCCGTCCTCGATCGGATCGGGCGGGCCGGGCGAACCCTGATGCCGGCACTCGGGCGACGGACGACCGAGATCATCGCCGAGATGGTCGAGGAGTCTCCGCCCCGCGAGGAGTCGGCGCCGGGCGATGGATAGATCTCTTCCTCTGGCCAGCGTGAACGAGGAGGCGTTACCGGGGCGTGTCAGCGTTGCTGCGCCCCGGAGGGTGCCTTGGTCGCCGAGTGGGCCTGGCCAGCCGCCCGGCGAGACTGGATCTGGGCGTCCACGCGTGGCCCCACCTGCCGAACCCAGGCACCGGCCGCCCACCAGCCGTACGAGGCCACGGCCGAGCCGACCACGACGTCGATGAAGTAGTGCTCGCCGAGGTAGATCAGGGCGAATCCCATCGACATGGCGTAGAAGAGCGCCAGCAGTTGCCAGCGCTTCCCGAAGTAGCCGGCCGGGAAGATGAGCAGGAACGTGATCGCCATGTGGATCGACGGCATGGCCGCGATCGGGTTCGACTCCCCGACGACGGCGTAGCTCGCCTCGTAGAGCCCGCTGCCGAGCCGACCGACGACGGTCTCCATCACGCGGGAGACCGTCGGGGCGGCGGCGGTGCTGCTGTCGTCCGAGAGCCAGGGCGGGTTGGTGGGGATCAGGAAGTAGATCGCCAGCCCGACCGAGAGCAGAATGGTCAGCCCCGCGATGAACCGTTTGAAGACGTCCGGGTACGTCTGCCAGAGCCGGAAGGCGAGGACGTGCGGGATCAGGAAGTACGACCAGTGCACGAACGTCAGGTAGAAGTCCCACCAGTGCAGGGACTCCGGGTCGAAGAAGTCGGACTGGAGGGTGATCGTCGGGATCTGGCCGTCGAACAGCCAGCGCTCGAAATGCAGGACGCGGAGATTGACCAGGCGGGCCAGGGGCGTCTCGTCGGCGAACGATCGCAGGAAGGTGAAGGTCGCCCAGATCGCCCCGTACGGGACGAAGGCGAGGATGAAGGACCGGAGCCGGCTGACCGGCATGAAGAGAACGGCCAGGACGGCGAAGAGCCCCCAGCCGAGGAACGAGCGGTTGGTGAACAGCGCGGCGAGCACGAGGACCCCGGCCAGCGCGATCCGGACCCACATCTGGCGGGAGAGATGGAATCGTCCCCGGGCGACATCATCGCTCGAGGGGACGCCGGCCGCGGCGGTCTCGGCGTCGACGATCATCTCGCTGACGGGCCGCTCCGATTGGTGCGCTCGTGTCCGCCCCATGATCGGGGCGTGGGAGTCGGGCCTGGTATCGCTCAACGTTGCGAGTCCCCGAGGGTGGGCGCGACGCCGCTCGGGTGCCGTCGCCTTGACATTTGGATCACTCTATCAGATGGCTACGACGGGACCGCGAGCCGATACCGGTCACGGGTCTTCTTCGTCACCGTGATCGTCTCGTCGCCGCCATCGGCTCCCGGCTTCCGAGCGATGAAGCCGCGCCGCTGCTGCTCGGCGATCCAGGGCTGGTCGAAACCGCGTTCGTGCGCCGCCGCCTCGAACAGAGGCGACGGCGCGGGATTTCCGGCCGCGATGACGGCGGCGTACAGATCCCGCCGCGCCAGCTCGGCCGGGCTGTCGGGGCCGACGAGGAGCCGCTCGACCACCGGGCCGCCCTTGAGGAACGCGATGATCTCCGGCAGGTCGGCCTTCGTCACGCCGCCGTAGATGATGTCGTCCGGATAGACGACGAGGTTCGGCCCGATATCGCACAGGTCGATCGTCCCGCAAGTGTTGACCAGGATGTCGGTGTCCAGCTTCTGCCGGACGACCTGGAGGCGCAGCAGACCGACGATGTCCGCCGCGCCCTTCTGCTGGCAATGCTGGGACGTGCAGACCAGGATGTGCCGCTTCGTCCAGTACATCGGATGTCCTCGTGGGCTGCGGGCTCGGGGGATCGGACTACTCCGGCGTCTCGATCCCCATCTGATGGTGCAGGTAGGCGTTGATGAACGGGTCGATCTTGCCATCCAGCACGGCCGCCGTGTCCCCGATCGACAGGTCGGTCCGGTGGTCGGTGACCTGGGTGTAGGGCTGCAAGACGTAGGAGCGGATCCGGCTGCCGAAGCCGGCCACGGCGTGATCGCCCTTGATCCGGGAGATCTCGTCGGCATCCTCTTGCAGCTTGCGCTCGAGCAGCCGGGCTCGGAGGATCTTGTAGGCGCTCTCCCGGTTCTGCATCTGGCTGCGTTCGTTCTGGCACGTCACCACGATCCCGGTGGGGAGATGGGTGATCCGGATGGCCGACTCCGTCTTGTTGACGTGCTGACCACCGGCGCCCGAGGCCCGGTACGTGTCGACCCGGACGTCTTCCGGCCGGATCTCGATCGTGTGGTCGCTCTCCGTTCCCTGCGGGATCACTTCGACCAGCGCGAAGGCGGTGTGCCGGCGGTGGGCCGAGTCGAACGGCGACAATCGGACCAGCCGGTGCGAACCGGCCTCCGACTTCGCTAGACCGTAGGCATTGGCCCCGGTCAGCTCGATCGTGGCGTTCTTGATGCCCGCCTCCTCACCGTCGGTCTCGTCGAGGAGTTGCGCCTTGAAGCCACGCCGATCACCCCACTTCAGGTACATCCGAACGAGCATCGACGCCCAGTCCTGCGCGTCGATGCCGCCCTCGCCGGAGTGGACGATCATCAGGGCGTCGGAGGCATCGTACGGCCCGGTCAGCGAGAGCTCGAGTTCCAGCTCATCGATCCGGTCGCCCAGCTCCCGGGTCTCCTCGGCGACCTGGGCCGTCATCTCGGCGTCGCCGTCGGCGAGCTCGACCAGCTCGGAGAGATCGCTCGACGACTGCTCGATCGCCTGCCAGCGGCCGACGCGCTGCTTGACCTCGCCGAGGCGGCGCATCATCGCCTGCGCGGCGGCGGGGTCGTTCCAGATCGACGGGTCGCCGCTCTGGCGCTCGAGGTCGGTTATCTCGCGCTCATAGCCAGGCAAGTCAAAGTCGCACCTTGATACGATCCAGCCGGTGGCGTATTGAGTCGAGTCGGTTGATGGTATCGGAGGACACGGGATGCTCCTGAGTGTCGAGCATGGTCAGCGGACGGATACCGCGAACCATGACCACGGATCGTTTCACCGGAGTATACGGGGCGGCGTCCACGCTGCCGAAGACGACCTGGACAGGTCGCGGTAGCCGCCGCGGGGTGCTGCTATGCTACCGGCCAGACAGGATGGCAGGAGCTGACCGATCGCCGCGATGGTGGATTGGAGACCAGCGTCGAGGGCGAACTGGTGGATCAACGTCGGCTGCTCGTCCTGTACGGCCCCCTGCTCACCCTGATGCTGGGCCACTTCACCAACGACCTGATCGGCGGCGTGCTGCCGATCCTGGTGCCGCGGGCCAAGGACGCGTTCTCGTTGTCCAACGCCGAGGTCGGGATCATCGTCCTGGCCTACACGAGCGCCGCCTCGCTCTCGCAGCCCATCTTCGGCTACCTCTGCGACCGCTTCCCCCGGCGCTGGTTCGCGCCGGTCGCGCTCGTCTGGGGCGGCGCCTTCGCCGCGGGCTGGGCGCTGGCGCCGACCTACGAGATGCTGATCGCGCTCGCGTTCCTGGCCGGGATCGGCTCTGGCGCCTACCACCCCTTCGGCGCGACCAATGCCGCCGGCGTGACGCCGAAAGCCAAGCGGACGACCGCGCTGTCGGTCTACACCTTCGGTGGTTCCTTCGGTTTCGGCCTGGGTCCGGTCGTCGCCGCGATCCTGTTCGCCGTCGGAGGGGACTACGGGCTCCTCGCGCTGATCCTTCCGGCAACGATCGTCGCGATCCTGATCTACCGGCAGATGGGTCGGGTCGCCGAGGCGCAGCGGACCGTATCCAACGCGGCCGGGACGGTCGACCAGAATGCCGGACCGACACCCTGGCCGCTGCTGGCGAGGGTGATCTCGATCGTCATGCTGCGCTCGTGGGTCGTCCTGTCGGTGTTCCAGTTCCTGCCCACCTGGTTCGACGATCTCGGCTACTCCGCGGGGTTCTACGCGACGCTGACGACCGTCGCGATCCTGTCCGGGGCGACCGGGACGCTGGTCGGCGGGCTGTTCGTCGACCGGATCGGCGCCCGACGCCTGCTGGTCGGCAGCTTCTCGCTGCTGGTGATCCCGCTCATCCTGCTGACGCAGTTCCCCGGGCCGCAGGCCTTCGCCTTCGCGATGGCTTTCGGCTTCCTCGGCGATGCCGGGCTGGCCGTCCCGCTGGCGGCCGCGCAGCGCCTGCTGCCCGGGCGCACCGGAGTCGCCTCCGGGCTGATCCTCGGGCTGGGCTTCATCACCGGCGGGATCGGCGTCCCGATCACCGGGCTGATCGCCGACCAGGTCGGGATCCCGACCGCCCTGCTGCTGGTCGCGCCGCTGACGTTGATCGGATCGGCGATCGCGCTGGGTCTTCCCGGACACATCCTCGTGCATACCGAGCCGGCCGTGCGGGTGGAGGCGACCGAGCTGTCCGGCCTCGTCGTCGAGCCAGGCGGAGCCCGCCGCTGACTGCGAGCGCCATCGCCCAAGGGGAACTGCGGACATGCGTTTCGGGAGGGTCATCGGGACCGTGTCGCCGATAGCTCGAGATGACCACGCCGAGAACGGGCCGGGACCCCTTCACCTCAGTGTGGTGCTGGAAGACGGCGCGAACGTCTCGGTCATCCGGTCGGAGACGGTGCCCAGCCTGCGAGGTCCTCTCGGTGAGACTGCTCTGGCCTGGCAAGCTGACCAGTACACCCAGGAGACGATCGGCAACGAGCTTGCCCTGGCCGGTTGGGAGCCGATCGGGATCGCGGAGTCGGACGAGCCGGACGGTGTGGCGCTGACGGCTTCGTCACCGACGTATATCGTTCGGTTCATGCAGGTGTCGAGGGACGTCCGGTCCGACCAGACGTGACAATGACATCGACCGAGTAAAGGCGGGGGTGGACGGCATTGCGAAGCGCAGGCAGCGGACTCGCCGCATCGATCCTCGTGGCCATGATCGTGATCGGCGCGGCCAACCTGATCCGGGTCGAGCGGTCCGACGGCGGCGAGGTCTCGACGGTCGAAGGGACGGCGACCGACGTGGTGCAGCCCGACGGACCGCTCACGATCGAGGCCGCCTGGGTGACCGCGGACACCAGAGCCAGGGAGTGGAGCGCGGCTCCCACCTTGATCTTCGCCAGCCTCCAGGCCGACTGGCCACTGGACCCGCAGGACCCCGGTCCGGCCGAGCTGCCTCCAGGGGGCTGGGCCCGGTTCGCCTTCGTCGATCACGCGAAGGAGCGCGTGCTCTCGGTCATGATCGAGCGGTACTCGGGCGAGATCGTGACGGCCACGAGCCAGCCCTGGGCTGCCATCCAGACCGACGCGCTGCCCATCTCCGCGACGACGATCACCTCCGAGGACGCCGTCGTGATGGCGGAGTCGCGGTATGGGCAGGCCTGGCGGTCGCAGTGCCCGATCCAGCGGCATGAGACCGACGTCACGCTGCTGGCCGGAGAGGCGCCCGTCGCTCCGGAGACCGACCCGTCGGCGACGACCCCAGCGTCCGCCCCGGTGACACCCACCGTCATCATCGGCTCCCCGATCGCCCCGTCCGGAACGCCAGCCGTCGCGGTCCCGACGACACGTCCGGATGCGTCGATGGGAACCCCGCCGGCCGTCGACACGTCCGGACCCCGCTGGCTGGTGACCTACCGCGATGGCACCCAGCCGGGACTCAACAGTGTCGAGATGGAGATCGACGCGGCGACGGGACAGATCCTGTTCATCGATGACCGAAGTCAGGGCTGCTCGGACTTCGCCGGGTAGAGCAGAGCCGGGACGCTACCAGACGTCCTCACCGACGAGACGGTCGTAGAGGCTGTCCAGTTCGTCCGGCGAGGAATAGTGGATCGTCATCGCCCCGCCGCCGCGGGTCGACCGGCGGAACGTGACCCTAGCGCCGAGCGCCCCCCGGAAGCGATCCTCGACCCGGATCTCGTCCGCGTCCCGCTCGGCTGGCGCGGTCTCGACCTTTGGCCCGTCGGCCAGCCAGCGCCGGACCAGTGCCTCCGTCTGCCTGACCGTCATCTCGCGGTCGATCACGAGCCCGAGCGCGGCGACCTGATCCAGCGCGTTGACGAGGCCGAGCAGAGCCCGCGCATGACCTTCGGTGATCGTGCCCTCACCGAGCGCTTCCTGGATCTGCTCGGGCGCACCGAGCAACCGCAGCGTGTTCGTGACGCTGACCCGGGAGCGCCCGACCCGCTCGGCCACCGTCGCCTGCGTGAGACCGAACTCGTCGATCAGTTGGCGGTAGGCCATCGCCTCTTCGAGGGGTGACAGGTCGGCGCGGACCAGGTTCTCGACCAGCGCCAGCTCGAGCATCTCCTGCGGCGCCGCGTCCTTTACGACGACCGGGACCGTCTCCAGCCCGGCACGTTGGGACGCCCGCCAGCGGCGCTCCCCGGCGATCAGCGTGTAGGTCTCGGGCTGCTGCCCCCGCGTCACGATCAGTGGTTGCACGACGCCGTGCTCGCGGATCGACTGGGCCAGTTCGAGCAACTGGCGCTCGTTCATCCGCGTCCGGGGCTGGTACGGATTCGGCCGGATCGCGTCGATCGGCACGCTGGTCAGCGACGGCAGCGCCGGGCCGTCCGCCTGCCGGCTATCGTCCGGCCCCGTCGGGATCAGGGCTCCAAGGCCGCGACCGAGACCGCCGCGCCGGCTCGCGCCCGCACGGCCGGGAGTGGGAGACGGCGCTGGTCCGTCGCCGGGGTTCGCGCTCATGGCGGATCGACTCCATCCTGGGAAGCGGCTCGTCGCCGGGCGAGTGACATCGATGACCTGGCGCGACGACGTGTCTGGCAGGCCAGAGTCTACCAGTATGCCAGCGCACCCAAACCGGCGGGAGCGGTGGCGGATGGTGGCCTGAGGGGGAGTCGTCGACCGGTCGTTCGGACGGCTGGTTCACGCTGGCGCTCGTGGCGAGCGGAACGGCATCGGTGCCACTACAATCCCCTTCGCCGTCAGCGACCGCCGATCGACCGGCCCATCCAGATCCTCGGGGTTCACCATGCATCTGATCGAGATCCGCGAACTCGAAGGGCCGAACCCCTACCTGACGGTGCCGGCGATCAAGGTCGAGTTCGACCTCGAGGACGGCCAGCCCAACCCGGACTGGGCCGAGCGCCTCCGGGATCTCCTGTCATTCGCCCCCGTAACGAGCAGGGGCGAGTCCGATCCGGGCGACGGACGCGTGGTCGTCGCGCACTGCCTGACGACGGCGATCCGGGCCGCCCATGCGGTGGCTGGGCTGACGCCGGGCGCCATCGCCACCGTTCCGGGCGACATCACGACGCGGATCGTGGTCGCATTCGCCTGGGACCGCCGGCCGGTGGCGCTGGCCATCGCCCGATTGGCGGTCGAGATCACCGCTCAGGCCTGCGGTGACGCGGAGACGGACCGAGAGCGGGTCGCCGGTCTCGTCGATTCGCTGCGTCAGGCGGTCGCCGCGCCGGCCGGCCCGGACGACGCACCGGAGCTGATCCGGGTGGGTGACGGGCCACCGCGACTCGTCGCCATCACCGGTACCAACGGCAAGACCACCACCACCCGGCTGGTGGCGTATCTCCTCCGCGAGGCGGGGCGATCGGTGGGCTGGAGTTCGACCAGCGGGGTCTACGTTCAGGGCGAGGAGATCGAGTCGGGCGACTGGTCGGGACCGGCTGGAGCCCGGCGCCTGATCGACCGGGAAGACATCGACTGGGCCATCCTGGAGACCGCCCGCGGCGGCATCCTCCGTCGCGGCCTCGCCTACGACCGCGCCCACGTCACGGCGATGACCAACGTCAGCGCCGACCACCTCGGCGATTACGGCGTCCTGACGACCCAGACGCTGGCCGCGGTCAAGGGGACGGTCGTTCGTGCCACCCGGCCCGACGGCTGGGCGATCCTCAACGCCGACGATCCCCTCGTCTTCGCGCAGCGGCACGGCGTCGACGCCCGGCTCTGCCTCCTGACGCAATACCCCCTGACCTCCGAACTGGAGGAGCACCTCGCCGCCGGCGGCCGGGTCGTCTCGGTCGAGGACGGCCAGATCACGCTGCGGGAATCCGGCGTCGTCTCCGCGATCATCCCCATCGTCGATGTTCCGCTCACCTTCGGCGGCGTGGCACGACACATGGTCGAGAACGTCCTCTGCGCGGTCGGGATCGCCCTGGGCTGTGGCCTCGGCGTGGGGGAGATCGCCAGCGGTCTGCGAGGGTTCGTCAGCAGCTCGTCGCTGAACCCGGGCCGCCTGAACGTCTACCCCGTCCGCGGCGCGACCTACATCGCCGACTACGCTCACAACGAGGCCGGCCTGGCCGAACTGATCAACCTCGCCCGGACGCTGGTTCGCGGTGAGGGCCGGCTCTGGCTGATCATCGGCACGGCCGGCGACCGATCGGACGAGACCTACCGGGCACTCGGCCGGATGGCGGCCGAGGCATCGAGCCGAGTCATCCCGCGGGATACGCCGCACTACCTGCGCGGTCGCCCGCCCGGCGAGACGACGGCCCTGATGCGGGCGGGGATCCGATTGGCGGGCGGTGAGCCGTTCGCCGTCGCCGACGATGAGATCAGCGCCATCGACGCCTCGCTGGCGGATCTTCGCCCCGGCGATGTTATCGCGATCATGGCGTCGGACGAGCCCAAAGCGGTGGCGGATCACCTCGCGTCGCTGTCCCAGGCGGGAGATCCGACCACGTAACCACCCCTCGGCGTCAGGACGGCCGATCGCCGCCCGTGTCCGCTCGCATCGCTTCCCGGGAACCGTAGACGACGAGCCGCAGCGGGCCGACCCGGACCTCGCGGCGGGCGTTCGAGGGTACGGCCGGCACCGGGATCGTCTCCGAGCGCAACCGATCGAAGAGCGAGGCGATCGGATTCGACCCGGACACCCGTCCCGTCGACTCCTCGACAGCCTGCAACACCTCCGGCCAGGTTCCCCATGCCGCCCGTCGATCCGGCGCCGCGCCGTCGTCGAACCGGACCAGATAGCGGGCGAGCACGAACGGGTGGACCTTCTGGACGCGGAACGTCCTCGCGGTCCGCTCGTCCAGGCGCCGGAGGATCTCGTCGGCGCCGTTCCGGTTCAGCCAGTCGAGGACCCCGGAGACCTGCCGGTTGGCGTAGAGGACGTTGTCCCGGCGGCGTTCCAGCTCCTCGGTGGAGCGGGAGAACGGGTCCTGCGACTTGAGCTCGAACAGCCCGAGCGTGCCGGTCTTCCGGTCGAAGACCACGGCGTCGATGTCGGTCCGGACGTCGCCCTTGCCCCGGCGCAGCTCGATCCGGCCCGTGCTGGTGACGAACCGGCGATCGCCGAAGACGCGGTGGAGATCGTCCCGGAAGGTGACTTCCCTGAGCCAGGCGCTGTTGTGATACTCCCGCGCGGCGCGGCGCCGGAGTTCCCGCCCCAGGAAGAAGAGCGGCTCGGTCGTCAGCCCCAGCCGCGACGCGACCAGCCGATCGGGCGCCACCCGGACGAGCGGTGCCGCTGCGACGCCAGGCACCGTCGCGTGCCAGGCCGCGGACTCGCGGTCGAGGGTGAACGCGGCGAGCGCCCGTGCCACGACGTTCTCGTCCAGATCGAGCGCCGCCGCGATCGCAGTGACCAGCCCCGATTCCGACCAGACCACGTCAATGTCGGAGCGGTGGTCGTCCCGGGAAACCCGGCCGATGAGGTAGCGGAGGACATCGCAGGAGGTCCGAACGGAACAGCCATCGATCACGGCGTCGGGCGGGTAGGCGAGCTGGTACGACATGGTCGCGAGCGGATCGTCGCCAGACCCTTGGAGCTGCCCGGCCTGGGTCGTCCGGGCCAGCAAGTGTGCCCATCGGTCGATGTGGGCACGTTCCCGCCAGGCCGCGGGAGTCAGCTTCGTCGTCCGCCAACCGACGAGCGAGTCGCCGGCGCCCTCCGCAAGCCGGAGGAACCCGCTCTCGACATGCCCGAGGATCGGCTCGGCCGTCGCCAGGTCATCGCAGTCGTCGAGGAACCGATCGGCCCACCTTGCCAGGGCAGCTCCCGACGCCGTTACGGACCCTCCTGAAGCGACGTCCACCGCTTCGAGGCAGAGCTGGATGGCCAGATTGCCGCCGTAGGCGGCGAAACGCCTGCCGCTGACCAGATCGGGAATGGGCTCGGCCGCGGTCGCCGCCGGTCCCGGTCGGCGATCGATCGCCCGAACGACGGCGACGGTCGCTGCCGCGTGGTCGGTCGGGACATCCGTCTGGAGCCTGGACCGCTGCGACCGGATCGCCGCTCGGAGCCGTCCCACGGCGTCTTCGGTCAACGGCGACCTTCCCGTCCGTCACGCTGATCCTCGGCGTGGTCCGACGCTACATCGTCGCGGCCCGCCCGCTCAGGGCTTGCCAGACGGCTTTGGGCTGATCGACGAGCAGCACGACGAGGTCGTCCCGCTCGGACCGCTCGACGGTCTTCATGCTCGCTTCGATCTCGTCGGTGATGATCTCGACCGAGTCGGGGGAGAGGCCGCTCTCCAGGACCGCCTTGTGCAGCAGCCCCGCGACCTCGCCTCGCGCCCGGCCCCGCGTGTTCGCATCCTCGCGAATGATGATGTTCGTGAAGCTGCGGCCGGCGAGATTGCCGAAGGCCTGGATGTCGCCATCGGAGCGGTCGCCGGGCATGGCGATCATGACGTAGGTGTGCTTCGCCTCCATGCGCTGGACGAAGTCGACCATGCCTTCGAGCCCGGCGACGTTGTGGCAGTAGTCCATCACGATCCGGCGACCGTCGAGTTCCATCATGTTGAAGCGGCCGGGGGTCTGGAAGAACGTGTTGTCGAACGTCCGCAGCGCCAGCCGGATCTGCTCCAGCTGGACGTCCATCGCGAACGCCGCCGCCGTCGCGGCGAGGGCGTTGGCAATGTTGACCCGGATCCGGCCGTCGAACGTCGCCGGGATCTGGCTGGCGTAGAGCAGGCTCGTCTCGCGGCGGTGCTCGATCAGCGTGATCATCTCGCCCTGCGGCGTCTTCTTGAGGACGACGGCCTTGCCGCGCTCGCGCAGGTGGTCGCGGACGACCGGGTTGTCCTCGTTCATGCTGAAGAAGACGATCTCGCCGCGGGCGGTCCGCTGCATCTCGACGGTCCACTCGTTGTCCGCGTTCAGGACGCTGGCGCCGTCACGGAGGGCGGCCTGGGGCACGACCGCCTTGACCTTGGCGAGGTCGCTGAGGGTGTCGATCCCCTTGAGACCGAGGTGATCGCTGGCGACGTTCGTCACGACGGCGACGTTGCAGCGGTCGAAGCCGAGGCCGGAGCGGATGATCCCGCCCCGGGCGGTCTCCAGCACGGCGAAGTCGACGGCCGGGTTCTTGAGCACCATCTGGGCGCTCTGCGGGCCGCTCATATCGCCCGCCATGATCTGAGTGCCGTCGATGTAGATGCCGTCGGTCGAGGTCAGCCCGACCTTGCGGCCCGCCGCCTTCATGATGTGGGCGATCATCCGGGAGGTCGTCGTCTTGCCGTTGGTCCCCGTGACGGCCACGATCGGGATCCGGCTCTGGGCCCGGGCCGGGAACATCATGTCCAGAACGGCGCGGCCGACCAGCCGGGGGTGGCCCTCGGTCGGGTGGGTGTGCATCCGGAAACCCGGTCCGGCGTTGACTTCGCAGATCGCCCCGCCGGCCTGCCGGACGGACTGGCTGATGTCAGGGGCGATGAAGTCGATCCCGGCGATGTCCAGCCCGACGACCATCGCGGCCTGGCGGGAGATCTCGATGTTGTCAGGGTGGATGTCGTCGGTCCGGTCGATGCTGGTCCCGCCGGTGCTCATGTTGCCGGTCAGCTTGAGCTGGACCATCTGGCCGACATCGGGCACGGACGAGAGATCGAGGCCGGCGCGCTCAAGCACCTCCACCGTCTGGGCATCGACCGTGATCCGGGTCAGGATCTTCTCGTGACCGACGCCGCGGCGCGGGTCCGCGTTGGTGATCTCGACGAGCTGCTCGATCGTGTGGACGCCGTCGCCGACGACGTGAGCCGGGACGCGCTCGGCGACGGCGACGACCTCGTTGTCGACGACGAGGATGCGGTAGTCCTTGCCGACGATGAACGTCTCGGCGATGACGGTGCCGTTGCGGCTCTCGCCCTGGGCGATCGGGAAGTTCTCCCGGACCTCGGCCTCGTCCCGCAGGTTGATGCAGACCCCACGGCCGTGGTTGCCGTCGAGCGGCTTGAGCACGATGGGGTAGCCGATCCGGCTGGCCTGCCTGACGGCGTCGTCGGCGCTCGTCACGATGACGCTCTGCGGGACCGGGATGCCGACCTCGTGCAGGAGGCGGTTGGTCAGTTCCTTGTTCGAGGCGATGTCGACGGCGATGTTGGCCGACTGGCTGGTCACGGTCGCCCAGACGCGGCGCTGGTACTTGCCGTGCCCGAGCTGGACGAGCGACCGCTTCGGGTCCAGCCGCAGGACCGGGATGCCGCGCCGCTGCGCTTCGGCGACGATCGCACCGGTCGACGGCCCGTAGGCGAGCTGCTCGGCGACCTTGATGACGCGGTGCTCGAGCTCGTGGACATAATCGAAGTCGGGCTCGCTGCCGTAGATCAGGTGGTTGAGCAGGCGCAGGGCCAGCTCGCCCGCCGCCCGGCCGACGTCCTCCTGCTCGTACTGGAAGATGACGTTGTAGACGCCCCGCTCACCGGTCGCTCGGGTCAACCCGCGCCGGACCTCGCCACCGGCGAGGTTCTGGATCTCGATGGCGACATGCTCGAGGACGTGGCCCATCCAGGTCCCGTCCCGGAGGCGCTGGAGGAACCCGCCGGGACGACCGATCGAGCACCCGTGCTCGTACAGCGTCGGGATCGTCGCCGTCAGCTTGTCGTAGAAGCCCGGCACCTTGTTCGACGGGCGATCTTCGAGCTCGCCGAGATCGACGATCTGATGGATGACCGGCATCCGCGCCCAGACGTTCGGACCACGGAGCGCATGGGTCTGACGAACCTCGATCACGGTGCTGGTCCTCCTGGTTGGGCGCGAGCGTTGAGTGACGGGTGACGTGCGGCGATCTGCCGTAGCGGTGTCTGGGCCTGGATTGATCGGGTCGGTCTAGTACCAGTCGATGATCCGACGCTCCGGGGCGAGGAAACGCCGGCCGGCCGTCAGGACGTGCAGGTTGGCGTTCGAGACGGAGATCCCGCCCTGCGCCTTGACCTCGGCGATGTCGGAGACCATCCGGCGACCATCGACGATCGTGATGCTCTGCCGCCCGATGACCTCCATCACGCCCCGCTCATCGATCAGGATACCGGTATCTTCGTCGATCCCGACCCCGAGCAGCGACGGGTTGGCCGCGACGAGGGCCAGGAGCCGCCCGATCCGGTCCCGCTGGCGAAAGTGCTGATCGATGATCATGTCCGGGACGAGCCCGAAGCCCGCGACCATCTGCGCCATCCGCAGCCGGGGACTCGGACCGCTGGCACCCATGGCGACCATGTGCGCGCTCAGGATCGACGCGCCGGCGCTGGTCCCGGCCACGATCGCGCCGGCGTTGTGGCGCTGCCGGATCAGCGCCTCGGCGACGCTGCCGCCCATCATGGCCGAGAGGCGCATCTGGTTGCCGCCGGTCAGGAAGATGCCGGTCGCCTCCCGGAGCGGGTCGAGCGGGATCGCGCCGTTGGCGTCCTCGCGGCTCATGATCGGCACGGACGCGACCGTCCCCGCACCCATCTCCGAGAAGATGCGGCGGTACCGCTCGCCACCGTTCTCCATCGACGAGGCCGTCGGGACGATGGCGATCCTGGCATCTGCCCCGCCGGCCAGCTGGAGGAACGTCGCAAGGATCGAGCGGTCGTTGACCTTGTCCTCCGCGCCGCCGATCGCCAGGCACGGACCCGCTGACACGACAAGAGCCGAGGTCGACACCGAGACAGGCTGGGACAGGACGTCGCCGATTTGGGCACTGTGCATAGGTTTCCGCCATGTTGAGCCGGACCGATCGTAGCCGGCGACTGTACCCGCATGAGCATGGCCCGTCAATCGGTTGGTCGGATGGCGATGCTGAAGCGGCCAGCGAGCGATTTCGGGACCTTTCACGGATGTCGATCCGAATGCGGGGTAGGGCATACTTGCCGGAACGAGCGGCGATCCGATCGTCGCCTCACCCTCGCTCCCCAAATCCTTCCTGACCATCCTGACGATCCCGACCGCTCCATCCAGTCAGCCCGAACGCTGAGGACTCCCGATGAGCCATCCCCTCCTGACGAGATTGCACGACGGACCGCTACTCGCCGATGGGGCGATGGGGACGATGCTCCACGCCACCGGCGTCCCGATCGATGCCTGCTTCGACGCCCTCAACCTGACCGATCCCGACGCGATCAGCGCCGTGCACCGGGCCTACATCGCCGCCGGAGCCGACATCATCGAGACCAACACGTTCGGCGCCAACCGTCTCCGCCTCGAGCCGCACGGGCTGGCCGATCAGGTCACCAGAGTCAACAAGCGAGCGGTCAAGCTGGCGCGGGAGGAGCGCGAGATCAGCGGTCAGCCCGTGCTGATCGCAGGCTCGATCGGCCCGACCGGGCGCAGCGTCAGCGCCTTCAGCCGGATCCCGGCCGCCGAGATCCGCGGCGTCTTCCGCGAGCAGGCCGAGGCGCTGCTGGAGGGGGGCGTCGACCTGCTTTTCATCGAGACGATGGGCAGCCTCGACGAGATGGACGCGGCGGTGGCGGCGGTCCGCGAGGCCTGCGACCTCCCGATCGTCGCCATGATGACGTTCGGCGACGACGGTTCGACGCTCTCCGGCGATCTCCCCCGGACCGTCCTGCGGCGGCTGTCCGAGGCCGGCGTTGCGGTCGTGGGCGGCAACTGCTCGGTCGGGCCGGGCAAGCTCCTGCCGGTGATGCGGTCGCTGGCTCGGGACCGCGAGGATATCGTCGACGGCGACCGCATCCACCTCGCCTGCCTGCCGAACGCCGGCTGGCCGACGTTCGTCGGAAGCCGGGTGTTCTACCCGTCGTCGCCGGAGTACTTCGCCACGTTCGCGGTCGACGCGATCGAGGCCGGCGTCGGGCTGATCGGTGGCTGCTGCGGCACGACGCCCGACCACATCCGGGCGATGCGCGCGGCGATCGATGCCCGTCAGCAGCAAGTAACAGGTGGTACGGCTGACCTGCCGCTGGAGAACGCCGAGCCGGCGCGGCCGGTTCGGATCGCGCCGATCTCGATCGACCTGTCCGTCGCCGACGAGCCGACGGAGCTCCATCAGAAGTTGGGCAAGAAGTTCATCGTCAGCGTCGAGATCGACCCGCCCAAGGGGTTCAACCCGGCCAAGGCGCTGGCCGGCGCCCGGCTCCTCAAGGATGCCGGGGTGGACGCGATCAACGTCGCCGATTCGCCGATGGCCCGCGTGCGGATGAGCGCCATGACGCTCTGCTACCTGATCCAGCACGAGGTCGGGATCGAGACCATCGTCCACTTCACCACCCGCGACCGCTCGCTGATGGGTCTCCAGTCCGAGCTGCTCGGCGCCCACGCCGTCGGGGTCCGGAACATCCTGGCGCTCCGGGGCGACCCGCCGAGCCTCGGGGACTACCCGGACTCGACCGCCGTCTACGACGTCGATTCGGCCGGGCTGATCGGCGTGATCAAGCGGCTGAACAGCGGCGCCGACTCCGCCGGCGCCTCGATCGGCCGACCGGCCGCGTTCACGATCGCCTGCGCCGTCGACCCGACCAAGCCGGACCTTGACGACGAGGTCCAGCGGCTCCACCGGAAGATCGAGGCGGGCGCCCACTTCGTCATGAGCCAGCCGATCTACGACCTGGCGGTCTGGTCGAATTTCCTGGACCGATACGAACGGGCCTTCGACACCCGTGACCTCGGCGTGCCCGTGCTGATGGGGATCCTGCCGCTCCAGAGCAGCAAGCACGCCGAGTTCCTTCACAACGAGGTGCCGGGCATCAACCCGACCGAGGAATCCCGGGAGCGGATGCGCCGCGCCGGGCCGGACGGGCGCAAGGAGGGGATCCGGATGGCGCAGGACCTCCTGCTCGAAGCCCAGTCGCTGGTCCAGGGGACGTACATCATGCCGTCGTTCGGCCGCTACGAGGTCGCCGCCGATGTGATCAGCGTCCTCACCCGGGATGAGGCAGGCGTCAGCCGCTGATCGGAGCCACCGCATCTGGGCAGGCGGCGCTGCCTCGTGGTAGAGTCACATGTTGGTCGTCTCGGCCCGCGACGGGGCTTGGCGCCGTCGTCGGGTGGAGCGCGTCAGGATCGATTCAGGCAGCCGGTCGCGTACATGCGGCCGTGGGCTGGTGACTGGCGCCGGTGGCGGAGCGCGAATCTGCGCGCTTTCGGCCGGCAGAGTGCAAGGCGAGAGACATGGTCGGGCAACTCATCCGCTCCATCGAGTCGGAGCAGTACAAGGAATTCGTCCCGAAGTTCAACGCCGGGGACAACGTGCGCGTGGCCGTCAAGGTCGTCGAGGGCACCCGTGAGCGGATCCAGAACTTCGAGGGCGTCTGCAT
>CAXTHM010000033.1:0-6814 GCA_964244115.1 uncultured Thermomicrobiales bacterium
GCGAGGCGGGGACGGACGTTACTCTCAAGGTCGGCGATACCGGTCTGAACGGCGCAGAGCGCCTGGTGGATGTCGCCGAGCTCCCAGCCCGGCAACCACTGGCCGAGGGTCTCGACGCCGGCACGGTAGGTGACGAAATCCTGTTGGCCGGCATGGAGCAGCAGGGCGTCCCTCCAGAGACCGAGGACCGTCTCCAGGTCGGCGAAGACCTCCTCCCGCCCCTTCGTGAAGCCGTCGCCGACCCGCAGCGCCGTGACCAGCCGATCGTAGGCGGAGGAGCCGATCCAGGCCAGCCCGCGATCGACGGCGGCCTGCTGCCGGGTGACGACATCGCCGTCCCGTGCGGCCCGGACCGCCCAGCCGGGGCGGCCGCCGGACAGCCCGGCCAGCGTCAGGGCCTCGTCGGACCCGACGCCGGTCCGTTCGAGCAGCTCCGTCGTCACCGCCCGGGCGACTGGCCGCAGCTCGACGACCTGGCAGCGGGAGCGGATCGTCGGGAGCAGCGCGTTGACGTCGTCGGAGAGCAGCATCAGGACCAGGTAGCCCGGCGGCTCCTCCAGCGTCTTGAGCAGCGCCTCCTGGGCGACGCCCTGGAGCGTCTCGGCGTCGTCGATCATCGTCACGCGCCAGGCCGACTCCATCGGTCGGAGCGACGCCAGGGCCGTCACCTCCCGGATCGTCTCGATCGTCAGCGACGTGTTCTGGCGGTTGGCCTTCTCCGCCGTCGCGGCCTGGCTGGCCAGGCTGATCCGCTGGACGTCCGGGTGGACGCCACGGCCGATCTTGGCGCAGCTCCGGCAGACGCCACAGGCGACGCCCGGCGCCGGCGGCGTCAGGCAGGTCAGCGCCTGGGCGAAGGCCATCGCCAGCGTCCGCTTGCCGATCCCCGGCGGGCCGGCGACGAGGTAGGCGTGGCGGACGTGGCCGGAGGCGATCGAGCCGCGCAGGTCGGCGACGGCGGCATCGTGGCCCCAGACCCGCCAGTCATGGCCCGGTGCGCGGGGGATCGGCGGTCGCGGCGCGGCCGGGATCGTCTCGGCGGGCGCCTTCCGGGTGCGGCGAGCGACCATCTCAGGCGGCCCGGCGCTTGACCGGCCGGCGCCGGGCGGTGGCCGGGGCGTTCTCGACCGTGCCACCGACGCCGAGCAGGTCGACGAGGCGCTGGCGATCGGCGGGCTTCAGGGCGTCCTCGACCGGCTCCTCCTGGACGAACCGGGCCAGCTCGTCCGGCAGCACGATCGGGTAGTCGGGTCCCTCGGCGGCGATCGACGTGCGCGGGTCGACGAAGACGATGGCGCCGTGGATCTCGGCCTCGTACTCCTGCCCCTTGAGGTACTGCTCGACGGTGTTGACGGCGACATCGGTCTCGACGGAGGGGTTGCCGAGCTGCGGGCCGCTGAGGCCGAACAGGCGGCGGAGGCCGAAGCCGCCCTGGCGCCAGCGCCGGCCCTTGACGGTGACCTCGCCGAAGAACTCCTTGGCGGTCAGGACCATGACGCCGCCGGGGAAGACGAGGACGTGCTCGACGACGCGGCGGCCGAGCCTGGCGTAGTGGATCAGGGTGTACTGGTCACCGAGCGCCGCCAGGTTGCGGTCCAGCACCTGGTCGTTGCGGACGGGACGGCTCCACTTGGTGATGTCGCGCATGCCCTGGCTGAAGATGATGAAGCCGAGGATGAGCAGGACGTAGGAGAAGATGAAGGTGCTGGGGAAGAGGGTCAGGGCGAACGTCGACATCAGGATGGCGAAGCCGCCGATCGCGCCGAGCCGCGCGTTCCGCTTCTTCGTCTTGACGTACTCGGCATTCCGAATGATGCGCATCGAGGGACCCCGGCGGGATGATCCGCGTGACGACAGAACAGGCTGTGGAACTCGCGGGGCAGTGTACCAGAGACCCCATCCCACCCCGATGATCGCCTCGGCCGCGGTTCCGACATCCGTCGGAATGGCCATGTCCATCGAGGTCACCGACCGGAATCCGACGCACTCGACGTGCTGACAAGCCCAACCGCCGCCGCAGCCATCGCAGCTTGATCATCTCATCAGGGGCACCGCTCACCTATCCCGTTGTGGGTGACGCATGTTTTTGTGTGAAGGGGCGATGTGCGCTTCTCGTAGGGGCGACGCTTGCGAGCCCGGCCGCCGCAGCGGCCTTCGCCGTCAGGCGAGACTGCGCTCGCCATCGGTACCGTTCGATGTCATCCGTGATGCGGCCCACCGCGCCGGGTTCTCCTTGATGCACCACTCGATCTGACGCATCTCATCGTCGGACCGCACCACGCGGTCGTGAAAGCCGCGCTGCCAGAGCGACCCAGACCATTGGGTTCACTCGTCCAGATGTCTCACCTGATGGCTGGCAATGGACTTGAAGACGTTGACGATCCGACCCAGCGCGGGAGGTAGCTGGACCGCATCCACATCTGGGGCAAGCGCCAATAGGCCGTGGACGTGATCGGGCATGGCGATGAAGGCAATCGATTCGAGGCTCCGGAATCTATCCGGCAGGTGGTCCCAGGTCTCGCCAACCGACCAGCCGACGCGGGATGGATGCAGGCGCCCGGTGTCATCGACGTGACCAAGCAGTGGTCTTCGGTCGGCAGTGCAGATGGTGACGAAGTAGACGCCGGGTGTGCGATAGTCGTAGCCCGTCCAGCGCAGCGGCTTTCGTCGGGTAGGAGACGAATCCGAAAGGTCCATAGGTAGCTCCATCGGTACCAAATGATGGCAGCACAACGAGACGGGCCATAGGCGAATAGACGGTCTGTGAGCGCGATTATCGCCCTGCGGGGCGATGGCCGCTACGGCGGCCGGGCTCGCAAGCGTCGCCCCTACATGAAGACCGCCGAACTCCGCGATACACCATGGTCAATCGGGAGTCGACTTTCCTGGCTCCGGACCATCGTCCGTGTCCCGCACCGTGGCCGGATCAATGCCAAGTTCGTCCATGAGATCACGCAAGCTGATCGTCTCGCCCGCGTGGTACTCGCGCAGCGCCTCCGCCGCCAGCGCGTCGAGCATCGTCGCCAGCGGGTTGACCGCCTTGACGACCCGGACGGTCGGCACGTCGCCGTGCTCGTCATCGACGTTCAGGAACACCGAATCGCCCGGACCGACGTGGATCGCGTCGCGGACCGCCTTCGGCAGGCTGAACCGGTTCTTGCTGTCCAGTTGCCCGACGACCGCCAGACGGTCACCCGCCGGTCCGCCCGTTCGCGATCTCGATCGCGTCCCCTGCTCGCCGCCCTGAGACGTCTCGGGGGTGGTCTCCTGCCGATGCTGTCCCACTCCCCGGGCACCGGGATACGACGAAGCGGGGCATGCGGCCCGGCGCGCGGCGGCCTTCCGACCGATGCGCCCGATCGTCGAGGGTCCCGCGGATGGTCGGTGCGCCTTCATGGTCGATACCTTTCGATACGCGGCGAGTGGGATCATCCCACCGACAGCATACGACAACCTTCCCTCGGTGGGCACTACGAGGATGGTGGCCGTGCCGGAGCAACGGTCCTGTCAGGGCGTCAAGGGCAAGAGCGCGTTGCCTTACCGGCGGGGTTCCAGGAGCCTCTTGAACCCCGGCGCGCAAGCCACCTGGCAACGCGAGCGTGGTCAGCGCCCGATGTCCCGACAGAGATGCCGAGCGAAGAGACATGCGCGACGTTGGTTGCCCCGGAGCAGCCCCGTCTCTATCCCCGACCTGGGGGACCCGTGGTCCATTCACCGCTGAAGCGACGGCCAGCCGCCACGGGTTCGCCATGCGGCCCAAGGCGGGAACCCGGGCAACTCCGTCTGGTGGTGATCGGCGTCATGGTGATCGGCGCCCTCCGTGCCGTCCGGGCTGGGGTCTCCGGGGCTCGGACGACCTCTCGATCGTCGTGATCGACGGCCCCGCCTGGGGAGATCTGGTCGACTCGCCGCTGACATCGCGGGCGCAGCCCATCCAGCAGATGGCGGAGGCGGCGATCGATCTGCTCTGCGTGCCCATCGTGGCCAGCCCGGACGGGCAGGGTTCAGATCATCGACCCGGGCTGCCGATCCGACCTGGCGAAGCGCCGAAGTCCATCAGTCCCGCCGCCAGATCAATGCACCGGGAGCGGCAGCCCGGTGCTGACCTCGGCCAGCAGCCGGGCGCCGCTGATCGTCGCCATGACCAACACCCCGAGGACGAGCGCCGTCACCGCCGGCCGCTGGAGGTCGGCAAAGGTGCCGAACCGCCCCTCCTGCCGCCGAGCCATCACGACGCCGACCAGCGTGACGGTCGAGACGACGATCACTGCCGAGACCAGCAGCCCCGTCACGACCAGCCCGTAGGCCCAGCCCGGCGCGACGAGGATGCCGCCGGCGACAAGCAGCCCGAGCCCGACCATCCCGGCGACGTCGCCCCAACTGCCGACCGCCGCCGACCGCTCCCGGGGCGAGCGCCAGAGCGTCCCGGCGACGAGATACGTCAGCACCGCCGCCAGCGTCACGCCGGCCAGCACTCCGGTCCCGAGCCGGAGCAGGTTGTGGGGCGCGTACGGGTGCGGCAGCCCGAGGTCGAGCAGCAGCGAGTTCATCCCATCCACGCCCATCGCGGCGATGAACGCCAGCAGCGTGGCGGCGACCGGCCAGGACGGTAGCGCCGCCGACGCCAGCCGACGCCGCCAGACCAGCCAGGTGCAGGCAACGGCGAACCCGCTGTAGATCCCCGTCATCCGGGCATCGAACGGCAGCGGCTGCCCGCCGATCGCGAAGGTATGGGTCGGCGTCTGGGCGCAGAGCCCGTGGAGCGCGAGGTGGGCCTTAGTCGCGAACGTCCCGGGCGCGACGACGAACAGCGCCGCGAGGACCAGCACCGCGACCGTGAAGACCCCGCCCGGCAGCCACGCGAACGGCTCCCGCGTCACGGCGGGCCGGCGGGTCGTGGATAGCTGGACCAACGGCACCTCCCGATCACGATGTACTGCTGATCCTGCCGATCCGAAGCAGTGACGGTGCCGTCGACCGATCGTGTTCCGGGCGCTGAGGCCGCCCGGCAACCCCGAAATCCACCAAGGGGGGGCGTTATCGCATCTGGGCAGGTATCGAATCTGTTCCAGCGCCCAATCTGCTTGGGAACCGCCACAACCATGAGCCCGACGTCGCGTTGCCGGGCGGCTTCAGCGCCCGGTCATCTCGGGCCGCCCCGACGAGGACGAGCCTTCCAGACAGTATAGTGTGGCGGCTCTGGCTGAACCCTCGATCCGGGTCGCGGCCCCACCCATCACAGGAAGGCGAAGCCGACCAGCATGAGCCCCTCTCCATCCGCATCCGCAGATGCGAGATGCGAGATGCGAGATGGGGAGGGGTTGGGGTGGGGCCGGCTCGCCACAGCCCTACTCGATAGATGACCGCTTACGCCCGCACCCCCCACAAGGAGCCGTCCCCGGTGAACCTGCTCGATCGCGCCCGCCCCGCCCGTTCCGCCGTCCCCGCATCCCTCCAGGGCCTCGCCGCCCAACCCCAGGCGGCGTCCGAGCGCCGGCGTGACGCGGCGGATCGGCTGACCGTTCCGACATCCGACGTGCTGCTCCGGGGTCAGCGGGGCGTCTGGTTCGTCGTCGTCGCGCTGACTGGCTTCGCCATCCTTTTCGCCCTCGTCAAGAAGCGCCGCACCACGGCGGCTGACATCGCGATCACGATGCGGGTTCAGCGCCAGCGGCGGCCGGCGATCCGGCGGCTGATGGGCACGGTCTCCTGGCCGGGCTTCCCGCCGCAGAGTCGGCTGATCCCGCCACTCGTGGCCGGGCTGTTCTGGCTGTTCGGGCTCCGGCTGGAGGCGGTCTTCCAGCTCGCCGGCTGGGGCACGACCGGGCTGTCGTTCGTCTTCAAGAAGTTCATGCGCCGCCCCAGGCCCGAGCACCCCGAGATCCGGGTCGCGATCGCCAACATCGGCGGCAGCAGCTTCCCCAGCGGCCACGTCCTCGGCTACGTCGGCGTCTACGGAATGCTGGCCTACCTCGCCAACGCCCTGATCCGGCCGGCCGCGCTCCGCCGCGCCGTCGTCGCCGGGCTGACCGGGTTGATCGCGCTGGTCGGCCCGAGCCGGATCTACCTGGGCCACCACTGGTTCACCGATGTCCTCGCCTCATACCTGCTCGGCACGTCGTACCTGCTCGGTCTGACCACGCTCTACCGCCGGATCAAGGCCCACCGCGCCGACGTGGCCTGACCGGCACGTCCTCCGCTCTCGCTCACGGCACGTCCCGGCCTCCGACCCCGAGGACTCCCGATGCCCCGACCCGACCGACCGGATGGCGCCCCGGATGACACGCGGGACGTCCCGGAGCAGGACACGATCGACCAGGCGACCGATGCGACCCGCCGGACGGGCAGGCTCGACCGCCGGGTCCGGGTGATCCTCAACCCGAACGCCGGCAGCAAGGCCGGGATCTCGACCAATGTCAGCGATCCCGAACACCTGCTCCGATCGCTGATGGCCGAGCACGACCTTGGCGACGACTTGGTCGTGACGCAGTCCGAGGAGGAGGCGATCGCGGCGACGCGCGACGCGGTCCGTCAGGGCTTCGGCACCGTCGCGGCGGCCGGCGGCGACGGCACCGTCGGCGCGATCGCCCACGAACTGCTCCACACGCGGACCGCGCTCGGCATCCTGCCGCTGGGCAGCGTGATGAACATCGCCCGGATGCTCGATCTTCCCCGCGACCTCGCTGAGGCGGCGCGGGCGATCGCCGACGCCAGGTCCCGTGACAGCGTCCGGATCATCGATGTCGGCCAGGCCAACGATGTCGTGTTCTTCGAGGCCGGCTCGGTCGGGATGAACGCCGCCGTCTTCCGGGAG
>CAXTHM010000033.1:6824-10190 GCA_964244115.1 uncultured Thermomicrobiales bacterium
GGTTCGGCGACGGCGACTGGCGGGCGCTGTTCTCCGCCGCCTGGGTCGCCTTCCGCTACCGCCCGGCCCGGATGACGATCCGGCTGGACGACCGCTCGATCTCCACCCGGGCGTTGATGGTCGCGATCGCCAACGGGCCGTACACCGGGATCGGCTTCACCGTCGCGCCCGGCGCCGACCTGGAGGACGGCCTGTTCGATGTCCGCCTGTTCCGCCGGTTCTCGCGCTGGGACCTGTTCAGCCACTTCCGCGAGATCGCCTTCGGCCGCCGCGCCTACGCGCCCGAGATCGAGACGTACCGGTCGCGCGAGGTCCACATCACCAGTGCCTCGCGCCTCCCGGCCCGAGCCGACGCCCACGACCTCGGCCACACCCCGGTCACGTACACCGTCGTCCCCGCCGCCCTCCGCATCGTCAGCCCCATCCCGCCCCCCGGTCATGAAGCCGCCGGGAAGGACCCCGAGTTGACGGACGTCGGGTAGTCCAATCGGTTCCAGAGTGAGATCGATTCGATCAGGATGCCTTGAGGGCCATCACCACCGCGTCGGGTGAATGGGCGATGACGCGCAGAAATGAGCGTGCCGTCGTGTCGGGTTCGCTCCGACCCTGCTCCCAGTCTCTCAGAGTGCCCAATGGGATCTGGAATCGGTCGGCGAATTGCCCCTGAGTGAGGCGCAATCGGAGCCGTAATGCGCGGACATCCGAGACCGGACGCAGCCGCGAGAGTTGCTCGTCCGTCAGCAGCGGTGCGTCCGGATCGCTGGCAGCACTGGCCTCGATCTCGTTGTCGGTCATTTGCGCCAGACGCTCCCAGTCCGTCAATGGCTGATCGAGTCCCGGATCGCTGGTCAGTACCACCGGGGTGCCGTCCTCATCGAACCGGATCGTGGCCCTGGTCATACCTGCGTCGCTCATTCCGACTGGCCTTTCGTGCCGAGATGATTCTGCGAATGCCATCGTCCCGTTCGAAGTCGTTTGTAGGGGCGACGCTTGCGAGCCCGGCCGCCGCAGCGGCCTTCGCCGTCAGGCGAGACGGGCTCCGCTCCCCACATCGCCCGACGTCATCCGGGATGCGGCCCACCGCGCCGGGTTCTCCTTGATATACCACTCGATCTGATGCATCTCATCGTCGGACCGAACGACCCGATCATGAAATCCCCGCTGCCAGAGCGATCCAGACAGACCAGTTCGCTCGTCCAGTTGCCTCACCTGATGGTTGGCGATCGATTTGAAGACGTTGACGATTCGACCCAGCGTGGGAGGCGCCTCTGCCTCGTTTGCCATCGGAGCAAGCGTCAGCAGGCCGTGAACGTGATCAGGCATGGCGATGAAGGCGATCGGTTCGAGGTTCGGAAAACGATCCGGGAGGTCATGCCAGGTCTCGCTGACCGACCAGCCAATGCGGGACGGGTGGAGGCGCCCCGTCTCATCCACATCGCCGAGCAGCGGTCGTCGATTGGCGGTGCAGATCGTGACGAAATAGACCCCGGGCGTGTGGTAATCGTAGCCCGTCCAGCACAGCGGTTTTCGTCGGACGGGCTCGACCGATGATTCCCTCATGGGTGGCTCCGCTGGTTGCGAACGACGACAGCCAACGCCAACATCGCGGTTGGCGGGCACCATTATCGCCCTGCGGGGCGATGGCCGCTGCGGCGGCCGGGCTCGCAAGCGTCGCCCCTACATGACATCACCCCGAACGACCGTCCACATACGACAACGCCCCCGACCAATCTCGCGGTCAAGGGCGTCGTCATCATCATCGTGGCCGTTCGGGACGCGGTCGGTCCCCTACTGGCAGACCCACTCGTTGCGGCGGCCCTGCTGCCACATCCAGCCGGCCGCGTTGGCGCTGGCGTACGGGTCGAAGATGTCGTCGCCCGCGTACGGCGTCGTCGCCCAGGTGCTCGGGATGAACTGGAACAGGCCGTACGACCCGCCGCTCGCGTTGACCGCGTTCGGGTCCAGCACGGACTCGCAACGCGCCACCCGGAGCATGTCCTCCCGCGACTGACCGTAGCGGTCGGCGGCGGCGTAGATGATCTGGATGATCTGGTCCTGGGCGTAGGAGCCGGAGGTGTCGGGGGTGGTCGGCGCCGGGTCGACCGCGCTGCCGCCAGTGGTGCTGAGCAGGCTGGCGGACGCCCAGCCGTTGATGCCGTTGTAGTTCAGCGACCAGAAGCCGTTCTGCGACTGCCCGGTCGAGGTCCCGGACGAGCCCGCCGGCATCACCGACAGGACCGAGTAGGTCGTGCCAGGGCCGGAGCGGAGGTTGAGCGAGACTGTCGCCCAGAGCGACCCGCTCGGCGCGGAGCCGGAGGATGGCGGCGTACTGGGTGTACCGGTGGACGGGGCGGCGCTCGCGCTCGGCGCCGGGGCGGTCCCGCCGATGGTCAGGTACTGCTCGAAGGCCCAGCCCTGACTGCCGTTGTACGTCACCTGGGCGAAGCCGTTCTGCCGCGGACCGAGCACCTGGACCTGGGCGCCGCCCGGCATGACACCGATGATCTGGGCACTGGTCGAGGCGCTGGCGCGCAGGTTCAGGCTGCCGTTGACGGTCGCCGTGCCGGACGCGCCGTTCTCGGTGCCGGAGTCCGTCTCGTCCGGCACGCTCGGCGAGGCGCCACTGCCACCGCCGACGGTCAGGAAGTCAAGCGAGGCCCAGCCCTGGCTGCCGTTGTACGTCAACTGCGCGAAGGTGTTCTGCCGGGTGCCCGTCAACTGGACCTGGCCACCGGCCGGGATCACGTCGATCACCGCGAAGGAGGTGCCGGCGCCGGAGCGGAGGTTGAGGTCGGTCGTGCTCCGGGCCGAGCCCGTCGCGCCGGACGATGTGCCGCCGTCGGTGCCGCTGTCGGACGGAGCCGCTGTGCCACCGGAGCCGAGGAACTGCCCGGAGGCCCAGCCCTTGGTGCCGTTGTACGTCACCCGGACGAAGCCATTGCGCTGCTCGCCGAGCAGCTGGACGGTCGCGCCGGCCGGCATGACGGCGATGATCTGGCTGCTGGTCGAGGCGTCGGCCCGCAGGTTCAGGCTGACGAGGACGCTCGTGCCGCCGGTCGCCCCGCTGCTGCCATTGCCGGAGGTCGTGCCGCTGACGGAGCCGCTGCCGAGGAAGTCGGCGTAGGCGAAGCCACTGATGCCGCTGTAGCTGACGGGCAGGAAACCATTCTGATCGGCCCCGGTCACGGAGACCGATCGGCCACCCGGGATCACCGTCAGGACGGCGCTGGACGTCGCGGGCTGCGCGCGCAGGTTGAGGTCGGTCGTCGCGACGCGGGTCGCGCCGGTCGCCTGCGCGTTGGCCCGCGTCTCCGGGACGAACGCCGTCGCCCCCGCCGAGAGGGTGATCGCCAGCACGCAGACGAG
>CAXTHM010000033.1:10200-18800 GCA_964244115.1 uncultured Thermomicrobiales bacterium
GCCGGCGTGACGAGCGGCGCGCGGTCGGCGCGGAGGGAGTGGGCGGTCGGCGCCCAGGACAGGTCGGACATGGCAGGTCGCTCCTGTGCCACGATCGCCGGAGTCACCAGCGGGCCGTGCCGGAGGGGCACAACGACCAGCCACGGTGGTGTCATTCGGACATCGTGGCTGGTCGTCATGGTCTGGTCGCGAATCGTCATGCCCGGCCACGGCTCACCCGTCCCATCGGACCAGGCGGCACATTCCGGACGTGACAGCGAACCGCCCCCCAGCCGGAGCGACCGCTCTGCGCGGTGTCAGGAGGAAGTCTCCTCGACGGACACCGATGGGTCTTCACCGTCCCGACGATCGCCCAGGGCCGCCAGCCACGGCACCCAATCGGATCGAAACCGGAACGGGCCGGGTAGGTGTACCCGGTCTGCCCTACTTACGCCGGTCGTCGGAAAACGGTTCTCTCCGGACCTTATGCGTACGTGCAGGGGTCCTGGGACCATCGTCGTCGAGGGCCCGGGTTCCGACCCACCGGGTCACCCCCCGCCTATCGGCCGCGGCCAGCCATCGCCTGGTCCAGGGGTGACCTGCGGGTCACCCCTGGTGGTTCGACGCCCGGCATGGTCCGCCAGGTCGGACGACCCACGAACCACCGCTCCTGGTCGGGGAGCGTTCCCAGCACGACGGGACGACCCTGATCCGGTTCGAGCCGAAGCAGCCGTCCGCCGCGCCGATCCGGATCCTGGGACGCCCCCGGGATCGGTGTCCGCCGGTCATTGGCGGAGACGGTTTTCGGTGACTGCCGGGCCCCGCCCGATCGCGGCGCCCATCGAATCGACGAGTGAACCGCCTCGCCGTCGCCGGTTTGACATCGATCGTCCACTCCCCTACGGTTCCGGCAGGCGTCCGTCCCGATCCGGGCGGCGAACGATGCCGTCCAACGGCAGACCAAGGAAGACTCATGGCGCGGATGGTCAATTGTGTCAAGCTGGGGCGCGAACTCCCCGGTCTCGAGAAGCCGCCGTTCCCCGGCGTCTTCGGTCAGCGCATCTTCGAGAACGTCTCCGCCGAAGCCTACGCCGAGTGGAAACCGCAGCTCACGATCCTCATCAACCACTACGGCCTCAACCCCGCCGACCCGGAGGCCCGCCAGATCCTGCGCAAGCAGCAGGAAGAGTTCTTCTTCGGCACCGGCGAGGCTCCGGCCGACCAGAACCTCGTCCCCGAAGACGTCCGTCAGAGCTAGCACCCCGGCGACGATCGATCGATGACGACAGGAACGGGACCACCCTCGCCGGCGGTCCCGTTCCTGTTCCTGTTCCTCGGTCGTCCGGGTGGAGTGCCCGCGCTCAGTGCGGGCCTACGTCTCCCCTCGCCGGCCACCCGCGGAGCCGCAGCGCAGCCAGAGCCGCTTTCGTCGGGTGAGCCAGCAAGTGAGCCGGAGCGGCGTCGGGGGAGCGGTCCGCTCGCCGATCCGACACGCACCCTAACCTCGCTCTGATCGCCCCCGTCGAGCGGTCAGTTGCCCCTGTGCTGTTTCCCGACCGCGTCGCTCTGCTCGGCGGAGTCATCCGCGTCGAGGTCGTCGATCGCACTGGGGTGGACTTCCGGGTTGACCGCGAGGACCTCCGGGTCGGTGTCCTCGCCGGGGTGCGACGGCTCGGTGTCGGGACCGTTGGAGGTGTCGGGATGGTCGTGATCGGTCATGGTCGCTCTCCCTGACTGGCGTACTCGGTCGCGGCGCATCGATGGCCGCCATCGCGTCACTCACGACCGGGTCCACGGATGA
This sequence comes from uncultured Thermomicrobiales bacterium, assembly GCA_964244115.1. GTDB lineage: Bacteria > Chloroflexota > Chloroflexia > Thermomicrobiales > UBA6265 > CADCWK01. The sequence goes on from CAXTHM010000033.1 coordinate 11,981, forward strand.
CCGGGAGCGACGGCACATGGCGGCGATCATCGGCCGGGTCGAGTCGGGATCGTCGTGGCACCGGTGAGCTGGCAGGGGCGGCGGCGGCAGCCCGTGGCGGCGAGTCAGCGGCCGATCGGCGGCCGATCAGCGGTCGATCCGCCAGCCGTCAGGGATCGCTGGGGTACACTCCTTATGTTGCGTACGTGCTTACCCGGTCAGCCCGTCTCCCCGCCGGCCGGCCCAGGAGTCCATCCCGTGTCCCTTGCTCCCCCTGCCGCCCCGAGCCCCCTCGTGGACATCCTGCCCGAGGCGCCCGCCTGCCCGTGGGACGCCCCCGTCGCCACCGCCGACCCGACGCACGACCCGGCGATCGCGGCCCTCCTGAGCGAGGACAGGATCGGCCCGCGGGACGGCGCCGGCCGGACGATGGTCGTGGCGATGAGCGGCGGCGTCGATAGCGCCGTCACCGCGCTCGTCATGCGGGAGCGAGGCTACCGCGTCATCGGGATGAACCTGCGGCTGTTCTCGCCCGACGACCCGGACCACCGCGCCAACCCCTGCTGCGGCCTGCCGGCCCTGAGCGATGCCCGCCGAACCTCGGCCCGGATCGGGATCCCGTTCTACGCCCTCGACATGGAGACCGAGTTCGCCGAGAGCGTGATCGACCGCTTCGTCGACGAGTACGTCCAGGGGCGGACCCCGAATCCCTGCCTGGAGTGCAACCGGCACGTCAAGTTTCGCCACCTCGTCAGCCGCTCCCGTGAGCTCGGCGCCTACGGGCTGGCGACGGGCCACTACGCCCGCATCCTGCCGGCCGACCCGACCGCCCCGGCCGGATCGCCCGAGGCCCGGCACCGCCTGCTCCGGGCGGTCGACGGGAAGAAGGACCAGAGCTACGTCCTCTACACCCTCGACCAGGACCAGCTCGGCTTCATCCACTTCCCGCTCGGCAACCTGACCAAGCCGGAGGTGCGCACCCTCGCCCGCGCCTTCGGTCTGCCCGTCGCCGACAAGAAGGAGAGCCAGGAGATCTGCTTCGTCGGCGACCGCTCCTACGCCGAGTTCGTCGCCGAGCGCCGCCCGGACGCTGCCCGCCCCGGTGAGATCGTCGACAGCGACGGCGCCGTGATCGGGCAGCACGCCGGGCTGCTCCACCACACCGTCGGCCAGCGGCGTGGCCTCGGCATCGCGACCGCCCAGCCGCTCTACGTCCTCGGGCTCGACACCGCCGCCAACCGGCTCGTCGTCGGCCCCAGTGTGCTGGCCTCGGCCCGCGAGCTCACCCTCGACCGCGTCAGCCTGACCGATGGCATGGGCGACCGCGCGTTCAGCGCCGACGTCTCGGTGCGCTACCGCGGCCAGACCTCCCCCGGCACCGTCCGCGTCACGCCGCTGGGCGACGGCTCCCGCTTCGGCGACGCGACCGTGACCTTCACCGGCACCGGCCCGGTCGCCTCACCCGGCCAGGCGGCCGTCTTCTACGCCCCCGGTTCGGACGAGGTCCTCGGCGGCGGCACGATCGCCAGCGTCACCCGGTAACGTTCGGCTCGTCCGGTGAGACGTCTGACATCTATTGTGAGACGTCTCCCTACCCAGGAATCAGGAGCGCCGCCATGCCTACCTACGCCTTCCGCTGCCCGGACTGCACCAGCACCTTCGACGAGCGCCGCACCTTCGCCCATTCGGACGACCCGGTCACCTGCCCCTCCTGCGGCGGCGGCCAGGCGATCAAGCAGTTCGGCACCCCGATGGTCTTCCGCAAGGGCATGGCGGCGAAGGCCCTGCTCGAAGCGCCCGGCCGCGCGCCGGTCGCGACGGCCTCCGCACCGGCCGCTCACGCCAGCGGCTGCCCGTGCTGCTCCGGTCGCGGTTTCGCCTCGGAGCCGGCAACCGCGGACCAGGACTGACCTCGCTACCGGAACCGGTTCGACGCCGGGTCGCTCGATCCGCACCCTGATGCCGCGGCCCGAAGCCTGCGTTGGGACAGCGCTATGCCATTCGTGGCGATGCGCGTATAGTGCACCGATCGTTGTCGGCCCCAGGTGGGCCATGGTGCGTCAGCGGATTCGGCGGGATTGAGGGGGCGACCGGTGCGGAGAAACGCGATCATTGGTGGAGTCGGGGCGCTGGTCCTGTTTATCGTGATCATCGTCGGACTCTATCTGCTCGGGGACGACGACCAGTCCGCCCTCGAGCGGCTCCGCGACATCGCGGTCATCTTCGTCGTCCTCTCCTCGCTGGTCACGGTCATCCTGCTGGCCGCCGTGACCGGAGCGCTGATCTTCCTCGTCATCCAGCTCAAGGACCGGGTGATCCCGCTGCTCGAAGAGGTCACCGGGACGGCCAAGCAGGTCCGCAACACGGCCTCGTTCGTCAGTGACGAGACGGTCCGGCCGATCATCGGCGTCGCCGGCTGGTTCGCGAAGAACCGCCAGTTCTCCCGCGTCGTGACTGGCAAGTCGAAGAAGATCCCCGACCCCGAGAAGCTGTAGCCAGGCCGAACGTCTCGCCCATGCGCATCAGCCCCTGGCTCCGTGCCCGGGGCTGATCGGTTTTTCGGCCGCGAGTTGTGATTGAAGCTGTTGAGTGGCGGAACAGACCGCGCCCTCGACCGCGCCCAGCGGGCACCCGCCGGCTCACCTGCTCGCTCACCCGTTACAGCGGCTTCGGCTCACAGGTGCCCGGAGAGGGGAGCCGATGGCGAGCCGAGTTACCGATCCTACACCCGGACTCCGTATCAGGATGAGGAGGCGGCTTGCCCTTCATCCCTGAGCCTGGTCCCTTCAGGGCCAGGCCGCGCCGCCACGCGACGTTTCGGACCACCGGGAGCCGGACCGGACGGACGCCGCGCAATCGGACAGGTCACAAGGAACGCGATCTGGCTGACCACACCCCACCGCCACGGTCCGCCACCGAGACCCAGACGCTCGCTCGACCGCGATCAGACCGGTGAATCGACGATCAGCCGGATCGCCTGGACCAGCGTCGCCCGGGCTGCGGCGGCGACCTCGTTCCCGCTCCCGTCCGGCCCCATCTGGGCGAAGGACCACATCCCGGCGGTCGTCGTCACGAGCAACAGGAGATCCGCGGCCGCCATCCGGCTGGCGATCCGACCTGCCTCCTGCGCCCGCTGGATCGCGGCGACCTTGGCCAGATTCGCCTCCACGACCGCCGGTTGCCGGGCGCCCTGCCCACCTCGCTCCAGCCGGTCCCAGAGCGTCAGCCGGATCATGTCCGGGTGGGCGATCGATTGATCGAACAGTAGACCGGCGTAGCCCGGCAGGTCGTCCGCGTCGAGCGGGACATCGCTGACGATGCTCGCGATCAGGTTGTTGTAAACCAGATCGAAGGAAAGGTGGCGACATCGTTCTCGTCCGGTCGCAACGTCGTCGTAGGGGCGACGCTTGGGAGTCCGGCCGCCGCAGCGGCCATCGCCCCGCAGGGCGATAACCGTCTCCGCCACCGACCAGCTCTGATGATTCATGCGTTGCCCATGATCACCGTTTGGCGACGTGGCTGATTCCATCACGCAGGATTGCACTCGGACCACCGTTATCGCCCTGCGGGGCGATGGCCGCTGCGGCGGCCGGTCAGGGCAAGCCCGTGACCCTACGTCATGGGCTGCGGCGGCGACCGCAGGGGCCATCGAAACGGCACGAAAAAGCCCCTCTCCATCCGCGGATGGGGAGGGGTTCTCGCTTCGCTGGGGGTGGGGTCTGTTACGCCGCCGGCTGGAACCCGTAGTCCTCCAGCACGGCCTGGCCGTCCGGGCCGAGGACGTAGCTGATGAACGCCGCCGCCAGCTCGGCATCGCCACCGGCGACCGGGGCGATCGGGTAGGACGCGACCACGTTGACCGCGTCGGGGATGTCGATCAGCGTCACGCCGCCGCCCTCGGTCGCGACGTAGTCGGAGACGTAGACGATGCCGGCGTCGGCCTCGCCGAGCTGGATCCGGGTCAGGACATCCCGGACGTCCTCCTCCTCGGAGACGATGTTGCCGGTGACGGCCTCGACGAAGCCGTCGCCGTAGGTCGCGGTGTCGGCGCCGGCCAGGCAGAGCGACTGGCGGGCGTACTGGCCGACCGGCACCTCGGGCTGGGCCAGCACGACGGAGACGTCGTCACCGACGAGATCGGCAAGCCCCTCGATCCCGGCCGGGTTGTCGGTCGGCACGACCAGCGCCAGCCGGTTGCCGACGAAGGCCTGCGGGTCGCCGTCGATCAGTCCGGCCTCGGAGGCGTTGGTCATCTGAGTGTTGTTGGCGGAGGCGAAGACATCGGCCTCGGCGCCCTCGGTGAGCTGGGTGACGAGCGCCTGCGAGCCGGCGTAGTTGAAGGTGATGTCGAGCCCCTCGTTCTCGGACTCCAGCGTCGCGCCGATCTCATCGAAGGCGTTCGTCAGCGACGCCGCCGCGAAGACGGTCAGGTCGCCACCACCCGCCGGGAACGGGACCGCCGCCGCCGGGGTCGTGTCGGTCGCGGGAGTTGCGGCCACGGGCGACGCGGCGGCAGCCGGAGCCGGGAAGGCCGAGCAATCGATCGGCGTCTGGGCGACGGCCTGGAACGGACCGGTCGTGCCACCGATCCCGATCGCGGCGAGGGCGAGGGCGAACGCGAAGAGGATCTGGGGCAGGCGGGCCACCCCGGACCGTGGGTCGATCGACATCGGCTTCTTCTCCTGGATTGACCAGTACGGACGATGGGACGGCGTCGCCCCGCTCAAGACGACACTCATCGTCTTGCTAATCAGTGATTGAATACGATAATGGAGAGGTTGTCTACACCCGTCGTCTCCATCCCAGGAGGATGTCCCATGGCTCTCAGCGCCCGCAACCAGATCACCGGCACCGTCACCTCGATCCGGACCGACGGGCTGATGGCGGAAGTCATCGTCGACATCGGCGCCACCGCCCCGGTCGTCTCGGTCATCACCCGCTCCTCGGCCGAGTCCCTCGGGCTGGCCGAAGGCACGGCCGTCACCGTCGTGATCAAGTCGACTGAGGTCATGCTCGCCACCGCCGATTAGCGCCCGACCGGTGGCTTGACCCCGATGACGCGGACCGGCCGGTCCGCGTCAGACCCGAGAGGATTCCCGATGACCGTCGCCCGCCGCGTCTCGATTCGCACACTGCTGTTCCTGCTGCTCGCCCTGTCCGTGGTCGGCTGGGACGCCGGCGGCGCCATCGCCCAGTCCACCCCCGTTGCGACACCGGCCGGCTCCCCGGTCGCGGCGCAGACGATCGCCATCACCGGCGCGGTCGTGACGCCGCTGGACCTGACCGTCGCGGATCTCCAGTCCTACCCGGCCGAGACGGTCGATGTCACCTACACCGCCGGCGGCGCATCCGAGGACCACTCCTTCACCGGCACGCCGCTGATCGGGCTGATCGAGGCGGCTGGGCTGGACGTCCCCGAGGACGCCCGCAACCCGCTGCTGACCCACTACGTCGTCATCACGGCGACCGACGGCTATCAGGTCGTCCTGTCCGGCGGCGAGCTCGACCCGAACTTCGGCAACGTGCCGATCCTGCTGGCCTGGGAACAGGATGGGGCCGCCCTCGACGCGGAGAACGCCCCAGCCCGGCTGGTCGTCCCCGGCGACGGCCGCGGCGGACGCTACGTCTCGGGCGTGATCTCGATCGAGGTCGTCGCCCTCCCGGCCGCCTCTTAGCACGAACACGCTGGTGCGATCATTGCACCGGTGAATCGGTGGCATCCGGCCGGACGTCACCTTGAGCGATGTCCGACCATCACACGAGAGACGGTAACGAACATGCAGACATTCATCGACGAAATCGATCTCTGGCAGGCGGAGGGCAAGCGGGTCGCGGTCGCGACCGTCGTCTCGGTCGAGGGCTCCGCCCCCCGGCCGATCGGCTCCCGGCTGGTCGTCTCGGACAACGGCGACCTGGCCGGCTCGGTCAGCGGCGGCTGCGTCGAGACCGCCGTCTTCAGCGAGGCGCAGGGGGTCATGACCTCCGGGCAGCCCAAGCTGGTCCGCTACGGCATCACCGACGAGCTGGCCTGGGAGGTCGGCCTGGCCTGCGGCGGCACGATCGAGGTCTTCATCGAGCCCGTGAAGTAGTTGGCCGCTCCACGCGTAGAGTCGATTGCACCGCCCATCCCGGACGATCGGGATGGGCGGTTCGTCCGATTCCGGCCCCTGTGATCGGTCGCCGGTCATCTGCGATGCTGCCGGATCTCCCCCGCTCCGGGCACCTGCGAAGCCGCAGCGCAGCGAGAGCCGTATGGGGCAGATGGGCGAGCAGGGGAGCTCCGGTCGGGGAAGCGGTCTGCTTCCGCCGCTACACGACTCCCGATACCCATCATGCTAATGGCCCTGCTTCGATGTGAGATACGACGACAGCGAGAGCATAATGATGACGACCGCGATCGCGCCGCCGAAGGCGACGATGTCCCGGCTCCCATCCCAGTCGACCACGGCGACGAGGAAGTTCACGCCTAGCAGGACGATGATCACGCCAACGAGCTTGCTCTTCAGATCGTCGAGATTATCGACGTGCAGCCAGTCGGGCACCGGGATCTCCGGGTCGACGAACAGCTCGTAGAGCCCGAGCGCGACGATGTAGAGCACCGTCCCGACGAGGAACAGGTCGGTCAGTTCGACGAACTCGACCGAGAGGGTCTTCGCGCCGTCGGTGTCGACGCCGTACTCGGAGATCGTGTGCCAGATCGTCCGGAAGACGAGCAGGAAACCGTAGATCAGCGTCACGATCGAGGCCAGGATCAGCCCCGCGACGGCGATCGCGATGAAGAGCCGGGTCGAACCGAGCAGCCGGGGCAGGAGCCCGGTGCTGGTTCCCCGGATGAACGCCC
>CAXTHM010000033.1:18810-40205 GCA_964244115.1 uncultured Thermomicrobiales bacterium
TGCTGGATGTCCGGTTCGGTCGCCTCCACCGCCGGTCCCTGCTCGCCTGCCATGTCACCCCCGTCCAACCGCTCGGGCCGATCGCGCCATCGATCATGTTGATCGCATGATCGCATCAGTCGCCACGGCCGCGGGAGATCCGGGTCCTCGGGTCTGGCTGACGGCGATTGGACACATCTCCGTGAAGTGTGTCCTCTACACTCACCGTCAATTGATCAGACGCGGCAGCGCCAATGGAGCGCCCCGCCCGGTGCCGGCAGCGCAGAGAGGACATCACGCCCCATGCAGGCCCAGTCCAACGACGCTCGACCGACCCCGACGTCCTCGCTCGACCCGAAGGTCATCCGGCTCTGGCGGCTCAGCGGGCTGCTCTGGGGCGTCCTGCCCCTGGTCGCGATCGCGGCCGTCGGCGGCTTCCTCCTCAACCGACTGGCGGACTGGTCCGTTGTCCAGTCCGCTCTGCCGCTGGTCGCCGTCCTGATCATCGCCGTCCCGCTGACACTGCTACTGCCCGTCGCGACGTATCGCAGCTGGCGCTGGGCGATCAGCGACGACGAGGTCGACACGATGAGCGGCCTGTTCATCGTCACCCGGCGCCTCGTCCCGATGGCCCGCATCCAGCACGTCGACACCACCCGCGACGTCTTCGAGCGGTCGCTGCAGCTGGCGACGGTCGTGATCTACACGGCGGCCGGCTCCAGCGCGATCCCGGGGCTGCCGGTCCGGCGGGCCGAGGAGATCCGCGACCAGATCGCCGCCCTCGCCAACACCTACGAGGACATCTAGCGTCCCGGCGCCCAGCCCGGCACAGCCCCTGCCCCGACGCCCGACGCCCGACGCCCGACCCAGACGAGAGGACCGATCGCGATGTCGTCACCGTGGCAACCAGACGACCGCCGAGCCGCCGACCGCCGGGATGCGCCGGCCCCACCCGACCCGAACGGACCCGGCAACGACCGGGCACCGGAGATCGGCCCGTCGGATCCGGCGCCGGCCGACGACGCAGGCGACGCCGGTGAGCGGGAACGGTTCCACCCAGCCTACATGCTGATCACGATGGTGCGGTCCATCCGGGGGTTCATCATCCCGATCGGGATCGCGCTCTTCTCGGGCAGTCGGGGCGACCTCGTCTGGCTGCTGATCGCCGCCGCCTTCGCCGGTCTGACGATCGTCAACGCCGTCGCCAACTGGTGGATGAGCAGCTACGAGATCACCGGCCGCTCCCTGCGGCTCCGGACGGGCTGGCTCAACCGGCAGGAGCGGGCCGTCTCGTTCGAGCGCATCCAGTCGATCGACATCCAGGAGCCGCCGCTGGCCCGGCTGCTCGGCGTCGCCCAGCTCCGCGTCGAGACGGCCGCGGGCGGCGGAGCCAACGCCGACATCGTGATCGAGGCGATCGCCCTCGACGAGGCGACCACCCTGCGCAACCAGCTCCTCGCCGAGCGCGCCCAGCGGAGCGGTCACGCCACGGCCGCCGTATCGAACGGCGTCGCGCCCCGATCCGACGCCGCGCAGCCCGCCGCCGACTCCTTCCCACGGCAGTCGCCTGTGGCCTTGGCTCCAGAGACGGTCGAGGCCGCTGGCGGCACCCTGATCGGCGCCCTCTCCGGCCGCGATCTCCTCATCGCCGGGCTGACATCCGGCCGGATCGGACCGGCCGCCGCCATCCTCGCCGCCGTCAGCCAGTTCGGCGACGACCTCGTCGGCAGCCGGGTCGAGTCCGTCGTCGAGTCGACCGCCGTCAACCTGACCCAGGTCGTGATCGGCCTGATCGTGATCGGCGGCCTCGTCGCCTGGGCCCTCTCCATCCTCGGGACCGTCATCACCTTCAGCGGCTTCACCCTGCGCCGGGAGGACGACAACCTCGTCGTCTCCTCTGGCCTGATCGAGCGCCGCCGGACGACGATCCCGCTCCACCGGATCCAGTCGATCACCGTCAAGGAGGGGCTGTTCCGACAGCCGTTCGGGCTGGCGAGCGTCCATTTCGTCAGCGCCGGTTACGGCGGCGGGGAGCAGAACAACGACTCCGGCATCCTCTTCCCGCTGATCCGCCGGGCCGACGTCGCCGCCCTGCTCGACCGGGCCGTCCCCGCCTTCGCGGCCGACATCGGGGCCGTCCGCACGCACGGTCAGCGCCTGCCCGAGCGCGCCCGGAGCCGCTACCTGACGCTGCCGATCGTCTGGGACGTCGTGCTCGTGGCCGGGGCGATCGTCGCCTGCTCCTTCATCCCGTTCACCGAGTGGTGGTACGGCCTGGCCGCGCTGCTGTTCCAGAGCTGGCCGTGGTCCCTGCTCAGCTACCGCGACACGCGCTGGATGTGGGACGACCAGGACCGCCTGATCGTCCAGGGCCGCTCGATCGCCCGCTCCGTCACGATCATCCCGCGACACCGGGTCCAGTTCCGCGAGGTCGGCCAGAACTGGTTCCAGCGCCGCGTCCGGCTGGCGACGATCGGCGTTCGGGTGGCCGGGTCGACGTTCGGCAACAGCGTCACGATCGCCCACATGGACGCCGACGATGCGTCCGCGCTGGCCGGCCGGCTCGGGTTCCACGACATCCCCCGCCGCCGTCGCACCCGCCGCCTGGCCCCGGTCTCCGAGTCGAGCGCAGCCTGGTCGGGCGACTGAGCCCGAGCGGCCGCGGCCATCGCTGGCTCTACGCGACTACCGCAGTGCCCGTCCGCGGAGGACCACGTCGTCCCCGCGCCCATCCGTCCAGTTCAGGCCGAGCCCCATCGCGCGGGAGCGTTCATGCGCCAGGTCGTCCCGGGTATCCGTGGTTACAGCGACGGCGGCCGGCCAGGCGGTGGTCCTCGATCCCGACGCATTGCCCGTCTGACCCGGTCGTCGTTCCGGTCATCCCCGTCGGCCGGCCTGGCACTCGCCGTGCCTCACCTCCCGGGAACCTCTGCCCGCCCCGGCAGTCGCGAACGACCAGGAGGTATCACCGACATGGCCACGAAGGGACACGCCCACGACGACACGCCGATCAGCCACGAGTTCCACGACCTCGTCAACATGACGCCGAAGCAGCTCGAGACCTGGCTCGACACCGACGAGAGCAAGGCCGTCGGCCAGAAGACGGACGGCCGGGGCGAATCGACCGGCCACCACATGGGCCACGAGATCGTCGCGCTGCTCCACACGAAGAAGGCTGACTACACCGACGACGATGTCGACCGGATGCGCAAGGTCACCGGCTACATCAAGCGCCACACCGCCCAGCGGCCGGACGGCAACATGTCGGAGACGCCCTGGCGCTACAGCCTGATGAACTGGAGACAAGATCCGTCGACTAAAAAGCCGATCAATAGGTCCATCCGCGTGGGTGGTGACATCGATTTGCCCCGGCTGCTCTCAGAACCGGAGGTGGTTGCCGAACGGGGCCCAGACGGCCACGCCGCGGCCGCACGGATCGTCGGAGATCCCGGACTTCCCGTACATGTAGTCGCGGGGCAGCGGTTCCCGGTAGAAGGCGTCAATGCCGCTCATCGGGATGAACATTGGCCGAGCCCAGTGAGCCGTCGTCGTGATGCTCGCTGAGGTAGAGCCGAAGGCCGATCAAGGTCGTCGGCTGACTGATTGCCAACAGCGCCTTCATCGTCGGGCTGCTGTTCGTCTACTGGATCGCCCAACTAGATTTCGACTGGTATATCGTCCGGATCACGCTCTGGATGCTGACGCTTTGTCCGATGGCCCTGTTCTTCTCGGCCGTTTACAACAAGTCGCTGTTTCTGATGCTGGCGGCCAAGGCGCTGTTCTTTGTCCGGGCCAATGCTTCGGCGCCGGCCAGGATCCTTGGACCGCTGCCACCGATCTTTTCCCGTAGGGGGCGACGCCTACTTCAGCGTCGCCCAGGTCTTACCCTCCTAGTCAATACCAGCTCCATCTTCCAGCATCCAGAGCAGAAATAAAGACCGACACGCAGAACATTCGTTTGGATTTTGTGACACATTCCGTGGAGCATGACTCATACTCCGTGCAGGAAGAGTGTAGTTACCAGGAGTTCAGATGAATCTTGCAGACGCGGCTGATATAGCTCAAGTAGTCATTGCCGCCAGTGTGGCGCTCTTTACTTGGCGCCTCTTCGAACTGGAGCGTCGACGAGCACGACGCGAAGTCCGTCCCATCCTAGGTTTATCGCCGACGGGAATCCCGAATCCCGCTGTGAAGAACACAGCCTTCTTCTCAAGTGAGATGCTTGAAATCCGCAACTTTGGTGATGCGCCGGCCCTCGGGTGCCGCATTGATTGGCGTCCAGCCGATGTCAATGTGATGACGGGCCTTCGATCACTTTACGAGATGGATTACCCAGCCGGTTCGTTCAGTCTTGCCGCGGGTGAAGCCCATACGACTGGGCTTCGGATCAATCGTGAACGTGCGCTTCGCCAGGAAGCCGGACTTGCGCCGGTCATGGTTCCTAATCCTCAGTTTGGTCCTCAGCGTGTGGGATCTGAGATGCCGATAGGCGAGGTCCGGGTTACTTACCAAACGATCGTCGGTGAGGATCAGCGGGCGTCGTTTACCATCAAGGGCCGATACACCAACGAAACTGGCGAGTTGGAGGTGATCTGCTCTGCCCCCCAAGTGGGTTAGAAGCAAAAAGATCGGCGCAGACTGGGTACTGGCCGGGGAGGACCGCGAACGTGACGATTAATGCAGTAAACGAACCTGACGATGAGGTGATCGTCTCAGCCCCTACCCCCCCTGATCCAATGACCGCTCTGGCGGTGACGATGCAAGCCAAGGCCGGCGCCTTCGCGTTGCTTCTTGGATCGGGTGTATCGCGGTCAGCCCTGATCCCCACCGGCTGGGACATCATCAAAGAGCTGATCCGACGTATCGCGTTGAGCGTGAATGAGCCGGATCCAGCTGAGCCGGAGGCGTGGTATCAGGAACGATTCGGAATGGCTCCGGCGTACGGCCACATTCTCGAGCAACTCGCGGCTACCGGGGCAGAGCGCAGCCAGCTCATTAGACCCTTTATCGAGCCAAACGATGAGGAGCGAGCATCAGGGCTCAAGCAACCAACCGAAGCCCATCGCGCGATCGCCGATCTGGTCACACGGGGGTATATCCGGGTCATCGTAACGACCAACTTCGATCGGCTGCTGGAACAGGCTCTGGAAGCCGTCGGAATAACACCGACGGTGATCGCATCGGCTGAGGCGATCGACGGAACGCTGCCACTAACCCATAACCGCTGTACGATTATCAAAGTTCATGGCGATTACGCAGACGCCCGGATCAAGAACACGCCAGCCGAACTCGGCACCTACGATGATCGTCTTAACGTCCTTCTCTCACAAGTGTTCCGCGAGTACGGGCTCATCGTCTGCGGCTGGTCCGGAGAGTGGGACGCGGCCCTTCGGACCTGCCTCCAGGCAACCCGAAGTCCTTGGTTTACGACGTACTGGTCAACTCGCCGTGCGCTCAGTGGCACTGTGCAGGATCTTGTCACCGAGCGAGAAGGTCGGGTGATCACCAACATGGATGCCGATCAGCTCTTCCGGCAGCTAGCAGATACTGTCGCATCAATCAATGACAGTGACCAGTCTGCCTCACTGTCGGCAGCCTTGGCGCGTGCGGCCGTCAAGCGATACGTAGTCGACCCCGCCCAACGCATTCGGTTGGAAGATCTCCTCACCACTGAGACACGCAAGGTTCTACGTGCCTTGAGTGATGTCCCTGACGGATGGTACCTCCCTGCCCTTTCCGTCGACTTCATCGAAACCCGCCTCCGTCACTATGAATCGCTGACGGCGACCCTGCGCGACATTGTGGCGGCTGGGTGTTACTGGGGAGGGCCTGACCAAAACGCTCTGTGGACGGACGTGATCAAGCGCCTGGCGAATGTCGCCAGACCGTACTCCTACCCCTTTAGTGACGAGCATGTCGTCACAGCTCGACTATACCCGGCGCTCTTGACCTTTTACGCCGCTGGAATCGCTTCGATCGCCAAAGGCCGGTACGATCTCCTTAGATCGCTCTTCATGGATATCACCGTGCAGGATCGCGAGACGCGGAGATCCTTTCCTCTGCTGATGATCGTCAATCCCACCATGCTCTATCGCTTCGATGAAATTCTTGCCCCAGACGCTAGAAGGGCCGGTGTAGCGATCGGACGACGGCTTACCTACACTCCCCTACTCTGGGACGGGATGCGCAGAGACCTGGTCAGCGATCAGGACTTCCTTGATGCCGCTGACCGCTTCGAATACCTGCTGGGGATGGAGATGCTCCGCTTACGCTCACGAGGGGCCTGGGACAGCTGGGCCTATGCCGGTTCATACGCGTATCGATCCCCGCTCGGTGGCATGGGAATGGCCCGTGAAATGGGCGAAGAACTTGATGCAACGGGGATCAATTGGCCGCCTGTTCGAGCAGGTCTCTTTGGAGGCGACCTAGAGTCAGTTCGTACTTTAAAACTAGCATTCGACGCTAGACTGCCACGGTAGAACCCAACCGTCCCTCTCATGAGCCTCATAGGCCCACTACTGGCCACTCCAATTCGTTGAGACCGGCATCTTTACTGTCGTCGGTCTGGCCCTGTTCGCCCGGACGACCCGGTAGTGGCTGCGGGACCGGGAGTAGCTCGGCTCTGTTGCTTTCGGACTCAGTGAAGGCCGCTCGGGTGATCCAGCGGCCGTCTTCTATATCCCGTCAACCCAACCCTGTCCACCCTCTAGACTATGTGCTTGATGTCTCATGTATCGCCAGCGTATCAATGAGGGAAACGCTCACCTGGGTCTAGTCACCGTCCGGCGCCAAGTACGCCATGCGAGACGCTTCACACGCGGGGGCATCTTCGTTGGCCGAGTAAGGGCTCTTCGTGGCGGAGACGTGATCATCACTGGTGAAGCGCATCAAGATCGGACCACGTCCAGGGATTTTGTGTGCAGTACTAGCTCATGAACTGGGGACACGACCCACTGAAGACGTAGTATCCCGCCCATCGCCAGGAACCAGCCCGTCCTCACCACGACGATCCCCAGCCGATTGCCCGGCTGGGGATCGTCGTTGCCCGTCCGGAATCCGGAGCGATTCTTGTGATCGGCCTCATGTATTCGCCGGATGTCACGCAGGAGATCGATCGGCAGCCCTCATACATGCTGGCCTTTCTGGGGCTTCACCGGCTCATCCACCACCAGGACGATGGCGCCAGGGATCGACGTGCGCATGGTCGGGAACCTGAAGGAAGTCGCCGCCCGGTCACACCCGGCTCCCTTGAGGACTTGGCACCCTCGATGGTGCGTTGAAGCGCCCCGAAAAACGCTTCAGGACCACCCCCCGTTCATCGTGGGGTGGTCCTGAAGGGACATATTGGGTTCTGGACTTCGCCCCGGCACCGGCTCCAGTGTGTGGAGAGACTCCACATCCGGTCAGCGTCAGTGGCCTGTCTCCACCTCACGCATGACCGCACTGGGCAACGGTCAGGATCCGGACTTCATCTGGCCTCGCGAAGCTCGAGGCCAGTCCTGTCCACCTGCCAGATTCCGTACCAGACGTGGAGTTTGCGCTGATTCTGCATATCTGCGACTCCTCCGATCACCTGCAACTCGGCCGGCGGATACCTGCCTCGTTCCGGGTTGCCCCGGCTGGTGATTCGATAGACGAAGGTTAGCAGCAACGAGAAGGCTCGTCAAGACCTTTTCCGCCAGATCGACGGCCAAAAGATGCAGGATGCGTTACATGTTTCACAATCACTAACACCTGCCCAGAACCGGGGCGACGACGCTGTGCACCACGTCCGGCCGCGATCAAGCGTCCGTCGGGCTGACCTCGGCCTGGCTGGCCTCCTGGCCGCGGAGGATCATCTCCGACTCCACGCTGACCGCGGCGATCCGCCGGTCGATCCCGAGCTGCTGGACCCGGACGAACTCCCGCTGGCTCGGCTCGGCGAGGTGCTGCACCATCGGGCTCAGCGCGATCCGCAGCCCGGTCAGCCGGCGATGGGCCTCGTTGAGCTCCGCCAGCGGCCGCGTGAACTGCTGCTCGGGCGGAAGCGTCGCCCGGACGGCGGCGAATCGGCTCATCGCCGCCTCGAGTTCCGCCGGGTCGACCGGCTCCCCCGCCGTCAGCCGCCGGATGACATTCGTCATCGGGTGCTGCTCTTCCGGGATCGCCGCGCCGAGGAACTTGACCCCCATCGCCGCGACGAAGTCCTGCTCGCTGCCCCGGATCGCGCCCATCAGCATCCGGACGTAGCGCTCCTCGTCCTGCTCGTCCGCCTTCGGAGTCGGGCCGACGCTGCGGACGTCCTGGAGCGTCCGGTACAGCCCCTTGAGCCGGCCGGCGTCGATGTCGCCGCCGGCGGGGAACATCTCTTGGGCGCCGCACCGCTCGCAGAACCGGTCGCTCCCGAGCTGGGACTGGCAGTTTCGACAGACGATGGCCATGTCACGGCGCTCCTTGGATGATGGATATTCGGATGGTCGAATGGCAATGGTCGTGAGCGGACGGTGCGGTTGCTCATCGGGCTGGTCGGGCCGGACCAGCCCGACCACCGGACAGACACAAGGGTAGTCGCTCTCACCGATCGAGGGTCAGCCCACCCCAGCCTCGGCAGACCGGGCGACCCGCCCTGGCAGCCCGGCGACGAGGTCGGCGAGCGGGACGCGGTCGGCCCGATCACTCGATCGCGCCTTGACCTCGGCCTCGCCATCGGCCAGCGTCCGGGCCGAGACGACGACCCGCAGCGGCAGGCCGATCAGGTCGGCGTCGGCCAGCTTCACACCCGGCGAGACGCTCCGGTCGTCCCAGAGCACCTGCCGGACTCCTAGGGCGACGGCGATCTCGCGATGAAGCTCCTCACCGGCCGCAGCGACGGCCGGGTCGCTCCCCAGCGTCGCGAGGTGGACCCGGGCCGGCGCGACGGCGGCGGGCCAGACCAGGCCGCGATCGTCGTGGAAGAGCTCGGCCAGCACGCCCATCACCCGGGAGATCCCGAGCCCGAAGCAGCCCATCACCGGGTAGACCCGGCCACCGTCGGCGCCCCGGACCGGCCGGTCGAACGCCCGGCTGTACTTCTGGCCGAGGTCGAAGACGTTGCCGACCTCGGACGCCCGCGCCGCCCGCAGCGTGTCGTCGCCGCAAGTCGGGCAAGCCGCCCCCTCGGCGAGATCGCTGATCTCGACGTTGACGCAGTAGTCGCAGGACGGGCAGTAGAGGATGTCGTCCTCGCCGGCGTCGGTCAGGACCATGAACTCGTAGGAGATCTTGTCCGAGAAGGCGCCACCCGACGCCTCCGTGACCTTGGCCGTCAGCCCGAGCCGCCGGTAGACGCGCAGGTAGGCGGCCTTGACGATGGCGTAGTGGCGGTCGAAGTCGGCCTGGTCGGCGTGAAACGAGTACATGTCGCACATCAGGAACTCGCGGCCGCGCATCAGGCCGGACTTGGACCGGAGTTCGTCGCGGAACTTCCAGCCGATCTGGTAGATCGCCAGCGGCAGGTCGGCGACGGTCTGGAGCCTCGCGAGGGCCAGCGGCGCGGCGACCTCCTCCTCGCTCTGGCCGAGGGCATACTCGCGCCCAGTCCGGCTCGGGACGTGGAACAGCACGTCGACGCTGTCCCAGGCGCCGGTCGTGACCCAGTTCGCCTTCGGGTGCAGCATCGGCAGCCGCACCTCCTGCCCGCCGATGGCGTCCATCTCCTCGCGGACGATGGCGGCGATGGTGTCGAGGGTGCGGAGACCGAGCGGCAGGTAGGAATAGACGCCCGCCATGAGCTTGTCGACGTAGCCGGCCTGGACGAGCAGGCGGGCGTTGGCGGTGGTCTCGCCCTTCGGGGCCAGGCGGATCGTGTGGCCGAACAGCTGGCTGTAGCGCATCGTGGTGACCCATGGCCCACGGGAATCCGGCGGCGCGACGCAGCGGGCCGGACTCCCGTGGGATGGCACCCTCGCTACGTCATCGGCTGCGACCGCCCGCCAGCGGCATGGCACCCCGAGGCACCACGCCAGTGGCGGGCCCGGTAGGGACGATCGGGGAGATGGCGATGGAGATGCGCGTCGCCCGGAGGTGGGCGGTGCCGGCGGCGTTGCTGCTCATGTCCGTGCCCTCCTGGGCTTACCGCGAGGTCAGGTTACGGGAATCGTATCACCGGACGATCGGCCTCAGTCGACGATCCCGGCGCCGTCGCCAAGCAGTGCGACGGCGTGGTCCTGCTCCGGCCGCCCCTTGTCAACGGCCAGGGGCCGGGCACTCGCGGGCGGTGCGTCGTCTGATCGTGCGTCTCGGGACGGACCCGGACTCGAGCGCCGAAAGCCGGAGCGGGTGACGGATCGGCCAGAGCGGTGGTAGACAGGCGGGGCGTCACGGCTCGGTCAGTGGTCGTCCTCGAGGGTGGGGTCGGCTTCCTCGGCGCCCATCAGGCCGCTGTCCATGTCGCCCATCATCATGTCGGCGATGGCGTGCTCGCGGCGACGCTCCTCCGGCGAGCGCAGCGCGGCGCAGGGCGTCCCGAACCGGGGCGTCGCGAAGGGCAGGTGGGTATCGCCCCGGGCGAGGATGTGCGAGTTGTTGCTCATCCCCGTCTCCGGGTCGGTCGGCGCCTCGGCGCCCCACTGCGTGAAGGCGCGGGCGTTGCAGTAGTGGCCGACGAACGAGCGCCGGAAGCGGTCCGTCGTGATGTTCTTCTTGCTGCGGTGCATGACGTGCCCGCCGAAGAAGACGACATCGCCCGCCCTGGCCGCG
This sequence comes from uncultured Thermomicrobiales bacterium, assembly GCA_964244115.1. GTDB lineage: Bacteria > Chloroflexota > Chloroflexia > Thermomicrobiales > UBA6265 > CADCWK01. Next base: position 29,506 of record CAXTHM010000033.1, read on the forward strand.
ACGAGCAGGTGCGGGTACCGGTCCGCGATCCGGGCGAGGTCGTTCTGCTCGTCATCCGGGTTGCTGACGCCGCTGACGGTCCCGATGTCGCTGACGTCGGTATCGCCGAAGCCGTAGCCGGAGTGCGGCGGGTAGACCGGCTCGTGCTGGGAGCCCGACGCGAACCACATCGCGCCGTTGTGCTCGTCACAGTCGTCGATCGCCATCCAGGCGCCGCAGAGCGTGTCCGGGTGGGTGGGGATGTAGAAGGTGTCCTGGTGCCAGCCCTGCCCCGGCTTGCCCGGCCCCTTGAGGAACAGCATCGACTGGAGCGCCGAGACGTCGGGGCCGATCAGGACCTGCAGGACGTCCAGCACGCGTGGGTGGAGCAGGTAGCGCTCGTGCAGCGCCAGTTGGCGGTGGAGCATGTGGATGCGGAGGAAGTAGTCGGCCTTCTCCTCCGGGCTGAGGTCGGCCGGTGGCGCGGCCAGTTCCTGGGTGCTGACGCCCTTGTCGCCCATCGTGTCGCGGTGCCCCATCTGGTGCCCGGACTGCTCCGGCAGCCGGCCCTGCATCAGGTCCTCGGTATGCTCGCGCAGCTCCCGGACCTCATCGGCAGAGAGCAGACCGCGGACGACGAGGAACCCGTCACGCCGGAAGGCGACGTACTCGGCGACGGAGACGCGGTATGGCGTGTGGGCCGGAACGATGATTTCGGTCTCGGTCGTTTGGGCTGGGGCTTCGACGGCGGTCGCTGCCATGGGGACACCTCGCTTCGGTGTGGGCCGGACCGGTCGTGGTCTGGCGAGTGGGTCAGATTGGTGGATTGTAGCAACGGTCAGTGGTGTTGGGTGGATGCAAAGGTTTGGTTCTCGGCTAATTGTGCGGCGGCGGAGCAGTCCCCACCCCCAGCCCCTCCCCAGCTCCGGGATCGCTCTCACGGCTGAAGCCGTGTTCGACTCACCCGGCCCAGGGAGGGGAGCAAGTGAGCCCGTTGTTCGGAAAGCCAGCGAGGGAGATGTGGCTCGAAGGATCGGCAGTTCGGTGTCATCAGTGGCTAAGGCGACCGTGGATTCGGGTCAGTGGTGTGGTAGCGGCGTCGATCGCGACCTGGATCTGGTCGAGGACGGTGTCCACACCCGAGAGGACCTGCTCGTTCGGGAAGCGGAGGACGATGAACCCGCGCGCCTCAAGGTAATCGGTGCGCCAGGCATCCTGCTCCCGAACATCGTCGCGCTCATGGACCTTGCCATCCAACTCGATCACGAGCCGAGCCGACAGGCAGCAGAAGTCGACGACGAACGGCCCGATCCCATGCTGGCGCCGGAATCGGACCCCGAACGCATCGAACCGCAGGTGGTCCCACAGGGCGAGTTCGGCCGGGGTCATGTGACGGCGGAGGTCACGGGCAGCAGCGACATTTCCCCTGACCCGCGTGCGATGACTGGATGTTGACACCTTGTCATCTCCTTGCGCCAGCCCGACGACTACGGCGCTTTTCTGGACTGGCAGGGTGCAGGATGACCGGGCTGTTCGATGACCAAACGCCCTGATGTGAGGCTCATGCCTGTCGCCGAATCCCGTGAGTGGGTCAGACGTCTCCCCTCCCCAGGCACCTGTGAGTCGAAGCCGCTTCAGCGGGTGAGCGAACAGGTGAGCCGGGGAGGGGTCGGGGGTGGGGACTTCGCTCCGCTCCCAGCCTCTTCGCAGGAACCATGCTCTCCCAACCCGGCAAAAGGCCGGATATCAAGCCGCTCGCCTCGCCCAACTCCCTACTCCGCCTCCACCGGCCGCGTCCCATTCCCGACCATCGCCGCCTGCCGCTCCCCCGCCGCCGTGCCACGGGCCCAGGTCGACTTCTGGACGACGGGGAGTTGCAGGGCCCGCTCGCGGTCGAGGTCGAGGTTGCCGATGTGGAGCGAGATCGGCGCCTGGACCCATTTGTAGATGTTCTGCAGGAACAGCCGGGTGAACTTGTCGACATGGCCGGCCAGCGCCGCCGACGACAGCTCCGGGAACAGCTCGACCAGCACCTGCTCGATCTCGTCCGGCTGGAGCTTCTCGTAGGCGAACAGGTGGAAGCAGGCGTCCAGCACCGGGAACGGCATCAGCTCGTACTCGCCGCGCTGGTTGTCGGCCAGCTCCGGCCCGGCCGGGGAGGCCAGCACCATCGCGATCCCCGCGTGGCCGGTCGTCTCGGCGAGGTAGTCGAGCAGGTAGTTGACGACCGTCTTCGGCACGTTCGCCAGCACGCCGAGCCCGCCGGTCAGGTCGCCCGCGATCGTCGTGTAGCCGACGGCCCGCTCGCTCATGTTGCCGGTCTGGAGGTAGAGCCCGCTGGCGGAGTTGGACCAGTTCCACATCCGCTGGGCCCGGATCCGCGCCTGGATGTTCTGCCGCGTCAGCTCCGTCACCGGCTGGTCCGGCCCGAGCATCTCCCCGACGGCGGCGATCTCGCGCTCGTGGGCCTCGTGGATCTCGACACTCTCCAGCGGCACGCCGAGATCCCGGCAGATCTGGGCGGCTGCCCCACGGGTCGCCTCGGTGTTGTGGCGGGAGGGCATCGTGAACGCCTTGAGCAGGGCGCCGGGGTCGTCGGGCCGGACGCGCCGGGCGTAGCGGTGCGCGACCAGCAGGGTCAGAAGCGAATCCCGCCCGCCGGACAGCGCCACGCCGATCTGGCGGAAGGCGCCGAGCTTCTCGTAGTAGTCGCCGACCCCGAGCGCGAGGGCGTCGAGGATCTCCTCGCAGAGTTCCTGGCGGGCCGTCGGCGGCGGGGTCTCGTCCGGCAGGAAGAACGACCGCTGCGCCGGCACCGGGTAGCGCAGCCGCGCCCGGCCAGCCGACGTGTCGACGACCTCGGCCGGGTACGACAGCGTCGGCACCCGCGTCTGCGTCGTGGCGAAGTCGCGCTGGTCGTCCCGCCAGGTCGTGTTCTCGGCCCGGAGCCGCAGCGTCCGGTCGAGGTCGACGTTGACCGCCGCGTAGCCCTGCCGGAACCGCTCGGCGGCCAGCATCCGCTTGCCGTTCTGGGAGACGAAGCCGCCGCCGTCGAAGATCAGGGCGTCGTTGGCGCCGAGCATATTGGCGTAGGCGTAGGTCACCTGGTGGTCGCTGGCCCGGGTCGCGATCAACTCCTCCCGCGTCCGGTGGATACCGACGCGGTAGACCGAGGCCGAGACGTTGGCCATGATCTCGGCGCCGGAGTAGGCTCGCCGCCGGACAGGGCCGTCGGCGCTCCAGAGGTCCTCGCAGACCTCCGCCGCCAGCACGCCGAAGTCGAACCGGAACAGGTAGTCGCCGAACGGGACGCCGTGGTGGGTATCCTGCTGGCCGGGCAGGCCGCGGGTGAAGACGCGCTGCTCGTAGTAGACGTTGTAGGTCGGCAGCTTCTCCTTCGGGATCAGCCCCAGCACCCGTCCACCGGCCACGACGGCGGCGCAGTTGTAGCGCAGCCCGTCCTCGGCAATCGTGACCCCGAGGACGGAGACCAGCGCCAGCGACACCGTCTCCCGCGCGAAGCGGAGCAGCTCGTCCCACTGGCCCTCGACGAAGCCGCGCCATTGCGGCAGGTCCTCGGGCGCGTAGCCGCCGATCATCTGCTCCGGGAAGACGGCGACGGTGACGTCGTCGGCCGCCATCAGCCGCGCCTGCTCGATGGCCTGATCGACGTTGGCGGCGAAGGCGCCGACGGTGGAATTGGTGCTGGCGAGACCGATCCGGACGAGGCGCATTCCCGTTGCTCCTGCTCATCGTGGGCATCGGGGCCACCGTGGCGGTCATCGGGCACCGACCGCCGCGCTCCCCGGGCGGTTCCGAAGATTGTACGATGGCGTGGTCTTGACCCTACCCCATCTGCGGATGGAGAGGGGAGACGGTCCCTGGGCGTCCGGAAGGGCTTCCGGTGGACACGCTCCCGCTCCGAGGTGCTATCGCGGGTCTCATACGCCGACCAGTTCGACGACTTCCGCGCCTTCCTGGAGCCACGCCTGATCGAGGCGTGCCGCATCCTGGCGCCGGACGGGACGGCCTGTGTCCACCTGGATGACCGCGAGGTCCATTCCCGCCGGCTGCTGCTGGATGCCCTCTTCGACCAGGGACATTTCCTCAACGAGATCATCCGGGCCTACGACTTCGGCGACCGGACGAAGCGGCGCTGGCCGCCCAAGCACGACAACCTCCTCGTCTACGTCAAGGACCCGGCCCGCTACATCTTCAACACCGAGGACGTCGACCGCGAGCCGTACATGGCGCCGGGGCTGGTCTCCCCAGAGAAGATCGCGCTGGGCAAGCTGCCGACCGACGTCTGGCGGCACACCATCATCAGCCCGACCGGCCACGAGAAGAGCGGTTACCCGACCCAGAAGCCGCTCGGCGGCGTCCGCCGGATCATCCGGGCCTCGTCACTCCCCGGCGACCCCGTGCTGGACTTCTTCGCCGGCTCCGGCACCACCAGCACCACCGGCGGCGTCGCCACGATGCGCCGCCGCCTGGAGGGGGTGCCGGAGGTGTCGTTCGAGGATCGCCGGATCGGCCCAGACCACGAGGGACAGTAACGACAAAGCGACACCTCAGGCTCATCGCCGCCGAACCAACCCGTGGAACCTTGGAGGATGGTCTCGTCCCTCATCTTCTCGTCATGGAAGCGATGATTCCGGCACGCGGACCGGTATGCCTGCTCTCAGCACATCTTCTCGCCGGATCTCCTCACTGATCTCCTGCTCGGCCAGACGGAGGTCGTAGCCCGATTGCGGATTCATCCAGAGTTCGGCGCCGGTCCCCAGACAGTGGCTCAATAGCGGTGCGAGCTCGGCCGTGATCGGGCTCGCTCCCTTGAGAATCTGGTCGACGCGCTGCCTCGAAACGCAGAGGATCCCCGCCAGATCCGATGCGGTCATGTCGAGTTCTTCGAGTCCATCGATCAGGATCTCGACTGGGTGGATGGCTGGTCGTCCATGATGTCTCCAGGGAGGTGTCAACCTTCGTGATTTCGTCAGGCCGCTTCCTGTGGGATACCGGCGCGCGGTGTGACTGTCCGCTCGATCTCCTCGCCCACCGTCTGCTCGGCCAGTCGCACGTCGTAGAGCTGCTGGAGATTCATCCAGAATTGAGGTCCAGTGCCGAGCCAGCGCCCGAGGCGCAGCGCCGTGTCAGCGGTAATGCTCCGCTTACCGGCCAGAATCTGGGTGATCCGATTGGTCGGGACGCCCAGGATCCGAGCAAGATGCGCCGCGCTCATGTTGATCTCGGCAAGCTCCTCCTCGAGGATTTCACCTGGATGGATAGGGGTGCGTGCCATGTGTTCCTCCGTTCGTCAGTGATAGTCAACGATCTCGACCTCTCGGGGGCCAGAATCCTCCTGACCCCATCGAAAGCAGATACGCCACTGATCGTTGATGCGGATACTCCATCGACCAAACCGATCGCCTCGCAATGCTTCCAATCTGTTGCCCCGGATCAGCCGAAGCATGTCCAGGGAAGTCGCTGCTTCGAGGCTTGTGAGTCGTCGCGCAGCCTGCCGTTCAAAGGCCTGAAACGCTGGAACTCGTCGCCCCTCGGCAAAGTCCTGCGTCCGCTTGTCCCGGTACGACTGGATCATTCAGCTTGCCCTAACCAGATTAGCGGTCGATACGCGTGACGTCAATCGTATCAATACTGACAAGCGACTCATCCCTCATCCCAGCGGATCGGACGGGTACAGCAGCAGGTCCGGGACGTGAGCGCGGGCCGGGAGCCGGGCGACGAACAGGCAGGCCGCCGCGACGTCCTCCGGCTGGATCGCCCGGTCCAGCACCTCACGGGTCGGCGGGACGGGGCGCTGGAGGATGAAGTCGGTGTCGGTCAGGCCGGGGTAGATCACCGTCACCCGGATGCCGTTGGCCCGCTCCTCCTCCATCGTGCCGTGGGCCAGCGCCGCGACGCCGGCCTTGGCCGCCTGGTAGGCAATCCCCGACTGATCCGCCCGGCGGGCCGATGACGAGGCGATATGGACGATCAGGCCATCCCGCTGGGCCCGGAACACGGGCAGGATCGCCTGCGTCAGGTTGAAGGCCGCGGTCAGGTTGCCGTCGATCATCAGCCGCCAGCTCGCGTCGGTCAGCTCGTCCACCCGTCGCCGCGGGATGTTGACGCCGACGCAGTTGACCAGCGCGTCGACCTGGCCGAAGCGCCCCATCGCGGCCGCGACGATCCGCTCGCAGTCGTCCCGTCGCGTGGCATCGGCGGTGACGGCGACGACCTCGGCCCCGGCCCCGGCCGCAGCGCCGGCCAGTTCCCCGGACAGCGTCACCAGCCGCGCGCCCGAGCGCGCGGCCACGACCACGCCGAACCCGGCGCCGGCCAGCGCCTCGGCCGTCGCCCACCCCATCCCGCTGCTCGCCCCGACGACGATCGCGACCCTGCCATCCTGACCATCGCTGCCCATGACACACCCTTCTCGCTATGCGCCCGCTCTGTGCTCCGCGGCGAACCAGGACCGCTCAGGACGACCGCGCGACGAGATCAACCACGCCCCCGACGGCAGCCAGGCGGTGGTCCGCCGAGGCCAGCGCGGTCTCGTGAGCACCTTGCCCGATCCGCTCGTCCCGTAGGTGCCGGCGCCCTTACCGGCACCCGTCCCGGACTCATACCGATCTCGGGATCGTGTCGTTCGGCGCTGCTCGGGGCCGTCGCTGCTGATCACATCACCGGTGAAGCCAGCCCCGACATGGTACGGTCTCCGGCGGGACGGGCGCGATGCCCCGTCGCGATTCCGGACACCGCCCTACCCTGGATGACGGACGATGCCACCTCTGATGACGACTCGCTTCGACGAGGCGTATCTCCTCGCCGGCGATCTCCACCGCGAGCAGCGGCGCAAGGGGATCGGCACCCCGTACATCGCCCACCTGCTCCAGGTCGCCGGACTGGTGCTGGAGGCGGGGGCCGACGAGGACACCGCGATCGCCGCGCTGCTCCATGACGCCGTCGAGGACCAGGGCGGCGCGGCGACGCGGGACCTGATCGCCATCCGGTTCGGCGAGCACGTCGCCCGGATCGTCGACGGCTGCTCGGATTCCGCGGGGTCGCCGAAGCCGCCGTGGCGGGCGCGGAAGCAGGCCCACATCGACCGGATCGCGAGCGAGTCGCCGGAAGTCCGCCTCGTCGTCACCGCCGACAAGCTCCACAACACCAGGGCGATCACCACCGACTACCGCCGTGACGGCGAGGCGGTCTGGTCGATCTTCCACGGCCGGCGCGACGGCACGCTCTGGTACACCCACGCCATGACCGACGCCCTGACCCGCGCCGACCCGGACGCACCGCTGCTGGCCGACCTCCGGGCCGCCGTCGCCGAGCTGGACCGGCTGACCGGCTCCGGCGGCGCGATTAACCCTCCGGACTGACCCGCCCATCGATTCTCACCTGGCGCGTTCGCTCGCCGAGCAACGGTCCGTTCCCCGCTCCGGGCGTGAGCGCCGCGGCGCGAGACGAGCCGGGGAGGGGCTACGGGAGAGGACTGCCCGCCGCCCGAGCGTTCCACAGCAATCTGTCGAAGCGGACTGACCCGGCAGCGTTTGGCCAGGCCGATTATCCTTACGGGTGCTCATCGACGCTCCCGGCGGCCCACTCGCTCGCCGCCGATTCCCACCCCACCCCGCCGGGCCACAGTCGGACCGGCCATCGGAGGCTCCCGTGATCGTCCGCAAACCCGAGGAACTCGCCGCGCTCAAGGCGGCCAACCGCGCGACGACGAAGATGCTGCGGGAACTCAAGCGCCTCGCCCGGCCCGGCATCAAGACCATCGAGCTCGACGCCTACGCCCGCGACTACATCCGGAATCTGGGCGGTATCCCCGTCTTCGAGCGCCAGGCCGGCTTCCCCGGTGCGATCAATACCAACCGCAACGACGTCGTCGTCCACGGCGTCCCCGGCGAGGAGATCCTCGAGGACGGCGACCTGCTCACGATCGACGGCGGGATGCTGCTCAACGGCTACGCCGGCGACGCCGCCACGACGTTCGCCGTCGGGACCGAGACCGACCGCCACCGCACCCTGATCGACATCACGAAGCGGGCGATGAACGCCGCCATCGATGCGGCCAGGGTCGGCAACCACGTCGGCGACATCTCATGGGCGATGCAGTCCTACGCCGAGGCCCACGGTTGCAGCGTCGCGCGCGGGTTCTGCGGGCATGAGCTCGGCACGCGGATGTGGGAGGACATCCAGGTCCCGTTCGCCGGCGACCCCGGCGAGGGTCCGGAGCTGGTCGAGGGCCTGGTCCTGACGATCGAGCCGGTCGTGATCGAGGGCGCCTACGAGCACTACATGGCCAACGAGTGGGAAGCCCGGACGGTGGACGGCTCGTGGGTGGCCCAGTTCGAGCGGGCGGTCATGGTCACCCCGCGCGGCGGCCTCGTCCTCTCGGGCGACTAGAGCCAACCAACCCGGATCTTCAGGAACCTGGCGAGGATGCGCGTTCGTGCCACGGTGACGGGACTGGCCACGGCATCCCGATCCCCCGGGACGGCGTCTACCGCCGGATGGAGCGGCGATGCATCGACTGGCGACCCGGTCGCCAGGCAGCGGCGGCTCAGCCTGGCCCAACCGATCAGCCCCCTGCCGGACATCCGGCAGGGGGCTGATCGGTTGGGCGGAATCGCGGGTGTGCGGGAACGTCGAGTGCGGGGACCCCTACTCGCCGGCGAGGGTCAGGAAGTCGCCGACCACCCACGCCTCGTCATCGACGGTGCCGACGTTGTACCAGTCGACACCGTTGACGGTGACGGCGTCGCCGACGATCGTGAACCCGGCGCCGAAGTCGACGATCCGCAGGATCGCCCCGGTGCTGGACGCCGCGGCCCGGACGTTCAGCCGGGCCGCGCTGACGGTGACGGTGTCGCCAGCGACGAACGCGGTCTCGTCGGACGAGGCGGGCGACGCCGACGGGACCGGCGCCGTCGAACCGCTCGGCTGGGCAGTGCCGCTCGAGCTGGAGGTGGCCGACGCGGACGGGACCGGCGCCGTCGAGCCGCTCGGCTGGGCAGAGCCGGTCGAGCTGGCAGAGGAACTGGAGACGAGGGCCAGGTACTGCCCGGCGACCCAGCCGAGATCGTCGACCGGGTACCAGGTGATCCCGTCGGCCGGGGTGGCGTCGCCGGTGATCGTGGCCTCGGTCCCCTGCGGGTAGACGTCGAGGATGCCGGCCGTCAGGGACGGCAGTGCGCGGACGTTGAGCAGGTCGGTATTCACCACGACCACGTCGCCGTAGACGAAGTCGCCGGACGGATCGGTCGTGCCGGCGCCATCGGCGAGGAACTCGCCCGAGACCCAGCCGAGCTCGTTGACCGGGTACCAGGTGATCCCGTCGGCGCTGACGGCATCGCCGGTTACGGTCGCCTCGTCCCCGAATACATAGACAGCGAGGATGCTGGCGGTGATCGACGGGCTCTGGCGGACGTTGAGCCGGTCCGTGTTGACGATGACGACGTCTCCGTAGACCCAGTCGCCAGCCGATGAACCGCCGCCGCCGCTACCGCTGGAAAGGTACTGCCCGGCCACCCAGCCGATGTTGTCCACCGGGTACCAGACGATGCCCCCGGCCGACGTCGCGTCGCCCGTGATGATCGCCTCGAAGCCGAACTCGTAGACGTCGAGGATGGCACCGGACGTCGATGGCGTCGCTCGGACGTTGAGGAAGTCGGTATTGATGATGACCGTGTCTCCGTAGGTCCAGTTCACGACCGGGGTACTGACCTCGCCGTCGGCCAACCGGAGGAAGCCGGCCACGGACCAGCCGAGGGAGGCACCGTCCCGCTGCACCTGGTACCAGTCGTAGCCGTCGGCCGCGGTCGGCCCTGCCACGACCTCGACCTCGTCACCGAATGCGAGCGTCGTCACGATCGCTCCGCTCAGACTCGGCGTCTGCCGGACATTGAGGAAATCGACATCGACTACAGCCATCGTACCCGCCTCGACCGCTTGTGCCTGCGCGACCGGCGCGACCGAGATCGCACCCAAACCGACCGCGCTGAACGCCAGCGACGCCCCGACGGTTACCGCCAACAGGTGTCGTCCGTATCGCATGCTCTCCTCCTCCAGATGAGCCGTCTTTCGGGCATACCCCGCGTTCGTACGCCCGATGTATGGGCACATGCTACTCCATTTCCGGAGCCATGCACGCGCGGACCACGACTCCGGCCACCGTTTCCCATTGTCAGATGTCTCGAATATGCGCAATTAGACGGACCAGCAATCCCCGCGTCGCTTTGCCGCAAAGGCCGATGCACGGTCAGAGTGCCCACCGGTCCGACAGGTGTACGGACAGACACGACCGAAATAGTCGGCGTTGCTGCGAAATCGGTTTCCGGGTGGCGTCGCCTGATCGGACGGCCCCTCGGCCTCCGTCCCGTCAGCCGGGAAATTGGCCCTCACGGCGGATAACGTGGCGCCCCGACCCGAGGATGTTCGGGTCGAGGCGCTCGCGATGACATTGGTCGTGCCTCAGCTGGTCGATGACCGGGTTTCCGGTGCGATCGCTTCAGCTGTTTGCCGAAGGACTCACTCTCGAGGAGGTGCACGTCTCCCCGCTCCGGTCGGGGGAGAGGTCGTCTCCGTCAGCCGAGCGCCACCGAGGGGACCCGCTCTAATTGGCGAGGTACTGACCGGCGACCCAGCCGTAATTATCGACCGCGTACCAGGTGATCCCGTCGGCCGTCGTCGGGCCGCCGGTGATCGTCGCG
>CAXTHM010000034.1:0-29519 GCA_964244115.1 uncultured Thermomicrobiales bacterium
GGAAGGCGCCGGGATCGCTCGAGAGAACCTGTATGCCCGGGCCCGTGAGCTGGTCGGTGACCGCGAGCCCCGGCAGCACGAGTTGACGGTGCAGCTCCGGGCGATGGATACAGCCCGCTCCGGCGCGGGGCTGAGCCTGCCGACGTTGCTTGGCTTCTGCTCGGCACGGCTCGACAAGAGCCTGTGCGGAGGACTGGCTGCGGTGGAAGCACTGTCGCTCGGCGGCGGCCTGGAGCGGATCTACGACGCGGTCCAGGTCGCGGAGCTGGCCGTCGAGAAGGGGGCCGAGACGTTGCTTATGCCCTTTGGCTCGCGTCGCCATCTGTTCGAACTCTCGAACGAGATGGCTGCGAAGCTCCAGATCCTTTACTACACCGATGCCCGAGACGCGCTCATGAAGGCACTTGCGGATTGATCGCCTTCGGGGCGGGATGGTCGCCAACATGGCGCGAGATGCTCGCACGCCAGTTTGGGCGTCGCACTGGGCATTTTCGGTCGCGAGCATCGTGTCCGGACACCGCCACCGGAGGGATGCTTGCGAACCCGAAACGCCGCGTCCGTACGCGGACAACTGGCTGGCGTTCGCGCTGGATTCGCCGTTTTCAACGGCATCGGGCGCGGCAGGACGGGGATGCTCGCATCCTCCTTCGATGGGCCCAGCCCTTGTGGATCTAAGCACGCTGGACCCACTACCAGTTGGGGTCTTTACAGGATGGCACGGATCGGATATCAATGGTCTGTCCGCTGCGGCGGATTGAAACAACGACACTGACGTGCTGCCGCTAGGCGAGGACGTGGTGCTGTCATATATCAATGGTCTGTCCGCTGCGGCGGATTGAAACGGGCACGATCATGAAGACTGGTGCCTCTGCGAGCAGCGGCAAATATCAATGGTCTGTCCGCTGCGGCGGATTGAAACACGACGAACTCAGCCGGAGTCACCGTCGGCGGCTCCTGTGCGGCCACGCATATCAATGGTCTGTCCGCTGCGGCGGATTGAAACTAGCCGCCGGCTGCCGGCTGCTCATTTGCCACAGGCGTTTTATATCAATGGTCTGTCCGCTGCGGCGGATTGAAACTTCGAAGCTCTGGCGAGCCTGCTGAGCGTCAGTCTTGGCATATCAATGGTCTGTCCGCTCCGGCGGATTGAAACGTCACCGAGGTAGTAACCTGCAGCTTCTTCAGGTATCAATGGTCTGTCCGCTGCGGCGGATTGGAACGAGGACTGTTGGATTAGCCTGAGTGGTTGACTAACCTGGTTTCGGCCGGCTCCTTGGGGGCGAGTCGACCTCGGCCCCTCCTTGGTCGAGCACACTCCCCCTGACAGCGATTATCGTCGGGCGCCGGCGCGGCCAGGAACCTGCTCCCGTGCCTGCCTGAATGCCGACGTGGCCAGACGTCGAACGATGGGCTGGAGATCTGGCTCAGCGATCGGTGTCAATCCTGTAAATGCCGTTACCCGTAGGTTCAATGCACATCAGGGGTGGGTAGTGGCCGTATGCTGCTACCCGGGATGGTGTCAGGGATGTCCAGGCTGTCCGCCAACAGCCGTTAGGACGCCAAGCACGTCGATGCTCAATGTGTGCGAGGGACCGTCCGGCAGCCGGCTACCCGGCACCCAGCAGACTCGGGCCCTGGTGACATTTTGCCCGAATTGGGCTCGCCCGCTGGACCCCTGTCTGGTCTCCCGGCCAATCAGCGGCTCGAGGACCCCAGTCGCGTTGGTTCCAGTGGCATCGAGGTGGGCCGGAACGGCCTGACCGCCCGTCAGCGTGACGACCGGTCGCGGTTCCGACCCGGCTGCTACTCCAGTTGCTTTCAGACGCGGCCGTCCAACGCGACCGAACCCGTCCCCGAGCTCGCCGCCGAGCTCTACCCGACCCAGCAGGTCCACGACTGGGAGCCGCTGCGTATCGACCTCGATCACCGGCAGATCGCCGTCGGTGGCGATGCTTACAGTCCATCCACTATCAAGGTTGAATGCGGGGCCACTCTCCCGCCAGTAGAGATTGCCGACCAGCTGGACGGACTGGCTGGGGCGGTCGGCGGTGGCCCGCGTGCCGGGAAGGAGGAACTCGACCTCGTGCAGCAGCCCGTCCGCGACGGTCCGTGTCTCGGCGGTGATCGGCGCGCGCCCTCGGCTGTCGATCAGGAGGCGGTCGAACGCTGCCTCGGACAGCCCACCGTTTGGACCATACCGGAGCTGGCCCTGACAGTACCCGGGGGCGAGCGGCTCGGCGACGTCCATGGCCGGGAACAGGTAGCCGTACGCCAGGTGCTCATCCAGGAACCGGCCGACGCCGATGTAGTCCTTGCTGCCTAGGGCGCGCGTCAATTGGGCCGTCACGGCGCCGCGCAGCGCACGGGCCGGCACGTAACGCCGGGTCTGCTGCAGTGTCCCTACCTGCCGCAGCCCGACGTGCAGGGGGGCGCGTAACGGTAGCGACAGTCGGGCGCATTGCCAGGTGTCTGGGGGCATGCACTTGCTCCTCTGGTACTTGGTAGGCCAACACGATCACACGCACCGGCGAGGTCAGGTGCGAACCTCCAGCCGGGCGTATTCCAGGATGCTGGTGTAGAGCCGATGAATTAGCATCATCTGGTCCAGATCGGCGAGGGGTCCGTCGTCCTGGCGCAGATAGGCCGATACCTCCGCCCAGGCATGCTGCACGGTGAACGGCGTTGCGAAGGCCGCTAATGCCGGATCGCCCAGGAAATCGAGCAGGCACTCCCTGATTGCGGTCGCAGGAAGAATGTCCTCTCCTTTCTGCGCATACAGATAGAGCAGAGCGCCATAGATCCCCCGTAGCTGGAGGTGATCGAGTGTCTCGTTGATCAGGCGTTCGAGGTCCTTGTCAGTACCATGCTGAGTCTGGACGATCAACCTCGCTTGCGTAGCGGCGAGGAGATCCAGGTTGGTAATTGCCGGGTAGCTCGCGGTCACCGCTGGCTCGGGGACGTCGGGTTCGGCTGGCTCCGGGACGTTGGGTTCGGCCATGAGACGCTCCATTCGCTGACGACCGCAGTCCGGCCAAAGCCGCGCGTGCCCATTCCGCCGACGCCCAGCACCCGCAGTAATTCCCAGCCGACCTGGGCGACGTCCATCGGCGTGGTGACCCTGCCGAGTTGGGCAAGGGTGTCAACGTCGGCCTGCGGTGCCGCCTTCCGGTCCGCCTTGTCGAACGTGCCACGGAAGTCATCAGCGGTGACCCCGCCCACGAGCCAGGTTGACCGTGGCATTGCCTCGTAGGTGAACAGCGCTCCATCCTGCGCTGCGCCCGTCTCTGGATCGATGCTGACCGAGGTGCGTCGCTCGAGGTTGATGTTGACAAGGTGGCTGAACAGGCGCTCGGGCACGATCGCCGTCCGTTGCGTGATGATCGGCTCGTCGACTTTGGGAATCGTTGCGTTGTCCGGCGGAGTGATTTTCCAACCGGAGTCTGATTGCAGGAGCAGCCAGCCGATCGGGATCGCGTTATGGTTCCAGGCGGTTCTTGGCAGGGTGAGGTAGACCGTCCGGTGGTCGTCAAGGCCAGAGTGGCTATTCGGTGCCTTGAGCATGAAACCGAACCTGGCCAGGCGAGCCTTGGTCGTGATCCAGATCGGCCCGGCCCCGGAGGCCACCGGAAAGAGGAGGATCTCGGCATCCTGGACCCGAACCGTACCGCGGGACGAGGCGCTGACCCCATTCGCGTAGCCGAACGCGTAACAGATGATGCAGTTGCCACAATGGTCGCGCTGGCCACTGCACTGGCCACCGTTCAGCCGCTGGGCGGCATAGGCGCGGATGACGCCGTTCAGACTAGAGCCCGGGACGATTGGAAGGTTGGTGTTCGTCTCGCGGAGCACCTGCAGATCAACTGCGCCGAACCCGCCGCCGATGCCGATGTGGACCGGATCGAGAGTGTGCATGAGCAGCCGCTTTTCCTGCGGCCAGCGCCAGTGAAATTCCGTCATTGGACCGATCCTCCGTTCCGCACTTCAGGTTGAATCGGTCCAGTCTTCTGCCCGGGCGACTTGTCGAGGACGTTGAGATAGAGACGCAGGATGTCGGACAGGCTGCCAGACAGGGCCGCGGTCCTGACAAGGTTTTGCTGAGCGGTGTCCAGGCTCGGCCACCATTGCTCGCCAGCGTCGGCCAGTGACATCTCGACGTGCCGCTCGAAGATCGTTTCGGCTGGCGAGGTAAAGGAGATTCCCGCTGGCCTCCATGCCTCGCGCTTCAACTCGATCCTGGTACGGAGCTGGCGCAGCTGGCTCATCGAGAGCGGATGCTCGCCATCGGTGAGCGCCGCCCAGAGTCTCGGGATGTCGAGGTAGTCGTTGAAGAGGAAATCGCCCTGGTGCTGGCGTATCACCGGCATCCCGTCACCCTGTCCCTCCCCGAGACCAAAGCGCTGGCCGACCCGATCGAGGAAGCCGAGATGGACCCGCGACGGGCTGACCGTGACGCAATCGCTGGCCGTGAGATCTGAAATGTGCGCCAGCGCGTTGGCCGGTTGGTCGACACCCTGACTGACCAGACGAAGGTACGGGTACCAGACATCATCGGTCGTCCCGTCGCCCATCTTGATGGGGTACCGCCACGTCGTTCCGTCGACAAACCGGAGGCTCCAGTCCGTCGGTCCGGTGCCAGGCGGGACGGCACCGACCTCGGGAGTCGGCGTGGGTGCTGACCGGGGTGGCGTGACCGACGCGACCCGCCACTGTTCGTCCTGCACCGGTCGCTCGAGCAGGCGCCGGCCGGCGTCGAGGACGTTCGAGAGGGGGTCACGGCGCCGGAAGAAGAGTATGCCGGTGTTGAGCGCCAGCCGGTCCTGAACGCGCGCCATCTGGGCATGGTAGCGATGGACGATCCCGTCCATGACCGCCATTGCACTGGCGGCGGGGACGATCGCCATGTAGCGCTGGGGCTCGGCCAGAATCGGGATCACCGGTTGGTAAGTCATCGGCTCGTTGGTGCCCGGCGTACTGATGACGTCGGCGTACTCAACAGTGAACGGCACCTGAACGGCGACGCCACCTCGGACCTCGTCTTCCACCACGAGGATGCCGTTCTCACATCGCAGGATGTGGTTGACGACGGTCGACGCGGCGGCAACGCAGGTTTGCGACTCCAATTCCAGGTGATGCCGACGGCTGAGTCCGAGAAGGTTGCCGGTGGAGATGAAGTACCCATGTTCCGCATCCCACACGACCGGGATTGCTACGCTGCCAAAGCACAGGGTATAGGCCATGCTGCGAATAACGTCGCCGCTCGGGAACTCGCTGCTGTAGACATATATCCGCGGACCCGCTGCCGGCACCGGACCGCCCAGTCGGAACAGTTCGGAGTCGGTGACCTGCCAGAATCGCGCGGTCGTTTCCCAGATCCGCCGAAATCGAGCGAACGACAGCCCTTTGCCGCCCTGTTTCCTCAGCCCCTTGTCGTCCTGACTTATCCGGATCGTCTCGATCAGGTCACCGCCTAGCCAGTCCTGCAAGGCAAACGCGCCGACGATCAGCGCCAGCCCGCCGTTATGGTCCGCGATCTCATCCAGCCAGATCGAGCGTTCGCCGAGCCGGCTATCGTACCCGGCGCGGTAGCCTGGATCGGCATGAATCGCTGTTAGCCAGTCCCTGCTGCGTCGTCCCCGGCGTTCGCGGCATGTGTCGCAGAGCCCGGGGGGAGTCGCCGGCCGCGGCCTGGCACGCGGTCGTACGCCGCAGATCAGGCATGGCTCGGGGTTCACCACGGTATTGGCCTCTTTCTGCCACCAGTGGCGCATCGTCTCGGTGGGCGGGGTCGGCGCGGGCACGGGGCGTCCGATCTCGGCCGCGGTCGGCAGGAAGGCGGTCAATGAATCGTCTGCATCATCCAGAGGATGTTGAGAGGGCTGCGACCGCGCAGCGGCTGACCCTGACAATGGTCCGATGACGAGGTCGATCTCGTCACTGGTTGCCTGCAGGAATGCATGCCTGATGGCGTCTCTCAACGTCGGCGTTCCATGGGAAGAGGTCTCGCATGTCCAGTCCAGAAGATCACAAATATCGGGCACCACGAAGATCGATCCCTGCTCATCGCGATACACCTCGTTCGCGATCGGGATGTCGTGTTCGAGGAGCGTCTGAACCGCATTGAGGCCATCGGAAAAGGCGGCACGGCGCCCCTCGACGTCGCGCAGCGTGTTGGACGAGGCCATGAACCGCAGACCGTCCGCGCGGATCGCGAGGAGGCGAAGTCGAACGTTGTCTTCGGCGATCCGCTCTTTGGGACCATCGCTCGATGGGTACTCGATCTTCTGAACGAGGTTCGTCAGGCCTCTGGAATGGTCGAGAATGACCTGGGCGAGAAGCGGTTTGAGCATCGCGGCCGCCGAGGTGCCATGGTCAAGGACGGTGACTTCATTGATGGGTCTCTGTGTGTCGGCAATGCCCACACCGAGGTGTCTCGCCGCGGCCCCAAGGAGGTCGCGGCGCCCGGCCGCTCCGGCCGCGAGGGCCTGGCGTAGGGCTTCGTCAAATTCGCAGGTGTGATACAGAACCTGATCAACAATCGGTCCGGACTCATAGCCAAAGGCATCCGCGCGGACAGAACTCCGGAACAGCTGTCGTTGTGGCGCCGGTGCCAGAGCCGGGTCGCGCAGGACGTACCTGCCTATGCCCTCGCTTGGTCCACCCGGCTTGTCGGTCGCCGATGCCCAGCCATGGGCGATCTGCAGCAAGTGTAGTGGCAGATAGTTGTTCTGAAACGCGGCGACGAGCGGGATGTCGACGGAACCAAGGTGCTCATTAGGTCGACTGCCGGAGACAAAGACGTCGCGATCGAACTCCTTCAGCTTTTGCTTGCCCACCATGACGTCGCGATAGAAACGGCTCCACTGAAACTCGACGAATTCCCCGACCGCCAGCGCGTTGCCAGCGAATGGCTCCGGTAGGGTGATCGTTTGGGCAGCGAGCAACTTCCTCGTGTCGTCTGACAGCACGCCAAGCGTTGCGGCTGACCCGACATGCCTGGTGGTCCTATGATCCAGGCTCGCCATCGTGTCGCGGAGCTTTGCCTCGAACTCTGCGGCGTTCCCTGAAGCGCCGGGGAGGGTTGGGAGCTGCTTCATGAGCCACAAAAACCGGGCCACATCGACGATCGGCGCGGATGGATTGCCAAGTTTGGCAAGATGCGCCTGCCGGATGCCCGCCGCGGCCTCGTACTCAAAATCCCGATATTTCTGACGATCTTCCTCCCCGAGGTCGGCATTGTCCCGGGCGTGGCCGAAGAGGAATGCCGCGCTTTGCTTCCCAATGTTGTGGATGAGTGCCCCCACCTCAGCCCACAGCAGGGCCTCGCGATGATTGGTGAGAACCTTGAGTGAGGAAAGTCCGGGTGCCGGTGCCTCATCCATGGGGCTGATCCTGTCTGGGCGCCTTCATCCTGATTTCATCGGTGAGTGTTCGCAACTCGTCGAACGTGCCAAACGGGTGGGATGTCATGGCGACGCGCTGCTTGACCCAGAGAGTGCCTCTGGAATCACAATCAAGGCCGAACGTCCCAAAACCAGCGCTCGTCTTCGCGCCGAGCCCGAGGCTCCGGGCCAGCACCCTCAGGGCGCACGCGGTCATCCAGAGGTCCTCCAGCGCTTCCGCTTCGTCGCCGGCCCCGGGACCACCGCGCGCGCCGGCGTAGGTCATGGCCAGCGTCGACAGTGTCCCGGTGGGGACGGACTCCAGCCAAATGAGGGTGCTGCTGCTGCTCGTCGCGCGCGACTGCGGGTTGAGGATCTCGCGGCTCTCGCTGCCAGCCGGGAAGAACAAGGGGTAGGGATGGAGCCGGCCGGCCTGCCCCTGCGTCGGGGTCAGGACACTACCGAACAGCCGCGTGCTGGTCGCCGCCGTGTCCTCAACCGGTGCGCTGTCCAGTTCATCGACCGCCGCGGCCAGCGCCCCTTTGAGCGACGTCTCGGGGAGGAACGGCATGCGGAAGACCGGATCGCGCGGCAGGACGGAATCCATCACGGATTGCTCGGAACGACCGGACGACAGCAGCGGACGATCGAGCCGGATCGGCAGACACAGTGCCCAGGCTGGACACGGCAGGCGCTCGATGGCCGTCTGAAGGTGGCTGGTATCGGGCTGGAGCACACTGTCGAACCAATTTTGCATCGTCAAGGTGCGGTTGTGGTTCAATGGCACTGCCGTAAGGTATCTCGTTGGATCGTCCTCGTCCTTCCGGTCGACGTAATATTTCTGGTTGAAATCCAGCTTGATGTCCGTGTCTGCGCCCTTGCCATGCCGTGCGACCGCGGCATCCGCCTCCAAGCGGGCCGTAGCCTGGTCCGCAAGCCAGGTAGCTACGCCATCACCATCAGACATCGCCATTGCGTCGTACAGCATTTGGCCGTTCCCCCTTTGATCTCGACGCGTTAGGGCAAAGGCATCGCCGCGAGAGGCCGTGGCCAGGTTAGACCAGATGCCTTCGCCATGTCCTTCAAGATTACCTGGCTGTTCTCGACGATCTGCTGACTCGACGCCCAACCGAACACCCGAACCGTTCCAGTCTTGCCCGCTAGAGGCCAGGAGAGGTGAATGACCGACTCCCGTGGGCGGTCTTCAGGCGTTTTACCGATCCTCGTTATCTGGCGTCGAAATCCCCGATCCTCTGTCGCGGCGAGATCGCCGAAGTACATGCGGTCGACGGCGGGCAAACCGCCGGGAACGCCCATCGGCGGGTCGTCAAGAGCCAGGAGATCGAGCGCTAA
Organism: uncultured Thermomicrobiales bacterium; assembly: GCA_964244115.1. Taxonomy (GTDB): domain Bacteria; phylum Chloroflexota; class Chloroflexia; order Thermomicrobiales; family UBA6265; genus CADCWK01. Next base: position 8,733 of record CAXTHM010000034.1, read on the forward strand.
GGCAGTTGACGTTGCGGGAGCTGGACCATCTCGCGAGTACGCGCCCGCCGTAACGCGGAAGGCGCCGAATCCAGATTGAGTGCGTCTACCGAGCACGCCGTACTCGCCGATCCACTCAGTTAGTGACTGGATAGTGTTCGGTATGCCGGCGACATTTGGGGCGGTTGGCATCTTGCTGCGGCTCGACAACGACTCGATACGGATGCTCAGGGCGCCACTGTATCCGCTGACGTTGGAGGCTGTTCGGCCACCGTCGACGTGGATCCGGAACAGGCGCTGCCAGCCGGTCGCGCCGAACATAAAGCAGGCGTTGCAGATGCCGGCCCGCGCGGCGGCACGGCGCGGCGGCAGGCCGGCCCGCAGGCCTTCGCGATAGCGCTCGACGTTGAGCAAGCAGGTGCCGCCTCGCTCCGTCGGATCGCAGGCCCAGCCGCCATGCCCGCGGACCAGAGCCTCGTACCACCAGCGCAGGGATCCGATCAGTCCTTTCTCATGGACCCGTGTCATCGTTCCCGCAATGGCATCGCCGGTCCAAAGCGGGGTGAGGGTCTGAAGGTGGACAGTGGCCTCGTGCATGTCCGACTCTCCTGCGACAGCGCAAGCGGGTGCAAGCAACGATATCCTGAGACGGATACGATCAGTATACTTGACGACGCGTTCACGGCTAATGCTCTGTTTGCGGCCATCTGCCGAAGCGAATCATTGGGATCGCCTTCAGTGGGCTGAAGCGCCACAATCGGGACGCGAACGACCCCAACTCCCGCCCGCCCCACGTCTTCGTCCGGCCGGACGGCCCACGCCGGACGACAGGGGTCCGATATCATGGAGGACGGTCGTTCGGCGTGCGATGCAGGAGCGGATGACGGGTTCCGGAGCGTGACGGGCTGGTCCGCGCACGGCCAGGAGGCTAGGGGACGATGATGGCCGACAGGCGGCAATTCCAGGTCTTCACCATCTCGCTGCAGGCGCAGGAGCCGCCTTGGCCGACGATCTCGATGCGACACGTCCACGCTGCCTTCTTCGGCCGGCCCAACCGGCGCGACTCGCTGGAGACAGATGAGCCGACGACCGTGCGTGGAAAGGCCCGGTCACAAGACGCATTGCTCAGCCGGTACAACCCGCCGCTGGTCGTCACCGCGTTGCACGACGCCCAGCTCAAGCCCTTCGCGCTGGCCCCGGTCGACGACTCGGTCCACGTCAGGAAGATCCTCGTCCGCCGTGACTGGGTCCTCCTGCACGAGATCGTTGTCGTCGACCGGCAGGTCCGGCTGCAGGTGGCCGCCCTCACCGGCGATGCGGTCACGATGATTGCCCGGACGCTCGATGCGGCGCTGCGGGCCCAGGACGTCGTGCGGCTCGGAACGACGCCGTACAGGTTCGAGCGTGTAGATATCGAACCCAACGCGGCGCGGACCTATCAAGACGTGCTGGAGCAGGCCGAGCCGGTCGACACGCTGCGCCTCCGCTTCGTGAGCCCGGTCAAGTTCCGGCCCACTGACGCCTGGCCGACGCTTGAGCCTGAGCCGCGCTGGATCTTCGGTGAGACGCTCCGCCGCTGGCAGCGGCTCACCGAGGGGAACCCGTTGCCGATCGCCCTCACGCCGGACGATCTCGTGTCCCGCGTTACCCTGACCGGACGCGATACGCGATTCGCCGGGATGGCGTTAGGGAGTTTCAGCCACCGCGTGGAGGTGGGCTTCAACGGCCGGGCCGAGTACGCGGTCTCGGGTCCAGCCGAGGTGCGCCAGCTGGCCGCGGCCGTGGCGACCTTCGGGGCGTTGGCCGGCATCGGTGCGCGGACGGCCGTCGGCTTGGGCCGGATTCGCGTCTCCACCGACGCGGTCGCCAGCGATGGGGGACACACACCAGCGGCGGACACGGCACCGCTCTCGCCGGTCGGCGACGCGTGATGAGATGCTCGCGGATCGATTCGCTCATCATAGCGGGCATTTTGGGTCGCGAGTATCGCGTCCGGACACCGCCACCGGGAGGATGCTCGCGAGCCCGGAACCCTACGTCCGTACGCGAATGGCTGGCTGGCGTCGGCGTCGGATGTGCCGTTTCCACCGGCTCAGGGCGTGGGCGGATGGGGGATGCTCGCATTCTCCTTCAAGGGGGCGACCCCTTGTAGGTTGGTGCACGGTGGACCCACGACCGGTTGGGGTCTTTACAGGCTGGCGCCAGTAGGGTATCAATGGTTCGTCCGCTGCGGCGGATTGAAACCATCTTCAGCTTCCGAAGAGGGGTCGACCGTCGACGGGTATCAATGGTTCGTCCGCTGCGGCGGATTGAAACTGCCTACCAACTTGGCTCGTATCCCGAGGTCTGGCGGCAGGTATCAATGGTTCGTCCGCTGCGGCGGATTGAAACAGTCGTGGCAGCAGCACCGAAGTCGACCGGAGCAGTAGCGTATCAATGGTTCGTCCGCTGCGGCGGATTGAAACCGGTCGGTTCCAGGGTGGGAGGAGTGGTCGCACGTATCAATGGTTCGTCCGCTGCGGCGGATTGAAACCTTCTTCATCAGTGACTGCGAGGCCGTCCACACCATGTATCAATGGTCTGTCCGCTGCGGCGGATTGAAACCGTACACCGAGATCCTGCGGTAAGCGGTATGCCCCGTATCAATGGTCTGTCCGCTGCGGCGGATTGAAACCTTTAAGGGCGAGACGGACGACGACTGGCTCCTCCTGTATCAATGGTCTGTCCGCTGCGGCGGATTGAAACAGCTTGTTGCCCGCCCCGCCCGTGTGAGGCAGGTACGGGTATCAATGGTCTGTCCGCTGCGGCGGATTGAAACCAAGTACACCACCTCCGTATCGAGAGCGCAGATGTCGTATCAATGGTCTGTCCGCTGCGGCGGATTGAAACCGGAAGAGCCGATATTGAACACGCAGGTCACCCCCGCGTCGTATCAATGGTCTGTCCGCTGCGGCGGATTGAAACGATTACACAACGGCGGCCATCTACTGCTTCTACCGGAAAATTTACGTATCAATGGTCTGTCCGCTGCGGCGGATTGAAACCAAGCTTTCGAGGCGCGAACGAAGCACCTCGAGGTCTTCGAGTATCAATGGTCTGTCCGCTGCGGCGGATTGAAACGTACTCGAGGAAGTTCGCCGCAAGCGAGTAGTTGTCGAAGTAGCAATGGTCTGTCCTCTACGGCGGATTGACCCATGAGTTGATTCCAGCCGCTCTCCCACCAGCGGTGCAACGGGCTTTCACCGTCTGCCCGGCCGCTGCGGTCATACCGACGAGATGGCCGGGTGGAACTCCCCGGGCTGTGGTATTGACATCGGCCCCAGCGGGCCGTATGAAACGTGGGAGTCCGATTGCCTGGCAGCGTCGACGCTGATCTGTGCCCGCGAGGGCCGGATCACAGGTATTCCTGGACGTAGCCTTTGAGGTGACGCAATGTCGCTCGCCATGCTACCGGCCACACCGCTACCAGCCACACCGAAAACGGACGCGGAGACCACCGTCACGGCGTTCCCAGCTTCGGCGAACTCCCTCCTCGACCATGTCCTCCAACTGGAGACGCTCCGCTTCGCCTGGCATCGCGTTCACGCCAACGGGGGCGGGGCCGGGCGCGACGGCGTCGGGCTCAAACGCTTCGCGTCGCTGCTCGAATATCAGCTCCTGACGCTTGCCGAGGAGGTCCGCAACGGCACGTACCAACCCGGACCGCCGCGCCGCTTCACTGTGCAGGCCGGCCGCAAGCGGCGGCCGATCGTCGTCCTGCCCGTGCGCGATCGGGTGCTGCAGCGCGCCGCGCTCGATGTGTTGACGCCGTTGGTCGAGCCGACCTTCAACGCCGGCAGCTTCGGCTACCGGCCAGGGCGCTCGCTCTTCGGTGCGGTTGAGCGCATCGTCCGCCTGCGTGACCGCGGCTTCACCTGGGTCGTCGACGCCGACATCGAGGCCTGCTTCGCCAGCCTGGACCACACGGTGCTGCGGGAAGCCCTGGCCGTCGTCGTGCCGGATCCGGCCCTGCGCGACCTACTCTCGCTCTGGATCGGCCCACCGGCCCGGCCCGGTCAGCGCCCTCGCGGCATCGGGCAGGGCAGCATCGTCTCCCCGCTCTTCTGCAACGTCTACCTCGATCAGATGGACGACTCGTTGCGCAAGCGCCGCTATCAGGTGATCCGCTACGCCGACGACTTCGTGATTCTCTGCAAGAGCATGGAGCACGCCGAGCGCGCCCAGCGCGCGACCGAGAAGGTGCTCCGCGGGCTACGCCTGACGCTGCAGCCCGCCAAGACGCGGCTCGCCTCGTTCGCCGACGGATTCGACTTCCTCGGCGTCCGGTTCGAAGGCGACGACTATGCATATGTGACCGGTGGCAAGCGGATTCGGGTGGATCACCTGCCGCCGAGCACCTTCCACGACCACCCCGACGGGGATTACTAGGCATGGCCAGCCTCTACGTCACCCAGCAGGGTGCCAGCGTGATTCGGGAGTCCGGCCGCCTGGTCGTCGTCCGGGGCGACGACGAGCTAATGTCGGCACCTCTGGCACGAATCGATCAGGTCGTCTTGGTCGGTGGCGCCAACATCACGACGCCGGCGCTGACCGCGCTGCTGGATCGCGGCATCGGCCTCGTCTTCCTGACCGCGGCCGGTGGGTTGCGCGGGCGGCTGGACAGCGCCGAAGCGAAGAACATCGCCCTCCGCCGGGCCCAGTTTCGCCGCGCCGACGATCCCGCCTTCTGCCTGGCGGTGAGCCGGGCGATGGTGAGTGGCAAGCTACGCAACACCCGCACGCGGTTGCTCCGCCTGAACCAGCGAGCCAGAGATCCGGTCGTGACAGGCGTCGCCGCGGCGCTGCACGTGGCCATTGGGCAACTGGACGGCGCCGCGGACCGGGAGCAACTGATGGGCATCGAGGGGGCGGCGGCTCGCCGATCGTTCACCGCCTGGGGTCGGCTGCTGGGGCCGCCCTGGGTCTTCACCCGGCGGACTCGGCGGCCACCGACCGACCCGCCGAACGTGCTGCTCTCTGTACTGGCGACGCTGCTGCACGAGAGTTGCCAGGCGGCGATCGTGGCGGCCGGGCTCGACCCCGGCTGCGGCGTCTTCCACGCCGATCGCTATGGGCGGGCGTCGCTGGCGACCGATCTGATGGAGGAGTTCCGGCCGATCATCTCCGAGGCCGTCGCCCTCACGATCCTGAACAAGCAGTTGCTGGAGCCGGGGGAGTTCCCGCCGGACCCGTCCGGTGACGGGCTGATCCTGAGTCGGCGCGGCTGGGAGGTCGTCGGCACGCAGTACGAGCACCGGCTGCGGACGCTCGTGACGCCCGTCGGGCTCGGGCGACGCCTCTGCTACCGGAGGGTGCTGGAATTGCAGGCGCGCCGGTTCCGTGCGGTGGTTGACGGGTCGGCCGAGGAGTATGTCCCGTTCCTGGTGCGATGATGCCAGCACGGGACGAGGAGGTAGCGGCGTGGTGCGACTGGTCGTGGCCTACGACATCACCGACGATCGCCGCCGGGTTCGGCTGCACCGTCTGTTGTTGGGCTTCGGCGATCCGGTGCAGTTCAGCGTCTTCGAGTGCGAGCTGTCCGCTGGGCAGACGAAGGAGGTTCGGCGCCGGGTGCGACGGCTCCTCCGGCCCGGCGACCGGGTCCGGTTCTACGCGCTTTGCGAGCACTGCGCGACTTCCATCGAGGAGCGGCTGGGTCCGGTCCCGCTCCCGCCAGAGATCTACCTTGCTTGAGCCGGCAATTGTGCCAGCCAAACGCCGCCCGAGATGCTCGCAAGCAGATTTGCCTGCCGCAATGCGGGTTTCCGGTCGCGAGCATCGCGTCCGTACACGCGCACCGGGGAGATGCTCGCGAGCGCGAAATCCCGCGTCCGTTCGCCGACTTTCAGACCGACGCGAGCTGGAATTCGCTGTTTTCGCCGGGGTGAGGGTTGCCAGATGCGAGATGCTCGCGGGGTTCCGCTGCTGCCCCAGCGGTAGTGGGTTGGAGCATAAGGGATCCCCTAGGGGTTGGGGTGTTGACCATTCATTGCAGATCAGGTATCAATGACTTGTCCGCTCAGGCGGATTGAAACACCATCGTGGTGAGGTTGGGAAACTTCTCGGCGCAGGTTTTGCGTATCAATGACTTGTCCGCTCAGGCGGATTGAAACGAGCGCGAACAGCGCTCAGTCATCGTCGATGCCGTCGTGTATCAATGACTTGTCCGCTCAGGCGGATTGAAATCACCACCATAGGCGGTGAACTGAGCTCCGTACACGAAGGTATCAATGACTTGTCCGCTCAGCCGGATTGAAACAAGTGTGCCGCGAGTATGCCAAGGCAGCCGCCTCAAGTATCAATGACTTGTCCGCTCAGGCGGATTGAAACGACAACAGGTGCTGGAGGTACTGGAACTCACTCCCAGCGACGTATCAATGACTTGTCCGCTCAGGCGGATTGAAACATGTACCCTGGGACGAGAAGAGCGAGCGTTGCTGCCAGTGTATCAATGACTTGTCCGCTCAGGCGGATTGAAACGTACGGCGCGTGATCCGCGACGTAGATGCCATCGGCAGTATCAATGACTTGTCCGCTCAGGCGGATTGAAACGGGTGCTATCGCATTTGTTATGACTGCCGCGGAGCTCGTATCAATGACTTGTCCGCTCAGGCGGATTGAAACAACAGAGAGGCAGTCAGAGACAGGCCGCACTGTTCTAGGAGTATCAATGACTTGTCCGCTCAGGCGGATTGAAACGGGCGGTGATGGCGTACTAACACGCGCAGGCTCCGGTATCAATGACTTGTCCGCTCAGGCGGATTGAAACTTCTTGCCGTTCGCCACGAGAATGCACTCCGTCTTACGTATCAATGACTTGTCCGCTCAGGCGGATTGAAACTTAAGGTGGCGATCGCTACGATCTTCTTGCCCCCGGACAGTATCAATGACTTGTCCGCTCAGGCGGATTGAAACTTAAGGTGGCGATCGCTACGATCTTCTTGCCCCCGGACAGTATCAATGACTTGTCCGCTCAGGCGGATTGAAACCCCATGAGAAGCGGCGTGACACTGAGGCCAATATCCTGTATCAGTGACTTGTCCGCTCAGGCGGATTGAAACGGTAGGTGAAGTACTTGAGACCCCGCTGCTGGAGCTCGTCGTATCAATGACTTGTCCGCTCAGGCGGATTGAAACCGCAGTCTGCAGCTCTTGCCGTTCACGGTCAGCCGGTATCAATGACTTGTCCGCTCAGGCGGCTTGAAACCACCGACGCTTCCCAGTACGAACCAAAGTACCATCTCGTCTGCGTACGACAACCGTGCTTCACCGTGCTTCACCGTGCGCAGCGTGGCAACGCGGCCCGGGCGCCCAGCTAGGCGGGTGGCATCGGGCTGGCCCACGGTGAGGACTGGTCGACTCGACCAATGGGCGATTATCGTCCGAACGCGTCGTCCCCTTTCTGCAGTGATCCACTGATTCCGGTTTCCACGATGCGGCTCAGCTCATTCCTGTCGTTGCCTATCCAGACCGGTGTGCACGAATTGCACGCGAACGGGCTGACCCTGATCGCATCAGGGTCAGCCCGTTCGCCGCAGAATCCTTTGGTTGCGCCTGGATCATCATCTGACAACTCCATCACCGCAGCCGGTCGCCCCGCTTCGTTCGACGTCGCCAGGTTGCCGCCAGCCATCGAATCAGGCGGATGAGTCCCTGCTGTCCGTGTCGACCGAGCTTGCGCAGCACACTGCCCGAGTTGAACAGGTCCAGGAATATCCACCCCGCCGCGCCGCCAATGACCGCCCACAACGCCACAAACAAGGGGGGAAGATCACCAGTTGCCGCGGCGGCGGTCAGGAAGAGCGCCGGGAAGCCGAGGAAAACCGCGAAATAGCCGATTCTCTGTTCAAGGCGCCGTGCCTGATCTTCCGCTGCGCGCAGTTGGCGTTGCTCCACCGTAATCCGCCGGTGCTCCTCGGATGCGGCTGCCCGCTCCTGCTCTTGCGTCCTCCGAGCCAGACGCAGGTCCAGGTAGTTGCGCATCTCGGCAATCTCGCCCCGAACCTCCTCGTAGAGTGTCGGTAACTGGAACACCTCGACCCAACGACGAAAGAAACGATGATAGTGATCCTGTTGAACGACCTGGGCGAAGTAGCCATAGGCGGTGAAGGTCAGCAGCCGAACGTAGAGGCGCTCCATCTGATCGAATAGCGCGGTGTCAACCCTGACGTTTTGGCCGGGGAGCCGCTCCACGTTGTCCAACTGCCGTTCCCAATGCTGCCGTTCCCAATATCGTGCGGTCTCGCGCGAAAACTCGATCAGTGTGTAGCGCTGGTACAACGCAAGCACCAGGATGAAACCGTACCGTTTGGCGAGGTGACTCGGCAAGGTGAGGTGATTGAACTCGTTATCGGGCCGGTCGAATGCAACGAACCCGGCACCACCCATCGAGAAGGTGAACCACTGCTGGTCAGCATACGGGAGGAAGTAACTGTTGCCGGAGGTAACCAGATCTTCTGAGGCGGCATTCTCGGCCTGATCGGTACGCAACGACTGCCGCAGGCGATGCCGGAACAGCGGTTGCTCGTTCGACGGCATCTGGTCCACGAAGACGCATGTGAAGGGAAACAATTGACCCGGATCGGTGAGTGATCGCCAGGGATCCGGAGCGTCGGATGGGGGGTCAAGGGTCGCCCGTAGGGCCTGGACGAGCTGACGCATGCTCGTCCAGGGCGCTGGACTTCCGGCCGGTGTCGACGCAATCCATGGCGGCATCACTGGCGGCCCGTCGATCGGCATCGGTCGAATTTTGCGCTGCTGTGACCCGTCGACGAATCGGAGGTAATACAGGAACGAGAGCCAGGTCGCCGGATCCGATGACAGCGGACGCGCTGAGAAGACCAGCAGGCCGATCCGGTTTTCGAACCACCAGAGTCGGACGGTCTCGAGTTTCCACTCGATCCCGACGCCGCCTGCTCCTCGCAGTTCCCATGGTCGCTCGCCAAACCCCAGCCAGTCACGGAGGGCTTCCTCCGATATTTTCCACAGACTCATGCTGTCGAGCCGGATCTGCTGCGTGAGATCGTACAGGCTGTATTCTTTGGCGATGTCCAGGCGCTCCCAGATCCGCTGGCCCTTGTGACTGGCATGTTCGAGACGAGCATCGATCTGCACGTCATCGTCGACGTGCATCGTGAACGGAAAGACGAACTGGGCGAACGAGCCTTTCGCGATGCGCGGCGAGGTCGCTGTCAGATCCGGAACAATCGTCGGATTGGCCATACGCCCCCCTCATTACGGCGACTCGGCAAGGTGTCAATGACGTTCTGCCCGCGCACGGTCGGCGTCTAGTTCCCAGAATGCCTCGTTCAATACTATGCTCGACCCGCCGGGAAGGAAAGACGTGGTACGAGTCCCACTCCATCGGTCGCAGAACAGCAGCTGTTTTGCCCGGCTGGGTGTGACGGCGATGTGATGGCCCGTTGACGGTGAACGCCAATCTGGTCAGGGCATCATGAGCGAGTCGCGCAGAAGTGCTCCGGTATCATCCGCACATCTCGCCAGCTCCTGATATGGTCTAGTCATTCTGAGAACTTCAGCGCATTCCGGCTAGTGATCTGCGCCGAGATCGAGGTCGAAGGGTTCACTAATGGTGTAATCGCGACTGCCCCGGTCGCCGCGTTCACCGGCCGGGACTCGAACATCGCCGTAGGCCACTATGCTCGAGTCCCGAGCGCATCTGCTCTGTCGAAGCCCTATGCCTCCCCGGTCAGCGGCTGCAGACGCTTGGGTGGTACGAACGAGCCAGTCTTCAGCCGAACCCCGGACGATCGATGTCGGCTGGACAGCGCCACTACCGATCCTTGCGTTGAACGCTTCCGATCTTGCTTAGCTGAAACTGGACCAGGCTATTGGTAGTGATCCTGGCACATGCCAAGGTGAGACTTTACATGGACCCTGAGAAAGTTTGGAAACCGGATGGTAGCGAGTGAGGTGCCCTGGAGTCAACGGCAAACACCGGTGCCACATCTCCAGTTGTTCCGGTGACCGTCAAACTATGCGAAGAATGCAGAATCAAACCGAATTTTCTGGGACTCGCCGGTCGGCGGATAAGCGGACGTCGCCATACGAGCATCAGGATTGGGTACAGCTACTGGGCACGTCGTCCGATCGATCACACCAAGTGACCACGGGTAGCGTTCGCGTGCGCCAGATAGCGGATCCTGTCACTGCGGCAAGGGATCGATGGCAAGACAGCCTGGTGGATTTGCGTGCCAGCAATTCCCTTATTTCGTTGCCGGTACGGCTCCATCGGGGATCAGTCTCCGCGCACTTCGTACTCGCGAATACGGGTCCCTCGCCTCGACTGGCTCTCGATCCGGTCTTGGTTTGGGAGTTGTGCGAACTCTGGAACGACCCGCCCGATGATCTTTTGTAACCAGATGTGCTTGAGAATGTCATGGAAGCCGTGCAGGAGCAGGTTGCCGGCAAGGTCAACTGGCGGGTGAAAGCACGCGCCTTCTTGGGGCTCCTCCCATTGCCGAGAACTGGATACCTTCGGCGCTGACGGCCTTGACAGCCAGAGAGGGAATGACTATGACTAAATCGACCCGCATCACGGAAATGACTCCGTCAGAAAGGGATGAGCCTTGCCAGAGTGTCGTGATTCGGCCCATGCCCAAGGTGGTGCTCTTCTGGCCGACGTTGCTCGTCGCCCTCCTCTGTACGATGGGAATGTATTTATCGCCGGAATTCGAGCGTGGGTGGGGGCGAACGTTCCTGCTCGTGCTGTTCCTCAACTTTCTGATTATGGCCTTCGATTTCTCTCCTGTGGCAGCGATCGCACTGACCAGCGTTGTAAGCGTACTGATCCTGACCGCAGTGCTAACCGAGTATCAGGTCTATGACTACCTTCCAGTCGCGGCGAACTGGCTCGACCATGCCTCGCCCACGGCAAACATCTGGTTCTATGGCTTGGTCGCGGCCGGCCTGATCGTGACTTATGCCAGCGTATGGTTGGTCTACCGGCATTTCAACTACTGGGAAGTAACCCACAACGAGATTGTCCATCATGTTGGCGTTGGGGATGCTGTGCGCAGGTATCCGACGCAGCGGCTGAGCACGCAGAAAGAGATCACCGACGTCTTCGAGTTATGGCTGCTGAGGTCAGGGAGACTCGTGCTCTACGCAGACGGGGTGCCGGAGGCGATTGTGCTGGAGAACGTCCGCAATATCAACGATGTCGAGCAGCGGGTTCAGGAGATGCTGCAAGTGATCCGAGTGGAGGACATCGGAACGGGCCACAACCATGGTCGTGGCCCGGCGCATCGCGCTGACGCCCTCTGAGTGTTATCCCACCACTGACGGCGCGATGCGAGGCAGACCGCAGGGGCGGGGCCCCGGGAGCTGGCGAGCGCCGTCGATAACCTTCGCCGCGAAATCGGAGCGGAGCGGTAGGGTGGTGGTGCGCTGGCGCCTTCGGCCCGGCGACTGTAGGTGGTTCTACGCACTCTGCGGACAGTGCGAGACGTCTATCGAGGAGCGGTTCGGCACGGATCCGCGTCCCCCGCAGATCTATCTTGCCTGAACCTGGGTGACGCATCCCGGTGGTGCCCGTACCAGTAGGACATGTGCTTGATGGAGCGATCCTGGAGATGTGATTCCGACGTTGGAGTCGCGGCTCGTACCGCCAGGTCCCCGGCACCAGTTGTTTAGCCGCACGAACGTCTGCGAGTCGTCAACCAGCGGCGATCAACAGACGTCACTGAGGGGCGACGCTTGTTGACGACCTGTTCAGATTCATCCGGGCTTCGCCTCAGACCCAGTGGCTACCTCAGGGCACGGAACAGCATGGGTTCCCCCTGAATGCGGCAGCAGTCATTGACCATCTACTGCTACGAGAAGGTCGGTGCATCAAGAGATCGTCCAGACCTGCTAATCGCCTGTGGCGCTGGAACACGGGCGATGCGCACTGCTCCCGGAGGCAATGGGGTTTCTGCTTGAGCCACCCCCGTCGCTTCCGCCCATGGAAACGCAGAACCCCCGAGCCGACCTGCTCGGGGGTTCTGCGTTCTCTCCGTTGTTTTAGATCGACGTCGATGGGTTCTCCGGGGCGACGGGCTTGTGGACGACCTGCTGGAACCAGAGAATGGCCGCTTCGCCATCCTTCCTGGACACTTCATTGATCGCCCGACTGTGGCGAATGCCGTTTCGTAGCTCGGCGAGTTGGGTGAAGCGGACTCTCAGGGTGTCCTTGTTCACGAACCGTGGCTCGAACAGTGGCCAACTCGCCTTGCCCACGATGATCTCTTCGAGTTCCCGCAGGTCGGCGAACTCCAGTTGCGTCGCGAATATCGGGTACTGGCTGCCTGATGCCGTAGCCGTCCGGCGCTCGGCAGAGCGTACCCGGTCATCCAGTTTCTGGACGAGGTGCGACGAGATCAGTTCCCGTTGACTCGCCAGAGTACTCTCGATCGTCTGACGGAGTCCGAGTTCGATCGCCTCGATCTGCGCGTCGAGCGTCTTGAGGGTCGGGGACAGGTCCAGCTTCTCGTTGATCAGCCGGTCCTGAATCGCATCCAGGATCGTCCGCCGGCGCTCCTTGAGGAACTGGGCGAAGTCCTCTGGGGTGAACGGATCCCGAAGCAGGATCTGGAGCGCGAGCGGTGAGATGAAATGGGATGCCATCGTCTTGTGAACGACGTCCTCTCCATTGTGCTCGATCATCTTGGGCAGATAGGCGTTCGGCAACTGGTCCCCGATGACCGACCGGTTCGTGTCGGCGGTCAGCGGCGTCCGGTTCAGGATCGAATTGATCGTCGTATCGATCCCGTTTTTGCGACCCCATGCCGCCGGGACGATGTGATGATCGTCGAGTTGTCCTGGGGGTGGCACGCTCCCGGTGTACCAGTCCCGGGCGCCAGCCATGACGAGGAGATTGAAGATGCCATTGTAGATGGCGGTACCGTACCGCACCTGGGTGACCAGGCTCAGATCCCGCAGATGCGAGCCCAAGTCCCGGATGAACGCGGGCTGGCGGGTGTCGTCCTCGAACCAGAGGCGCATGGCGAGGTAGTCACTGGTCGCCGTCGACTCGACCGCCGAGGAATAGCGGTTCATGAACACCGATGCCCAGTACCAATGCCTGAGTTTGCGCTGGGCCATGAACCGTCGCTCGGGCTCCTGCTGACCGACCAGCGACTGGAGTGAGGCGAATGCCGGAATGATCGACGTATAGGGGAGGAACTTGCTGGAACTGGCACCGAACTCCTGGGGATTGCTGAGTAGACCGATCGCATCCTCCAGGGCACCGACCGCCTTATCCCAGAGCACCTGGAACTCGGCGCCCGTCCTGATCAGCACCTCCTGCTCCAGACGCCCGTCGGGATGCCGGGTGGTGCGCTCGGTGCCGGGGAGGAGGTAGTAGAGGTATTTCGGCGAGCAGTACGCCTGCCGCATGATCGACATGACCTGCAGGACGTAGATGTTCATGCGGGCCGAGTCGGCATAGCTCAGGCGCTGCTCCGCCTCCCGCCACATGTGCTTGAGCTGAAGACCCTTCGGCTTGAGCAGCGCGTTCATCAGGTCGAAGACGTCGAGCCGGACACCGCGGCTGTTGAGCTGGGTGAAGATGTCGCAGACCCGGTCAATCTCAAGATCCTCGTCGAGCTCGATGTATGAGATCTGATATTCCTGCATGATCGACTGCACGTGCCGACCGAACTCCAGGGCATCCGCGGCATGTTGCCGAGCGAGCGTCGCCTGGTCGGCGTCGCCGGCCCCCTCGGCGTCCGCCACGCGACGTTCCCAGTGTTGACGGTAGCCCTGCACCCAGGTGGGGAGCCGGAACATGTCCCGGTCACCGATGATCGAGCACGGGAAGACGTGACTCGCATACTGGGCTTCCGGGTTGGCCAGTAGATCCTCAAGCGCTTTCGTCGTATTGCTGTACTGGAAGGCGTCGTCGTACTGCTGCGCCATGAACTGGTCGACCCGAACCCAGTAGTAGAAGCGATTCTGACGGTTGGGAAGCTTCAGGTCCGGAGCGGTGAACGCATAGAACATCGCCGTCAGCCGTTGCTGACCGTCCAGCACGATGTGATCCGGATGAAGCGTCCCCTTATAGGCGTAGAGCCCTTCGCACGAGAGGGCGGCGAAGTTCTGGGGTTTGTTCTTCCAGAGCAGGAGGCTGCCGATGTAGTAGTCGAGGAAGATCGATCGGACCAGATCGCGGATGTCCCACGGCATCCACTCGAACTCGCGCTGGAAATCCGGGACGACGAAGCGGCCCTCCCGGGCTCGACCCAGCAGGACCGCGAGGCTGACGTGATCCGGCTTCTGCGCGTTCTTCATCTCGAATCACTCCTGAGGCATCACGTTGCGAGGACTACACCGTAGGGCCGTCGAGCGCTGGGGAGGCCGTTCACACATCATACGCCGGGAGGCGGAGGTGCTCGGTCCGGTCCTGGCCGTGGAGATAGGTGTCATCGCACCGCGGGACGTCGAACGACGTCATGATGGGAACCACCTGATCGTGGGTCAGGTCCCAGGAGCAGGATGCGAGACCGATCCGGCAAGATCCTCCTCGTCCCTGGCCTCCCCGGCAACCCAGCGCCCGTCGGTCAGCCGTTCGGCACCCACCTGCCGAAATGTCCCCGAGACGATGACGCGATCACAGGGCCGACCGAGCACCGCCGCGGTGCGGTCGACGATGTCATCGAAGCTCAGCGGGCCGCCGGCGGCGCACAGCACGTCGGCGACAGCCTCGGCGGGCGACAGCCGGCGTGGTCCCTCCCAGGACGTCGGGTAGAGATACTCGGTCCGGGAGTACCTGAGACGCGCGTCCTGGCCCGCCAGTGACACCGCCATCTCTCCCGTGACGTCGGCAGGGAGCCCCACCCGTTCCCGCAACTCGGAGATGTGGATCCCCGCGCCGGCGCGGTGCAGGGCCTCGACGGTCCGGTCGAGCAACTCCGCCCGGGCTTGCTCCGTCAGGGGCACGTCCCGGTCGAGGAGCCCCCATGTCGCGGGGCCGACGCGGATCAGGGGCGGAATCGGCTGGATCTGGAAGAAGCGGCCGACCCCCCGCCGCGCCGCTACGCGCTTGCGGAGTTCCGTGGACGTCAGCGGCTCCCCGGCGTCACGTAGCAGGGTGAGGACCGTCTCGCGGAGGTGAATCCGCTCCCCGGTACTCTGGTCGTCCGACCGTACCTGCCAGACGAAGCGTTTGACTCGCGCCAGAGTGTCCGTCCGCCTGAGGGCGATCTCCAGCAGGTACGGGGTCGTTGCCGCCGGCGCGAGATCGCGCGTCTCGAGGAGCGCCAGGAGTTCCTCCGCATGCCATTGCCTGTCCGGGCCCTCGTCCAGGATGACCTCGGCCGCCGTGTCGGCGAGGTCGCGCAGGTCGGTCGCCGACAGGGGCAGGTGGCGCTCCGTCCCGAATGTCCCCCGACCCATGAGCAGACCGATCTCGGCGAGGACGTTGTGGGCCCGGCGCTCGTCGATCGGCCTTCCGGCCCGCTCGGACGCGCGGCGGGCGATCTCGGTGTAGTGCAGCGGCTCCGCCGCTTCGGCCAGCACGGCCGCGACGATGGGCTCCGCTCCCCGGCCGACGGCGCCCAGCACGGGTTGGCCCGTCGCATCGGGGCCGAAGTGGGCGGTACCTGAGGAGACGTCCCAGAGCAGGCTCGCGAGTTCCCGCGCCCCGACCGGCAAGAGGTGAGCGACCGCGTCCCGGCAGGCTGATTCCGTCCAGCCGATAACCTCACCGGATTCGAGGATGGCCTGCGCCCGATCGATCGTTCGCGACCATTCGCCCTTTGGGAGCGTGGTGACGAACGGCGATCCTTCGAGGTCCAGCACCCTGACCGAGCCCCCGGTGAACATCCGGAGCAGGTACGCGAGCGCGTTCGGATGTCGAGCGACACCGGCGAACCAGGGGTCGGACCCGGCCAGTTCGGACAGGTAGAGCGGGGATTCCCGCGCAACCAGGAGCCGCAGCAGACGCTCCGCCAGGGATCCTGCCCAGGGTGCGCCGTGTAGCGCCTTCGTGACCTTGACTTCGATCTGGCGAACGCGCTCCCGGGTGACGAAGAGTGCTGCGCTGACCTGCTGCAGCGTCTCTGGATCTCCGTCCAGCCCCATCCGGGCCGTGATGACGAGGCGCGGACGCTCGGGCAGGTCGGCCAGGGATGCCCTGACGGCATCGAGGAGCGTAACCGGTTCGGGCTGGGACTCGGCTGGCGTATCGAAGGACGGTGGAGTGACCTTCGGGCCGGCCTCGGCCAGGCTCACCAGCGCCTCCGCGAGGAGAACGAGCGCACGAGGACCGACGTTCCGGGCCTCATTCAGTCCCTCCCACGTCTGCGACGCGAGATCGGCGACGGTGACGACACCGGCTTGACGGACGGCGTTGAGGGTCTTCAGCGGCAGGTCGGCAACGGTGAACAGGTGGCCAGCCAGCCAGGGAGGGGCCAGCCCGGCGAGGACGGTCGGGTCATAGGCGCGCTCCCCGGCCAGTGCCCGCATCCGGAACGTGCCGACCACCGTCCGGACCGGTTTGGCCAAGGTCGCCTCCTGGGCGATGAACGCGGCGTCTGTGTCGATGCCAGCCTGGTCGAAGAGCTGGCGCTGCTCCGGGTGTTCGGCGAGGTAGGCGGCAAGCCAGTGGTCTGGAACCACTGCATTCGTCCCTGCGGCGAGGGGCGGGTCAGCCCCCTCTTGAGCCGTGACGGAAACCGGCGATACGGCCGAGTCGTCGGGTTCCTCGTGCCCGTCCCCGAGACCCGCCCAGCCGCCGGTGGCCCGGAAGATGGGGATTCCGTCGACCACCGCGATCGGCGGGTCCTCGGTGGCGAATCCGTCCGGGAGGCCGTACCTGGCCGCCGCCGTCAGCCAGACGGTGCCGCCCTGGGCACCGGCCGGGTCGCAGGCCGCTGCGATCCCCCGTGGGTCGACCGCCGTGAAACCGACATGGACCAGCCCGACCGCGTCGGCGTGCCGCGACCGGGCGTCCCAGGTCTCGGTCAGGTCGCTCAGGTCTCGGTGGATGCTGGTCGACCAGTCCCCTCCCTGGTGCCGGATCATCAGGTACGCCCGCAGTGCCGTGCCCATCAAACGTTCTCCTGATTCTGGTCATGCCCGTCGCTGATCGGACCGGCCAGCCGGATCGGCTTACGTGCCAGGTCTACCGGATCGTTGCCGGGGCCGACGCCAGCCCTGATACGGGCGTCGCATTGCCAGTAGGCCGCCGCGACGCCGGAGGCTCTGGCCAGGCATGATACGCGGTGTGGCAGGGGCGCTCGGTGCGGTCCTCGCGTGGTGATGGGTCTCGTCAGGCCGTGGGACGTCGAACGTCTCCCCTTTCGGGGAACGTGCGGAGCTCAAGCGGCATGGGGTGGGTGAGTGAAGCAGGCTCACGCCGGGTCGGGGAAGGATGTTCCGCCGCCCGAGCGATGCGACCGCGACTCACCTGGCTGTTTCATTCCCCACGACGTGATCGCAAACCATGCGACGCTGGCGATCGTCGCGTTGCCGGATGGCTTGAGCGCCCGGTCTGGCTGTCAGGCGGACCGGGCCGCGGACCGGCTGCGGAACTCGGCGGAGATCTCTCGCATCTGCGTGAACCAGACGCCGTCGTAGCCGCGGATGTGCTGGATGATGCGCTCCAGCATTTGCATCCGGTGCCGCCGCCCGATGATCTGGGGGTGCATGGTCAGCACGTAGCAGCCATCGCCGCCTTCCTCGTAGGCGCCCTCGAAATCTTCCCGCCAGATCTCCTCGACCTTCGACGGCCCGCTCATCCCCATCAGGTAGACCGGGTTGTAGGCGAACAGGAAGTGCGCCGAGTCGGCCAGTTCCCAGGCCGATGGGATCTCGACGACGTCGGTCTGGACGCCCTGGTCTTCGACCCAGTACGGTCGATCGCGGGCCAGCTGGCTGGCGTCGTAGTCGAAGCCATACTCGACTAGCAGCCCGAACGTCGACTTGGAGAGCTCCCATGACGGCGACCGGTAGCCGGTCGGTGTCGTCCCCGTGATCCGCTGGATCGCGTCGAGCCCCCGCTCGATCATGCGGCGCTCCTCGACCGGGTTCAAGAGATGCGGGGCCTCGTGGAGATAACCGTGATGGCCGATCTCGTGGCCGGCCGCCGCGATCGACCGGACGACATCCGGGTGGCGGTCGCAGGTGTCGCCGGGGATGAAGAACGTGGCTGGCAGATCGTACGTCTCGAGCAGCTTCAGGATCCGGGGCACCCCCTCGTTGGCGCCGTAGGCTCCCCGCGAGAGCGCGGACGGGGTATCGACGCCGAACGCCCCGAGCCAGGCGGACTCCGCGTCGAAGTCGAACGTGAGCGAGACCGCGAGCTGGTGATCGAGGGCCGTACCGGGTCGTCCTGTCATGCGTGTCTCCCAATGCGATGCGACACCGTCTCCGGGTCGCCGTCCTGATCGTCATCTGGCCGGTGTCGCTGCCGATCCCGTCGTGTCATCGAGGCGTCAGCGGAGGTGAGCGAGTCCGGGAGCGAAAGACGGTCAGTTGCCCATCGGCGTGCCAGCCTGCTCGGCCCGCTCGGCCCGCTCGCGCCGGACCCGCGCCCCGCGGAGCATGCTGGTCCAGTTGTAGCGGCTCTTGGGTTGGCGCAGGATCGTCGACGTGTCGACGCCCTTGATGCCCGGAATCTGCGAGAGCTCGTCCTGGATGAAGCCAAGGAAGTCGCTGATCGATGGCAGGTAGACCTCGACGATCAGGTCGAAGGCACCGGTCGAGAGCGCGACGAAGCGAACCTCCTCCAGTGCCGCCAGTCGATCCGCGATCTCGACGGCCTTGCCGAGTTCGGCGTGGACGCCGACGATGATGTGCCCCTCGAGCCCCAGAACCGAGAAGTCGGGCACGATCACCGTCCGGAAGACCCCGGCCTGCTGCATCCGGTCGACGCGCTTGCGGACCGTCGACTCGGCGATCCCGAGCGCGCGCGCGATCTCGACGTTGGGTCGGCGCCCGTTCTCCTCCAGCAGCTCCAGGATGTTCAGGTCGGTCTCATCCAGTTCGAATCTCATTCGGGTCCCTTGCCGACCAACCGTTCGTCGCGCCAACTGGTCGGATCTGGCAGTTGTTCGCCCGCACGCCGGTTGGCGCGGGCCCATTCCACAGCGTGACACGCAACGAGGTGGCCGTCAGCATCACCAAGCAGTGCAGGGTCGTCCACTGCACAGCGAGTGCGGGCGATCGGGCAGCGCGGGTGGAACCGGCAGGCGCTCGGCGGGTCGAGTGGGCTGGGGATCTCACCGCTCAGCAGGACGGGTTCGTGCCGGACGGACGGGTCGGGGTCGGGGATCGCGCTCATCAGCGCCCGCGTGTAGGGGTGGAGCGGTCCGTCGAACAGGTCGTCGGCGGGCGCCGTCTCGACGATCCGGCCCAGATACATGACGGCCACGCGGTCGCTGAGGTGCCGGACGACGTCGAGGTTATGGGAGATGAACAGATAGGCGACGCCGAGCGACCGTTGCAGATCCTGGAGCAGGTTCAGGATCTGGGCCTGGACCGAGACATCCAGGGCCGAGGTCGGCTCGTCGGCGATGATGACGGACGGTTCGAGGGCCAGGGCCGCCGCGATGCCGACCCGCTGGCGCTGACCGCCGCTGAACTGGTGCGGGTAGCGGTCCTCGGCGCTGGCCGGCAGGCCGACCTGCTCCAGGAGTTCCCGGACGCGGGCCCGTCGCCCCGACCGCTCCCGGATGTCGAAGATGGCGAGCGGCTCGGCGATCGTCTGGCCGACGGTCATCCGCGGGTCCAGCGACGAGGCCGGGTCCTGGAAGATGATCTGGGCCCGCCGGCGGATCTGCCGGAGCTGCGCTCCCGACGCGTTCACGACGTCGATCCCATCGATCCGGACCTCCCCGCTCGTCGGTTCGACCAGCCGCAGGATCGACCGGCCGAGCGTGCTCTTGCCGCAACCGGATTCCCCGACCAGCCCGACCGTCTCCCCCCGGAACACGGACAGGTCGACGCCGTCCACGGCCCGGACGATGCGCTTTCCGGTGCGGACGCGCGAGACGATGTTCTGGGACGGCGTGAACCAGGTCCGGAGGTCGCGCACGTCCAGGATGGGTTGGCCGGGGTGCCGCGCGACGGTCGGTTCAGGCGGAGGCACGGGCCACCCCCTGATCGTAGAGGACGCAGGCGACGTCCTGGTTGCCGACCCGGCGGACGGGCGGCTCGACCAGGCAGGTCGGCATGGCGTGCTGGCAGCGTGGGTGGAACCGGCAGCCGGCCGGCATCCGCCGGGGATCGGGGACGCTGCCCATGATCTGGACGAGGGGTTGCCCCCGGCGGACGCGCCCCGGCAGCGAGCCGAGCAGCCCCTGCGTGTAGGGGTGACGGGGCGTCGCGAAGACATCTCCGACCGGCCCCTGCTCGACGATCTTCCCGGCGTACATCACGGCGACCCGGTGACAGAGTTGCGCCACGACGCCGAGGTCGTGGGTGATCATCAGGATGCCGGTCTCGCGGTTCTGCTCCTGGAGCGACCGGAGGAGCGCCAGGATCTGCGCCTGGACGGTGACGTCGAGTGCCGACGTCGGCTCGTCGCAGATCAGGAGGGCCGGGTCGCAGGCCAGCGCGATCGCGATCACGACCCGCTGGCGCATCCCGCCGCTGAACTCGTGCGGGTAACGCTTCATGCGCTCCGCCGGCGACGGGATGCCGACCCGGGTCAGCAGATCGATCGCCCGCTCGTCGGCCGCCCGGCTGCTCAGTCCGAGGTGGGCCTGGAGGGGCTCCCGGATCTGGTCCCCGACCGTGAACGACGGGTCGAGCGAGGTCATCGGGT
>CAXTHM010000034.1:29529-39842 GCA_964244115.1 uncultured Thermomicrobiales bacterium
CCGTGCGGCATCGGGGATCTGCACCAGGCGCATCATCTCGATGGCGGTGTCGAGCGCCGCCTTGGGCGAGACCTTGCGGTGGGTGCGGACCGATTCCGAGATTTGCTCGCCGACGCGGTAGACCGGGTTCAGCGAGGTCATCGGGTCCTGGAAGATCATCGCGAGGCGGTTGCCGCGCAGCGTCCGTCGTTCGGCCTCGCTGAGCTTCAGCAGGTCCCGGCCGTCGAACAGCACCTCGCCACGGACGACACCGGCACCGGGTGGGAGCAGCCCGAGCAGGGAGAACCCGACGGTCGTCTTTCCGCAGCCCGACTCACCGACGAGCCCGACGATCTCCCCCGGCTGGACATCGAAGGAGACCCCGTCGATGGCGCGGACCGGTGTCCCGTCGCCAGGGTAGTCGGTCGCGAGGTCACGCACGCTCAGTACCGTCATATGCTCCTCAGACCGTCGTCATCGCGCTCTGGGAGAGCGCATCCTCGTAGACCAGTCGCCCCCCGGAGATCGTCCCGAGGACCGGGATCGCATCGATCGCATCCGGTTCGACCAGCCGCGGGTCGTCCCGCAGGATCGCGAAGTCGGCCAGCTTGCCCGGGGTAATCGTGCCCTTCCGGTGCTCGTCGAACGACGCGTAGGCGCCGGCGCGGGTGTAGAGCGCGATGGCTTCCTCGACGGAGATCGCCTCCGCCGGGGCGAACGCGGTGCCGTTGCTCGTCCGCTCGGTCACGGCGAGTCTGATCCCGATCAGGGGCTGGAAGGAGGAGACGGGCGAGTCGGAACTGGCGGCCAGCGGGATGCCGGCGTCGAGCACGGTTCGGAGCGCATAGGTGAGCTGGCTGCGCTCGCGACCGAGGTGACGCAGGAAGCCGTCGCCGAACTCGTAGACGAACGGCGGCTGGCCGACCGGGACGACGCCCATGTTCCGGATCCGCCGGATCAGATCGGGCCGCAGGATCCCGCAGTGCTCCAGCCGGTGGCGGTGGTCGGTGCGCGGCAGGCGGTCGAGGGCGCGGGCGAAGCCATCGAGGCACATCTCGATGCCGCGGTCGCCGATCGCATGGATCGCGACCTGCCAGCCGGCCGAGTGGGCCCGCCAGATCAGGTCGTCCAGTTCCGCCTGCGGCATCATCGCGAGGCCGAGGTTGTCCGGCGCCGGGTCGTCCAGGAAGGCCTCCGAGACCGCCGCGGTCCGTCCGATCAGCGAGCCGTCGGCCAGGAGCTTGAAGCTGCCGATCCGGAGCCGGTCGTCGCCGAAGCCGGTGAAGACCCCGAGCTGCTCCAGCGCGCCGAGGAACTGCTGCCGGATCATCAGGTAGGTCCGCAGCGGGAGCGCCCCCTCGGCCCAGGCCCGCTGGAAGACGGTGAACTCGGGCGTCGAGAAGATGCCGGCTTCCTGGCTGCTCGTGATGCCGGCCGCCAGGTAGGCCTGGCTGGCGATGTCCAGGCAGCGGCGCAGCGCGGCGTGGTCGGTCGGGATGAAGGGGAGGGGGATCAGCGACTGGGCGGCCTCCTGGAGCAGGCCGGTCGGTTCGCCGGTGGTCCGGTCGCGCTCGATCGCCCCGCCGAACGGCACCTCCGTGTCGGCGGTGATACCGGCCATCCTGAGCGCCAGGCTGTTGACGACGCACATGTGACCGGACGCGTTCCGGATCAGGACCGGGTGATTCGGCGCGACGGCATCGAGGTCCCAGCGCGTGGGGTGGCGGCGATCGGCCAGCTTGTTGTCGTCATACCCCCGGCCCTGGATCCACTCGCCCTTGGGCGTCGTCGCGACCCGCTCCCCGACGGCGGCCACGATCTCACTGATCGCGCGGACGGTCGGGAAGGAGCAGTCGACCTGCGTCAGCCAGTGACCCAGCAGCAGGAGGTGGTTGTGGGCATCGTTGAACCCGGGGACGACGGTGGCCCCGCCGAGATCCATCGTCTCGTAGGGTCCGGTCAGGTACGTCGAAACGTCGTCGGCGTCGCCGACCCAGACGATGCGTTCGCCGAGGAGGCCGACGGCGCCGGCGGCCGGGCGGTTCGGGTCCATCGTCATGAAGGTGGCGTTGGTCAGCACGGTATCGATCTGCATGGTTCCGTTCTCTCTGTCTGCTTGTCTAGCGTCCGCGTCGCCGGGTGTCGGCCCAGTCGCGGACTCCGTCGCCGATCAGGTTGAAGCTCAGGACGGCCAGCCCGATCGCCGCGCCGGGGAAGATCACGACCGGTGGGTTGTCGCTCATGAAGTCGCGACCGTCCGAGAGCATCCGCCCGAGGGAGGGGGTCGGCGGCTCGATCCCCAGCCCGAGGAACGACAGGGCGGCCTCGATCAGGATGGCGAAGCCGAGCATGAGCGAGACCTGGACGAGGATCGCCCCGAGGCAGTTCGGCAGGATGTGCCGGAACATGATCCGGATCGGGCCGGCTCCGCGCGCCCGTGCCCCTTCGATGAAGAGCTCCTGCTTGACGCCGAGGCTCGAACCGCGCACGACGCGGGCGATGTACGGCACGTAGATCGTCCCGATCGCGAGCATGAGGACCCCGATGCCCGAGCCGAAGACCGAGATCAGGGCGATCGCGAGCAGGATCGTCGGGAAGGCGAAGAAGACGTCCATGACCCGCATGATCACGTTGTCGGTCCAGCCGCCGGCGTACCCGGCCAGCAACCCGAGGGGAACCCCGACGACCAGCGACGCGGCCGTCGCGGTGATCGCGATCAGGAGCGAGGTCCGGTAGGCGTACAGGACGCGGCTGAACACGTCGCGACCCAGGTTGTCGGTCCCGAACGGGTGCGGCGCGCTCATGCCGACGAGGACGTCGTCGGAGTTGATGGCGTTGGGGTCGTGAGGCGAGAGGAGCGGGGCGGCCAGGGCGAGCAGGATCAGGAGCAGGATGATGGCGCCGCCCAGCGACAGGGCCGGGTAGCGGCGTAGCGCGTTCAGGCGTCCGGTCCGGCGGGGCGGCTCGGCCGTCGCGGCGATGGCCGTGCTGGGCGGGATGCCGCCCGTCGCGATCTCGCTACTCATATCGGATCCGGGGATTCAGGACGGCGTAGAGCAGGTCGGTCAGCAGGTTCACCAGCATGAACAGCACGCCGATGATCAGGATGCCGCCCTGGACGATCGGGTACGACCGCGTGTTGACGGCGTTGAGGGTCATCCGACCGATCCCCGGCAGACTGAAGATCGACTCGACGATCACGGCGCCGCCCAGCAGGAAGCCGAACTGGAGCCCGAGGACGGTCACGATCGGGATCGAAGCGTTCCGCAGCGCGTGCTTGGCGATCACGAGGTTCTCGCTGATCCCCTTGGCCCGGGCGAATTTGACGTAATCCTGGCCGAGGACCTCCAGCATCGCGGCCCGCGTCGTCCGGAGGAGGACGCTCGCCATCGAGATCGACAACGTCAGCGCGGGCAGGATCATGTAGCGCAAGTTGTCGATCACGCCGTCGGAGAGCGGCCGGTAGCCCGAGGGCGGCAGCCAGTCCAGCTTCAGCGAGACCAGCAGGACCAGCAGGACGCCGAGCCCGAAATCGGGCAGGGAGATCCCCAGCAGCGAGATGCTCGTCCCGGCGACGTCGGCCACCCCGCGGCGGCGGACGGCACCGAGGATCCCGAGCGGGACGGCGATGACCACCGAGATGATCGTCGCCAGCACCGTGAGTTCCAGCGTCACCGGGAGCCGCGACAGGAGCATCCCGGTGAGGGGCTCGTGCGAGCGGTAATCGGTTCCCAGGTCGCCGTGGAGGACATTGCCCGCCCAGCTCAGGTACTGGCGCCAGAGCGGGTCGTCCAGCCCGAGTTGCCGGTGCAGCGTGGCGACGTTCTCGGGGGTCGCCGTCAGGCCGAGCATCACCCGGGCCGGGTCACCGGGCACGAGGTGGATCAGGCTGAAGACGAGCAGGGACATCCCGATCAGGACCGGAATGGTGATCAGCAACCGCTTGACGACGAAGACCAGGATGCCCACTGCCCCTCCGAGCCGCTTCCAGTGGGTCGGCCCGACCCGTCAGGCCGACCCACCGCCGACTGGCCCGCCCCTACGGCTTGATCCAGACATCCTCGAAGCGCAGTTCCATCGACGGCAGGATCTGGGTGCCCATGACGTTCTTCGCCGTCGCGTAGTTGAGCAGTTCGTAGTGGACGAATGTCAGCGGGACCTCCTCGTTGAGGAGGGTCCGAGCCTGCTGGTAGATCGCCTTGCGGGCCTCGAACTCCGTCTCCGACCGGCCCGACTCGGCGTACTCGTCCATCTGCGGGTTGCTGTAGCCGGCGTAGTTGCCGGGCGAGGTCGAGAGCAGGATCTGGTGATAGAAGTCGTCCGGGTCCAGCATGCTGCTGGAGTAGGCCGAGGTGATCTGGTAGTTCTTCGCGAAGAGGTTCTGACCCCAGACGGTGACTTCCTGCTGCTCGATCTGGAGGTCGATCCCGATCTTGGACAGGTTGTCCTTCAGGATCTCGCCCGTCCGGAGCAGTTCGGGGTACTGGGGCAGGCCGAGATACGTGATCGGCGTGCTGGTATCGAAGCCGGATTCGGCCAGCAGTTGGGTCGCTTTCTCGATATCGGGCGCGGTGTCGAAGGCCGTCGAGCCCGAGTGCCAGGCACTCCCGGTCGCCACCTCCTCGTTGGCCACTTCACCGACGTTCGAGTACGCCAGCTGCAGGATCGCCTTGCGGTCGGTGGCCCAGGCGATCGCCTGCCGGAGCTTGACGTTGTCGAAGGGCGGCTGGCTGGAGTTCATGACGAGGAAGTCCGGCAGGCCGGCCGTCGCGGCCGTGTAGTAGTTGTACTCGTCGCCGCTGCTGACCTCGGACACCTTCTGGAGGGGGATCGCGTCGACCCAGTTGACCTCTCCGCTCTGCAGCGCGGCCATGCGGGTGTCATCGACCGGCAGACCCCGGAAGGTGATCTCGTCGAGGTACGGCTGGCCCGGCTTGAAGTACTGGTCCCAGCGGGCGACGGTGAGATGGTCGTCCGTAACCCACTCGACGAACCTGAACGGGCCGGTCCCGACCGGGTTGCGGGCGGGATCGGCCGCCTCGACGGCCTTCTGGTTGACGATCTGCCCGGCGCCGGCGAGGTGGGAGAGGAACGGCCCGAACGCCTCCGACAGGGTGAACTGGACGTGGTAGGCGTCGACCGCCGTGACCGACGCGACCGGCGCGAACAGCGTCGCCGCGGGCGATGCCGTCGCCGGGTCGTTGATGCGCTGGAACGTGTAGACCACGTCGGCGGAGGTGAACGGTTCGCCATTGTGGAAGACCGCGTTCTGGACCAGTTCGAAGACCCATTCGGTCGGGCTCGGGTTGGTCCACGAGGCCGCCAGCGCCGGGATGAAGTTCAGGTCGGCGTCGACGTTGATCAGCTTGCTGTAGATGTTGTCGTAGATCTGGAGCGACGAATAGATCGTCGCCTTGTGCGGGTCGAGCGTATCCGGCTGACCGGTGATCCCCGCGACGAGTGAGCCGCCGGCGACCGGGGTCTCACCCTGGGCCAGCCGGCGCTCGGGCACAGCCGCGGACGGCCCCTCCGCCGAAGCGGTCAGCGGACGGGACTGGTTCGCCAGGGCCAGCCCCGCCGCACCCGCCATCGCGGTGCGCATGAGGTCGCGCCGGGAGACGGCCCGGGCCAGCCGGTGCGTGTGCCGGATGATCTGATTGTCGATCGGGCTGTCGGACATGGGAACCTCCTCGGTGGTCGGTGCGATCAGGTCGGGTATCGACGACGGGGGTTGGATCGGGGCGAGGGGAGCAGTTGTCCCGTCATGCCTGTTGCTCGCGGAAGCGGTCGGCGATCTCGTGCATCTGGACGAAGCGGACCCCGTCCCGGCTCTGCATGTACCGGACGAACCGGTCCAGGAGACGCATCCGGTGGTGGCGGCCGATGATCTGGGGATGCAGCGTCAGGACGAAGATGCCGTTCTCGGCGTAGGCGCCATCGAAGTCGCCCCGCCAGATCTCCTCGACCTTGGACGGTGCACTGAGACCGATGATGCCGGCGCTCGGCACGAACATGAAATGGGCGGAGTCGGTCAGTTCCCAGGCCGACGGCACCTCGACGAGGTCGGTCCGACGATCGCCGACCTCGACCCAGTACGGGGTGTCGCGCGCCAGCATGCTGGAGTCGTAGCGGAACCCGTATTCCTCGAGCAGTGGGAGGGTGGCCTTCGAGAGTTCCCAGGACGGGGAGCGATACCCGGTCGGGGTGACGCCATGCCGGGCCAGTGCCTCCAGCCCGCGCTCCATGATGGCGCGCTCCTCGTCCGGCTCCAGCAGGTGAGGGGGTTCGTGGAGGTAGCCGTGGTGACCGACCTCGTGGCCGGCCGCGACGATGGTCCGAACGACCTCCGGATGGCGATCGGCGGTATCGCCCGGAATGAAGAACGTGGCGGGGAGGTCGTACGTCCGGAGCAGCTTCAGGATGCGTGGCACGCCCTCGAAGGCGCCGTAGGCTCCCCGGGACAGCGCCGATGGGGTGTCGAGCTTGAACGAGCCGAGCCAGACGGACTCGGCGTCGAAATCGAAGGTGAGCGCCACGGTGCAGGGTGCCGCATCACGCCACATACGCGTCCCTTCATGAGCCGGTCGGATTGCACTCCCGTGAGATGAGGGCAGGCTATCAGCAGGTGCGAATAACGTCAACTGCCCGCTCTGGACAAACACGATCCGTACATATGATGCGGATACCGGACGAATATCGTGCAAACGGGGTTGAAGCGGGGCGCTATTCGTCTACCGATGAACCACGACGTTCGTCCTCGGGATGACCGCTGACTGGCAGATTCATCAAGTCGAGCGACCCGGCTTTGGGTCCAGTCGCCAAACGCGGTCGGTCCGACGCGTCAGGACCACCCGTTGCCAGTGCTGCCCCCGAGGTTTTCGGCCAGATGGCACAGGGAACACGCATCGGAGTTGTCTGAAGTGTCTGTATCAAATCGAAAGCCGACAGGGTTAGCCTAGAGGCTGTCCCCGGGAGTTCGCATGATACAGAGGCTCGGCAGTGGGCCGGAAGCCCACCGCCCTCGTGCCGACAGCGCCGGTTATGTAGCGCATATCACATGTTGATCACTGGTCGACCAGTGATATGCGAAGGCGGTGTCGTCGCGATGACAGCCCATGGATCGGTGCCAACCGGGGGAGCGTCCATTGGAACGTCTGCAGATCGTCCCGGACACGGAGCGTGCCTCGACGTCCGCCAGTCAGGTGGTCTTCGAGCAGCTGAAGCGGATGATCGTGACGCTCGAGTTCCTGCCCGGTGCCCCGCTGAGTGAGGTCGGGCTCATAGCACGGCTGGCGGTTGGCCGGACGCCGCTGCGGGAGGCGCTGCGGCGTCTGGCCGACGAGGGGTTCGTCACGATCTACCCGCGCCGGGGGATCGTCGTCCGGCAACTCGGGCTGGCGGACGCCCAGCACGTCTTCGAGAGCCGGGCGGTCATCGAACCGGCCAACGCGCGGTCGGCCGCCAACGCGATCGACGCCCAGCGGAAAGCCGCGCTGGAGTCCATCGCGGCGGCCGTCGACGTCGCCGAGCGGGCCGGCGACCTGGAGGCGTTCATGGAGCGCGACATGAACCTCCATCTCACGATCGCGCGGGTCGGCGGCAACCACCTCCTGACCGGGTTCACCGAGCGGCTGCTGTCGTTCAATGCCTGGTTGTGGTTCACCCATCTCAAGCGCTACGGCATGACGACCTCGGACCTCGCCCCGCACCGGGAGATCGTCGCGGCGATCGTCGCCGGCGACGCCGACTCCGCCGAATCGGCCATGCGGCGACACGTCGCGATCGCCCGTGAGCGCATGCGCCTCGCCCTCTAGGCTCGCACTCCAGGAAGGACTCACATGACCTCGTCCGCCATGCCGATCGACCTCGCCGACATCCCCGCGCTCGACCATCATTGCCACCCGTTCGGCGCCGACTCGGTCGACCTGACCGCCGCTCTGCTCCGCAACAGCATCTCGGTCTCGCTTCGCGGCGACACATCGGTGCTCAACGAGTCGATGATGCTGAGCCGGGTGACGGTCACGGAACTGGGCGCCCTGCTCGGCTGCGAACCGACCTTCGATGCGGTCGTCGCGGCTCGCAACCAGGCCGCCATCACGGATTACCGCTCGTACATCCAGACGCTCTACACCGCCCAGAACATCAGCGGGCTGCTCTTCGACCCCGGCTTCCCGGCCGAGCCCGTCCACCGCGGCGACGACTTCGCCGACCTGATCCCGGTCCCGGTCTGGGAGGGCTACCGGATCGAGCGCTTCTTCCCCTACGAGGGCTCGTTCCATGGGGCAGCGGGCGATGCGCCCACCCGCTCCTTCGGCGAGACGATCGAGGCGTTCGAAGCGGCGCTGGACATCGAGGCCGCCCGGCCCGGTTTCGCGTTCTTCAAGTCGATCATGGCCTACCGGACCGGCCTGGCGATCCGGCCGACGACCTTCGCCGAAGCCGAGACCGCCTGGGATGCGCACCGCGCCTACGGCGAGCCGACGGAGAAGGTCGTCCGGGACTATCTCATCCACGTCACCTGTGCGAAGGCCCGGCAGTACGACGTGCCGCTCCAGCTCCACACAGGCCATACCTCCCACAACAACCCCTGGCCGAACGTCAACCCGATCCTGCTGACGCCCTTCCTCAACCAGCCCGACATCCTCGAGACGAAGATCGCGCTGCTTCACTGCGGCTATCCCTACTCCACGGAGGCGGGCTACCTGACCTCGATCTACCCGCTGGTCTGGTGCGACCTCTCGCTGATGATCCCGTGGGCATCCGTCGGGATCGCCGCCCGGATCGAGCAGGTCTTCGAAGCCGCTCCGACCGCCAAAGTGCTCTATGGCTCCGATGCGATCAACATCCCGGAGCTGAACTGGCTGGGCGCGCTGGTCGGTCGGCGCGGGCTGAGCCAGGCACTGGCCAGGATCTCGGCGGCTGGCTACTTCCCGCTCGGGGAGGCTCAGGAGATCGCCGCCGACGTCCTCCATCGCAACGTCGAGTCCCTCTACGGTCTGGCCAGTCGTGCGCCGGTCCCCGGCGTCACCGCGGCGACGCACGCGCAGTAGGGAGGGCAGCAGGTCACTGGTCACGTCCCGGTCATGAGTCGAACCCGTTCGTCACGGTCCGTCGCTTTCACCTCCAAGGAGCTATCCAGATGCAGAGCGAACTCTCCCTGATCAACGCCTTCCTCGACCGCACGATCGATCGGCGCGAGTTCCTGAGCCGGGCTGCCGTCATCGGTCTGGCGACGCCGTTGGTCGCGTCCATCATCGGGACCGCCAGCGCCAGCGGCGCTCTGGCCGCTCCCGGCCTGGCGCAGGCAACCCCGCCGACCCTGGGCACTCCCGGCGGCACCATGGTCTTCGGCGCCTGGCAGACCCCCGACACGATGGACCCGCAGAAGACCGGTCTCGCCGCGACCGGACGCATCCTGGCCAACGCCTTCGATCCCCTCGTCTGGCGCTTCCCGCAGGACGACACCTTCTACCCGGGCCTCGCGGAGAGCTGGGAGATCTCGCTCGACGGCCTCGAGTACACCTTCCACCTGCGGACCGACGTGACCTTCCACAACGGCGAGGTCTTCGACGCCAACGCTGTCAAGTTCACCTTCGACCGGCTCAACGACCCGGCCAACTCCACTCTGGAGAGCGTTCCGCGCGGATTCAACCGCGTCGACGTCATCGACCCGGCTACGGCCAAGGTCGTCTTCGACACGCCCTACGCTCCGTTCCTGACCCTGATCGGAGCCGGCAACTGGCGCGTCCTGGCGCCCGGCTACGCGGCGTCCAACCCGGAGGGGATGAGCCTGACGCCTCCGGGGACCGGACCGTTCATGATCACCGAGTACGTGCCGAACAGCTACGTGACGCTCAAGCGCAACGACGCCTACAACTGGGCGCCGAGCTCCTTCGGTCGGCAGGGACCGGCCCTCCTCGACGGGATCGACTGGCGGATCATCGCCGAGTCCGGCACCCGGTCGTCGACGCTCGAGAGCGGCGAGGTCGACCTGATCGAGGAGATCGTCCCGGCCCAGTACGAGTCGCTGAGCTCTAACTCCGCCCTGACCGTCTATCAGCAGGGCACGCTCGGCTGCCCGCGTTCAGTGCAGCTCAACTGCACCAAGGCGCCGACCGACGATGTGCTCGTCCGGCAGGCGATGAACTACGCCGTCGACAAGAGCATCATCACGGACGTCATCTTCCGCAAGACGGTCAACGCGGCCTTCGGTCCCCTGGAAGCACTCACCCCCGGCTACAACCCGGCCGTCGAAAGCTACTACGCCTACAACGTCGAACAGGCCAACGCCCTGCTCGACCAGGCGGGCTGGGTCCGGGATGGCGATACCCGGA
>CAXTHM010000035.1:0-37860 GCA_964244115.1 uncultured Thermomicrobiales bacterium
AGGAACTCCTGGTTCGGCTCGGTCAGGTCGGCGATCTGCTCGCCGGTCTCATCGTCGAAGACGACCGTCCCGGCCGGGACGTCGACGACGACGTGCTTGCCGCTCTTGCCAGTGCAGTTCCGCTTGGCCCCGGCCTGGCCCGGCTCGGCCTTGAAGTGGACGGCGTACTGGAAGGGCACGAGCGAGGTGAGGCTCGGCCGGACCTTGAGCGTGACGTCGCCGCCCCGGCCGCCGTCGCCGCCGTCCGGACCACCCTTGGTGACGAATTTCTCCCGGAGGAACGAGGCGCTGCCGCTGCCGCCGTCTCCCCCGCGGACGAAGATCTTGGCGCGATCGACGAGGACCATGTGACTCCTGCCATGTGCGTGGTTGGGGGCGCGGCCAGACACCGAATCGTCTTGGCTAGCGCTGGAACGCATAACTATAGCCCATCAGCGGTCAGCTTGACAGGTTATCGGCGGAATCCGGCGGCTCGAGCCTAGGCGCGAGTCAGTCGAGATAGTCCTCGAGCCGCTGGCGCCGGTTGGGGTGGCGGAGCTTGCGCAGCGCCTTGGCCTCGATCTGCCGGATGCGCTCACGGGTGACGCTGAACTCGCGGCCGACCTCTTCCAGCGTCTTGGCCCGGCCGTCGTCGAGGCCGAACCGCATCACGATCACCTGGCGCTCGCGGTCGGAGAGTTCCTCCAGTACGAGCTGCATCTGTTCGGACAGCAGGGCGTTGGCGGCGGCGTCCGGCGGCGCGATCGCGGAGTGGTCCTCGATGAAATCGCCGAGGCTGCTGTCCTCCTCGTCGCCGACCGGCATCCCGAGGGAGACCGGCTCCTGGCTGATCTTGAGCACCTCGCGGACCCGCTCGGCCGTCATCTCCATCGCCGCCCCGATCTCATCCGAGGTCGGTTCGCGGCCCAGCTCCTGGTGCAGGCGGCGGGACGTGCGGACGACGCGGTTGATCGTCTCGACCATGTGGACCGGGATCCGGATCGTCCGGGCCTGGTCGGCGATCGCGCGGCTGATCGCCTGCCGGATCCACCAGGTCGCGTAGGTGCTGAACCGGAACCCCTTGTGGTGCTGGAATTTCTCGACCGCCCGGATCAGGCCGAGGTTGCCCTCCTGGACCAGGTCCAGCATCGACATGCCGCGGCCGACGTACTTCTTCGCCACCGAGACCACGAGGCGGAGGTTGGCCTCCGTTAGCGCGACCTTGGCCGAAGTCCCGGCGACGATCCGGGCATCGAACGCCTGCTGGAGCTCCCGGGAAGTGTTGCCCAGGAGACCGCGGATGGTCGTCTCGTCGAGCCACTCGGCGGAGATATTCTCCAGCCGCTCGCGGAGGACGGCCGGGAGCAGGTCCCACTCCACCTGCCGGAGCCGCAACGACTCCTCCAGCTGCTCCCGCGTCAGGCCGATCTGCCCGGCGACGCTGGCCGGCAGGTCGTCGGCGAACCGGGTCAGCGGCAGGACACCGGCGATGTGCTCGGAGCGGGTCGCGGAGGGCGAGACGCTGGCCGAGGCGGTCGCGAGGGCCAGGACATGGGGCCACGACTCCCGGAGCGACGCCTGGATCGCCACGATCAGGGTGACGCTGTCGGGCTCGATCCCGTCGCGCTCGAGCAGCCGCTTCCGGAGCTGGAGGATGTACGCGCCCCGCTCCATCGCCATCGAGAGATCGACCTCGCTGCGGGCCGTCAGCAGCGGGACGCGGCCGATCTCCCGGAGGTACATCCGGACCGGGTCTTCGAGGGCCGACGCGATACCCTCGTCGGAGGATCGCAACTGCTCCAGGGCGTCGTCGGCGTCCCGACCGGGCCGCCCGCGAGACGGGGAGGTGAGGACGATGTCGACCGATTCCAGCTCCGTGACCGCCGGGTCGAGGTCATCGCTCGGCGTCGCGATCGTGAGGCTGTCCGGGACGAGGTCGGAGGCGATCGCATCGCCGTTCCCCGGCGACGGATCGACGTCATCGAGGAGCCGGTCGATGTCGACGTCGACGTCGTCATACCGGTCGGTCTCGTCGACTGACGGTTCCCCGGCGCGGTCGCTCGGATGGACGTCGTCCGAGGACCGCTGGAGCGCCGCGCGGACCCGCGGCGCGGCCAGGTGCTCACCGGCCTGCTCATCGCTGGCGGTCGCGTCCAGCGGGGACGTCGGGGCACGCCTCCCCGGAGGCGAGGCGGATCCGGTCGGTTTCCTGGAGCGTCCTGCCACGGCGTCCACCCTGAATCTCGGACCCCGTCAGGCCGTGATGACGGTGTCGTGCGGTCGCATGGTCACATCCATCAGAATCACGAGGGACCATGAACGCTACTACGGAGGCGGACCGACCGCAACCGTCCATGTGGGGCCGAGCGCAGGACTGGCGGACGTCCCTACCCGATCGCGCCCGTCCCGGCCGGAACCGGGAGCGGGATCTCGTTGATGAGCAGATCGGCGTAGGACTCCCGGCGGCGGATCAGCCTGGCATCGCCGCCCCGGACCATCACGACGGCCGGACGGGTGGCGAGATTGTAGTTGCTCGCCATCGCGAGGCAGTACGCCCCCGTCGCGGGCAGGGCGAGCAGATCGCCCGCCTCGACCGGTGGCAGCATCGCCTGCTCGATCAGGATGTCGCCGGACTCGCAGTACTTCCCGGCGATCGTGACCGGCACCTGCCCGTCCGCCGACATGGCCCGGTTCGCGAGCTCGACATCGTAGGTCGCGCCGTAGAGCGTCGGCCGGATGTTGTCGGCCATCCCGCCATCGACCGAGACGAAGGTCCGGACGCCCGGGATCTCCTTGATCGTGCCGATGGTGTAGAGCGCCACCCCGGCCCGACCGACCATCGACCGGCCCGGCTCGATGATCAGTTCCGGCTCCGGGAGCCCGTAGCGCTGGCACCCGGCCCGGACCGCCCTGGCCACACCGGCCGCCCACGCTTCGAACGGGGCTGCCGCCTGGTCGCGCTCGTAGGCGATCCCGAACCCGCCGCCGGGGCTGATGAGCTCGGGCACGAAGCCGTGGCGGTCGCGCATCTCGCCCGCGAAAGCGAGCAGGGTCTCCGCCGCCAGGGCGTAGGCCGCCCCGTCGAACAGCTGCGACCCGACGTGAGCGTGATACCCGCGCAGGGTGAGCCCCGGCGCCGCCAGCGCCGCGACCACACCCCGCTCGGCATCGCCGGTGGTGATCGGCAACCCGAACTTGGAATCCAGATGCCCGGTCCGGATCTTGTCATGGGTGTGGGTGTCGATCCCCGGGTTGAGCCGCAGCATGACGTCGACATCGATGCCAGCCTCGGTCGCCAGCCGGGAGACGAGCGCGATCTCCGGCAGGTTGTCGATCGCGATCAGGCCGATCCCGGCGGCGATCGCCTCCCGGATCTCGTCCGGCCCCTTGTTGTTGCCGTGAAACGTCATGTCGGAGGCCGGCACGCCCGCCGCCAGCCCGGCGAACAGCTCGCCGCCGGAGACGACATCGAGGCCGATGCCCTCCTGATGGAGGACGTTGACGATGGCCAGCGAGAGCAGCGCCTTGCCGGCGTAGACGATCCGGCTGTTCGGCCAGACCGCGGCGAAGGCCTGCCGGATCCGCCGGGCCTGGCCACGGAGGGTATCTTCATCATAGATGTAGAGCGGTGTGCCGAAATCACGGGCGAGGTCGGCGACGGAGACGCCGCCGATCTCGATCGCTCCCCTGTCATCCCGCCGGAAGGTATCGGGCCACAGCATGGCGATGCTCCTCATTCTTCCCGTGGCGCCGCATCGAGCGGCCACCCAACCGTTCACGGTCGCGGCCGGTGGTCCGTCCTTCGGGGTCGACCGGGTTGCCGGCAGCCTGGCGGCGGCACCGATCGCCCGGTACGCGACGACTGGGGTACCGGGAATCCAGGCGGCCGATGATCGCTCTCCTGGCGCATGCGAGCCTATAGGAGATGCAAGTGGCCAGCTTCGCACAGTCCTCCGGCCGTCGCCCGGTATACTGGGAGCGAACAGGACGGCCGTCTCACGGTCGCGTCCCTCCGATCGCTGCCCGGCGCGCGCTGCTCGCCTGTGGTCCAGCCCGAAGACGACTCACGAGGCACCACCAGGATGTAGCGTCCACGCCGGTCCCCGATCCCCCACTTCGCCGCCCCGCCGAGGTCGCCTCGCGCCGGCCGGGCCGCCCATCCCCGAGCGTGGAGAATCCCTGCATGGCCAACGTCCCGATCCTGACCGTCGAGGGGCTCGCCAAGAGTTACGGCGCCCACGACATCTTCGACGGCATCACCTTCCAGATCGCCGAGAAGCAGCATGTCGCCCTCGTCGGCGTCAACGGCGCCGGCAAGAGCACCATCCTCCGCATCATCGCCGGCGTCGAGGAGTCCAACGGCGGCACGATCACGCCGCTGCCCGGTCTCCGGATCACCTACCTCGCCCAGGAGGCCAGGTTCGACAGCGACCGGACCGTCCGGGAAGAGGCCCGCGAGGCCTTCGCCGAGACGCTGCTCGCCGCCGAGCGGATGCGGGCGATCGAGACCGAGATGGCGACGGCGTCGGACGACGAACTCGACCGGATCATGGCCGAGTACGACACGCTCCAGGAACGGTTCGACTCCGCCAACGGGTACGACATGGACTTCCGCACCGACGAGGTCCTGCTCGGTCTCGGCTTCCGGCCCGACCAGTTCGACGAGCGCGTCAACCTGCTGAGCGGCGGCCAGAAGACCCGGGTCGCCCTCGCCAAAGCGCTCCTGGCCGAGCCCGACCTGCTGCTGCTGGACGAGCCGACCAATCACCTCGACCTCGAGATGCTGGAGTGGCTGGAGGGGTTTCTCTCGAAGTGGAACGGCGCCTGCCTGGTCGTCTCCCACGACCGCTACTTCCTCGACCGGGTCACGACGCGGACGATGGACCTCTCCTTCGGCGTGCTCGAGGACTACCCCGCCCCCTACCAGCGCTATCTGACCCTGAAAGAGGAGCGGATGGCGCGACGGAAGATCGAGTACGACGAGCAGCAGGAGTTCATCGCCCGGACCGAGGAGTTCATCCGGAAGTACAAGGCCGGCCAGCGGGCCCGTGAGGCCAAGGGTCGCCAGACCCGGCTGGATCGGCTGCCCCGCCTTGCCCGGCCACGCGCCCAGGACACGATCACGCTCAAGATCCCGGTCGGGGTCCGCAGCGGCGAGCAGGTCCTGACCGTCGACCGCCTCGTCGCCGGCTACACCGGATCGGACCTCGAGGTCGGCGTCGTCGACCCCGGCGTCTCCAGCGGGACCGGGCCGACCGCCCTCGACCGGATGCTGGGCGAGACCCGCAACGACCGCCCCCGGACGTCCGAACCGGTCCGCGCGATCGCCCATGACCCGGACCAGCCGGAGAAGGTGCTCGTCAGGACCGGCGAGCTGGAGGTCCGTCGCGGCGACCGGATCGGCCTGATCGGCCCGAACGGCAGCGGCAAGACGACGCTGCTCCGCTCCCTGGTCGGCATCCTGCCGCCGCTGGAGGGCCGCTACCAGCTCGGCGCCAACGTCAAGATCGGCTACTACGCCCAGACCCACGAGCAACTGCACCACGACGGCACGCCGCTCTCGGTCATCCTCCATGCGCTGCCGATGGCGGAGCAGGAGGCCCGGACCTATCTCGGTCGGTTCCTGTTCTCCAACGACGACGTCTACAAGCGCGTCGGCGACCTGTCCGGCGGCGAGCGCTCCCGGCTGGCGCTGGCGGTCCTGCTGCTCCAGCAGGCCAACGTGCTGGTCCTGGACGAGCCGACCAACCACCTCGACATCCACGCCCGCGAGACGCTCGAGGAGATGCTCCGCGCCTTCGACGGCACGCTGCTGTTCGTCTCCCACGACCGCTACTTCATCGACCGGGTCGCGACGCGGATCTGGGCGATCGAGCACGGCCGGGTCAAGCCCTACCTCGGCAACTACACCGACCACCAGCGAGCGGTCGGCCTGCTGGCCGACCCGGCCAAGACGACCGGACAGACGGCTCCGCCAGCCGGCCCCGCTGCCAGTGGGAACGGCGCGACGAAGGAGACCGCATCCGCCAACGGGCATTCCACGTCGGCGAATGGCAAGGCCAATCCGAGCGAGCACTCACCGGTGCAGCCCCGGAAACTCGACAACCGCTCGGCCCGCGACGCCCAGCGCAAGCTCCAGCAGGCGGAGAAGGACATCGCCCGTCTGGAAGCCAAGCTGATCGAGCTCAGCGACGCGATGGCGATCGCCGGGTCGGACGGGGACAGCGAGGCCATCCGCCGGCTCGGGTCCGAGTACGCCCGCTCCCAGACTGAGCTCGAAGACGCCTACGCGATCTGGGAGGACGCGACCGCCCAGATGGAGCCCGTCGCCTGACAGCCGACGAGGAGCACCGACACTCGTCTCGCGACAACATCCCATTTCAATGTTGTCGTGTATCGCTATCGTCTCCCTCGGGAGTGCTGGAGAACTCTGCCCGGAGTCTCCATGGAGTGCGACAACGCATCTATGTCGATGTTGTCGTGAGAGAAGGCGCGCCGGTTCGCCTCGCTCGCGTCGGACCACGATCCAGGCCGGCGCCCATGAGCGTTCGAGGTGGGCGCACGGGACAGAGGGGTAGACGGAATGCCTGACGCTCGCCCATTTCGGCTCGGCGTGACCGGTGGGATCGCCTCCGGCAAGAGTTCCGTGATGGCGATCCTGGCCGAACTCGGCGCGGAGACGATCGACGCCGACCGCGTCTACCACGGGTTGATCGCGCCCGGCGAGCCGCTGCATCAGGCGCTAGTCGACCGTTGGGGCGACGGCATCGTCGCCGCCGACGGGGCCATCGACCGCAAGCGGCTCGGCGCGATCGTCTTCAGCGACCCGGAAGAACTGGCGGCCCTCGACCGCCTGACTCACCCGGCGATCCGGACCGAGATCGACCAGCGCTACAACGCCTCATCTGCCGGTGTCGTCGCGATCGACGCCGTCAAGCTGATCGAGAGCGGCCATGCCGATCGCTGCGATAGGGTCTGGCTGGTCGTCGCCGACCCGGCGGTTCAACTCGATCGCCTCATCAGGACGCGAAACCTCGGCGAGGACGATGCCCGGCGACGCATCGACGCCCAGCCGCCCCTGGCGTCCCGCCTCGCGCGAGCTGATCTCGTCCTCCGGAACGACGGAACCCGGCTAGAGCTTCGACGGCAGGTGGAAACCGGGTGGCGACAACTCCGCGCTCACGGCGATGTCGCATAACCGGACGTCACACGACACCAAATGCTCCTCTCTGTTGACGTGTTGTCGTTGATCGGGGTTCTAAAGATCGTCGCCCCAAGGCAGAGACCTATGCACTGGGACGAGACGCCATTCGCGCATGGCTTCCGGACGCGAGACGCTTGCGGACCGATAGCAAGTGTCCTTTGGTAAGCTCTATCGATGCGGCAGTTCGAGCCGCTCTCTCGTCCGTCCCGATCCCAGGAGTACCTCATGGCCGAGCAGGATTACCGCGATCTCGAGTTCGACGTCTTCTTCGACTTCCAGTGCCCGTTCGTCAATGCCGCCGCGATCTGGCTGCACAACGTCGAGCAGGAGCTCGGATACCCGCTCAAGGCGACCTGGCGAGCGTTCCCGCTGGAGCAGGTGAACAGCAAGAACGGCGACGACTGGAAGCTCTGGGAACAGCCCGAGTCCTACCAGAGCCGGGGCCTGCCCGGTTTCCGTGGGGCGCTCGCGGCCAGCCGGCAGGGTCCGGAGAAGTACCACGACTTCGTCTGGGAGCTCCTCAATCTGCGGCATCAGGAGGGGCAGGACCTGGCTTCGCCGGCGACGATCACCGAGGCGGCGACCCGCGCCGGGCTCGACCTCGACCGGTTCGAGCGGGATCGGGCCAGCCGGGACGAGCTCGGCACGATCGGAGCTGACTTCAACGAGGCCAAGGGTCAGCACGGCGTCTTCGGCACGCCGACCTTCGTCTTCCCCAACGGCGGCTCGGCCTACCTGAAGCTCCAGCTCGGCAACGTCCCGACCGGACCCGAGGCCGTCGCGTTCTTCGACCAGTTCGTCGGCATCACCCGCGACACGCCGAAGGTGATCGAGATCAAGCGCCCGACCCCGCCGGCGCAGTAACCACGGTCTCTCGTCGGCTCCATGTTCTCCGACGACGACCCGGTGCCTGCGGCACCGGGTCGTCGCCGTTCCAGGCTCACCTGGTCGTTGACCATCCCATCGGAGGATGCCCGTGTAGATCGGTGTCTGGCTCCCATCGACCGAGTTCGACGTCGCCGCGGACCGGCTGGTCCGCTTCGTCTGGGACGTGGAGCAGGCCGGGGTCTCGTTCCTCGAATCCTCCGACCACGTCCTCACGACCCGGCTGCCGGAGGGCCATGGCTCGGCGGAGATGATCTCGTATGGGTACCATGACCCCTTCATGCTCTTCGGATTCCTCGCGGAGCGGACGACGCTCGACTTCGCCACGCCCGCCCTGGTCCTGCCCCAGCGCCCGGCTGCCCTGGCGGCGAAGCAGATGGCCGGGCTCGTCTGGGTCCATGGCGACCGGTTCCGCTTCGGCCTGGGCAGTGGCTGGAACGCGCCGCAGTTCGCGGCGCTTGGGATCGCGTTCGGCGACCTCGGCGCCATCCTGAGCGAGCGGGTCGCGGTCATCACGGCGGCGCACCGATCGGTCGCTGAGACCGCGCCACCCCCTCGACCACGACGATGTCCGGGGACTGCTGGCGCCAGGGACGCCACATCTCGCCGCGACCACCGAGGGCGGCACTGCGACCTCCTTGACCGCGTTACCGGGTCCGCAGTCGATTGCAGCCGAACTCCGAAGAACTGAAGATGGGTCCTCCTGTCAGACAGCGTCTTCACCGAGACCTCGAACAGGAACTTGCGGTCTCGACCCGTGTCGGAAAATGTGGCCTTCGTCGGAACTTCCAGGTACTGGTCCGGAAGGAGTTGACTTGACACGAGAAGAGGTGCTGCCAGGACGGGATCAGCCTTTCAACTCACAGACGACCGATCAATCGGCTATTGGTCTGTCACTGGTGATTCGTCCCGTTGCCGTGTCTCCCCTCTCTGGGCACTTGCGCAGCCGAAGCCGCCTTGGCGGGTGAGCGCGCGGGTGAGCCGGAGAGGGGCCGGGGGAGAGGTCTGCTCCAGGGCAGCCAATCAGCCCTGATAGACCACTACAGCTCTCCACCGATCGCCATTCCGGACGGCTTCGGACGCTGCCGAACCCGTCAACGTGAGGACTACGATGATGTTCCGACGACGCCTGCTCACCGCAATCTGCTCGCTGCTCCTGCTGGCCGGTCTCACCCCAGGTCTCCAGGGAGCCGCCGCCCAGGATGACCCGTCCCGCACCGTCAACCTGCAACTGATCGTCGATTCGTCCGGCTCGATGGCCGCGCCGACCGACACGGGCATCGCCCGGATGGACTCCGCCAGGACGGTGCTGAATCAGGTCATCTCGTCGTTGCCCGATACCGAAGGTGTCAACGTCGGTTTCCGGGTCTATGGCCAGGGCGGCGACAATACCGAGGCCGGCCGCGCCGAGAGCTGCGTCTCGTCCGACCTGGTCGTCCCGATGGACGGTGTCGATGTCACCGCCCTCACGGACGAGGTCGACGCCCTCCAGCCTGTCGGCTGGACGCCGCTCGCCTATGCGCTCGAGGAGGCCCGCGGCGACTTCGAGGATGAGGCCGGCGACGATGTCGTCAACGCGATCGTCATGGTGACCGACGGTCTCGAGACCTGCGACGGTGATCCGGTCGAGGTGGCCGGTGATCTCCGCACCTCCGATCTCGGCATCGTCACCAACGTGATCGGCTTCGGCACGACGGCCGAGGAGCAGGACATCCTGAGCGGGATCGCCGAGGAAGGCGGCGGGGAGCTCTACAGTTCCAGCAACGCCGGACAACTGATCTCGGCCGTCTTCGACATCCTCGAGGATCTGAACGTCGTCGCCGAGACCGGCAGCGGTGAGACCCGCGACTCCCCGCTTGGCATTGGCCGCACCGCGGATGTAGGGGATTACGAGGTAACGGTCCTCTCCGTCACACCCGACGCTACCGACCTCGTCGCCGAAAGCAACCCCTACGGCGATCCGCCGGCCGCTGGCGACCAGTACTTCATCGCTCGCGTCTCGATCACCTATACGGGCTCTGAGACAGGCGACCCAAGCTTCGAGCTCAACTTCCAGAGCGTGGGCGATAGCAGCTCCAGCTACACCGTCTTCGACAACAGTTGCGGACTCTATGAAGGCACACAGTACGACGTAACGGAGCTGTTCGAGGGGGGCAGCGCCGAGTTCGACGTCTGCTGGGCGATCAATAGTGAGGATGCCGACTCCCTGGTGATGTACGTCGAGCCCCTCCTCGACTTCGATGCCGATCCCGTCTGGTTCGCTCTGGGCAACCCGATCGAGTCCGTCGTCACCGAGGGTGCCACGCCGGTCGCCGAGGAATCGGAGGAGCCAGCGCCGACTCGGGCAGCCCGACCGTCGGCAACCGGTGATGACCCTGCCGATTCCATCGAGACGACCCGAACTGACCCACTCCCGGTCGGTGAGACGACTGAGGTGGGCGACTATGAAGTGACAGTCCTCTCCGTCACTCCGGACGCGACCGACTTCGTCGCCGAGTCCAATCCATACGGCGATCCGGCGGCCAGCGGCGATCAATACTTCATCGCGCGGGTCGCCATCACCTACATCGGGGCGACCAGCGGCAATCCCAGCTTCGAGCTCAACTTCCAGAGCGTCGGAGACAGCAGCTCCAGTTACACCGTCTTCGACAACAGTTGCGGTCTCTACGAAGGTACGCAGTACGACGTGACCGAACTATTCGAAGGCGGCAGCGCGGAGTTCAATGTGTGCTGGGCGATCAACAGTGAGGATGCAGACTCCCTGGTGATGTACGTCGAGCCACTGTTTGACTTCGACGCTGATCCGGTCTGGTTCTCGCTGGACGACTAA
The DNA here is from genome assembly GCA_964244115.1 of uncultured Thermomicrobiales bacterium. Classification (GTDB taxonomy): domain Bacteria; phylum Chloroflexota; class Chloroflexia; order Thermomicrobiales; family UBA6265; genus CADCWK01. Next base: position 10,899 of record CAXTHM010000035.1, read on the forward strand.
CGCCCTCTGGTCGACCCATTTCCCGGACGCGCCGCTGGCTCCTGACCGAGCCAGCGGCGCTCTCCTATACTTGGCGGCATGACGACGCCCATCCGAGCCGAACCCTTCGACAACGCCCCGCTGTCCCACGAGAAGGTCGAAGCCGTCCGGGCCGGGCTCCTCGGGTGGTTCGCCCAGAACGCCCGCGACCTGCCCTGGCGGCGGACGCGCGACCCGTACGCGATCCTCGTCTCGGAGGTCATGCTCCAGCAGACGCAGGTCGATCGCGTGATCCCCTACTACGAGCGCTGGCTGGAGCAGTTCCCGGACGTGACGGCGCTGGCCTACGCGCCGACCGCCGACGTCATCACCGCCTGGGCCGGGCTGGGCTACAACCGCCGGGCCGTCAACCTCCAGCGGACGGCCCGGTTCGTCGTCGAGGAGCGCGGCGGCGTCTTCCCGAGTGAGGTCGCGGACCTCCTGACGCTGCCGGGGATCGGCCCGTACACGTCGGGCGCGATCGCGGCCTTCGCCTTCGAGCAGGACGCCGCCTTCATCGACACCAACATGCGGCGGGTGCTCCACCGGGTCGCCTTCGGACCGGACGTCCCTGACCAGTTACGGCACGACCGGGAGGTCATCCCGGTCGCCCGCCAGATGGTCCCGCCCGGCCGCGGCTGGGAGTGGAACCAGGCCCTGATCGAGTTCGGGGCGCTCCAGTGCACCGCCCGCAAGCCGGCCTGCCTGATCTGTCCGCTCCGGCCGGAGTGCGCGTCCTACCCCGCCATCCTCGGCGCCCTCGCCAGCGTGCCCAGAGGCAGCCGGAAGAAGGCCGAGGTACCGTTCGAGGGGTCCAACCGCTTCTACCGCGGCCGCGTCATCGACGCCCTCCGCGGCGCGGGTTCGGCCGGTCTGTCGCTGACCGACCTCGGAGCGGCGGTCAGACCCGATTTCACCGACGGCGATCTGTCCTGGATCGCCGGGGTCGTGGCCGGGCTGACACGGGACGGGCTGGCTCGGACCGAGCGGGTGGTCGCCGAGTCCGCGGCCTCCTATGACGCTTCCCCTGATGGCCAGGTGGCGGACGGGGCCGCGGGCCTCGGGTCCGTCCGGGTTCGCCTCCCCTGACGCGGTCCGATCAGGACCCGTCGAGTACGGCGAGCCCGTCGAGGAACGGTTCGATCAGGAGTGCCAGCCGGTCCCAGTGATCGGTCCCAGCGCCGAGGCTGGTGGTCGCATCCCCCGGGCTGCCCAGCCAGAGCCGGGGAACCCAGAAGCCCTGCCCAGCGTCATCCCAGTCGGTTGGCACCTCCTCCACGAGCCAGCCGGGCGTCGCCTCGGCGGTGAACGTCGCGATGACCCGGCCCGCCTCGGCGATGGCGACGACCTCCCGCCAGCCCAGACCCCGCCGATCCCCGGTCAGCCCCTCAGTGAGGGCCAGGAGCGCCACGGCCCGGTCGTGGTTGCTGGCGCCCGGACCGGCGAACCGGCGTGTCCGGGCTGGCTGCCAGCGGTCGCCGAGACCCGGAACGAGCAGGCCGCCGTCGCTGGCGATCGTCCGGGCACCGCGGAGCGCGGCCGAGACGGAGATCGCCTTGGCCTGGGCGATCACGACGAGTTGTTCACGACCAGAGGACTCTGTCGGTTCCGGTTCGGGCTCGATCGCGTCGACGCCGGCCGGGAGCGGCAGGAGCGCGCGTCGTCGTCCCGTGAGCCGGGCGAGCAACGCCAGCTTGTCGGTATTCCGCGTCGCGGCGACCAGCGGCAACGCACCGTCGAAGGTCGGGCTGGCATCTCGCATTGCATGTCCGACCACTGATCGCTCCCGTCTCGTGCCGTCCGGGCCGACGGACCACGTCGCCGGACATTGCCCGATCGAAACGGTTGCGTTTCGATCGAGCCCGATGTACGCTGTCTGAACGAAACGGTTTCGTTTTGTCTGCGGCCGAGGTTGCGGAGGACGCGTAGCCGGGGATCCGTCCGGGTGGCCGTCGCCACCCGCAGCCGTCCGACCGCTACCATCTGCTGTTCTGGCCATTCTGGCCCATGTCGCTGGAGAACGTCCCATGGCCCAGTCCCCTGCCCTGACCCCTGCCGAGGCGATCGCGCCGGCCCTCCCGGCCCTCGCCGCGCAGCACGTCCATCGCTGGCTGATCCTCGCGGTGATCAGCGTCTCGCAGCTGATGGTCGTCCTCGATGCGACCGTCGTCAACATCGCCCTGCCCTCCGCCCAGGCGGCCCTCGGTTTCTCGAACGACCAGCGGCAGTGGATCGTCACCGCCTACGCGCTCGCCTTCGGCAGTCTCCTCCTGCTCGGCGGCCGGCTGGGCGACGTGATCGGGCGCAAGACGATCTTCCTGATCGGTCTTGGCGGCTTCGCCGTCGCGTCGGCGATCGGTGGCGCCGCGCCGAACTTCGAGGTTCTCGTGATCGCCCGCGCGCTCCAGGGTCTCTTCGGCGCGCTGCTCGCCCCGGCGGCGCTGTCCATCCTGACGACGACCTTCACCGACCCGGCTGAACGCGGCCGCGCCTTCGGCATCTTCGGCGCGATTGCCGGAGCCGGCGGCGGACTCGGTCTCCTGCTCGGCGGCCTGCTGACCGAGTACCTCGACTGGCGCTGGACGCTCTATGTCAACCTGATCTTCGCCGCGATCGCCATCGCCGGCGCCGTGGTCTACCTCCGCAATCACCGGCCGGACCATAAGGTTCAGCTCGACATCTTCGGCACGCTGCTCGTCTCGGCCGGGCTGTTCGGGATCGTCTACGGCTTCTCCAACGCGGAGAGCCAGTCATGGGGCGACATCATGACCTGGGGCTTCCTCAGCGCCGGCGCCCTCCTGATCGCCGCGTTCGCCTGGTGGCAGACTCGCGCCGCCCAGCCGTTGCTGCCGCTACGCATCATCCTCGACCGCAACCGGGGCGGCTCGCTCTTCGCCCTGCTGATCTCCGGCGCCGGGATGTTCGGGGTCTTCCTCTTCCTGACCTACTACACCCAGCAGAGCCTCGGCTTCTCGCCGGTCCAGACCGGCCTCGCCTTCCTGCCGATGATCGGCGGCATCATGCTCTCGGCGACGATGGCGACGAGCGTCCTGCTCCCCCGCCTCGGTGCCCGCCCGCTGATCCCCGTCGGGATGCTCCTCGGCGCCGCGGCCATGCTTCTCCTGACCCGGCTCGATCTCGCGAGCACCTACGCGAGCGACATCCTGCCGGCCCTGATCATCATGGGCCTCGGGATGGGGCTGATCTTCGCCCCCGCCATGAGCGTCGGGACACTGGGCGTCGACCCGGACGATGCCGGTGCCGGTTCCGCCGTCCTCAACACCGTCCAGCAGGTCGGCGGCTCGATCGGCACCGCGCTCCTCAGCACCCTGGCGGCATCGGCGGCGGCCGGGTATCTGGCCGACCGGGTGGCGAGCCCGGAAGCCCTGGCCCAGGCGGCCGTCGAGAGCTACTCCACCGCCTACTGGTGGTCCGCCGGCTTCTTCACGGTCGGCGCGATCGTGACCGTCCTGCTCCTTCGCTCGGGCAAGCCCGACTTCGACCCGGAGGCGCCGGCCGCCGTCCACATGTAGGACGGACCGGCAGCCCACCCAACCGGACGACCCGACCCGACCCGGGAGCGCTGGCTCCCAGGTCGGGTCCGACGCCGGCGGAGGGAATCGGAATGGGACCCGGATCGGCTGATATGTCACACTGAGGGGGCGATCAAGACGGCCCCGGATCATGACCAGACAGAGCGCAGCGTCGCGCGAGGGAAGTGCAAGATGTCCCCAGTGACTGGTCTCGACCAGACCCGTCGAACCCGCCTCACACCGACCCGCGAAGCCGAACTCTTCGGCGAGATCGTCGACCTGCTCATCGAGGAGGGGTACGACAAGCTGACCATGGACACCATCGCCACCCGGACGCACACGAGCAAGGCAACGCTCTACCGGCAGTGGCAGGGCAAGCCCCAACTGATCGCCGCCGCGATGCGGCATGTCAAACAGATGGACTTCGACGACATCGACACCGGGTCCATCTGTGGCGACCTGCGTGAGATGGCCCGTCGGATCGGGTCGGCCGGCCACAAGCAGACCGGGGTGTTCTGGTCCCTGGCCGACTCGATCCGGCGCAACCCGGAGTTGAAGTCGGCCCTGCACGAGGCGCTCTTCGAGCCGGCGGAGCGCCAGCTCCAGGGGATGCTCCGCCGGGCGACGCAGCGCGGTGAGATCAGCGCCACGGCGCCGAGCTTCGACTTCGTCCATTGCAGCATGGTCGGGGTCGTGCTCTCCCACTCGGTGACGGCCGAGGGCGAGGTCGACGCCGACTACATGGTCCGGTTCGTGGACGCCGTCGTGCTGCCGTCCCTCGGGTTCCGCGATGGGGCGTCTCCGCTGGCGCTCGACAGCCCGATGACGGCGTCGACGATCACCGTCCCGGCCGGGGACCAAGACCAGCCCGGACGTCCTCGACGGTGAGGAAGTCCGGGCCGTACAGCTTGCTCATCTGCGGCCCATAGCTGAGCGCCGGACCGAGGATCGCCCGTGGGCTCCCGTCCGCCACGACCTGACCGCCGCCGAGCATCACCACGCGGGACGCCACCGCCGCCGCCAGTTCGACGTCGTGGGTGGCGAGGACGATCGCCGTCCCGTCCCGGGCGATCTCGCTCAGCAGACGGGCCAGGTCCGCCTTGCGCAGCCCATCCATGCCTCTCGTCGGTTCATCCAGCAGGACGACTCGCGGCGCGGCGGCCAGGACGGCGCCGATCGCGACCCGCTGCCGCTGCCCACCGCTGAGGCTGCGCGGATGCCGATCCGCCAGCCCCTCGAGGCCGAGCCGACCGAGCAGGTCGTCGATGTCCGGCAGCGGCCGTGGCGACTGGTTCCGGGCGGCCCGCCGAGAAGCCAGCAACTCATCCCGGACCCGCTCGGCGAAGAGCAAGGTGGACGGGTCCTGCGGAAGATAGCCGACCAGCCCGGACCCGGCGTCCGCTCCGGACTCGGGTCCGCCGTTCCAGACGATCGTCCCGGCGGTCGGCGACTGGAGCCCCGCGAGAGCCCGGAGGAGCGTCGTCTTCCCCGACGCGTTCCGTCCCATCAAGGCGATGATCTCGCCGGGGTGAATCGGCAGGTCGATGCCACGCAGGACCTCGACCGCCCCGCCGGGAATCGCGTACCCGAGCCGCAGCCGGTTCGCCGCCAGGATGGCCGGCAGCCCAGCACCCGAAGACGAGGCGATCGGCGGGGCAGGCCGCCGACCGTCCCGGATCGCCGCCCGGCGACCCTCCCGGACCGTGAGCGGGAGCGGCTCCCAACCGAGGTGCCGGCCCAGGCGAGTCACCGGTGGCAGGACGTCCGACGGCACCATCGCCGACGCCAGGACTTCCCTCGGCCGCCCAGCTAGCCAACCCCCACCCGGCTCGGCGAACCGGATCTCGTCGGCCTCGATCGCGAGCCGCTCCAGCCGGTGCTCCGCCAGGACCACCGTCAGCCCGAGATCGTGGTTGAGCCGGACCAGACCCCCGATCAGCTCCTCCGCCGACCACGGGTCCAGCTGGCTGGTCGGCTCGTCCAGGACGAGCAGGTCCGGTCGGAGCGCGAGGGCGGCGGCGACGGCCAGCCGCTGGCGCTCCCCGCCGGACAGCGTCGCGATGTCGCGGTCTCGCAGGTGGGCGATCCCGACGAGATCGAGCGATTCCTCGACCCGGACCCGCATCGCCTGCCGGTCCATCCCGAACTGCTCTGGGCCGAAGGCGATCTCGTCCTCGACCCGCGTCGTGACCAGTTGCGCCTCCGGGTCCTGGAAGACGAACCCGACCGATGTCGCCAGATCGCGAGGACCGTGGCGCCGGGTGTCGCGCCCATCGACGACGACTCGTCCCCCGAACCGGCCGCCGCTGTAGTGCGGGACCAGCCCATTGAGCGTCCGGAGGAGCGTGCTCTTGCCGGAACCCGACGCCCCGGCGATGACCGTGAAGCCGCCCCGTTCCACCTGCCAGTCGACGTTTCGTAACGCCCAATCCTCGGCGCCGGGGTAACGGAACGAGACACCGGTCAGCGTGGCGATCGAATCTGTGCCGTCATGCATGTGACGCCCAACCGGGCAGGGACCGACGCGCGCTTGCAGCCGGTCGGTGGCCGGATTCGTCAGGGAGGGACTCTCCCGCTCCGAGGCGCGAGGCGGTCCCGACGGTACGCGACAGACCTGTGGGATGGACGAAAGGGTTTGGTCGGCTGCATCGTCGCCCTACTGCGCCGGCCCGGATGGGGCGAGACCTACCGCTGTGATCCCCGGCAACACTGGCATCTCCGGTGGCGTCGGGTCGGTGGCTCAACAAGGGTGAAACCGGTTCCCCTGCGACGACCGAGTGCCACGACGCCGAATCGCCGAAGCCGGTCCGGATCTGATCGTGGGTGGCCAGGCGGCCCAGGGACGCGGCCCGGTCGTCCGCGAGCGATTCGCCCTCTGCCGGACAGCTTCAGCCGTTGTCGTGTGAGATTCCCTCCCTCGCTGTAACGGCGTGCTCCCCTCTCCGGGCACCTGCGGAGCCGCAGCGCAGCGAGAGCCGCATGGGGCGGGTGAGCGAGCAGGTTCACCCTGGCTGGGGGAGAGGTCTACCGCGCCACCAGGTGCTGCCACTGCCAGCCTCCCCTGAACCGTCGCTCGGCGGACAGGAACCAGCGGCGCGACGACGGCCGGGGCGAGCAGGAGACCGAGCGCCAGGATGAGCGGCAGACCGACGACCGGGATCGAGATGTCGGGGTACGGGCTGTACCGAAGGGCGGCGCCCTGGAGCGTCAGGGTCAGCCCCGTCACCAGCAGGCTGGCGAGCGATGTCGCCAGGACCGCCGAATCACGGCGCCGCCAGACCCGCCGCCGGTAGCGAGACCGGGCATCCCGCCCGCCTCCCGCCAGGGTGACGACGATCAAGAGCGCGCCGGTGAGCGTGGCGGCGACCCCGGCGGGGGCCGACCCATCGAGCAGGAGGTAGATCCCGGCGATCGAGAGAGTCAGTCCGATCGGTGTGGCCAGGGACCGGATTCCCGACGCCCGTAGCGAGGCTCGGGGTCGCTCGGCCGAGCCGCCGAACCCGCGCGATTCGAGGGCTTCGGCCATCGTCGTCGCCCGCTCCAGGCTCGTCGCCAGCAGGGGAACGATGATCGGAACCAGCGTCCGGGCCGAGGCGACGGTGATCCCGCGGACTCGCTGGGCGTCGCGGATGTCGCGCAGCGTCGCGATCGTCTGCGGGACGAACGCCCAGGCGACACTCCCGGCGACCGCCAGCGGCAGGAACCGGGCGGGGACCGACCGCAGCAGCTCCGGCCAGTCGGCCAGTGAGCCGGCGGTCGTCCCGGCCAGGATGATCACGATGACCGCGACCGCGCTGAGCAGCCCGTAGACGAGCGCGTTGGCGGTGACGACATCCCCCAGGGGCCACCAGCCCGGCAACGAGAGCAGGACCTGATCCCCGAACGGTGCCGTCAGGACGTTGAACGCGACGCTGATTACCGCGGCGATGAGCGCGAACCGGAGGATGACCGACCAGCCGGTGTCCCGGGCCAGCGCCGGCGCCCAGGCCGAGCGGACGACGACGACCACGATCAGCAGGGCGAGCAGCGGGAACGGGTTCCGGCCCGCCAGCGCCGGGACGATGACGGCGGCCAGCCAGACCAGCCAGACGCGAGGATCCAAATGCCGCGTTGCGTCGATGGGTTCCGAGAGGGGTCGGATCAGCGTGGTCGCTGTATCGGCGGTCGTCGAGGAGACCGGGAGCGCCAGACCAGGCCGTGCTGTTCGCCGTAAGGCCGCCGGGCGGACAGGCCTGGGACGATGGCGGTCGTGGGTCCGGCGACGGACACCCGACCGCCGCCTGGCGGGTGGGACGGGTGACTCGAGGACGGTCATCCGGGCAGGAGCCGGCGGCGACGAACGATGAGGACCCCGCCCCCGACACCGGCCAGGGCGACCAGCGCCGCGGCCCCTCCGACCAGCGCCAGCGTGTTGGCCGGGTCGTCCGCATCGACGATCCCGGACCGCACGGCCGCGACCGAACCGCCTGACTGCCCGATCGATCGCAGCTGGTCCGGGTCCAGTCCGGCCTTGGCGGCCACGCCACTCAGGTCGAGTGCCGGCAGGGACGGGGTCCCTGCAGACCAGGCCCAGGCGAGGACGTCGCCGTCGTCGACCCGGGAGCCGCTGGCGCCGAGCGGGGCCGAACGCCAGGCCAGATCCGGTGTCTGATCGAGATACTGCCAGTAGGGCGACGACCGGGTCGCCTGGCAGACGGTTCGGCGGCAAGCCGAGACATCGCAGCCCTCGCGCTCGATCTGGCAGATCCCCTCGCCGAGCCCACCGAACGGGACGGAGAGGAAGTCGATCCCGCTGCGTTCGAGCAGCTCGATCCCCGAGATCGACGCCTCCGGGAAGGCGACCACGGCGTAGGTCATCGCGCCGTCGCCGTGCCGCACGACCAGGCCGGCGCGGTGCATCGGCCCTGGCGTGCCGTCGACGGGTTGCGCCGCCCCGGCGGTCAGGGCGGGCAGCAGCGCGACCAGGAGCGTGGCCAGCAGCAGGGTCAGTTGTGAGCGGGCCAGCTGCACGGCGGGATCTCCAGCATCAGGACGGGGTCGACGTGCGGGACGTAGCGAGCGGTCTCGGCCGCTCGCCACGTCCCGTCGGTGGGTCAGGCGGCGATCGGGAGCGGCAGACCGGCGATCGCTGGGATGGCCTGGACGGTGGAGAACAGGTTGTCGTCCGGCATGTCATCCGTGAAGCGGAACTGGCCGCTCTCGTTCTGGAAGGTGGCCAGCGCGACGGCATCGGCCGCGAAGGCCAGGTCATCCTCGTCGACCAGGGTGGCGATCTGCGCCTGGACGACGAGAGCCGTGGAGTTGGCGTCCGGGACGACCGGGGAGCCGTCGGCCGACGGGGAGTAGCCGTAGCCACCGTCCACCGCCCGAGCCGTCTGGAGGTAGCTCAGCCCGGTCTCGATCGCCGGGTCCTCGACGTCGCCGGCGGCGACCAGCGCCTGGATGGCGAGCGCGGTCGTGTTGCTGTCGCCGTCGCCGGGGACCGCGTCCGGGCTAAACGCCCAGCTGCCGTCCGCGACCTGCTGCTCGACCAGGAGCTGGGTCAACTCGTCGGTCCGCTCACTATCGACCGCGACGGCCGCCAGGACGACCAGCGAGAGATTGAACGCCCCGCCCTCGACCAGCGGTGCCGTGTCATCGCCGCCCTCGATCGGCGCCCAGACATCCGCGCCCCCGAAGTCGGCCGAGTCGTCCCCGGCAGCCTCGACAGCGAGGACCAGCTTGGCCCGCTGGCCGTCGCCGGTCTCGGCATAGGCCGCACCGGTCTCCTCGAGGTAACCGAGGGCGTCGTCGATCGCGGTCCCACTATCGACGCCGGCCTGCTCGGCGGCGGCCAGTGCGAGCACGGCGTCTGTCGTCACACCGGGGTCGCTCTCGCCGGAGAATCCGATGAAGCCGCCATCCTCGGCCTGGACGGCCAGCATCGCCGCCACCGCCGCGCTGATGTCGGCGTCGCCGAGCCCGAGGACGCCAGCCACGGGCGTCCCGGAGACCGGTGTCGCCCCCGGTGTCGCGTCCTGAGCGGCGGCCGGAGCGACCAGCCCGGCCAGCATCGCGAGCGTCATGGTGATCGTCACGACCCAGCGGAAGGGACCGGAGATCGTGGAGCGTTGTTGATGAAGACCGACCAGGGGATGAGTCATGCGATGTCTCCTGCGACGCGTCGTCCAGCGCGAGTCTCGACCGGCGTCGGACCCGTCGTGTCCGCGGCCAGTCGTCGAAACGATGGCCGGGAAACGACGACCGCCCGCTCCCTCGGGAGGGACGGGCGGACGGGCCTGCCGAGGGTCGGTGTCAAGGGACACCAGATTCCGGACGGGCGCACGCTCGCCCCCTTCACGCGAGGGGCATCGGGCAGGATCGGGCTGGGTAATCTGGCTCCGGCGGAACGATCTCTCGTTGCCAACCGTCACAGTTGCGGGACAGCGCCGGACTCGCACCGGCTTCCCCCATCCGCACCCGATCCCTGCTGAGCCACTGGCCCCGCGTGGTCGGATACCCCGATCGTCTTCGGTTGTCGGTCGTGTCGCAGCTCCGCTCGCCTGAGCGGAACCGTCCGGAAGCATGCGCCGCCGGGCGACGGCTTGTCAAACCTCGACTCTTGACCGGGCGAAGGCGTCGAGACCAGCCTCCCACTGACGTGCCGTTCGCTGGGCAGCCAGCGGGTACACTCCGCTTGTCCGTTCACCATCGATCCCCGCGATTCAGGAGACCTCCGGCATGGTTGTTGGTCATCGAGCCCCGCGTCTCCGGCGCTGGTGGGTCACGGCGCTCCTGGCCCTCCTCATCGTCGCCCTACCGGGCGGTCCGACCCTGGGCCGGGCCGGGGTCGCCTCGCCGACGGCGCCCGGCTCCACACCCGGGACACCGGCCGCGACACCCCTCCCGGCGACACCGGTCGTCGCCGGAACCCCGACCGGCGACGACACGACTCCCGTCGCCGGCGCGACCCCCGTTGGGACGCCGGTAGCCATCAGCCTGAACTGCGTCGGCCCGTGCCTGGTCCGGTTCGCGGCCGGCCCGGGCCTCAATGCCGCCCTCACCGAGACGGGGCTCCGACCGAGCTACGCCACCGACACCGCGGTCTGGGTCGGCGGCACCCCGGCGGACCTCGGGCTCCTGGTCGCCAGCGGCGTCGAGCCCCTGTTCGTGCTCGATGAGACGCCGTCGCTGACACTCTACGCCGTCACCCATCGCACGGGCGACGCTGACATCTCGTCGATCGAGGCGTTCGGCACCGTGCTGGATCAGGACGCGGAGACCAGCATCGTCCGGGTCGCCGCCGTCCCGGCCTACGTCGCCGACCTGACCGGGGCCGGGTTCCGGGTCGAGAAGGTGACGCCGTACGTTCCGGCCGGGACCCCGCTGCTCACGCCGGAGTCGATCGCCTCGTTACCCGATGTCACGGAGCTGACCGACGCCTTCCCGGACCTCTCCGCCGCCAACGCCGAAAGGACGATCCGGGACCTCGCCAGCACCGGCGTCGAGCCCGGAGCGGTCGGCAGCCGATTCTTCTCGCTGCCCGGCAACGCCATCGCGGCCGAGTACCTCTACCTCCGGTACGCTGCCTACGGGCTGACCGTCTGGTACGAGGATTATGTCGCCAGCAACGGGATGCTCTCGCTCAACGTCGTCGCCGAGATCCCGGGGACGGAGCCCGGTCAGCTCTACGCCGCCTTCGCCCACTACGACAGCATCTCCGACGATGTCCCGGACAACGACACGGCCCCCGGTGCGCTGGACAACGGCACCGGCCAGGCGGTCCTGCTCGAGAACGCCCGACTGCTGTCCGGCTACCGGCTCCACGCCTCGATGCGGTTCGTCGCGCTGGACGGCGAGGAGGTCGGGCTCCAGGGCGCCAACGCCTTCGGCGCCCGCCACGCCGAACTGGGGACACCGTTCGTCGGCGGGATCAACGTCGACTCCGTCGGCACGGCCTATGGGCAGCGGGTGCTCTACGTGAACGCCAGCGACTCGTCCGCCTTCATCCAGGACACCCTGCTGGAGCGGTACGACACCTTCGGCTTCCAGCTCAACGTCCAGCCCCGCCAGAACCCGCTGATCGTCGCCGATGAGACGCCCCTGACGGTGTACGGCATCCCGACCATCCTCGTCGCGAGCATGCTGTACGGCGACCCCCTGATCAACTGCACCTGCGATACCATCGACGGCGTCGACTTCGACTACGTCCGGGCGACGGCGCGGCTGGTGATGATGACGCTGGCCGTGCTGCTCGCCCCGCCTGTCTGAGCGATCGGTCGTTCACGGTGATGTCTCACCCCTCGTCGGGGCAGCAGGAGGCCGATTGGATCTTCAGGAACTGGTCCTGCTCGGCGTCGTCTCGGCCGGAGCCGGGATCGTGGGCTCCATGCTCGGTCTGGGTGGTGGCATCTTCATGGTGCCGCTGTTCACGCTCTTCTTCGGGGTAGACCAGAAGGCCGCCATCGGGGCGAGCGCCGTGGCGGTCGTCGCCAACTCGGTCGTCGGCTCGACCGTCCACCTGCGTAGCCAGTTCACAAACATCCGCCTGGCGATGGCGCTCCAGGTCACGACGGCGGCGGGCGCGACGGTCGGCGCGATCGTCGGTGTCGCCGCCAACCAGCAGGTGATCAGCGCCGTCTTCGCCCTGGTGCTGCTCTATGCGATCTTCTCGATGCTCGCCCAGCGCCGAGCTCGACCGACGGCGGCGCCCGGTCCGGTCGCCCCACCGGTCGCGATGCCCGGTGAGTCCGCTGCCGTTCCCGTCGCGACCGTTGCCACGTCCGACCCGCTGACCGGGCACTATCGTGACCGGGGCACGGACGTCACCTACACGCCCGAGCGGGTCAGGGCCGGCGTCGGGCTGAGTGGTCTGGCCGGCGTCCTGTCCGGGATGCTCGGCATCGGCGGTGGGCTGGTCCAGGTGCCGGCGATGTCGATCCTGATGAAGGTCCCGGTCAAGGCCGCGGCGGGGACGAGCACCTTCATGGTCGGCTTCGCCTCGGTCGCGACGGCGACGGTGTACTACGCCTCGGGCGAGATCGACCCGCAGATCGTGATCGCGGCGCTGCTGGGCGTCTTCGTCGGCTCCCAGATCGGCCCACGGATCACCCGCCGGGTTTCGACCGAGCGCCTGGTGCTGTTCTTCGTCGGGATCATGAGCCTGCTGGCCGTCTCGATGATCCTGCAGGCCGCCGACGTCGATGTCCCGTGGGCGAGGTAGCGGTATGGAGATCACGCCGATGACTCCCGGTCCCGTCATGCTCGTCTACCGGGTCGCCCGCCGCACCCTGATCGCCGGGTTCGCGATCACCGTCGCCCTGGTCGCGGTCGCCCTGGTCCTCGCCGTCGTCAAGGACCAGCCGATCGCGGAATCGACCCTCCCCCTCTCCGACCTGCCATCCGCCGTCCGGGACGGCGACCCGAGCGCCGTCGCCGAGCTGGCGATCTTCGCGATCGTGCTGACGCCGATCCTGACCACGCTCGGCGTGATCGGGGCGTTCCTGACGATCGGCGACCGGCGCTACGCCGGGATCTCGGTCCTCGTCCTGCTCGTCCTGTCCGGCAGTATGGTCGTCGCGCTGCTTCGTTAGGCGCTTCCCCCTCGACTCAGGAGAATCCCGTGAGCGACCCCGTTCAGGCCGATGCCCCGATCGCGATCATGGTCGCGATGCGCTCGGAACTCCGCCACCTGTTCGACGGCCTGGCGCTGGACAGACCGTCCCCCGGGAGCTCGGACCCAGCCCTCGCGCTGCTGACCGACGACGACCGCCGGACGCTGACCGAACTCCCATCACCGACGCGGCCGCCGCTGGCCGGGACCTGGCCGGCCTGGTCCGGGACGATCGGGGAGCGCCGGGTGATCGCCGTGCTGTCCGGGATCGGTCCGGCCAACGCCGCCGGCGCCCTCGGCGCCCTGCTGGCGACGACACCCGTCTCGGCGGTGATCAGCTACGGCTGCGCCGGCGCCCATCGCCGCGACCTCGACCTCGGGGATGTCGTCATCGCGGATCGGTCGATCAACCACGCGGCCTTCGATCTCCAGCCCGACGGGACCGAGCGCTACCGGGGCAACGACGCCGCCACCGGTCCGGACCCGATGCCGCCATCCGAGACACCGTCCGACCCAGCCCTGCTCGCCGCCGCGCACCGGGCCGCCGAGAGCTGGACCCCCGACCCGTGGCCCTGGGACGGTCGCCTCCTGTCCGTCCTGACCGGCGCCGTCGCCAGCGCCGACGTCTGGACGCAGGCAATCGACCGGCTCGACGTCATCAACGGGCGCCACGGGACGCTCTGCGAGGAGATGGAGGCGGCGTCCCTGGGCGTGGTCTGCCAGCGCCTGGCGATCCCGTTCCTCGCGATCAAGGACATCTCCAACAACGAATACCGCACCGCGACCGACCTCGCCGGCGGGATGGAGGAGTTCCCGCTGGCCGAGGTCGGTCGCCGAGCGGCCGCGCTCGTCGTGCGGACGATCACGGGTCTGGGAGCATGATGATCGAACTGGCCGCTAGTTGAGGTACTCGAGGGGGCGGACGGTCATCGTCTTCGCCGCCAGGTCGACGCCGACGACGAAGTCGCGGTGATGCGGGTAGAGCACGTCCGGTCCGCCCTCGTCCGGGCGGATGACCAGGACATCGTTGGCCCCGGTCTCGATCACGTCACCGATCGTTCCGATGACATCGCCGCCCTCGGTCACGACCCGGAGCCCGACGAGCTGATACAGGAAGAGCTCGTTCTCGTCGAGCGGCCGGGCGTCGGCTCCCGCGATGAACAGCCGCTGGCCGATCATCGTCCGGGCAGCCTCGGGCGTCATCACATTGGACAGGCGGACGAGACCCCGGTCGCGCGTCGAGCGGAAACCGACCAGCCGTCGCGGCGCCCGCTCCGCTCCGACCCAGACATGCTTGACGGTGTGGAGGTGGTCGGGAGCATCCGTCCAGAGCTGGAGCTTGAGTTCGCCCCGGACGCCGTGGACGCCGACGAACACCCCGACGGCGAGCCGGACCGCCTCGACGTCGGCGTCGAGATCGGGTCCCTGCGTCTCCTCCAGCCGGCGGGTCCGGAACGGATCCGGTTTGGGAGCCGAGCGAGGATCGGGCCGGGAGGCGCGTTCCGCAACGCCCGGGGCGGTCCCGGTCGCTGCTGGCGCGGGACGCTGGCGGCTACGAGGGGCTGAACGAGCTGGGGCGCCAGTGCGGGCCCGCGCCGGCCGGGAGGCGGTGTCGACCGCATCGACTGGGCCGTCAGCCTTCGATGTCGAGGGAGACTCGGACGTCATGGCGTGCTCCGGCGATCTGGACGGCCGTCCGGATCGCCCGTGCGGTCCGGCCCTGGCGGCCGATGACCTTGCCGAGCTCGCCATCGGCGACCCGGAGAGTGAGAAGAACGGAGTGCTCGCGCAGTCGCGAGGAGACGACCACGGCGTCCGGCTCGTCGACGAGGTTGCCGACGATGTAGCGGATGACCTCGCGGAGCCGGACCTCGGCGTCGGTCCCGCCCTCGGTCACCTCGGCCCGGTCAGCATCGGACCGACCGGGCCTGGCCTGGGCGGGAAACGCGTCGAGCCCGGCCGCCGGTTCGGCTGACCGGGCCTCGTCGGAAACGCCTTCATCGTCGGACATGGCGCTACCTCCGGGTCGAGCGAGACCGCTCGGGCGTTCCGGCTAGTTGGCCGGCGCTTCGGTGGCGACCACGACCGGCTGCTTGAGCTTCCCGGACTGCGTCAGCACACCCTCGCGGACCATGATCGAGCGGACCGTGTCGGTCGGCTGGGCGCCGACACCGAACCAGTAGCTGGCCCGCTCACGGTCGAGCCGAACCATCGTCGGCTCGGCGAGCGGGTCATAGAGCCCGATGTTCTCGATGAACCGGCCATCCCGCGGCGAGCGGCTGTCGGCGACGATGATCCGGTAGCTCGGGTTCTTCTTGGCGCCCATGCGCTTGAGGCGGATCTTGATCATGGTCGTACTCCCTGGCGGCGAGTCTGCCCTGCGGATGCAGGCGGCCTGCGAACCGGCACACGAAAACCCGGGGGTATCCCGCCGGGTCAGCCGGTACACACTGATCCCCGCACGGCGGACCGTGAGGGCCAGGAGGGCGGCCGGACACCCCTCCCCCTGGACAGCAACGATGATTGTCGCACGGCCGTTCGGACCGGTCAACCGGACCGAATGCCGAGGACCATGCGACGCGCCGGTTCAGTCGTGATCGGTCTGCGCGAGGTCCGACCCATCGATCAGACCCGCCGTCGAGCCACAGGCGGCGAGGATGACCTCAACGGTCGGGTCGGGCAGACCGAGTCCATAGGCGCGGGCCACGATCTGGCGAGCGCTCTGGCGCTCCACCAGCGCCTCGGCGATCAGCGTGCTGGGGCGAACCGGCGGGCCGTCGGTGGTGTCGGAGAAAGCGGGATTCAACGGGACGACACTCCTTGGTGATCGGCCCGGACAGGGGGAGCCGCTGCCAGGCGGCTGATCCCCCTGTCCGGACAAGGGACCGGAGCTCGCCACCGATGGGCGGCTCCGGAGA
Organism: uncultured Thermomicrobiales bacterium; assembly: GCA_964244115.1. Classification (GTDB taxonomy): domain Bacteria; phylum Chloroflexota; class Chloroflexia; order Thermomicrobiales; family UBA6265; genus CADCWK01. The sequence goes on from CAXTHM010000035.1 coordinate 26,960, forward strand.
CGACATTGGTTTCCCACCATAACAAAGGAGCAACTCTCGGTCAATCGGCCCAGTCGTTATGTCGGGCTCCGGTTCCGGACGGATCACCACCGAGGCCGACGGACCGATGAGGACGAACGACGTGTCCGCTGGCATGGACTGCGCGACAATCAGGCGAGAAGGAGCCGCCCGCCTCGACCCGGTCGGCCGGCCGACGTATCCCCCGAAGAGGACGCCCAGATGACCGAACCTACTCTCGATACGACCAGCCGACCCGTCGACGGACGCCCACTCATCATCGGCACCAACACCAAACTGCACCACACCCCGACCGAGACAGCGAACTACCTGCACGAACTCGGCGAGAAGGGCCGGGGCGTCCTGTCCCAGGGAGATGTCCGTCTGTTCCTCTGCCCACCCTATACGTCGCTGCCGGCCGCGGTCCCGGCGGCGCGGGAGACCGGCCTCCCGATCTGGATCGGCGCCCAGAACGTCGACGGCCACCTCGACGGCGCCTTCACCGGCGAGATCTCGGCACCGATGCTGGAGGCGCTCGGCACTGACCTCGTCCTGCTCGGCCATGCCGAACGGCGCAACCTCTTCGGTGAGACGAACGAGTCACTCGCCAAGAAGGTCGTCGTCGCGCTGGCCGGTGGGCTCCGGGTGATGCTCTGCGTCGGCGAGAAGGCCGATGATCGCGAGCACGGCGTCGGCGTCGAGACGGTCCGGCGGCAGGTCAAGATCGCCCTGAGCGGCATCTCCCGCGAGTTGCTCGACCGCGTGATGATCGCCTACGAGCCGGTCTGGGCGATCGGGGCCAGCACCCCGGCCGGCCCGGACGACATCCGGCCGATCATCGAGGAGATCCGCTCCGCGCTAACGCACCGGTTCGGCAGTGTTCGACCCAACGTGCCGGTCCTCTACGGCGGCAGCGTCTCGGTCGCCGCCGCCGGCTCGCTGCTCCGGGAGCTGCCGGACCTCGAAGGGTTCCTGCTCGGCCGGATCGGGCTGACCGTCGACGGGCTGCTCGGCGTAGTCGAGGCGTCGCGAGCGGTCCGGTCGCCGGCGGCCGCCGTGGTGGCAAGCTAACGTGCGATTGCCCAACACGGCTCCTCACTCGCTCGGCGACGTCAAGCCATAGACAGTGAGTCAAAGTCACGGTTCTGCTCCCCTCTCCGGGCACTTCCGGGGCCGCAGCGTAGCGCGAGCCGCATGGGGCGGGTGAGCGCAGCAGGTTCACCCCGGCTGGGAGAGAGGTCTGCTCCGCCATCACGCAACTCGCGATGAGCACTCCTTCCGGCGACGAGCGTGACCAATCCACGCCGGATGGTTACGATAGCGGCCTGCGAACACGACCAGCGGCTCACGATGCCGTGAGACATCTCTCACAGGAGCGGGACAGGGCATGGCCGAGGGACAGCGAGCGAATCCGGCCACACCGACCGCCATCCTGGCGCTGGACCAGGGCACGACCTCCAGCCGGGCGATCGTCTTCGGCCAGGGTGGCGCGGTGCTAGGTTCCGCCCAGCGCCCGGTGACGCCGACGTACCCACGCTCCGGCTGGGTCAACCAGGACCCCGACCAGCTCTGGGAGACGACCATCGACGTCGCCCGCAAGGCGATCGACCGGGCCGACCTCACCGGGAACGACATCGCCGCGATCGGGATCACCAACCAGCGCGAGACGACGATCCTCTGGGACCGTCACACCGGGCAGCCGGTGGGCCCCGCGATCTCGTGGCAGAGCCGGCAGACCGCCCCGATGGTCGAGGCGATCCGGCGCCGGGGCGAGAGCGAGCGCTACCACCGCATCACTGGGCTGCGGCCGGACGCCTACTTCTCGGCCACCAAGATCGCCACGATGCTGGACGAATTCCCCGATCTACGCCGCCGGGCCGAGGCCGGTGAGGTGATCTTCGGTACGGTCGATTCGTGGCTGCTCTGGCACCTGACCGGTGGCGCCCACCTGACCGATGTCACCAACGCCAGTCGCACGATGCTCTTCGACATTCGGGCGCTGGGCTGGTCCGACGACCTGCTGGCCGACCTGAACATCCCCCGGCTGATGCTGCCCGAGGTCCGACCGTCCGTCGGGCCGTTCGGCACGACGAGCGGCGATCTACTCGGCGCCGCCATCCCGGTCACGGGGATCGCCGGCGACCAGCATGCCGCCCTGTTCGGGCACGCCTGCCTGGAGCCCGGCGAAGCCAAGAACACCTACGGCACCGGCAGCTTCGTGCTGATGCAGACCGGCGACCGGCCGGTCGAATCCACCCACGGCCTCCTGACCACGATCGCCTGGCAGATCGTGGGGCAGGCGCCGAGCTTCGCACTCGAAGGGTCGATCTTCGTCACCGGTGCCGCCGTCCAGTGGCTCCGTGATGGGCTCGGCATCATCCGGAAGGCGGCCGAGATCGAGCCGCTGGCCGCGTCCGTACCGGACAACGGCGGCGTGTTCTTCGTCCCGGCGCTGACGGGCCTCGGGGCACCGGACTGGGACCCGGACGCTCGCGGCCTGATCATCGGGCTCTCCCGCGGCACGACCGCCGGCCACATCGCGCGCGCCGCTCTGGAGGCGATCTGCTTCCAGACCCGGGATGTGATCGACGCCATGGCCGCGGACGCGCCGGTCCCGCTCGCCGAGCTGCGGGTCGATGGCGGGGCGGCCGTGAACGACGTGTTGCTCCAGCTTCAGGCGGACCTGCTCGGCGTCCCGGTCGTCCGGCCAGCCGCCCTGGAGGCGACCGCCCAGGGGGCCGCCGCGCTGGCCCGCGTCGGCGCCGGCCTCGATTCCGTGGCAGATCACCGGGCTCGCAGCCGACTCGGCGTGGACCGCCGCTTCGAGCCGGCGATCTCGGCCGACGAGCGCGATGCCCGCCACGCCCGCTGGCGCCACGCGGTCGAGCGAGCCCGGGGCTGGGAGCGCGACGCCGACTGACAGCGGTCGTCCGGATCGACCGATCGGAGGGACTTCGACCGATGCGGATCTACTTCGCGGCCCCGCTGTTCAACGCCGCCGAGCAGCGCTTCAACGCCCGGCTGACCTGGCAACTCGAGGAACGCGGTCACCGGGTCTTCCTGCCCCAGCGGGACGGTTTCGAGATGGCGGAGGCCGACCCAGCCGCCGCGCCCGAGCATGCCATCGAGATGCGCCGCAAGGTCTTCCAGCTCGACAGTGCCGAGGTGATCGCCGCCGACCTCGTCCTTGCCGTCCTCGACGGCCGGGTCCCGGACGAGGGCGTCTGCGTCGAGATCGGCATCGCCTGGGCCACCCGGACCGCTGACCCGTCCCGGTCCGGGCGCCGCATCGTCGGGCTCAAGACCGATGCCCGGACCTGGCTGCCGAACGATGCCCTCAACCCGATGGTCGGCGAGGCGCTCGATCAGCTCTTCACCGACGAGGCAGCCCTGCTCGCATGGATCGCGACCCAACCCGACTAGCCGTCCGATGAGCGCCCGGACGCGAAACGGTCGACTGCGCAGCATCGAGCCGTCGTCCGATAGTTCGGTTTCACGTAGACTACGGCCACATCCGCACATCGAGACCAATGGTCACGGCCTCCGAATCATGCTCGTCAGGGAGTGAGGCGTCTTGTCCAGCACCTCTTCGTCGGTCCCCGCGCCCCCGAGCGGGCCACCCTCCCGGCCTCCCGAACGACCGCCCCATCACCCCACGACCGATCCCGATGGTGACGACTCCGGGGGCGACCAGATCCTCCCGATCCGACAGATCCTGCGGCGGGAGGGCGTCCCGCTCGCGGTCCTCGTGGTGCTCGCCCTCCTGCTCGCCTGGAACCGGGCCGTCTACGACGTCTGGCTCGGTCGGCACGACATCCTGGCGCAGTGGGTGCCCTGGAACGACCTCCTCGGCCAACTCCTGCGCTCCGGCAGCCTGCCGGGCTGGAACCCGTACCAGTTCTCCGGCGCGCCGTTCGCCGGCGACGCCCAGTCGGGTTGGATGTACTTCCCGACGATGATCCCGTTTACGATCTGGGACGACCCGCTGGTCGCCTTCAAGGCCAAGATCGCGTTCGACCTGCTCTTCGCCGTGGTCACGACCTATGCCCTCGCCCGGACGCTCGGCATCGGCGCGATCGGCGCGATGACGTCGGCGATCGTGTTCACGTTCGGCCCGCTGTCGTATCACGAGACCCACTGCTGCACCGTCCGGAGCCTGGTCGCGCTCTGGATCCCGGCCGCGTTCCTCGGGGTGGAGCTCGCCCTCCGGGGCCGGAGCTGGCAGGTCCGGGCGATGGGGCTCTCGATCGGCGCCTTCGCCGTCAGCCAGGTCCTGGCCGGCTTCCCCGGGCAGGGCGCCCTCGATGCCTGCCTGCTGATCAGCGCCTGGGTGGTCTACCGCGCCGTCGTCGCGCCGCCGGTCGGCCGCCCCGCGTTCCGTCGCCGATCGATCGACATGGTCGTCACCGGCGTGGCCGTGATGTTCGGCGCTATCCTGCTCAACCTCGCCGCCCTCTGGCCACGGGTCGAGGTCTACCTCCAGTCCACGATCGCGACCGACGGCTACGGCGACGTGATCGGTTACGACGTCGGGCCGTACGACTTCGCCGGGTTGCTCCGCCGGCTGATCGTCGACGCCCAGGGCAGCCGCGACGTCACCATCGCCGCCGGCGCGATCGTGCTCTGCCTGATGGCGCCGTTCCTCGCCCGGACCCGGTTCGGCGTCCCGTTCTTCACCGGCTCGACGCTCGCGATCCTGGCGCTGACCCAGGACGACACGCCGCTGCACTGGGTGCTCGGGCTGGTCCCGATGTGGACGGACCTGCACGTCCACAACGTCCCGATCGTGCTCTCGGTCCTGATGGTCGGGCCGGCGATCCTGGCCGGGGCGTCGGTCGACCGGCTCTGGTCGCTCCGGGGCCGGCTCCAGCGCGCGCCGCTGGTCTTCCTGCCGCTGATCCTGATCCTGATCGCCTACGCCTGGTTCCCGACGCGCGGCATCCTGATCACCCCCACGCCAATCGTCGCCGCGACACTGGTCACCCTGCTGGTCTGGCTGATCGTCGATGACCGCTGGAGTCTCAGGTGGCCAGGGATGACCCGGCTCTACCGCGCCCTGCCCGTGGCGATCATGGTCGTGGTCTACGTGCAGCCGATGGGGCTCGAGCTGATCGACGGAGCGACCGGCCAGTCCCGTCTGATCCGGGAATGGCAGGGGCAGTACACCCCGGACGAGGAAGCGGCCAGCGCGGCCGAGATCACGACGCGGACGACCGGTCCGGGCGGCGCAGGCGACTTCCTCCTGGCCCAACAGCGGACCGGCGGTCACTTCCGCTACGTCCACTACATCGGATCGGGCGCGGCCGACGACGATAACCCGCGCGGCCGCGGCACCTTCGTCCAGCGGCGCTACGAGGCCGGCACCCAGGCGGTCCAGGCCAACGGCCGCTCGATCTACCTCGGGATGTACGAGACCCAGAGCTACAACCCGGTCCAGCTCAGCCGCTACGCCGACCTGATGACGGCGATCAACGGCGCTCCGCAGGACTATCACTTCGCCGATGTCCTGCCCGATGCCAGCAACCTCGGCCTCATGGACGTCCTCAATGTCCGCTACATCCTGCTCGACGAGAGCCTGCCGAAGGACCGCGACGACATCGTCACCCTGACGGCCGGTCGCCAGATGGTCTACCGGGATGACCTCGTCAGTGTCTGGGACAACGCCGGCAGCCTCGGGGTCGGCTGGGTGACGCACCAGGTGGTCGCGACGACGCGCGAGGCGGCCCAGAACCGGATCAGTCAGAACGGCTTCCGGCCGGACCGGGTCGCCGTGGTCGAAGGCGATCTACCGGCGATGTCCGAGCCGGCGACCCAGCCGACCAGTTCGGTCGCGATGTCCTCGTTCACGCCACAGCACGTCTCGTACGACGCGACGACGTCGGCCGACGGTTTCCTCGTAATGAGCGAGATCTACGAGCCGGGCTGGAAGGCGTACCTCGACGGCGAGGAGGTCGAAATCTACCCGACCGATGTCGCCCTGCGCGGCATCGCTCTCCCGGCCGGCGACCACATCGTCGATCTGCGCTACGAGCCGACCAGCCTCCGCGTCGGCTTCGCGGTCTCGCTCGTCGCCCACGTCCTGATGGTCGGCGTACTCATCGTTGCAGCCTGGACCGGACGGCGGCGGTCACGATGGCGAGGATACCGGACGTCATTCAGTGGCGGCCGGAACGGGTAGTTCGCGGCGTCGGCCCAACGGCACGAAACGTCATCCGGCTGGCCGACGCCGAGCGATCAATCGATCCACCTCGGCGAATAGGGAGACCGGGTCGATCCGAAGTCCATCCATCACGCCGGACAGCAGCACTCCATCCGCGTCCGCCGTCCGCTCCTGGTAGAGACCGTCGGCGAGATCGTACGCCGACATGGTCCGGTGATCAGGATCGACCAGCCAGAATTCGCGGACGCCAAAGCGGGCGTACCGCATGGACTTGACGATCGAATCGCGTGACCGGCTGGTGGGAGAGATGATCTCGACCGCGAGATCCGGTGCTCCATGGAAGCGACCGTCCACGATCTCGCCGGCATTGTCGTCCTCGATGTAGAGGAGGTCTGGCTGGAGCGCCTGGCCTTCCCCAAGGACCACATCGACCGGAGCCGTCAGGACGAGACCAACCTCATGCTCCGAGATCCAGTTCAGAAAGGAACGATTCATGAGCTGAGAGACGAGCTCATGGCGAAACGTTGGGGCTGCGGACACGACGATCTCCCCATCGATGAGCTCGTAGATGCGACCATCATCCGGCGTCGCCGCGAGGTCTTCCAGAGTGGCCGGACGAGTCTGAGCGACCATGGGAATCTCCTCAGTGGCGATCGGCGACGTGACGATTCAACTGGAGAAAAGCTACTCGCTCCTGATGGAGCCATCAACCGCGGCGAAGACCGACGCAGGGTCGAGTCGAAGTCCGGTCAGCACACCGGACTCGAATACGCCGTCACCATCGGGGGCGCGGCCGACGTAGTGATCGCCGTCCAGTTCGAAGACGGAGATGGTCCGCAGGTCCGGGTCGGCCAGCCAGAACTCCCGGATTCCGGCCAGGGCGTAGCGCATGGGTTTCAACGTGGCGTCGCGGCCCCGGCTGGTGGACGAGATGATCTCGACCGCGAGGTCGGGACCGCCATGAAACCGCCCGTCCCGAACCCGTCCGGGGTTGTCCGGGCCGACGGAGATCAGATCAGGCTGCAAGGCGTTCTGCCCGTCGAGCACGATGTCGATGGGCACGGTCAGGGCGATGCCAGTCTCATGCTCCACGACCCAGCCGTCGATCAGACGGTTGAGCATCCGGGAGACGAGCTGGTGTTCCCAGAGCGGAGTGGTAGAGACGATGATCTCCCCGTTGAGCAGCTCGTAAATGCGGCCGTCGTCCAGCGTGGCGTCCAGATCAGCGAGCGTGACGGTTCGGGTCACAGCGACCATCGGCAGTTCGTTTCGACGAAGCCAACCGCTGAAGGGCCCCTCTCCATCCGCATCCAAAGATACGAGATGGGGAGGGGGTTGGACCCGCTTCTTCAGTCGGCCGCAACGGCGGCGGAGACACTCGTGAAGTCGGGCAGGAACTCGCTGCCGTGGGCGTCGATCAGGTCGTCGACGAGGTGCCAGATCTGGTCGAGATCCAGTTCGGCGGCCGTGTGCGGGTCCAGCATGGCGGCGTGGTAGACGCTGTCCCGGTTGCCCGTCTTGATCGCCTCGACGGTCAGCGCCTGGACGTTGACGTTGGTCTGCATCAGGGCGGCGAGGTGGGTCGGCAGCGCCCCGACGGAGGTCGGCTGGACCCCGTTGCGGTCGACCAGGCACGGCACCTCGACGCTCGCGCCCCGCGGCAGGTTCGAGATCAACCCGTCGTTCGGGACGTTGCCGTAGACGACGCGCGGCTCGCCGGTCTCCATGCTGTGGATGATCCCGGCGGCGTACTCATTGCTGCGGGACGTGCTGAGCTCGAACTCGCCCGCCTGGAGATCGGAGCGCAGGGTGTGCCACTTCGCGATCTGGTTCTCGCAGCGGCGGGGGTACTCGTCGAGCGGGATGTTGAACTGCTCGATCAGGTCCGGCCGGTCGCGCTTGATGAACCAGGGGACATACTCGCTGAAATGCTCGCTAGACTCGGTGACGAAGTAACCGGTCCGGCGCAGGACCTCGTAGCGGACCTTGTTGTGGGGCGGCATCGTCCCGTCGGCGGCGATCCGCTGGAGATCCGGGTAGAGGTCGCGGCCCTGGTGGCGGAAATGGAGGTAGAACGCCATGTGATTGATGCCGGCGGCGACGTAGTCGATCTCCGCGACCGGGATGCCGAGGTCCTTGGCCAGCTCGCCGGCCGTGCCCTGGACGCTGTGGCAGAGGCCGACGGTCTTGATCGACGTCAGCTCGCTCAGCGCCCAGCAGTTGATCGCCATCGGGTTGACGTACTGGAGCAGCGGCGCGTCCGGGCAGAGCTCCTCCATGTCCCGGGCGATGTCGACCAGGACCGGGACCGTCCGCAGCCCCCGCATGATCCCGCCGATCCCGAGGGTGTCGGCGATCGTCTGGCGGAGGCCGTACCCCTTCGGGATGTCGAAGTCGGTCATGGTCGCCGGCCGGTATCCACCGACCTGGATCATCGTCAGCACGTAACTGGCGCCGTCCAGCGCCTCGCGCCGGTCCAGCGTCGCGGTGACGCGGGTCGGCGCTTCCAGCTTCTCGACGGCTTTGCGGACGACCGCCTCGGTGGTGTCGAGGCGCTCCTGGTTGATGTCGTGGAGGGCGATCTCGCAGTCGCGCAGCTCCTCGTAGCTCAGGATGTCGCCGAGCAGGTTGAGGGCGAAGACGGTGCTACCCGCGCCGACGAAGGTGACTTTCATGCTTCCCGCTCCGGTGGTGGCCAGGGCCCGTGCCCGTGGTGGCCGACTACCGGAAAGTGTCGCAAACATCGGCCGATGTTGACACCACCCGGCGGTGCTGGTCGACGAACGATCACAGGGCCTCGGACTGGACACTGCTGTTCAATCGGGGGCATGAGTGCCCGAAAACCGGGGGCTAAAGCCGCCCGGCTCAGGGGTGGTTTAGCAGAAATCGCCAAGTTCGCGAGCGCAGCTCCAATGGAACATAATTCAAATTTGGTCCGACGCGTTTGAAAATCACCCCTGAGCCGGGCGGCTTTAGCCCCCGGTCCACGGGACACTGAGCACACCTGACGCTAGTCGGCCACCTCGGCGGGATCGACGATCTCGGCGACGATCTCCGGATCGACGGGGACCACCGCGACGATGGCCTTGCGGGCGATCAGCCAGACCTCCGTCGGCGGGACGACGACGTTCGGGGTGATCGTCAGGCCCTCGATCGGGGTGAGCGAGTCGATGACGGCGACGTTGACCATGGCCTCGGTCACGGTGGCGCCGTACTTGGCGGCGTAGCGGGCCAGCCCAGTCGCCAGGGTCATGTCGAGCGTGTCGGTGCGGCGGTCGATCGGGCCGAACATCATGTAGCTCTCGGACATCGGGCATTCTCCTGCGTGGGTCGCGTCGGGGCCGCGGTCACGCCTGACGCGACCGGCGCTCCGATGTGGGGATCGGACGACGTGTTCGCCCTCCCGGATCACACCGAACGCCCGGACCAGTTCTCCTGGCCGGGCGTTCATTATGTCAGATCCATCTCCATGATACGCGGTCGAGGCAACCCATCCCGACCGTGAGACGAGGTGCCGATGTCGGGCTACTTGTTGCTGCCCATCGTCAGCCCCTGGATGAAGAAGCGCTGCAGGAAGACGAACAGGACGACTGTCGGGATCACCGCGATCAGCGTCCCGGCGAACAGCACGTTCCACTCCCGCTGGTACTGCCCGATCAACTGCGACAGCCCGGTCGTGACCGGCTTGAGATCGTCGGAGCGGACGAGGACCAGCGCCCAGAGGTAGTCGTTGAAGATCCAGGTGAACTCCAGCGTCGCCAGTGCCGCCAGGCTGGGCAGGGACAGTGGCAGGACGTGCTGCCGCCAAAGCCGGAAGTCGTTAGCGCCGTCCATCTTGGCGGCATCGAAGATCTCGGTCGGGATCGTCCGGATGAAGTTCCGCAGGACGAAGGTGCAGAACCCGAGCTGGAAGGCGGTGTGGAAGATGATCAGCACCCAGTAGGTGTCGTAGAGGTTGAGCACGTTCGACAGCCGAAAGACCGGCAGCATCAGGATCTGGAACGGCAGCAGCGTCCCGCCGACGAACGTGAAGTAGATCAGCAGGTTGCCGCGGAACTTGTAGCGGGCCAGCGCGAACCCGGCCATCGAGGACAGGGTCAGCGTGAGGAGCAGGACGGGCAGCGTAATGATGAATGAGTTCATCATGTACCGGCTCAACCCGCCCCGGTTCCATGCCTCACTGAAGTTGCTCCAGTGGAGCGTATCCGGCAGGGCCCACGGCCCGTCGGCGACGATGCTGTCGAGGTCGCGGAAGGCCGTGTTGACCGTCATCAGGATCGGAACGAGCCAGATCAGCGTGAACGGGATCACGAAGACGTAGAACAGCAGGCTGAGCGGGTGGAACCGCCGCTTCTTCCTCGGCGTGTAGGGCGGGAGCGTCCCGCCCCCGGAGAGCTTCACTGTCGAGACCGCCATCCGGGAGATCCTTTCCGAGCGCCTGTCGCGCCCCGTGCGGGTGCGACGACTACGCGTCGGCTTCCTGTTCCTGCTTCACCATCCGGTAGAGGTACAGGAAGATGAAGCCCATCGAGATCATCATCAGGACGACGGCGATGGCGGCGCCATAGCCCATGTTGTAGTTGAAGAACGCCTGCCGGTACATCCACGTCGCCAGTACCTGGGACTGGTTGGCCGGTCCACCGGCCGTCATGACCTGGATCAGGTCGAAGGCGCGGAGGGCGTCGATGATCGAGATCACGATCACGATCACCGTCACCGGCGCCAGGGCGGGCAGGATGATGTC
>CAXTHM010000036.1:0-9696 GCA_964244115.1 uncultured Thermomicrobiales bacterium
AAGCCGTCCATCTCGACCAGCATCTGGTTGAGCGTCTGCTCGCGCTCGTCGTTGGAACCGCCCAAGCCGGCGAACCGCTGGCGACCGACGGCATCAAGCTCGTCGACGAAGATGATCGCCGGGGCCGAGGCCTTGGCCTTCTCGAACAGGTCGCGGACGCGGCTGGCGCCGACGCCGACGAACATCTCGACGAACTCGGAGGCGGAGACGCTGTAGAACGGCGTCCCGGCCTCGCCGGCCACGGCGCGGGCGAGCAGGGTCTTGCCGGTACCCGGAGGGCCGACGAGCAGGACACCGCGAGGCAGGCGGGCGCCGAGGGCGTGGTACTTGGCCGGGTTGCGGAGGAAGTCGACGACTTCGGTCAGCTCCTGCTTGGCCTCGTCCTCACCGGCGACGTCCGCGAAGGTGACCTGGGGCCGCTCCGGGTCGTGCTGGCGGGCCTTGCTCCGGCCGAAGCCGAAGACGTTCTGCTGGCCGCGGCCCATCGAGCGGGCCATGAACAGGATCAGGCCGAGGAACAGCAGGAAGGGCAGGAAGCTGAGCAGGATCGTCAGGAAGCCGGACCCGCTGGGCTGGCGCCCCTCGACGGTGATCGTCGAGTTGTTGGTCGTCAGCGCCTGGACGAGCTGCTGGTCGTCGAAGTCCGGCGGCCGCTCGGCGGTGATCTGATTGGTGGTGGTGACGCCCTCACCGGCCGCCGGGACCAGGGCTCCATCGCCGTTAACGTAGATGTCAGTCTCCAGGTCGGCGTCGATGGCGCCGGTGCCGATCGTGACGTGGGTGGCGTTGTCCGCCGTGATGACCTGCCCGGTCAGGATCGAATAAGCGACCGAGGTCCGGCCGCCGTTGTCGTCGCGGCCGAAGGCGTTCCAGGCCCAGAAGCCGAGGATGACGACGACGACCGCCGCGATCGCCCAGGAGGGGATCCGGGATCGTGGCGTCGGGGCGTCGCCCTGGTTGTTCGAGCCGTCCTTCTTCGGAGTCTGGTTACGGCCGTTGCCGTTCTGTGGACGCGGCGGCTGGTTACCGTCTCGCTGTTGCATCAACGTTTCCATTTCTGATCAAGGTGGGCCGGGAAGGGCGCCCGGACCGGCTGAGCCACGGGACGGCACCGAGGGACCGAACCCGCGGCGTGACCCTCTCGGGCCGGGACACGGAGCGGACCGGGTATCCACGGCGGCGACATCGGTCACCGGGTGTCCGACTCGCCGGGTGGCCGACGACTAATGAGGCACCAGGCGTATGACTCCCGCGTATTGTACGACGTTCACCCCGATGATTCGGCCCCGGATGGTCACGGGAATGTCACGTTTCGTCCGTCCAGCCGCCGGTTTTGCGGTCCCGATGCCCATCCCCCGTTGGCGACCTGCCCGTTCGCGCAGGGTCGGGAGCGGGCTGCTCACTGGCTATCGGGCAGCGCGACCGCGAGATGGTCGGCCCAGTCGAGCTGCCGCTGCCGGCCGGCGAGGTCGGCCCAGGCGGCGACCAGTTCGGCCTCGCGGAGCAGCCGCGCCAGCTCGGCATCGAGACGTTCCGATTCAGATCGTCCAGTCGTTCTCTGACGGGTCGGCGCCACAGCGGATGTCATGAGACGTGCCTGATTCATGGGAAGCGACGAGTTCCCCGCTCCGTGCGGGAGCGCCGCAGCGCGAAACGAGCCGGGGAGCGGCTGGGGGAGGGGGCTGCTCCGCCACCCGGGCGTCTCGATGGCAATCCTCTTGGGAAACAGACGTCCACCGACCACGATCGCTGTCAGACCGACGGTGGCCAGGAGGACCGGCCACGGAAGTCCCAATGTCAGACCACCGACGGCGGCGGCGACGACCAGAACAACACCCGGTGCGTGTAACGGCATGGACCGCCGGGGCCGTGCTGGCGTGCCCATCACGGGCGTGCGCGAAAGGAACGACGCGACTGCCGGTCGAACCAGCTCCGGCGCCTCGGCCGCGATCCGTCGCCAGGCCGCGACGGCGCCACGCCGGTCGCCACGGCGCTCATGGTCGGCTGCCTCGGCTAGCGTGACCCAGGCGGTCCGACGGCGAATCTCCTCCGGCGGCAGCGCCGTGATGCCGCCGAGGGTCGCACGGGCCTCGCCATACCACCCGCGCTGGGTCTGGAGCCGGGCGAGCAGCAGGCGGCCGCCCGTCGACGCCGGCTCCAGGGCCAGTACCTGCCGGACGTGGCGCATCGCGACCGGGAAGGCATCCGGCACCCCGGCCGCCGACTGGCTGGCGAGCACCGTCGCCAGTTCCAGCCGCGGCGCGATGCCCTCCGGCGCCAGCCCGACCGCGACCGTCAGCGCCCGAACGGCATCATCGGTCAGCCCGAGCGACCGGTAGGCGTGGCCGAGACGGCGGTGGGGCTCGGGTCGGGTCGGGTCCAGCCGGAGCTGCTCCCGCAGGCGGGCGATCTCATGGTGGATCGCGGTCGGCTCGGAGACGGGGAATCGCTCGTGAGCGCCCACGGGCACGACGAGCGCCACGCCGCAGAACCGGCAGCGCTGGGCGGAGTGGCTGGCCAGCGGTCCGCCGCAGGCCGGGCAGGTCAGAGCGCAGACCGGTGGTGTCGTCACGGGGTCGTCCCTCCTGCGGCGCCACCCTGTGGAGACATCGCGCTCCGGGGCGCGGGCGGATCGCCGCTCCACCGGATCGTACCCCCGGAGTGTCACGGATCCGTGGGGATTTCCCGGCGAACTGGCCGTCCCTGGTACGGGACCGGAGCGGGTCCCATCCGGCGTCGCCTGCCAAGGGAGCAGTCCCCGTCTCTGGCCCTGCGGCGAACCTGCCGGCTCACCCGATCGTCCTGACCGATCAGGGCCGGGCGCCTCAACGGACCCGCGTCAGCCGGAGTGTCCGGTTGGATGGGACGGCGAGATACGCGTCGCGCAGGTCGCCGTCCCGGATCAGGGCGGCGCGCCGGTTCAGGTGCGCCTGGCCGTCCGCCAGCAGCGAGCGGGCCCGATCGGGCTGCCCCGCCGCCTCCGGCAGCGAGACGCAGGTCACGTACGCCGCGGCGAAGGCCTCCATCCCCTCCCAGTGGCGTCGTCCGGCAGTGGAGACCCCGGAAGCATGCCGCGACCCCGTCCGTTCAGCGACGTAGACGAGCGATCGGGCCGCCGGTGTCTCGCCGGCGACCCGACTGGTCTTTACGAGACGGGGGCATCCTTCCACTTCAGGTGGGGGATGACCTCCTTGCCGTACCGCTCGATGAACTCTTCCTGGTTGCGGCCGACGTTGTGGACGTAGACCTCGTCGAAGCCGAGGTCGATGTAGTGCTGGATCAGCTCGACGTGCTTGTCGAGGTCCGGCGTCATCGTGACGCGGTTCCGGAAGTTCTCCGGCCGGACCAGCTTGGCCATCTCCCGGAAGTCCTCCGGGTTGCGGATGTCGCCCTTGGGGAAGGGCATCCCGCCGTTGGGCCATTCCTTGAGGGCCTGCTCGCCGGCAGCCTCCTCGGTCGCCGCGAGGGAGATCTTGATGAGGAGGATCTTCGGCATCTGGGCCGGGTCCTTGCCGGCCTTGCGGGCGCCCTCCTCGAACTTCTCGATCAGCCCCGTGAGCTTCTCGTCGGCCGCGCCGACCAGCATGACGCCGTCGGTCCACTGCCCGGTCTTGCCGGCGTTGAGCGGGCCGGCGGTGGCGACGTAGAGGGGCGGCGGGGTCTCGGGCCGGGTGTAGATCTTCGCGCTCTCGAGGTTGAAGTACTTGCCGCTGTGCTTGGCCACCTTGCCGGAGAGCAGCTTGTTCATGATCTCGATCGCTTCCCAGAGGCGGGCGGATCGGACGCCGGCCTCCGGCCAGTACTCCCCGACGATGTGCTCGTTGAGCGCCTCGCCGGCGCCGAGCCCGAGGAAGAAGCGGCCGGGGTACATCGCCTCCAGCGTCGCGGCGGCCTGGGCGAGGATGGCCGGGTGGTAGCGCCAGCCCGGTGGGGTGACGGCGGTCCCGAAGCGCAGGTTCGTGCTGGCGCCGAGGGCGCCCATCCACGACCAGACGAAGGCGCTGTGGCCCTGCTCGGGCGTCCAGGGGTGGAAGTGGTCCGAGGCGGCGACGGCCTCGAAGCCGGCCTGCTCGGCCTGCTGGCTCCACTTCAGCATGTCGGTCGGGTGGAACTGCTCGAAACTGGCGACGTAGCCGATACCACGGTGTTGCATGTCTGCTCATTCCTGCGTGTTCCCGTCGCCATCCGGGGCGACGACGGGCCGGATGCATATACGGGCGGGTTAGCAAGACGATGGCCGTGACACGATCCGTGACGCAGGGTCATGGGCGCTCGCCTGTCTGGCCCTGACCGGCACCGGCGGGCACCATTGCCCCGCGGGACGATGACCGGCGTCCGGGTTCGGCGGGCTGACGGCGGCAGCGTCTCATCTGACGGCCAAGGGCGATCGGCGGTGCGCGTCATCCCCTACGTCGCGATCTTCCCTCCGGTTCGTGGCAGGGAGCGTCAAGGCGGAGACGACCTCGAGGGTCGCTCGAACAGGTGGGTCGCCTCGTTCACGCATCGATCCGCTTCGGGCGCCGCAGCAGCCGGGCCGAGTTGAGCATGATGCCGAGGTCGGGCAGGGACTGGGCGGCCGCGGCGGCGATCGGGGGCAGGATGCCGACGGCGGCCAGCGACAGGCCGACGACGTTGTAGACCGCGGTGAAGCCGAGGTTGACCCGGACGACGCCCATCGTCCGGCGGGCGCTGCGGATCGCCTCCGGCACGAGCAGCCAGTCATCGCGGAGCAGGGCGACGTGGGCGGCTTCCCGGGCGATCGCCGTGCCGCTGGCCGCCATCGCGATCCCGACGTCGGCTTGGGCCAGCGCCGGGGCGTCGTTGATCCCGTCGCCGACCATGACGACGGTGTGACCAGCCGCCTGGTAGTCCCGGACGATCCCGATCTTGTCGCCGGGCAGCAGCCCGGCCCGGTAGTCGATGCCGAGGGCCGCCGCGACCCCGGCCGCAGCCCGCTCGTGGTCGCCGGTCAGGAGCTCGATCCGGCGGATGCCGAGCTCGCGGAGCTGCCGGATCGCCTCGGCCGCTTCCGGCCGGACGGTGTCGGCGATCCCGAGGATGGCGACCGGGATGCCACCCCGGCTGACGACGACCGCCGTCTGGCCGGTGGCCTGGATCTCCCCGATGGCCGGGATGTCAATGCCGGGCGACGTGAAGCTCGGCGTGCCGACCCGGATCGTCTCGCCGTCGACCATCGCCTCGACCCCGCCGCCGGTCTCGGTCCGGAAGCCGGTCGCGAGTGCCGCCGGGACATGCTCTTGACGAGCCGCGGTCCGGATCGCCTCCGCCAGCGGGTGCTCGGAATCGCGCTCCGCGGCGGCGGCCAGCGACAGGATCGCGGCCCGGTCGAGGTCGGCCAGCGGTGTGACGCCGACGAGCTCCGGCCGGCCGAGGGTGACGGTGCCGGTCTTGTCGAGCAGGACGACGTCGGCCCGGGCCAGTGACTCGACGTACAGGCCCCCCTTGATCAGGACCCCCCGCCGGGCGGCGGTGCCGACGGTCGCGAGCATGGCGATCGGCGTCGCCAGGGCGAGCGAACAGGAGCAGGCCACGACCAGCACGGCGGCGGTCGCGATCGGGTCGCGCGAGATCGCCAGGGTCAGCACGGCGATCGCCGCGACGACGGGCAGGAACCAGGCCGAGAACCGGTCAGCGATCCGCTGCGTCTCGCCCCGGTTGGCCTCGGCCGACTCGACCAGCCGGATCACCTGACCGAACGTCGACTCGGCCCCGATCCGCTCGGCCCGGACCCGCAGGCTGCCGCCGCTGACCAGCGCTGCCGCGACGACGGCCGTTCCGGCGGCGGCGGTGAAGGGCATCGACTCGCCGGTGATCGCGGCCTGGCTGACGCTGGCCGACCCGGAGACCACGGTCCCGTCGACCGGGATCATCCCGCCGGGCCGGACGACGACGACATCGCCCGGCCGGACCTGCTCGATCGGCCGCTCGGTCTCGCTCTGTGTCGACTCGTCGACGACCCGGGCCGACCGGGGCGCCATCGCGGCCAGGTCCCGGACGGCGCGGCGGCCGCGATCCGTCGTCAGGCGCTCGGTCAGGTCGCCGATCCGCATGAACAGCACGACGATCGCGGCGGTCTCCCACTGGCCGACCGCCAGCGCCGCGAGGACGCCGACCGACATCAGCGTGTGCGAGATCACCTGCCGGCGCAGCGTCGCCCGGACGACGTTGCGGAAGACCGGGAAGCCGAAGGCGATGACGAGAGCGACGCCGACCGGGAACGGCACGCGGTCGGTCAGCGGGTCCAGCCAGCCCAGCCACTCGCCGCCGACGACGAGGAGCAGGACGGCCGCGGCGACGATCGACAGGATGCCCAGCACCCGCCGGCTGATCGCCGCGGCCGAGGGGACCTCCGGCATTTCGGTCTTCGCCGCGTCAGGTGCGATGGAGACGGGGGAGGAGTAGCCGGCGCTCGCGACCGCCGCCCGGAGCGGGGTCCGGTCGGTGAACCCCGGCGCGACCAGCACGATCGCCTTCTCGGCCCCGAGCAGGACATCGACGCCGGTGACGCCCGGCACGGCGGTCAGCGCCTGCTCGACGGACTGGGCGCAGTGGGCGCAGTCCATCCCGACGACCGGCAGTTCGATGCGGGTCGGCGCCGGTGCCAGGGTGCTCATCGAGGGCTACGGCGTGCGGACGAGCGGTCAGCGCACTCGTCGCAGACGGCGTCGAGCCGCCGCATCGGTGGGCTGTCGCAGTCGGCCAAGCCGGTGGCGACGCCCGTCAGCAACTGGCGGGCGAGATCGATCAGGCCGGAGACGGCCGGGTCGCTCAGGCGGTAGAAGGCGAACCGGCCGCGCTGCTCACGGGCCACCAGCCCGCAGCCGAGCAGGCAGGCGAGGTGGGTCGAGACGCTGGGCTGCGGGAGGCCGGTCCGCTCGACGAGGTCGCCGACGTTGGCCTGGCCGGCCTGCAAGGCTTCGAGCAGGGCCAGCCGCGACGGGTCGCCGAGGCCGCGGAACAGCCGGGCCGTCAGGTGGGAGAGGTCGGGTGCGGTTGCCACGCTCATGGGGATCTCCTCGTACCGCCCGAGTATAGATCAATGCAT
Organism: uncultured Thermomicrobiales bacterium; assembly: GCA_964244115.1. GTDB lineage: Bacteria > Chloroflexota > Chloroflexia > Thermomicrobiales > UBA6265 > CADCWK01. The sequence continues at coordinate 7,067 of CAXTHM010000036.1, forward strand.
CAGGATACGTTGATGCGATTGCTGATCTCGTTCCCTCATGTAATCGTCGCGTCTCCGGGTACGCTGCGATCGAAGACGTCATGGATGTTGGAAATCATGGGGAGATGGCAGTGGAAGACCCGGAGATCACGACGCTTCACGGCGAGTCCGTCACCTTGCGGCTCACCGCTCCCGACGACGCGGACCGTCTGCTGGAGATCTTCCGCGAGCCGGCCGTGACGGAGTGGTGGGGCCGCTGGGATCTGGCGAAGGTCCAGCGGGAGATGATCGGCCCTGACGACGGGACGGTCGTCTTCGTCGTCGTGCACGAGGGCGTCACGATCGGGCTCGTCCAGTACGCCGAGGAGGACGACCCCGACTACCGCCACGCCAGCATCGACATCGCCCTCCATCCGGGTTGGCACGGTCGCGGCCTCGGCGGCGACACGATCCGGACCCTCGCCCGGTACCTGTTCCAGCACCGCGGCCACCACCGGATCACCATCGACCCGGCCGCCCACAACCACCGCGCGATCCGCTCCTATGAGCGGGTCGGCTTCCGCGCCGTCGGCGTCATGCGGCAGTACGAGCGCGGCCCGGACGGCACCTGGCACGGCGGCCTGCTCATGGATCTGCTGCGGGATGACCTGATCTAAAGGGAGAATGCCCGTTGCGACGGGTCGCTACACTTGGAGGGCCGGGAGGCCGTGGAGTTCGAGCGGGACGAGACCAAGCGCCTCAGCAACATCGAGAAGCATGATCTGGACTTCGTGGCAATCCGCGACATGTTCGACGGCCGTCCGCTTGTGACGAATGAGGCCGTTCGACCCGGAGAGCGCCGCATGGTCTCCACCGGTTTGTTCCAGAGCCGCTACTGCACGGTTGTCTGGACGCAACGCGGACGCACCGTCCGGATCATCTCGGCAAGGAGAGCACATGACGACGAGCGAAGAGCGCATCGTGCGCTATACCCGTGATGAGTTGGAAGAGATGGCCCGGCGGGGAGAAGACCGAACCGACTGGGCGCATCTCGACGCCATGACCGATGAGCAGCTGGCGAACTCGATCGACTACGAGGATGAAGGGTTGTTCGACCCTACGCGGGTCTACATCGGCTCCTCCTTCGATCCTGCCGCCATGGACGACCGGGCCAACTGGCGTGAGTCCGTCTACCTCGAAGCCGAGATCGTCGACTGGTTTCGCGACCACCATCCCGACGACTTTCGCCAGCGCATCAATGACGTCCTGCGCGAGTACGTGGACGCCCAGCAGCGCAAGGTGTCCTGACGACGGGGCCGGTCTGTTTCCGGTACAGGTCGAGTTCCGATGGTGGGGTGTGGGCCGTGGAGTTCGTGTGGGACGAGGCCAGGCATTGACGAGCGAGACGAATACCGTGCGGTACACGGCTGACGAGATGAAGGAGATGGTCGCGCGAGGCGAGAGTCGGACGGACTGGGAGCGCGTCCGCAGCATGACGGTCGCGGAGATCGAGTCGAATATCGACTATGGGGACGAAGGGGACTTCGATCTGTCGCAGGGCTATGTCACGTCCGGCCCTCCTCTCGGTCGACCCGCGTTAGCTGGGTCCCGGATCGACGCGGCAATCCTTGCCTGGTTCGACCGCCGAGGTCCCGAGCGTGCCGATGAGATCAACGACGCACTCCGCGCCTACATCGCCGAGCAGGAGCGCGAGGCGTCCTGACACTGGCGATCACCGGTAGAGGTCGCGCTCCGGCGGCATGACGAGGTCGCGGCCGGTGCCGTCCGGGGTCTCGGTCTGCGGGACGTAGCCGCGGATGATCGTGACCGGGCGGGCGTCGAGCTTGTTCTGGACGAGTTCGGCGGCCGAGGCCAGTTCGTCGCCGACGGCGAGGATCGACGCCCGGAGCTCGTAGCCGCTGGCGTCGTGCTGCCCGCGGTAGTCGGCCAGCGGCGCCAGGCCGGCGACCCCGATCGCGACGTTGATGATCCCCGCCCGCCAGGCCCGGCCGAACGAGTCCGAGACGATCAGGCCCGGCGCCTCGTCATCGGCCAGCCCGAACCGGGCCGCGAGGCCAGCCCGCAGCCGGGCGGCCGACGCATCTGGGTCTTTGGGCAGCAGGCAGACGATGTCGGGCGCGACGTTGCTGGCGTCGACGGCGGCGTTGGCGCAGACGAAGCCGTGCCGCGTCTCGGCGATGATGACGCCGCGCTGGGCGTCCATCCGCGAGATCCGGACCGACTCCCGCAACACGACCTCGACCTGGCGGGGGTCCTTGCCGGTCGGCGTGGCGAAGGCGATCGCGAACGGGGAGGGCTCGACCTCGCGCAGGTCGACCAGTTGACCTTCGGACTTGCTCACGATCTTGTGGGTGACGACGACGACGTCGCCAGGCAGGACCGTCTGGCCGGCCGCCTCGATCGCATCGCCGATCAGGGCGACGAGGTCGGCGCCGGGCCGGACTTCGGGGATGCCGCCGATGCCGAAGATGCGCAGATCGCCGGGCCGCTCGGATGGGAACGATCCGCTGGTTGCCATGCCTCGCCCTTCATTGCAATGCTGTCAGGTCCGTCTCGCGTCGGAAGCCGTTGCCTGTCTGTCGTGCCGGTGCAGTATCGCCGCTTCCGGTGTCAGTGAGCAGCCGGTGTCGCTGCCCGCGTCGACCACTCGG
>CAXTHM010000036.1:9706-36989 GCA_964244115.1 uncultured Thermomicrobiales bacterium
GACGTCCAGCGAGGTGCCGGCGGTGACGACCGTCTCCGTCGCGAGTCCCAGCCGGTCGGCCTCGGCCAGGTGCTTGCGGAAGCTACCCTCGCCGAACTGGAACCGGAAGGGATCGGACGGCCCGGGCATCGCCGGGTCGAACCGGAGCAGCAGCGCGTTGGTGCCCTCCCCGTGGCGGTCCGGCGAGATGACGATGTCCGCGTCGCTGGCGACCATCACCCGGACATCGTCGGCGGAGAGCAGCGGCAGATCGCCGAACAGGATCACCATCGCGCCCGCGCGGCCGTCGATCGCGAAGGTGCGTCCCTGATCCAGCGCCGCGATCAGCCCCGGCCGGTCCGCGGCCTGCCGGAGCACGATCAGGTCCGGGGCGAGCTGACCGGCGAGCGACAACACCTCGTCGGCCGGGCTGATCACGATCACCCGGCCGATCACACCCGACGCCAGCGCCGCCGAGACGACGCCGCCGAGCATCTCGCGGATCAGGTGCGTCCGCTCCGCGCCATCGAGCGCACCGGCGAGCCGCGTCTTGCCGCTGGTCAGCGATCGCACGGGGATCAGCGCGACGGTCTGGCCGGCGAGGTCGGGGCGCTCGGGATCTGGTGTCATGACCTGGAGTCCTGTTGGCGTGGAGTGCGACGACATCGTGGGCGACGATCAGAGCGGTTGCGAAGCAAGCGTAATCCGCTGACCGAAGGTGAGCAACTCCTCCGCCAGCCGGCGGCGGTCGTCCGGCCCTCCCATGACCGTGCCCGTCGTCTCGACGATCATGCCGGTCTCGCGGTCGATCTGCGCGGCGAGGTCGGCGTCGGCGTGGTCGATCACGAAGCCGTCGACCAGCCCGGCGTAGAGACGGGCGACGCCGAGGGCCGAACTCTCGTGGCCCAGCGTCGCCAGCATCCGGTCGGCCGGCCCCTTGAGCGCCTTGCCGCCGATGATCGGGCTGACGGCGATCGTCGGAGCCGTCGCGGCCAGCAGGGCCTCCCGCATCCCCGGCACGGCCAGGATCGGACCGATGCTGACGATCGGGTTGGACGGGCAGAAGACGATCAGCTCGGCGCCGGCGATCGCCTCCCGGACCCGCTCGGGCAGCCGCGCCGCCTCGGCGCCGTCGAAGCGGACGCCGGTGACGTCGTCCCGCTGCTGGCGGCGGACGAAGTAGTCCTGGAAGACGAGGTCGCCGTCCGGCGTGCCGATGATGGTGCGGAGCGGGTCGTCGGTCATCGGCAGGATCGTCGATTCGATCTCGAGGGCGCGGGCCATCTCCAGGGTGACGTCGGTCAGCGGGATGCCGGCCGCAAGGCGGGACGTGCGTCGGATGTGGGTGGCGAAGTCGCGGTCGCCCAGCCAGAACCAGGCGTCGTGGCCGTAGCGGCGGAGTTGATCGAGCGTGTTCGTCGTGTCGCCCTGGATGCCCCAGCCGGTCGTCGGGTTGGCGATCCCGCCGAGGGTGTAGAGGACCGTGTCGATGTCGGGCGAGATGTGGAGACCGAGGTGCTCCATGTCGTCGGCGGTGTTGACGATGACCGTCAGGTCGCCGGGCGGCAGGGCGAGAGCCAGTCCCTGCGCCATCTTCGCCCCACCGACGCCACCCGCGATTGCGACTATCACTCCGTCGTTACTCCCACACATGCCGCCCGGGACGCGTCCCGGGCGGCGGCTGGCCCGGTTGCCGGGCCCGTCTCCCCTAAGGGTACTGTGCGGTAGCCCGGCGGGGAACGCATCGCCTGTTCGGTCAGGGTGGGTGGCAAGGGCTGCGCCTTCATGCGCGCAGGCAAACGTCTGGTGAGCCGTTGCCCGGCAGCGGGATGTCATGGACAATGGCCGCCGCCAGTGGGCCAGCCGAGAGCGGGATCGCCAGTGCCGGTGACCCAGCCAGACAGGATCGAGAGCGCATGACGACCGCCAGTACGACGACCGATGCCAACCCCGGCGATGCCACCGCCCGGATCGCGATCGTGCCGCGACCGATCAACCTGGAGGCGTCCGGCGCGGGGTTCCGCCTCATCACGCCGGTCATGGTCGCGGCATCCGACGAGGTCGCGACGGCGGTCGGGTTGCTCAGGGAGCATCTGCGATCGGTCGAAACTGCCGCCCCCGGCGATGCCCAGGTCGGCATCGCGATCGACCCGGCGCTGGGTGCCGAAGCCTACGAGCTGGTCAGCGACGGGACGGGCGTCCGGATCACGGGCGGCGACGCGGCCGGCGCCTTCTACGGTGCCCAGACCCTGCTCCAGCTGCTGCCGGCGGCGGTCTTCTCGGCGGAGCCGGGGACGGCCTGGGCGGTTCCCGGCGTCCGGATCGGCGACCAGCCGGCGTTCGGCTGGCGCGGGGCGATGCTGGATGTCGCCCGCCACTTCATGCCGGTCGATTTCGTCCTGCGCTTCATCGACCTGCTGGCGATGCACAAGCTCAACGTCCTCCACTTCCACCTGACCGAGGACCAGGGCTGGCGGCTCCAGATCGACCGCTACCCGCGCCTGACGGAGGTCGGCGGCCACCGCGCCGAGACGATCATGGTCCGGCCGGACAAGGAGCACCCGGAGGACGAGCGCTACGACCGGACCCCCCACGGCGGCTTCTACACCAAGGACGACATCCGCCGGATCCTCGCCCACGCCGCCACCCGCCACGTCCGCGTGGTGCCGGAGGTCGAGGTGCCGGGTCACTCCCAGGCCGCGATCGCCGCCTACCCGGAACTCGGCAACACCGGCCAGCAGATCGAGGTCGCGAAGAAGTGGGGCATCATCAGGCACGTCCTTAATGTCGAGGAGTCGACGATCCAGTTCTACCAGAACGTCTTCGACGAGGTGATCGACCTGTTCGACTCGCCCTACATCCACGTCGGCGGCGACGAGTGCGAGAAGGACGAGTGGCTGGAGAGTGAGCGGGCCCAGGCCAGCATGGCCGAGCTGGACCTCGACCACGTCGAGCAGCTCCAGAGCTGGTTCATCCGCCGGATGGCCGCTCACATCCAGTCCCGCGGCCGGACGCTGGTCGGCTGGGATGAGATCCTCGAAGGGGGGCTGGCTCCGGGCGCGGTCGTGATGTCGTGGCGCGGCGAGGACGGTGGGATCGCGGCGGCTCGGGCTGGCCACGACGTCGTGATGGCCCCGTTCACCCACACCTACTTCGATTATTACCAGACCGACGACCGTGTCACCGAGCCCTACGGCATCGGCGGGCTGATCACGCTGGAGCGGGCCTACTCGTACCGGCCGGTCCCGGCGGCGCTGACGGAGGAGGAAGCCCGGCACGTCCTCGGCGCGCAGTTCCAGCTCTGGACCGAGTACATGCCGAAGCCGACCAACGTCGAGTTCATGGCGTTCCCGCGCGGCTGCGCCTTCGCCGAGACCGTCTGGCACCCGGAGCCGGGCGACTACCCCGAGTTCCTCGGCCGCCTCCGCACCCACGAGCAGCGGCTGCGGGCAATGGGTGTCGCCTACCACCCGTTGCCGCACGACTGATGGTCATCTGGCTGTCTCAATCCGGTCGAGGGTTGGTCTAGGTGGCTGTGATCACAGCTGCTTGCCGGGCGGTCTCCAGCGGCAGGCAGAGCATCAGTGGTTCGACGGGGGACGCGAGGAATCCGTTCCGGAGATAGAACTGCTCGGCTGAACTGGAGATCGCGTTGACGAGCAAGGCCCGGACGCCGACGATTTCGGCTGCCTGAAGCACCCGATGGATCGCATCGAGGAGCATGGCCTTGCCGATTCCGCGTCCCTGATACCGTTGGTCAGTCGCTAGACGACCAAGCACCATGACCGGGATGGGATCCGGCATGTTCCGTTGCAGTCGCTTGGGAGCCAGGTTTCGAGCGATGCCGCCAGCCGATAGACAGTAATAGGCCACAACGGTTGTGCCGTCACAGACGACGTATGTTCGTGAGGCTCCCCGGACCTCGTTCTTGTTCGCCTGCCCCTGCAGCCACCCATCCAGCGTTGGTTCGCCACAGAAGAACTGGTCGACGTGATGGTCGGTCGTCAGCGGCATTGGGGTCGATAGCAGTGGCCGGTTCACTTCCACGGCGGCTGGTGATTCATGAGCTTGATGAGTTCGGGTGATGGTGCCGGGGGATTGTCGAGCATGGCCTCGAAGGCGTCGAATGCCTCTGGGTCGAGGACGAAGAGGGTTCGATCGAGCAGGACGTTCTGCGCCTCGCGGTAGCTCACCTCCAGCATGAACTCCGAACGCGTCGTGCCCCGTATCGCCGCTGCCTGGTCGATCAGGTTCCGTTGACCCCCGGTTGCCCGGATGTTGATGACCTCGTCCTTCGCCGCTGATGACTTTGGCAGTGCCATCCTTGTCCTCACGATCTCGTCATGGCCCAATGTCATTGTATACACGATGGGTATACAACGAGGTCGATCAGATCGCAATCGCTCCTGGACGTTTCTCGCAGGTTCTACGTCGTCCGGCTAGCGACGCCCGGCGCGATCGTCTCGCGCATGATCGGCCTGGGGCGGGTCTGGAAGCCGGCCTGGTCGAGGGCCGGGACCTCGGCGGTGGCGGCGACCATGACGAGATCGAGTCCGGGCACGACGTAGATGCTCGATTCGCCGTAGCCCAACGAGAACCAAGCGTCGTAGCCCACGACCTCGTCCAGCCACCAGTAGTAGCCGTAGCCGGTCCCGCCGCCGAAGTCGTTGGCCGGGCTCGGCGAGATCTGGAACGATGTCGACTCCGCCACCCATCCGGCCGGGATGATCCGGTCGCCGTCCCAGGCGCCGCCGTTCAGCATCAGGTAGCCGAACGATGCCATCTGCCGCGCGGTCAGGAACAGGCCCCAGCCGCCGGCGGTCTCGCCCTGGGGCGACGCCAGCCAGTCGTCGATCTCGACCCCGATCGGCCCGAACAGGCGCTCCTGGCCGAACTCGCGCAGGGTCTGCCCGGAGACGGTCTGGAGGATGACCGACAGGACATGGCAGTTGCCGGAGTTGTACGTGAAGGTCCCGCCGGGATCGGCGACGACCGGGAGCGACAGGGTCCGGGCGGCCCAGTCGTCGGTGTTGTCGAGGTTGGCGTAGTCGACGGTGCCGTCCCAGTCCCAGCCGCTCGCCATGGTCAGCAGGTCCCGGACGGTGATGTCGGCGGTGGCCGGGTCGGCCCCGGCGGGGATGCGGTCGCCGAGCAGGTCGCCGATCCGGTCGTCGAGCGCCAGCAGGCCGTCGCCGACCGCGATCCCGATCAGGGCGCTGGTGACGCTCTTGGTCGAGGACCAGATGTCGGTCGTCTCGTCGTCCGCGAAGCCGTCGGCGTAGTACTCGAAGGCGAGCCGGCCCCCGACCGCGACGACGAAGGCCGAGAGGGCCGGGGTCTCGCTCCGGATGCGGCTGGTCGCCGTCTCGAAGATCGCCGGGTCGATGCCGAGCTCGACCGGGTCGATGGTCTCCCAGCCATCGGTCGGCCAGGAGCGATCGTCCTGGGACGGCGGCCGGGCCGAGAGCTGGTGGAGGGGAGCGGCGAGGGGCAGGGCGAACGCCCCGGAGACGGCAGCGAGCACTCGCCGACGATCGAGCGTAAGCACTGGACAGATCCTCATAGGGGTGATGGGCAGGTCGGGCCGGTCGCGAACGCGTTGAGCGGCCACGCACTATGCAAGAGCATGGCCCCGCCCGGCGGGGCGGAGCCATTTCCGGCATCGACGCAACAGTGGTCGCCCGGCCTGGTCAGACGGCGTCGGAGGCCGTGGTGCTAGCCTGATCCTCCGTGTCGTCGGTGCCCAGCCGGCTGCCGCCTGGCCCGCCGGCACCGCCACCCCGACGCTCTTCGGGCTGGACCGCCGCCGGGTCGACACCGACGGTGACGGTGCCGGTGTAGCCGGCGGTCAGGTCATCCGCGTCGACCGGCGTCATCGCGACGAGGAACTCGGGCTCGTCCACGTAGTCGCCGAAGAACTGGTCCGCGGCGTTCTCCGTGCGCTCGTCCTCCGGGCGGTTGGCGTAGGCATCGGTCTCGAAGACGGCATCCGAGATCGCGTCCTCGAAGAAGAGCTGCCCGGTGTGGGCGGTCGTGCCGCCCTCGTAGGTCTCCTCGGCGTCGATCTCGCCGGCGATCCGGACCTTCATGTGGATGTGGACGGTGCGGTCCTGGTACCAGCCGGGGTAGATCGTGTCGAAGGTGACCGCCCCGTCGGCATCGGTGATCTGGATGCCGCGCAGGAACATCGATTCGGCGGCCGCGGCGACCTCCTCGGCCGAGGAGTCGCTGCCGGGGTTGTTCCCGGTGACGCCGGAGTAGTAGCCCCGCGCGTCGCAGTGCCAGAGCTCGACGGCGGCGTCGGCCAGCGGGGTGCAGGCTACGGCGTCGATGACGGTGATCGTCAGGGCCAGGGGCAGCCCCTCGCGGTCGTCGACGATGTCGCGGCGGACGAGCGCCTCGTCGACGTAGTACGGCCCCTCGGTCAGTTCCGGGGTGAGGGCGACGCAGGAGGCCGTCGTTCCGGTCGTGGTGCTCCCGGGCGACGGCGATGCGTCCTGCGCCGCGACGAGCTGGCGGGTGCCGACGGCGACGAGGCCGAGCGCGGTGGCGGCAGTCGCGCCGGTCTGGATCACCGCCCGCCGCGAGACGCCAGGACGGGTGTCCGGCTGGGCGGCGGGCCGGTGCCGGGCGATGATCTCGGCCAGCGGCCGGAGGGTCGTGAGACGGTTCGGGAGATCGGTCATGGTCGTGGTCCCTTCTGGGGTGATCCTGGAAACGGTCCGGATGGCGGGTAGCGTGTTGCCGGCTTCAGGTCTCGGCGAGGGTGCCGGCTGGAGGATCGCCATCGCTCCGGACAGCTTAGCGGGGGCGCTGTTTGCTTCCTGTATGCTGGGGACGAATAATGAGACGCGCTTCCCGATCCGATGTCAATGCACTCTCCATTCCCCAAGGCCCGAGGACGTCGATCCGGTTCACCGGGAGCCAGGAACGCCCACGGTCGGAGGAAGGAGTTCTCCTCCGACCGTGGGCGACCCGCCTGGTCATTGGCGCGACCGCATGTCACGCCATCGCGAAGGCGGCGTGCTCGGTCCAGTAGTGATGCGTCTTGGCGACGGCCGTCACGACGTTCCTGATCTCGTGCGTCAGGCGGAAGTCCGGCCCGGCCGGGACGCGAAGCAGCGCGCCATCCCGTTCGGCGGCGACGTTCTCGGCCCGGATCGCCTGCTCCATCCAGAACGCGGCGTCGGCGTCCGGGCAGTCGATCCCGATCCAGCCCGGGCGGACGTTGCGGCGGACGGCCCAGCCGGTCGTCAGCGAGAGCCCCCGATCCAGCTCGGCCAGGACGCGTCCCTGGGCCTCGGGGTCGGCTCGGACCGCATCGGCCGACGGCGCGGCCAGCCAGGTCGCCCGGTGGCGCGGACCGCCAGCCAGGGCGAGATCGCAGAAGTCGCCCCAGATCCGGTCCCAGGCGACGGCGCCGTCCGCGTCGTAGACGAGGTCGGCCGAGCCCATCGGGGCGTCGCTGACCGGAGCACCGCCCTGATAGCGCGGCGGCAGGAGGTTCCGGAGACCCGCCGCGCCGCCGGCGACGGCCGTGAACCCGGCGATCCCGCCGACGCCGGCGAGTGCGCCGCCGCCGTGGTGGGCACTCGTGGCGTAATGCTCGCCGAGGAGGTCCTTGCCGTAGTCGTTGCCGTTCGGCGTCCGCATGACGGTGTGGACATGCGCCTTCTGCGGGCCGGACGCGCCCTGGTAGTAGTCCGACGCCCGCCCGAGCGGCCCGGGCGACTGGTGGTCGAACTCGATCAGGATGACCGGGCTCTGGATCCGGTAGTAGAAGACCGCGTCGTCGCCGGTCTCACCGATCCAGGCGAAGAAGGTCTCCTCGATGTGCGCCCGGACCTCGTCCATCTTCACGGTGGCGTGGCCGTCCTCGAGGTTGCCGACGTACTGTTCGACCACGTCGAGGAGTTGCGCCTGCTGCTCGTCGGTCAGGTCGGTCGCGACGATGCCCGCGTAGGCGAGGACGGCGTTGTCGGCGAAGGCGCCGGCCTGGAGATCCTCGCCGGCCTTCTCGGTCGAGATCACCGCGACGGCGAGTTGCTCCTCGGTGAAGGTCTGGATCAGGGCCAGCCCCGTGTCCTGCTCATCCAGCAGGACGGACAGCCCGGCGTAGTCGGTCCCCTCCGGGGCGACGGTCGGTTCGGAGCCCATGAAGACCGGCGCCATCACGGCCTGGTCGCCGAGGACGAACGAGTTGATCACCAGGTGGTGCCCGTCGATCTGCCAGCCCCAGGGATCGGTGTCCGAGGGCGTCCCCATGACCGTGAACCAGTAGAGATCCTCGTCGAACCCGTCGAAGTCGCCCATCAGCTCACCCTCGGTGTGGTTGAGCTTCATGACCGTGTCGGCCTTGGTGTAGCCGCCGGCGCTGAGCGACGCTTCGAGCAGACCCATCGCGGCGGTTCGCTGCCCGTCGGTCATCTCCCGGATGCTGATGCCCTGCCGCTGGTAGCCGTCGATGTTGCTCCACTGGCGCCACTCGACGTCGTCCACGGCGTAGAGGACGGCCGTGCGCTGCTCATCCGTCAGCGTGGCGATGAACGCCTCGGCGGCCTCCCGGACGGCGGTCAGCGGGAGGCCGGTTGGCTGGATCGGGTAGAGATCGGGGATGACGGTGCCGTCGGTCGTGACCCCGACGAATTCATCCGTGACCGACTCGCCACCACCCGGTGCCCCACCGGCGGGCATCCCGCCCTGGTCGCCGCTCGGCGGGGCTCCGCCGGCCGGCTGGGTCGCGGGAGCATCCTGGGCGCCGGCTCCCCGATCGATCAGGGCGAACAGGGCGGCCGCGGCCGCCGTCGAGGCACCGGCTCCGACGAGCGTCCGCCGGCTGGTTCGCCCCTGGGAGACGGGCAACGTAGCGCCGGAATGCGCGGCACGGTCAGGTGATCGGTCGAAGGTCGGGGTGGACATGGACGCCCTCACGTCGGTCGCCGCTCTTCCTCCTATCTGAAGGTCGCGGCGAACCGGTATCAGCGACATCGTAGCGACGGTGACATATGGTCGCCGTATGGCATCGTGACGCAACGAACGGGTCGGCTCGGCGTGACCCGCGCTCAATGGTCAGACGCTCGCTGGCCGATCACGATCGAGTCTCGTCAGATCCTTCCCGTACAGATCGCTTCTGATCGGCGTGCCGGAGGGGCCGGGCAGCTCCGTCGTCCCGAACCGGACCCAGCCGAGGTGCTCGTAGAAGCGGATCGCTGCGTCGTTGAAGACGTAGACGCCGAGCGTCGCGCGGCTGAACCCGTATCCCGCGATCATCGCCGTCGTCCGGTCGAGCAGCGCCCGGCCCAGCCCGTGTCCCTGCGCGCCGGGATCCACGTAGAGCAGCTTGACCTGACCGGTCTTCCCGGTCGGGTCCGACGTGTCCGGGCCCGCCCGGCAGAATCCGGCGATCCGGCCGTCGATCTCCGCGACCAGTGTCAGGCTATGTGGGTCGTCGCCCGTCAGGCGGCCCACCCAGCGGCTCCGACGCTCGTCCACGGACTCACGGTCCATCGCGTCGTCGGGCAGGCGTCCGCGGTAGGCAGCCTCCCGGGAGGCGAGGTGCACGGCGAGGATGCCGTCGAGGTCGTCGATCGTCGCCAGGCGGAGCGTGGGTTCCGGAGTCGATGGGTCGGCGGGCATCGGTCTCTCCTTCGCGGATCGGGCGTTCACCGCCCGGTCTCGAGGCCGGACGACCGCAGCCGGTCGATCGTCAGGACATAGCTGACCCGCGCGCAGCCCCGGAAGTTGCGATCGTAGAAGGCGTCCTCGGTGCCGGGGTCGGCGTAGCGGGCGGTCAGTTCGCGGATGTCGGCGTGGGCGACGGCCTGGTCGTCGATCACCGCGACGGTGCCGTTGACCGAGACGTAGCGGTAGCCGTCCTCGACGCAGAGGGCGATGCGCTGGTCCCGCCGGAGGTTGCGCTCCTTCTGTCGGCCGGCCTCGGTGTTGAAGACGATCGTGTCGCCGCGGCGCAGGTACCACATCACGGTCAATTGGGGGGCGCCGTCCGGCTCGATCGTGGCGAGGGTGGCGAAACGGCGCTCATCGAGGAACGCACGGACGGCGTCGGGCAGGATCACGGGCATGCGGATGGGTGCTCCAGGCTGGGTGGGCAGCGGGACTGGACGGCATCATCGCCGATCCCGTCGGCGCTCGGACGGACCGGTGCGACCAGCGTTCCGGGCGGGATCAGGGGTGGACCAGGCGGCGTGCGGCATCGCCGATCATTCGTTGGCGCTCCTCGGGGCCGGTCGGGCCGTGGTCGGGAGTGACACCCTCGACGCCTGACATCGCCCGATCAGCCGTCGGGCTGGCGACGACGGGTCAGGACGATGCCGTCTCGCCGACGTACGTGAGGGAGTCCTGAGCGACGGTCCGACCGCCGAGACGGTGGATCCCCACCAGCATCTGGACCCGGTGGTCCGTGTTGTGGTTGATGAGCTGGGTCAGCCCCTGCCAGACGGCGAACGGTGTCCGGCCCCGACGGGACCAGTGCTCCGGCAGCACCATCCGGTCGAGGTCGGCCGCCGCCAGGGTGTCGAGATAGACGCGGGTCTCGCGGTCGACCTGCTCCCAGGCCGCCCGGATCACTGGCCGCGTCGGGAAGTCGTCGTAGTCCACGAACCGGCGCTCCCCGGTCGCCAGGAAACCGACCCAGAACGACTGGTTCGTGAGGACATGGACGGTCTGCATGCGGAGCGACCCGACCGAATAGTGCAGCTCGGCGGCGAACTGCTCGTCGGTGAGGGTCTCCAGGCAGGACCAGACTCGCTCGCTCGCCCACGCGTCGTAGGCGAACAGCTCGCGATCGTGATCCGTCGACATCACGTCGATCCCCACTCAGGCGAGGTCGGTCGCGGCATCGCCCCAGACCTGGTGCAGGAAATCCTGGGTGGCCGTCGTGCCGCCGAGCCGGTGGATGCCGGCCAGGGTCTGGGCGCGGTGGTCCGTGCCGTGGTTGATGACCTGGAACAGCGCCTGCCAGACGGCGATCGCCGGCTCGGCATCGCCCCAGTGGTCGGGCCGGACCATCCGCCCGAGGTCATCGTCGGACAGGTCGGCGAGGTAGGCGGTCGTCGCGGCCTCGACGCGGTCCCAGCCCGGCAGGACGGTATCGCGGGTCGGGTAGTCAGCATGGTCGAGATAGCGGATCTCGCCGGTGGCGAGGTAGTGGATCCACCACGACTGGACCGCCATCGTGTGCAGGACCTGGGTGCGGATCGGCCCGATCGAGTACCCCAGGTCCCGGGTGTACTGCTCGTCCGTCAGGGAGATGACGCAGGCCCAGACGCGCCGGTTGGCCCAGGCGTCGTACTGGTACAGCTGCCGGAACTGCTCCACGCTCGTCATCTGTCCTCCCCCGGTGCAAGGCCGATCGCTGCCGGGATGATACGCCGGGAGAGCAGATCCCACACGGCCGGGTCGGTCGGGTCGTCGAGCGTGAAGATGTGCTGGCCGACCCCGAGGGCGGTCAGCTCACCCAGGAAGGCGATCAGGCGGTCGGCGTCCGGCTCCGTCTCCGGCTGGCCGAAGGTCCGGGTCGTGGTGATCAGGATCTCAGCCGGGTCGCGGCCCGCTTCGGCGCAGTGGTGGCGGAGGACATCGATCTTCGCCGCGACCCCGGCCAGATCGCTGTGGGCGAAGGAAAGGTTGCAGGCGTCGGCATATCGGGCGACCAGCCGGAGCGTCCGCCGCTCGCCGCTCCCGCCGACCAGGATCGGCGGGCCGGGGGACCGGACCGGTCGCGGGAACGGGAGCCGTTCGGGCAGGGACAGGCCCTTGCCGGCGAACGGGCCCGACTCGCCGGCCCAGGTGCTCCGGGCCAGCCGCAGGGTGTCCTCGAGCAGGTCGAACCGCTCCGGGATCGGCGGCATCGTCCGGCCGAGCGCCGCGACCTCGCGCTCGTACCACCCGGCCCCGACCCCGAAGACGCCGCGGCCATCGGAGACGACGTCGAGCGTCGTCACGGCCTTGACCAGCATGGCCGGGTCACGCAGAGCCACGCCGCTGACCAGTGCCCCGAGCGTGACCCGCTCCGTCACCCCGGCGAGGAAACCCAGCGCCGTGTAGCACTCGAGCACCGGGTCCTCGGCCGACCCCTGCCAGGGGATCTGCTGGACGTGGTCCATCACCCAGAGGGCGGCGACCCCGGACGCCTCGGCTCGCCGGGCCACGTCGGCCATCGCCCGTCCCGCCAGACCGAACCGATTGAAGAGCAACCCGAGGTGCACGATTCATCCCATTCGACATCACGCTGGCGGCCGAAGCCGGCCAACAACCAGTATTGCCCAGTCCAGGGCACTCGCTCGTTGGCCCTCGATGACAACGAACCCTGCTCGGCATGCCTACTCACCGTCGCCTGTTGCCCACATCGTCGCCAATCACCCCTGAGCCGGGTGGCTTCAGCCCCCGGTTGAGCCGACCGACGAGCAGAACGATGTTTCTCCTGGCTCAGGGCCCGTCCGGTGGGCTGATCGTCAGATACTCGGCGGCCACCCAGAGCGTTCCGTCCTCATCGACGGCGAACCAGTCGGTCCCGTCCGCAGCCCGGGTCGAGTCGAAGACGTTGACCGCGTCGCCCGCGCTCAGGGTCAGCAGGATCGCTCCGGAGAGCCCGGCGCTCGACCGGACGTTGAGGACGTCGGCGGTGACGTAGCGCGGGTACTGTTCCGGGAAGATCCCGCCGCTCTCGCCATCCCGCTGCCCACCGACCCAGCCGATGTCGTCGACCGGGTACCAGATCAGGCCGTCCACCTCGACCCGGTCCCCGGTCTGGGTGAGCCGCCTCCCGTGCGTGGCGATCAGGGCGACCCCGGATGCCATCGATGGGCCGGACCGGATCTCGAGGAACCCGGCGGTCACCGTCCAGACGGTCTGCGCGGCGGGAACGCCCGTGGTGAGCCCGACGTCGCCGCCGGCGCCCGGATCGGTCAGCGTGAAGCCCTCGACGGCCCAGCCGGTCGTGCCGCCCTGCTCCAGCTGGAACCAGTCATACCCGTCGACCGAGACCGGGCCATCGGTCAGGGTGAGGTCCGTCCCGTACGGGAGCCAGGCGATGACGGCGCCGTCGAGGCCCGGGGCCTGGCGAAAGGTCAGGGAATCGACGTCGACGACGGTCGGTTGCCCTGCCGGCGCCGCCTGGGCCGACGTGGCGGGGGCAGACACGATCGCCCCGACGGCCATGCCGATGACGACGACCGTCGCCGCGATCGCCACCCCCGTGATCCGCCTAATCCATCCCGACCCGCTCATCCTGGCCATCATCCCCGCTTGCCCCCCATCACCCGTACGACCGCCGCGTGGACCACGCGCCGCAGGTGTCCGTACTGTACGTTATCCGCACGGCGACCCAGAGGAGAACTCTGCGGGAAGGGGACATGTGCGTCGCCGGGAGCGTGGCGGACGGATCGGCGGGTCGGTGTGAAGACGTGCGCGAGCCAGGCGGGAGTCCCCCGGGGGACTCCCGCCTGGCTCGCGGGGACGATTCGACCGGTCGGGGCCCGGTCGCCGGCTAGTCGGTGATGACCACCAGGCGAAGCATCGGCTCCGTGACGTCATCGGCGCGGGCCGGCCGATGCTGACGGTCGGCGATCAGGTCCTCCAGCAGGCCGATCGCCTCCGTCAACTCGCTCGCGGTGAGTTGGGCGATCAGCGAGCGCAGACGCAGGTCGCTGGCGGTGATCGCCCGGTGATTCAGGACGATGTCCTCCATACGGTCCTCACAGTCCGTGAAATGGGCGTCGGTCGGGATGTCCCGAGCCACGCTGGGCAGGAAGGGTCTTGCTGGCTACACCATACGACCCAGCCCGATCGTCGCCCATCCGCAAGATTACGGACCCGTTCGGCTGTTGAGACGAATAGGACCGTCTCATCCCTCCGGTTCTCGCGCAACCGTCCGACCCGGAGCGTTCCCGTCGCCGGCACCGGCCCGACTGGAGCGCTCGACGGGCCGGAGTGCCGGCCGTTCCGGTCGATGCGACGGCTGGCGGGCTCTTCCACCAATCGCTATCCTTCGGAACCTGACGGGCTGGCACCGACCGTTGGCTGCCGACGGTCGGCACTCGTCTTTCCGGGGCGTCTCCCCGAACCAGTCGTCGCCGGCCGTCGGCACCGCGTCCGGCGGTGGCCCCACGCCAAGGAGACCCACCGGCCATGCCGTCGGTTGCCCCCGCCGCAGCGGAATCGCCCCTCGTCCTCGCCCTCGATCTCGGCACCTCGTCGTTCCGGGCGCTCGTCTACGACGCGCGGGTCCGCGCCCTCGACGGCAGCGAGCAGCAACTCACGTACCCGCTCGAGACGACGGCCGACGGCGGCGTCCAGGTCGATGCCCAGGTGCTGGTCGACCTGGTCGTGCGGTGCGTCGACGGGGTGCTGGCGGCGGTCGGGCCGGAGGCGGCCCGGCGGATCGCCGCCGTCGGGACGACGTCGTTCTGGCACAGCCTGATGGGGGTGGGGGCCGATGGCGAGCCGGTGACCCCCGTCCTGATCTGGGCCGACAGCCGCTCCGGGAAGCAGGTGGACGATCTCCGGCACGAGCTCGACGCCGAGCGGGTCCACCAGGAGACCGGGACGTTCATCCACTCCTCGTACTGGCCGGCCAAGCTCCGCTGGGTCCGGGAGGAGCGGCCGGCGTGGTGGGGGCGGGCGACGCGCTGGTGCTCCTTCACCGATTTCCTGTTCGAGCGGCTGGCGGGAGACGGCCGGACCTCGATCTCGATGGCCTCGGGGACCGGGCTACTGGCCGTCCATGACAACCGCTGGCACGCCGGGATGGCCGAGGCCGCCGGGATCGACATCGCCGCCCTGCCCGGGCTGACCGAGCGCGACCAGCCGTTACGGCCCCTGCGGGACGAGTGGGCCCGGCGCTGGCCGGCGCTGGCGGCAGTGCCGTGGTTCCCGGCGATCGGCGACGGCGCCGCCGCCAACGTCGGGTCGTTCGCGGTCCGGCCCGGCCGGCTGGCGCTGACGCTCGGGACGTCCGGCGCGCTGCGGATGATCGCCCGGGCCGGGCAGGTCCGGGTTCCCGAGGGGCTCTGGGCCTATCGGCTGGACGGCCAGCGCTACGTCCTCGGCGGGGCGCTCAGCAACGGCGGCAATACGACGCAGTGGCTGATGGACCTGCTCGGGACCGCATTCGGCGGCGACGATCTCGCCGCGGCCTGCGGGCTCGCGCCGGACAGCCACGGTCTGACGATGCTGCCGTTCCTGGCCGGGGAGCGCAGTCCGACCTGGAACGACCACGCCCGGGGCACGATCGTCGGGCTGCGGCTGGCGACGACGAAGGCCGACCTGCTCCGGGTCGCGATGGAGAGCGTCGTCTACCGGTTCGGGCTGATCGCCAGCCGCCTGATCCCGATGTCCGGGGAGGCGCCGATGGTGATCGCCAACGGCGGCGCGATCCTGCGTTCGGACCCGTGGCTCCAGATGACGGCCGACGTCCTCGGCGAACCGGTGATCGCGCTGCCGGCCGAGGACGAGGCGTCGGCCGCCGGGGCCGCGATCGTCGCGCTGGTCGGGGCCGGGATCTACCCGGACATCGAGGCGGCGCCGGACTGGGCCACCGAGGGCCACACCCGCCGCTTCACCCCCGACCCGGCCCACCACCAGACGTACCTCGCCGCGAGCGAGCGCCAGAAGGCGCTCGAGCGACGACTCTTCCCGGAGGGCACGTCGTGGGAATTCGCGTCGCGTCGCGCTTGAACCCCGCCCGGCCATGACCCAGGACATCGCCGTCGCGGTGATCCTGGTCGGGACGCTGGCCGGGATCCTGATTCGGCCGTGGGGCCGGTCCGAGGCCTGGCCGGCGGCGGTCGGGGCGCTGCTGGTGGTCGCGGTCGGCGCGGCCGGGCTGGACGACATCCGGGCGACCGTCGAGCAGACCGCCGACGTGCTGCTGTTCCTGCTCGGGATGATGCTGCTCTCGTGGGTGGCGGACCGGGCCGGGGTCTTCGCCTGGCTGGCCGAGGGCTGCGCGGTCCTGGCCCGGGGGTCGGGGCCGGCCCTGTTCGCCGCCGTAGTCGCCCTGGCGGCGATCGTGACGGCGCTGCTCTCGCTGGACACGACCGTGATCATGCTGACGCCGATCGTCTATCGGCTCGCCGTCCGGCGCCAGCTCGACCCCCTGCCGATGCTGTTCGCCTGCGTCTTCGTCGCCAATATCGGTTCGCTGCTGCTGCCGGTCAGCAACCTGAGCAACCTGCTCATGTACCGGCGGCTGGGGCTGGACTTCGGCGGGTTCGCGGCGATGATGTGGTCGCTCGACCTCGTCGCCGTGGCGGCGACCGGGCTGGTCCTCGCCCTGCTCTTCCGGGGCCGGATCCCGCGCCGCTTCGCCGCCGCCGGGGACGGGTTCCCGCCCGTCGACCCGTGGCTGGTCGGGGTCGCGGCCGGGGTGCTCGTCACGCTCGGAGGGCTGGTCGGGTTCGGGCTGGCCGACCGGGCGTTGGCCGGGCCGGCGCTGACCGGGGCCGCCGTCCTCGTCGCGGCCGGGCTCGTCACCCGACGGCTGACCGTCCGGGCGGCCGTCGGGGCGGTGTCGTGGAACGTCTTCGTCTTCGTCGCCGCGATGACACTGCTCGTCCGCGGCGTCGAGGGGACGCTGCTCGATGGGGTGACGGTGCCCTTGCCTGGCGACCCGGTTGCCGCCCTCTGGGGGAGCGCCCTCGTCGCGACCGTCGGCAGCAACGTGATCAACAACCTGCCGATGGCCGTGCTGGCGCTGTCGTTCCTGCCCCCGGCCCGTGATGCCGCTGGCGACGCCCTCGCGGTCGGGACGCTGATCGGGACCAACATCGGCTCGAGCCTGACGACGTTCGGCTCGCTGGCGACGATCCTCTGGCTCGACCAACTGCGGTCGCGCGGTGTCATGGTGACCACGCGGGACTACCTGCGCGTCGCCATGGTCGTGACGCCGGTCGTGCTCGTCGTTACGCTACTGGCCGCGACGCTGATGTTCCTGGGCTGATGGCCATGCGACGGTGTCCGGCGGACTTGCGCGGTGGCGGAGCGGACCGCTCCCCCGACCCCTCTCCGGCTCACCTGCTCGCTCACCCGCCCCATGCGGCGCTCGCTGCGCTGCGGCTCCGCAGGGGCCCGGAGAGGGGAGTTGCGCCGCCCGGATCTCGAAATCGTTCGCCGGTCATCCGCGTTGACATCCCTGCTCCCCTCCCTGGGCAGCGAAGCGGGCCTGTCGCAGCCGATCGGAGCGCGACGGGGAGCCGGGGAGATGCTGGGGGGAGGTCTGCTCCGGGGCGACCAGAGCGCTCTGGACAGACCGCGACCCCACCTTCGAGAGGGACGGTTCTCGTCATGCGGGTCAGCCTACGACGGCTCCCCGGCGACCCGTGGCGTCTGGCGGCGTGGCGGCTGAGCAACCCCATGGCCGATGCCGGGCGGGATCGGCCGGGCGGTGTGGCCGGCCTGCGGCGTGTCGCCGGCATGGGCACCACGGGCGCGACGGGTCTCGACGAGCTGGGCGATCAGGCCGAGACCGAGCGGAAGCCAGAGTTCGGTCAGCCGGCAGAGCAGGGCCGCCGCCAGGGCCGGGGCGGCCGGCACCCCGAGCCGCTCCAGCGCGACCGCCGTCGCGACCTCGACCACGCCGATCCCGCCGAAGACCGGCGCGATCAGGAGGAAGAGCAGGCCGACGACGTAGGCGATCAGGGCCACGCTGACATCCGGCGTCTGGCCGACGGCCCGCAGGCAGACGTAGAGCATCGCCGCGCCACTGAGCCGGATCGCGAGGGCCAGCGTGAACGGGCGCTGCAGGTCGGCCGCCGTCAGGCCGTGCCCCCGGATGCGCTCGATCGGGGCGGTGAGTCGCCGCGGCACCCGGTGTTCCCAGGGCCGCGGACCGTCCGCGGCCCGCAGCAGCCAGGCGAGGGCGCCGATCCCGATGATGAAGGCGACGCACAGGCCGATCGCCCCGGCCACGATCGTCCGGGTCGGGTGGCTGAACACGATCGCAGGAAGCAGGAGGACCAGGAAGGCGGCGTACCCGGTCAGACTGCGCAGGGCGGCGCAGAGGAGGGTGTCCTCGGTCCGGACGCCTCTCCGCGCCAGGGACCGGACCAGCACGTACAGCGAGGCCGGGCCACCCAACGGCGTCACCGTCCCGACGAGGACGCGGCGGAGGTGGACGATCGCCAGCACCGGCACGCCGATCCGGTGGCCGAGCCGCCGGAGCAGGGCCTGATAGGCGAAGCCGGTCAGGACGACCAGCCCGATCTCGATCCCGACGGCGACGGCGACCCAGCGGCCGTCGGCGTCCCGGAGGATGCCCGCGATCTGGGCGACCTGCTCGCGCTCGCGCAGGACGAACGCCGCCGCCAGGATCGTCAGGAGCGTCAGCCAGAGGACGAGACCGTGACGGACGACCAGCGCCCAGAGGGACCGGAGGGGGCGCGGGATCGCGCGGGCAATGCGGGGAAGGGCAATGACCATCGGGCTGGCGGCGACCTCGCGAGGCGGGTGATCGGGCGGAGTCGGTGCTCCGACATCCTCCGGTTCGGTGCATGTCCCGTTCCAGTGCCCGTTGACGCGATGATTGTGTCGAAGCCCTTCCCAGTGGTTTGTGAAGGGCTTCGACGCGGGATCGGTAGTGGCTGAGGCCTGGGCGCTGACCCGACCGGCGATTGGCTCCGCCGCCTCGGCGTTCCGGCTCAGCCGCTCGGCGAGGGCCAGCGCCACGGCCACGATCGCGCTGCCGACGATGCCGTCGAGGAAGAAGTGGTTGACCGTCAGCACGACCGCGACGTACATCGCGATCGGCAGGAGCGGGGCGGCCCGGCGCCAGCCCCGGACGCCGTGGCGGAAGATCGCGATCCCCATTAGGAGGTCTCAGCCACAGTGGAGGCTCGGTATGGCGGCGTCCTGGTTGACCAGGGCGGGCGGCTGCAGGACGCGGTACGCCCGTGAGCGGTACGCCGGTGAATGGAGGGTCACCGTGTCGCGGGACCACCGGCCCGGCCTGCCGATCGTCGATCCGAACGCCGCGACCCGGTGCGGACAGCCCGAGGTCGTCAGCCCGGGAATCCTGGCCTTCAACCCCTCGCCTATACTCACCCACCGAATCGTCGAGCAGTGCCGGGAGCCGCATCGTCCGTGCGCGAGGCATGGGCCGGTGTCCCGGCGGTCGTGGCCGGTGTGATGGGACAGGGACTGTTGCAGGGAGGACCCCCGAGCCGGCGCGAACGCACCGACCGGGACAGCCAGCCGTCCGCCGCTCGCCGTGCCTCCGGGCAGCGGCGCGGCGACCTGACTCCCGCGGTCACCCGGCCTCCCTCCCGGGCCTACCCCGAGGCCGAGCCCGTCTTCGAGGACCGCGGCCGTCGTTCCCGGCGCGGCGTCGGGAGTCGGGACACCGATCGCCGTGGTCGCCGATCAGTGGGCGACGTGCCGGTCATGGCTGCGACGACCGACCTCGGCAGTCACGTCCGGCGGCACCGCCCGCGGCCGACCCCGCCCGGCGCCCGGTTCGCCGGCGGGATCGTCGGGGAACTGCTGCGGCGGGCGGGCGACCGGCCGGATGCCGCCCGGATCTGGGGCGCGCTGATCGTCGGCCTCGTCGGTGCGCTGCTGCTCGGCGTGGCCGGGATCTCCGACAACTACCTCCACCGCGGCGTCGAGACCTCGGCCAACGCCCCCTTCGTCGTCCAGCCGGTCGGTAACGCCCCCGCCGCCAACGAGGATCTCCTCGCGCTGGGCGCGGACGACCGGGCCGCGGTGATCGACCGGATGGCGGGGAGCGGCCTCCGCTACGTCCGGATGCCGCTCCGCTGGGCCGACCTCGAGACCGAACCCGGTGCCTACGCCTGGGACGACCTCGAGGCGACGGTCGCCGCGCTCGAGGTGGCCGGGATCACGCCGGTCGTCACGGTCGTCGACACGCCGGACTGGGCCTTACAGAGCGGCCCCGCCACGGACGCCGCCCTCGACACGCCGCCGGCCGACCCGACCGACATGTACGGCTTCGTCCAGGGGCTGATGACGCAGTTCAGCGGCCGGCTGCCGTTCCTGCAGATCTGGGACGCACCGAACGACCCGGCCCACTGGGGCGGCCAGACGCCGGACCCGGTCGGCTACGCGACGCTGCTCGGGGAGTCGGCCAACGCCGCCCGGATGTCGTCCCCCGGTGTCC
The DNA here is from genome assembly GCA_964244115.1 of uncultured Thermomicrobiales bacterium. Taxonomy (GTDB): domain Bacteria; phylum Chloroflexota; class Chloroflexia; order Thermomicrobiales; family UBA6265; genus CADCWK01. Next base: position 29,820 of record CAXTHM010000036.1, read on the forward strand.
AGATCGTGCTGGCCGAACTGGCCGTCGCGCCGGGCAACGGGCCGGACGACCTCAGTTTCCTCCGGGCCCTCTACCGCTCCCGGGCGGCCGACTTCTTCGACGTCGTCTCCGTGATCACCGACGGTGGTGACCGCTCGCCGTTCGACCGGCAGGTCGCGCCGGACCGGATCAACATCTCCCGGGCGATCCTGACCCGCGAAGTCATGATCGAGGAGGCGGACGAGGCGACACCGGTCTGGGCGAGCCGCTTCGGCTGGACGACGTCTCCCGGCGGGGTGACGGCGCCGGAGCAGACCCAGTACACGGTCGCCGCCCTGCACCGGATGCGGTCGGAATGGCCCTGGATGGGTCTCGCCTTCCTCTGGGACGTGACCGCCGAGGGGGACGATGACCCCGGCCGGGCGCTGGTCGTCGATGGCCAGCCGACCGCCACTCTGACCGCGATCGGGAACGGGGCCGCCGATCTGACGGCGCTCGCCCCCACCGGCTACACCCCGCTGACCGCGCCGGCCGTAACCCTGACGGGGAGCTGGACCGCGCAGGCGGCCGAGCCCGAGTACCAGACCAGCCCGGACGTCGGCTCGCTGGTCGAGATCCGGTTCGACGGGTCAGGCCTGATCGCCAACGTCGTCTACGGCCCGACCAGCGGCCTGGTCCGGGTCCGGCTCGACGGCGGCCCCGTCCCCGGCCTGCCGCCCGACGAGACGAGCGCCGGGACGGCCTCGGTCCTCGACCTGTCGTACCCGTTCGCCTTCGACTCCTCCCAGCCGATCGCGACCGGGCTGGACCCCGGGCCGCACACCGTCACGATGGAGCTCATCCAGGAGGGGCAGATCACGGTCGGGGGGCTGGTCGTCGTGCGGGACCTGCCGACGCTGTGGCCGATCGTCGTCCTGGCGGTGGCCGGGGTCGTCCTGCTGTTCCTGGCGATCCGGGAGATGCTCTTCGTACTCGCCCTGCGCCGGGGCTATCTGCGCCGCCGGCGGCAGGTCGACCTCAACCCGGCCGGTCGCCTGTGACCGCTCCCCGCGTGGTGCCCGTGCCGGGCTCGATCGGCCCGACCGGCCCTGACCGGCTGCAGGGTCTGACCTGGCTACCGCCGCTCCTTGCGGTGGGTGCCGTCGCGCTGCTGGTGACGGTCCCGTTCCCCGGCTCGATCCTGCTCTGCGCGGCCGGCGCGATCGGGATCATCGCGGCGCTGTCGCCGGCCTGGGCGATCACGCTGCTGGCGGCGTCGCTGGCGCTCAACGACGTGCTGGCCTGGACGTCCGGTGGGGCGACGGTCACGATCCCCAACGCCCTCGTGATCGGCGTCGTGGTCGGCTGGTCGCTGCGGGTGTTCGCCCTGCGGGAGCCGCTGCGGCAGTCGCCGATCGCCTGGCCGCTGGCCGCCTGCGTCCTCGCCGCCCTGTTCTCCGTCGTCCAGGCGGTCGATCTCGCGGCCTGGTCGGACGAGGTCTACGTCTGGGCCAACGGGCTGGCGATCTTCGTCGTCGCGTCGCAGGCCATCCGGACGCCGGCCCACGCCTGGCGGATCGTCGCGGTGATGGCGGGCTGCACGATCGCGCTGACGGGGTACGCGCTCTGGCAGGTGGCCGCGGACATGGGGCCGTCGTCGTATGAGGTCGGTGGGCTGCTGCGGGCCTATGCGACGTTCGGTGGGCCGAACTCGTTCGCCAAGTACCTTGAGATGACCGTGCCGCTGCTGGCCGCGATCAGCGGGGCCTGGCTGGTCGGCGTCACGCCGTGGCTGCGCGACCGGGTGCCGCTCATCGCCCGGACGATCCCGTGGTGGGTCGGGCTGCTGGCGACGGCCGCGACGGCGGCGGGTGGCCTGGCGATGATCCTGACCCAGTCCCGCGGCGGCTGGATCGGCCTCGCCCTCGGGCTGGCCGTCGTCGCGCTGCTGCTCGGCGGCGTCTATCGTTGGACGTTCATCATCGCGACCTTCGCCATCGTCCTGCTCGCGATCCTGACGCCGGTCGGCGACCGGGTCGCGCTCCGGTTCGGGTCGGAGGCGCTCGGGATCAGCACCTCGTCCACGCCGGTCAACGTCACGCCGGCCAACTGGGCCGTCCAGGAGCGGCTGGCGCACTATCGGGCGGGGCTGCACATGGCCGAGGACAACCCCTGGCTGGGCGTCGGGGCGGGGAACTTCGACGCCAGGTACCGTGAGTACACCGAGGTCTGGCGCTTCCGCATCCCCCGTAGCCATGCCCATAACGCCTACATCCAGGTCGCGGCCCAGAGTGGGCTGATTGGCTTCGGCGCCTACCTTGCGCTTATCGTGACCGTCACCATCCGGCTGCGTTCACGCTGGCGGGCGGTGCGGGGGAGCGACCGGATCATCGTGATCGGGGTGATCGGGGTGTCGGTTGCCGTAGCCACCCATAATCTCTTCGACTATCTTCATGTCGGCGTGCTGCCGATCCAGTTGAGCCTCGTCTGGGCGCTCGCGGAGCGTGTGCGCCTGGAGCAGGGCAAGTCCGCCGAGACCGGGCAGGAACAGGAACAGGTGTCCGCGTGACCGATACCCGATCAGCCACCGGACCGCGACCGGTCCTCGAGCGCGACCACGACGGGCCCGGCGAACCCGGCGCATCGCGGAACGCCGAGGAACAGGCGGTCCAGGAGGCACTGGACGCCGAGCGGGAGCAGGGATCCGCCGTCCCGCCGACGAGCCTCGGCAAGCGGTTCATGCAGCCCCAGACCCTGATCTCGTTCGCGATCGCGATCGGGATCGCCGTCTTCTTCATCCTCCGTCTCGACATCGACCCGGCCCAGGTCTGGGACAACGTCCGCGAGACCAACCCGTTCATCTACGCGGCCGCTTTCGCCGTCTTCTACCTCGGCTTCATCGTCCGGGCGTTCCGCTGGAAGGCGATGCTGGCGAGGGTCGGGATCGACGAGCGGCACGGCTACCACATCCCGAAGCTGCCGCGCTTCCTCGAGATCTACCTGATCTCCTGGTTCGCCAACTGCATCGTGCCGGCCAAGCTCGGCGACGCCGTCCGGAGCTACCTCTTCAAGAAGGATACGAAGGCGCCGTTCAGTTCCACCTTCGGCACGATCCTGACCGAGCGGCTGATCGATCTGATCGCGCTGTTCCTGGCCATGATCGTCGCGGCCGTGGTCGTCTTCGGCACGCACCTGCCCGGGCAGGCCGACAACGCCGTCATCGGCGGCACCGCCCTGCTCGCGGTCGCCATCGTCGGCGTGTCGGTGCTCTGGTTCGTCCGCGACCGGATCGAGCAGCGCCTGCCGGAGCGGCTCCGGGAGCAGTACGTCCGGCTCCACGGCGCCATCTTCGCCTCGCTGCGGCGGCCGGAGAAGTTTCTCGGCGTCGGCTTCGTCATCTGGGCCAGCGAGGGGCTGCGGCTCTACCTCGTCTGCCTCGCGCTCGGGGCCGACGTCTCGTTCCCGACGGCCGTCTTCGTCGCGCTGATGGCCTCGCTGCTGACCGCACTGCCCTTCACCCCGGCCGGCCTCGGCGTCGTCGAGGGCGGTATGACCGTCATCCTGACCTCGCAGGTGATCGGCCTCGACGCCGACCTCGCCCTCGCAATCACGCTGCTCGACCGGGTGATCGGCTACTGGAGCATCATCGGCGTCGGCTCGGTCCTCTATCTCCTCCGGATGCGGCGCGAGGTCGCCGAGACGGTCCGTGGCACCGTCGTCCCGGCCCAGTAGGTCCGGCCGCGCGATGCGTGTCGTGGTCGATGACAGCGCGGCCATGAACCAGGGTGCCGGGATCGGCCGGTACGCCCGCAACGTCGTCCGGGCGGCGATCCTGGCGGACGACGTCATCGACTGGACGCTGGCCTACGCCCGGTCTAGCGGTGGGGCATCGCCGTTCCTCGATGACGCGGTCGCCGGGCTGGAGGGACGCGACCGCGTCGCGATCCGCCGCCTGCCGGTCCCGGACGCCTGGGCGACCCGGCTCTGGCACCGCGCCCGCCTGCCCGTCCCGATCCAGTTGCTGGCCCGGAGCCGGGCCGACGTCGTCTACAGCCCCGACCTCGCCGTCGCCCCGTCCGGCAGGACCCCGAGGGTGCCGACGATCCACGACCTCGCCTTCCTCGTCCACCCCGAGCTCTACCCGCCGAAGCTGCTGAGCTACCTCCGGGCCGTCACCGACCGTCAGGTGGCCGCCGCCGCCCACATCGTCACTGTCTCCGAAAGCTCTCGGATCGACCTGATCGAGCGGGCTGGCGTCCGTCCGGAGCGGATCAGCGTCGTCCCGAACGGCGTCGACGGGCGCTTCTTCGTCGCCCGGCCGCCAGACCCGGGGATGCGCACGGCGCTCGGCCTGCCGGAGGCCTACCTGTTCACGGTCGGCTCGCTGGAACCGCGAAAGAATCACCTCACCCTGTTCGCGGCGCTGGATCGGCTCCCGATCGCCGACCGGCTGCCGCTGGTCGTGGCGGGGAGGGTGGGCTGGGGCAACGAGGCGATCATGGCCGAGCTCCGGCGGCGCGAGCGCGCGGGCGACGTGATCTTCCTGCCCGATGTCGACGACCACGTGCTGCCCACCCTCTACGCCGGCGCGGCGGCGATGGTCTACCCCGCCCGGTACGAGGGGTTCGGCATCCCGGTGATCGAGGCGCTGGCGGCCGGCACCCCGGTCGTCATCAACGACACGCCGGCGCTCCGGGAGGCGGCGGGACCGCACGGCATCGTCGCCGACGCCGCGGACCCCGCGGCCCTGGCCGACGCGATCACCGTCGCCCTGGGCCACGATCAGCAGGACGCGGCAACGCGAGCCGGGCGAGCGGAGTGGGCGCAGCGGTGGGACTGGGCCGTCTCGGGCACCTTGCTCGTCGACGCGTTGCGCTCGCTGGTTGGGGGTGCAGGGCGCGCTACTGCTTGAACTCGAACCGGACGCCGTGCGTCAGCTGCGGGTCGAGACCGGCGAACGAGCGGTCCGACGTCCGGAGCACGACCGTGTAGGGCGTCGGGCCGCGCCGGTCCAGGGCCGCCCGGAGGGCCGACTCGGTCTCGTCCGGCGTGTTGAGTTCGACCCACTGGTCGCCGACCGGGAAGCGGTAGGCGCCGGCGCTGCCAGCGACCGAGGCCTGGATCTCGGTGCCGTCGTCATCTAGCAGCGCCATGTAGATCCGGCGGGCCGCCTGGAGATCGCCGACGACGACCGTCAGGCCATCGACCGCCTGGAAGCCACCGGGGTGGACGGCGTCGTCACCGGACGGGACGCGGAGTGCCCGCGGGGTCCGGTCCTCGATGATGAACGGCCCCGCCGCCGGCCGTGCGCTGGGGACGACGAGGTTGCGCCAACCGACCTGCTGCCCGTCCGGCCGCTGCCGGCCGCCATCGACTGCGCCGTCGTTGGCCAACCCCTCGCCGGCGATCCGGCTGGCCTCGGCGGCGCCGTCATCGGTCCCGACGGCGAAGTCGATCACGCCCTCGCCGGCCGCGATCGCGTCCCACCAGCGATGGGCGGATCGCTGCGACGGGTCGACGAAGGCGATCAGTTCGAAGTACGAGCCGTCCTCGAACCCGATCAGGGCGTTGTGGGTCAGGCCGCCGGTGTGGGTGCCGCCGGGGACGACGGTGAACCCGAGGGTCCGGTAGTCCGCGACGGCCTGGTCGAGGTCATCGACGCCGATGACGATGTGGTCGATCTGGGTGATCACGCGTGGTCCTTTCCGGGACAGGGGTCGGGACACGGCCAGGACGGAGGCAATCGCGTCCGTCGGGTGGAAACCCGGCCGGTCTGGCGGGATGATGGGGGAGTATCGCCAATCCCGGCCTGCCGTGGCGATGGCCGGTGACGATCGCCGGTGGCAGCAACAGGAGGACTGACGTGACCGACGCCCCCGCCGAGCAGCACCCCGACGCGTCCCGGTTCCTCTGGCACCCGCAGTATCGGGGCCAGACGGTCGACGAGGTCCGCTCCACGCTGACGGATGATCTTCGGTCCGATCAGCGGTCGTACGCCATCACGATCGACGGCCCGGCCGAGAACGAGAGCGAGATCCTGGTCCGCGTCGTCGGGCTGGAGAAGAAGTGGGGGCCGTACGCCCTCGACTGGTCCACGGCCGAACCCGCGACGGTGATCGACCGCGTGATCGCCTTCGAGCAGGAGCGCGAGGCTCGGCGGGAGCTGTTCCCCTACGCGGAGTACCGCGACCGCAACACGACCCGGACCTCCGGCGGGTCGAGCGGGTCCGGCGACGGCGATCCGTCGAGTGATGCGCCGTGGTGGGCCTTCTGGCGGCGGTAGGCGCTGTCAGACGGGCATCCTGGTCAAAGGGTCGGGTTGCCGGGTCGAGATGCAGCCCGCCCGCAACGGCTGGTAGGACACCGGCGGCAAGGTCTCTCAAGGCGGGCCGGTTCCGTGAGCCAGACAGCCCGGGAACGTTAACGCGGTCCGTGGATTCCTTGACGCTCCCGGAGGCCATCGGCTATCATCTGCTCCGCTGTGGAGGCGTGGTGTAGTGGTTAACATGCAGCCCTGTCAAGGCTGAGATCGCGGGTTCGATCCCCGTCGCTTCCGTTGAAACCCCACAGTCGATGCCGCCCCTGGTAACTCCAGTGGCGGCATCCCTGCTTTTCACCTTTACCAGTTCGAAGAACGTTGTGACTTCCGGCCGCGGCACGACAGCGATAACCGTTTTGTCCTCGATGATGGCCTGAGAAAGAAGTTGCCTGGCGAGGCGGTTGCGCTCTTCTCCCGTCGCCGCCTTCCATGCCGAACCGATATCGGTGAGGAACCCAGCCAAGCGTTGCCCAGTGGCAAGGTCATCAGAATGGTCAGATGGAAGTGACGCGATCCCTTCGTTGAGGACTGTTCGTTAGAGTGAGCGGTCCGGCTGGCGCTGGAGTGCCGGCGGCGGGTCAAGGAGCAGCAGCGCCGCGTCGGCTCGGCCGAGTTCCGCAACACGCACGTCAGTTACCAGATGGGTCCCGACGGCGTCGAGCAGTTCGTCTAGAGCGGATATCACGGGACGTGGCCGGTAACCGCATAGCCGCAGTGGCGATAGTACGCCGTCAGCTCGGCAGGGGTGACGTGGTCGAGCGCCGCCCCAATCGCCTCCTGGACCGCATCGGGGGTTCGGGCCTTGGCCCCCCGCACGCGGCCCTTCACCTTGGCGAACCTTAGAGCGGTTCTCGCAGGAGTTGTCCGGTAACAGCATAGCCGCAGTGGCGATA
>CAXTHM010000037.1:0-3295 GCA_964244115.1 uncultured Thermomicrobiales bacterium
CGGCGCGGGACGCCGGCCGCCTGCAGGAGGAGATCGTCCCGGTCGAGGTTCGCGGCACGAAGGGGGCGATCACCGTCGTGGAGGCCGACGAGTCGCCGAGGTCCGACACGTCACTCGCCGCGCTCGCCCGTCTGCCGACACTGTTCGGGGACGGCAGCACCGTCACGGCCGGCAATGCGCCGGGGGTGAATGACGGCGCGGCGGCGCTGGTCCTGGCCGATGCCGACTGGGCCCGTGAGCACGGTCTGACGCCGCTGGCGACGATCCGGGCGTCCGGAAGCGCCGCCTGGGACGTCCCGTACCTCGCCTACACGCCGGAACTCGCCGCTCGCAACGCGCTCCGCCGGGCCGGACGAGCCGTCGAGGACGTCGACCTCTGGGAACTGAACGAGGCGTTCGCCAGTGTCCCGATCATCGCCGCCCGTCGGCTCGGGGTGAGCCAGGAGCGGGTCAACGTCAACGGCGGCGCCGTCGCGCTCGGCCACCCGATCGGGATGAGCGGTGCCCGGATCACGCTGTCGCTGGCGATGGAGCTGCGTCGGAGAGGGGGCGGTCTGGGCTGCGCCGCGATCTGCTCCGGCGGCGGTCAGGGCGACGCGATCGTGCTGGAGGTCGCCGGCTGAACCGGTGGGTCGAGGCGGTCGTTGTCACGATCAGTGGTAGCTGGGCACGGACCGCTCCCCCGGCCGGGGTGAACCTACTCGCTCAGCCGCCGAGGCGGCGACGGCTCCGCAGCCGCCCGGACAGGGGAGCCGCAGCGCCGGTCGCGGTCAGGCTACGCATTGGATCGCCGGTCGTTGCGATTCGATGTCCGACGGTACCAGGAGATTCCCATGTCCATCGACATCAGCCGTGGTGGCGCGATCGCGACCGTCACCCTCAACCGTCCGGAGGCGTTGAACGCCTTCGACCATACGGCGCTGAGCGACCTGCTCCGCGCCTTCCGGACGCTGGGAGCGGACCAGACGGTCCGCGCGATCATCCTGACCGGTGCCGGCGAGCGGGCCTTCGTGGCCGGGGCCGACATCAGGACGATGGCGACGCTCGACGTCCCGGCCGCCCGGGCCTTCGGGGCGCTGGGACAGGCGCTGACGCGAGCGATCGAGACGGTCCCGCAGCCGGTGATCGCGGCGGTCAACGGCTACGCCTTCGGGGGCGGCTGCGAGGTGGCGCTGGCCTGCGACATCCGGCTCGGGGCGACCAACGCCGTCTTCGCCCAGCCGGAGGTCTCGCTCGGCATCCCGCCGGGCTGGGGTGGGACGCAGCGCCTGCCGCGGCTGGTCGGGCCCGGCATGGCGGCCGAGATGATCCTGAGTGGGCGACGTGTCGGGGCCGTCGAGGCGCTCCGGATCGGACTGGTCAACGCCGTCCATGAGCCAGCCGATCTCCTGCCGGCCGCGGCGGAGCTCGCCGGGAAGATCGCCGCCAACAGCCGGTCGGCGGTCGCGGCAGCCAAGCAGGCGATGGCCGTCGCCTGGGGCTCCGATCTGGCCGGAGGCCTGCTGACGGAACTGGACGCCTTCGCGGGGTCCTTCGCCACGGACGACCAGCGCGAGGGCATGGCCGCCTTCCTCGACAAGCGGCGGCCGGACTGGCGGTAGGGTCGATCCTCAGCGCTCTCGTCGTTCGCTAGGCCTCCTGGACTACACCTTGGCAGCCAGACAGCCCTGACAGACCACGAGAGCGGTCGTCCGACGGGTCATCCCGGATGTGGACCGGGACCTCTGCTCCCCGCTCCGGGCAGCCGCGGAGGGAGAAGCCGTAGATGGCAGGTGAGCGAGGCGGTGAGCCGGACCGGGGTGATGCATCGCTCGCCGAGAACGAGCGATGCATCCTGACGATCGCCGTCGAACCGCCGGCCCGATCAGTCGGCCGCCGCTCCCTCCGTCCGGAGCTGCCGGGCCGCCGACACCATGTTCGTCAGCGCGGGCCAGACCTCGGCGTCGTGCCGGGTCTTGAGCCCGCAGTCGGGGTTGACCCAGACCCGGTCGCTCGGGAGGACGCTGGCGATCAGGCGCAGGTGGTCGGCGATGGCCGAGGCGCTCGGGACGGCGGGGCTGTGGACGTCGTAGACACCCGGGCCGATGCCCTTGTCGTAGCCGTGGGCGCGGAAGACCTCGAGGAGTTCCTCGCCGGAGCGGGCGTGCTCGACCGAGAGGACATCGGCGTCGAGCGCCTCGATCGCGTCGATGATGTCGTTGAACTCCGCGTAGCACATATGCGTGTGGATCTGCGTCTCCGGCCGGGCGATGGACGCCGAGACGCGGAAGCACCGGGTCGCCCAGTCGAGGTACGGCTGCCAATCGACGCGGCGGAGCGGCAGCCCCTCGCGCAGGGCGGGCTCGTCGATCTGGATCGCGGCGATCCCGGCCGCTTCGAGGTCGCGGACCTCGTCCCGGATCGCGAGCGCGATCTGGAGGCAGGTCGCGCTCCGGGGCTGGTCGTCCCGGACGAAGGACCAGTTCAGGATCGTCACCGGCCCGGTCAGCATGCCCTTGACGGGTCGCTCGGTCAGCGACTGGGCGAAGGTCGCCCAGCGCACGCTCATCGGGCTCGCCCGGTGGACATCGCCGTAGATGATCGGCGGCCGGACGCAGCGTGAGCCGTAGCTCTGGACCCAGCCATTGCGGGTGAAGGCGAACCCGTCGAGCTGCTCGCCGAAGTACTGGACCATGTCGTTGCGCTCGGGCTCGCCGTGGACGAGGACGTCCAGCCCGATCTCTTCCTGCCGCCGGATGACCTCCCGGATCTGGTCTTCGAGGTAACCCTCGTAGGCTTCGGCGGAGAGCGAGCCCCGGTCGAACGCCTGGCGACGGGTGCGGATGTCGCCGGTCTGCGGGAAGGACCCGATCGTCGTCGTCGGGAAGACCGGCAAGGCAAGCCGGATCTGCTGGGCGACGGCCCGCTCGGCGTAGTCGGCCAGTCGGCGATCGATGTCCGCTGGCAACCCGTCGATCCGCTCGCGGACGTCAGGGCGGGTCCGGTGGGTGGATGACCGTGCCGTCGCGACGGTCCGGCCGCTGGTCGCCAGCTCGTCCGCGATCGCATGCCGCCCGTCGGTCAGGCCGCGGCGCAGCGTCTCGATCTCGCCAAGCTTCTGGGAGGCAAATGCGAGCCACTCCCGGATCTCCGGGTCGATCCCGATCTCCCCGACGACGTCGATCGGGACATGGAGCAGCGAGCACGAGGATGAGACGATCAGCCGGTCCGGGTCGATCGTCTGCGCCAGCCGCTCGAGCGTCGCGAGAGAGGCGTCGAGGTCGTTCGCCCAGACGTTGCGGCCGTCAACGAGGCC
>CAXTHM010000037.1:3305-26079 GCA_964244115.1 uncultured Thermomicrobiales bacterium
CAGCGGCGTCACGTTGAGCTTGTCCTGGCCGATCGCCATGCGCCCGACGTCGACCAGCAGGAACGTGTCGGCCGGGAAGCCGCCCTGCTCGATCGCCGCGATCGTCTCCGGGCCGCGAACGAGATCGACGCCGATGCCGTCGACCGGCAGGCCGATGAGCGTGTCCCAGGCCGGCCCAGGCGCCCCGAAGTACGTCTGGATCAGGAGCCTGGCATCGCCCTTCGCAGGGGCGATCACCTCGTAGGCGCGTCGCAGCGCCGCGAGTTCGGCATCGCCGACGTCCGTGGCGAGGATCGGCTCATCGAAGGAGATCCACGTCGCGCCGGCAGCGGCCAGGGAGGCGACGAGGTCGCGGTAGACCGGCGCGAGCGCGTCGATCAGGGGCAGGCAGGAGTCGCCATCGACGGTGCTCTTGGCCAGCAGGAGGTAGGTGAGCGGGCCGATGAGCGTGACGCGAGCCTGCTCGCCGAAGCCGAGCGCCTGTGCCTCGGCCAGCTCCCGGAGCGGCTTGTCTTCCGCCAGCCGGAACGTCTGATCGGGCGCGAGTTCGGGGACGAGGTAGTGGTAATTCGTGTCGAACCACTTGGTCAGTTCGAGGGCAGCGACGGGATCACCGCCGGTCGTCCCACGGGCCATGGCGAACCGCAGGTCATGGCCGATCGCGCCGCCGTCCCAGCCGAAGCGCTCCGGGATGGCGCCGAGCAGGAGCGACATATCCAGAACCTGATCGTAGAGCGAGAAGTCATTGACCGGGATCAGGTCGAGGCCGGCGTCCGCCTGGGTGCGCCAGTTCGCGGCGCGGATCTGGCTGGCGGTCGCGTCCAGCTCGGCGGCGGTCCGGCGTCCGGACCAATAGCCCTCCAGGGCGCGCTTGAGTTCGCGCTGCTGACCGATCCGAGGGTAACCGGGGATGGTAGTGCGGATCATGGTGATGACTCCTCTGAAGGTCGATGCGGCGGCGTTGTGTGGTGATGGGTACGGGGGATGGGTGGGCCGTCAGGATGGGTGGGCTGTCGCGAGGGCGCGACGCAGGCGACGGGCTCGGTAGCGCCGAGCGATGTCCGCCAGCCCGCCATCGGTCAGGTACCGCTCGATACTGGCTTCCAGCGCCTGGACGGCGGCCGAGCGGGTGTCGATCCGGGCGACGGGGATGGCGGCGAGGGCGACCTCGGTCGCGAGGTCGAGCTGGAGGGCGACCGTGTCCGGCTCCCGACCCGCTGGTCGGCGAGAGAAGGGGACGGGCCGACTGGACGGGCGCTCATTGCCCGGTGCCATGCTCGATGGTGCTGCCGACATGTGGAACCCCTCTGCCCCGGCCGCGACGCTGTCGTGCGTGGCGGGGCCGATTCACGTCCACGGGGTGGGAGACATCGCGGCGCGGGGTCGGGTCTCGATGACCCGATCCGTCGTCGCTGTTCCGACCGCCGTTCCCGCGAACGACAAGGGATGCCCGAAGGCAGGGGGGTGCAGGGGTGCGGCATCTCCCGGGCACGACGTCGTCGTGCCGGATGAGCGCGTGGCCCAGCGATCCCGCCCTCGGGGATCCCGGTCATCGCCGTCCGCCAGCATGGGCGGAGGCACGACGGCAGGTCTTCGGACTCGTGGGCCGGGGCACGGCGAGTCGTCGCCGTGCCGATCCTACTGGTCGCCGCTTCCCAGCCAGAGTGGCCAGTGCGTGTGACGACGGTCGTTCCCACTTACCGCTGCGGGGCAGTTCCGGATTCGCACCGGATTCCCTCTTGCCTCACTCGCCGACACGAGCCGCCGTGCCAACGGGTGAACCGTCGATGCCGGGAACCGTACCGCCGACCATCCGGCGCGTCAATGCGCCGGGCTCAAGGCTCAGGCCGAGGCAGCGGCCCCGGCCCGCCGCTCGGCGAGGAGGCGCTGGGCAGCCAGCACGCTGGCCTCCTTGTCCTTGATCTCCAGCATGATGTCGACGTCGCGATCACCCAGCTGGTCGATGAATCGGTCGAAGTCATCGAGGTCGACGGACAGCGTGTGGGCGCCGGCCTGCTTGTCCGGGTTCTGGGAGGAGTAGTCCATCGATGGGAGACCGTGACCGTCCCAGGTCGGCATGAACAGGTCGAGCGCCTCCTCGACCGACTCGCCGTCGTTGTGCAGCGCGTGATGGAAGACATCGAACAGGAGCGGGATGCCGGTCGCCCGGTGGATCGTGAGGTTGTCGGCGAGCGAGTACTGGCGCTCATCGTTCTCGATCACCAGCCGGCGGCGGATCGCGTCGGAGAGGCCGGCGTAGCGCTCGACGAACCGGGCGATGGCGGCGGGTCTGTCGCCGTAGACGCCGCCGGTATGGATCTGCATCTTGTGGGTGTGGTCCAGACCCATCAGGTCGAACAGCGCCGCCGTGTACTCCAGTTCGGCGACGCTGCGGGCGACGATCTCCTCGTTGGGCGCGTTGAGCAGGATGTACTGGCCAGGGTGACAGTTGATCCGCATGTCGTGAGCGCGGACGAAGGCGCCGATGTCGGCGAACCGGGGCCCGAACTCCGCCCGCCAGTCGGCCGTCATCACCGGGTGGGATGCGAACGGGATCGTGTCGGAGGAGATCCGGAAGTAGCCGATGCCGTGGTCGACGTTCCAGCGAAGGATCGTCTCCAGGCAGTCGAGGTTGGCATTGACCGTCTCGGTCAGGCGCTCCGGCGAGAAGGACGCCAGCCGGAAGGTCCGGGAGGCCGAACAGCCGACGCTGAGATTGGAGCAGGGGTATCCGATCTTCATGGCTGCCCCAACGCACGCGGCCTGCCGCCCGCCGAATCCGCGGACGCCGGGACAGGTAGCCATCACGACCGGGATGTCGATCGTGGCGAGATCGGTCAGAATCAGCGACTGGAGCCGCGAACGCCCGCCTGCATGGTCGGCTCGATGAGAACTGTGAGGACCGGTCTGGACGCATTCGAGGGGACGACAGCCCATGAGGTCGATCTTCCGGCTGGTCGGGTCCGCTACTACCGTGCCGGCACGTCCGGCCCAGCGGTCATCCTGCTGCATGGCGGCGTCCTCGACTCGTCCGAGCTGGCCTATGGCGAGGTCGTCCCACGCCTCTCGGCGCACTACCGGATCTACGCCCTCGACTGGCCGGAACACGGCCATAGCTGGCCCTGGTCGGCCGGCACGACCGAGGCCGACTTCGGCGACGTCCTCGCCCGCATGATCCGGCTGTGGGGCCTGGATCGGGTCAACCTGGTCGGCATGTCCCAGGGCGGCGGGTTGGCGATTCGCTATGCGCTCGACCATCCGGAGCAGGTCGACCGGGTGGTCGCGATCGGCCCGGTCGGCTTCGAGGACCGGCGCTGGGTGCTGACCCTGATGCGGCTGGCCGTGCGGCTGCCCAACGCGCCCGAGCTCGCCACGCGTCTCCTGGCCCGATCTCCGCGCCTGGTGGGACTGGTGATGTGGTCGGCCCGCACCCACGGCAAGTCCACGGTCGGCTTCGACGAGTCCGTCGCCATCGGACACGACCAGGCGGAGCAGGCGGTCCGACACGGCACCACGATCGTCGATGACTACCTCTATCAGACCTACTGCCGGCGCTCGGACCTCGTCGATTACCGCCCGGACGCTCCAGGGTTGACCGTCCCGACGCTGATCGTGCAGGGCCAGAAGGATCGGTCGACATCGCGCCGGGCGCTGATCCGGGCGGCGGCAGCCATGCCCGACGGTCGGTACCGGCGGCTTCCCGGCGCTGGGCACCTTGCCTGCCGGGACGAACCGGAGGCGATGGCCTTGGTCATCCGGGAGTTCCTCGACGTGAAGCGCTGACGGTTACGGACGCTGATGGCCTCGCGGTCGATATCTCATCGAGGCGCCCCGATGCCGGGATCCGCGTTCGGTACGCCGACTGGGGATCGTACGAACCGTTGCCTGGCGTCATCGCGACAGCCGAGCAGGTAACCTAACGATCCGCTTGAACGAATGTCAACCTGTGCTGAATCAGCGGGAAAGCATCTATTTTACAAATCTTCACCTCTTACGGCTTGCAGTAACGGTTCTGATACTTGTACCCTACGCGACAGACCATGCAAATGAATATGTTGCCGACAACGCCTGCGCCTGACGGGAGTTTGCCATGACGCGACTCGTGCTCACCGCGAGCCTGCTGCTCGCTGCGGTGCTCTTTTTCTGTGCACCGCGACCGACATTAGGGGAGTACATCGATCCGTGCGCGGATTTCTCAACCTGGCAGGACGCCGATGCCGCATTCCTGGCGGATGGCGGTCCAGAGCTGGACTACGCCATCCTCGACGGGGACGGCGACGGGTATCCCTGTGAGGACGTTCCGGGTGCGCCGTCGAAGGCACGGGACGCGACCGTCGGCGTCTACCCGCGCGGCGGCAACACCAGCGCCGGGATAAGTCACCCTCCGGCGGCATCGCCCGACCCATCGGGGAGCGCGTCCGGCGCTCCGTCCGAATCGCCGGACTCGTCGGGGAGCGCGTCCGGCGCATCGTCCGAATCGCCGGACCCGTCGGGGAGCGCGTCCGGCGCATCGTCCGCGTCGGCCGACCCGTCGGGGAGCGCGTCCGGCGCACCGTCCGCGTCGGCCGACCCGTCGGGGAGCCCGTCCGGCGCACCGTCTGCGTCGCCGGACCCGTCGCTGATTGCCCTTGGCTCAATGGTGGCGTCATCCGAGCCATCACCGATCGGCCAGGGCTCGACGGACGTATCGCCCATCCCATCACCGATCGCGTCTGATTCGTCGGACGCATCGCCCGACCCGTCGGAGGTGAGCGCTTCGGCGATCCCGTCGCCTCTGTCATCTCCGCTGGGCTTCCCAGGTGCCCTGGCGCCGGACGCAGTGGTGATCCAGGCTTCGGCAGTCGTCAATGCGGCCCGGATGGCCGAGATGGACTTCTTTAGCGACACCGGTGCCGGCGAAGGGCTGAGCGTCGATCTGGGCTCGGCCTGGAGCGGACTCACCTTCGCGGTGGTCGACCAGATGACGGGGACCGTCATCGACCGGTCGGTCACCGGGGCGGATGGACGGACTACCCTGGACGCGGAGATCGGCGCGTCGTTCTACCTGGTCGCGGAAGCGTCGGGCTACACGTCCCGGACATTCGTTCTGGCGGCGGGCGATGTCCTCGGTCTCTGGGTCGCCGCCTATGTCGGGTCGCCGGCTCCCGTCGCGGACGCGCCCACGCCATCGGACGTGACCGATACTACGCAATCGTCCGCTGTCGAACCCGCCGGGGGAGAGGTCGCGGCGGCCGGAATCGATCCCAGTGGCGCCGTTGCGTTGTCGCTGCCGAACGCCGGCAGCGGAATGCGGTCCAGCGCGATCCAGGGGACTGGCCCTCTGGCGATGTTGCTGCTCAGTCTCGCGATCGTTCTGGGTGTGGCCGGCATCAGGATGACACGTCGCACCTGACGAATGGCCGGAGTCATACGGAATCCGGGTGAACAGCCGAAGTCCCCGGACCGTGTCGCCAAACGACCCCTCCCCCGGCCCCTCGCCGTCGCAGCGGCGAGGGGCCGGGGGTTCATGCGCAGGTCGTCGGTGGCGACGTACGCTCGACCCGGATTCCGTATCAGATCTGGGTGCGTGGGCTCACCGACACCAACTCCCGGACCGATCTCGATACCAGGAGCATGGGGTCATTACCTCCAGTCCGCGAAGTCGCTCCTGGTATCGCGATCGGTCGGGCTTCTGGGGGAAGGGTCAGGGCGCGATCGTCATGATCGTCTCTGCGAGGAGTTCGTAGCCGTCATCTCGCAGGAGTCGAACGGTGTAACCGCCCGGTTCGAGCCCGGCCGTGTCGAGCGCGACCGTTCCGGAGATCGCCGCCTCGGTGTAGGTGTACGTCAGATAGTTGAGCAGGTCCGGGTCACCCTCGGCGTAGAGCGCCACCCAGTCCCAGCGGGAGCCAGGGGCGTTGGCGAACGTGATCTCTGCCGGGGAACCGACAGCGACGGGTCTGACCGGTGCCGTCAGCGAGGGAAGCGAGCCGGGAGTCACGAGTTCGATCGGTGAACGCGTGATGATCCCGTCCGTCTCATCGACGAGAGCGGCCTCGTACCGGCCGGGAACCAGGGTGCCGGTTCCGAACGTGACGCTGCCGTCGATGAAGGTCTCACGAGGGGTCAGCGCGAACAGGGCGTCTTCCAGCGGAGCGCCGGCCGGGAGCAGGACGATCCGTTCCCCCTCCTCGCCCGAGGCGTGGAACCGGACGGTGAGGGGGGCGCCGAGGGTAACCGCCCGGTCCGTGACAGCGGCGAACAGCGGCGGCGGCGCGAACCGGACCATGAAGGTCGAGACGACGGCCCGGTGATCGGACGGGAAGGGCGAGACGGCGATGTCGACGTCTGGGCCGGCGGCCTCGCCGATGATCTGGCTGCCGGTCGCGGTGACGTTGCCGGACGACCAGACGAAGTCGATCCGGTCGAAGGTCTCGTCGGGCCGGAGCAGCGGGCTCGGGTAGCCGGGCGTCCAGGTCGGTCCGGGCTTGGCGACGAGGTCCGGATGGACCGTGCGGTACGAATCCGAGAACCCCGCCGCCATCATCGCGGAGCTGGTCGGCCACTCGACCGGGAAGCGGACGGCATCCCGACTCGCCATGGTGGCGCTCGTCCAATCTGCGGCCGAAGGCGCGTTGAAGTCGCCTGTGAGGAAGGTCGGGATCCCGGCGGCGATCACCGGTGCCAGCCCGTCGAGCTTCGGCCGGAGCAGCGGCATCCGCGTAGTCTGCTCGATCGCCAGCACGTCATCGAGGGCCGCCCCGTCGCGGACGGCTTCCGGCCCGTATGGGTCGGACGGCAGGTGGACGTTCGCGATCGCGAAGATCGATCCGGGACGGGGCTGGACGAAGAGGTATGCCCCGTCGGCACCTGGCGGGTCGATCAGCGGAAAGCGGGAGATGACGTGCTGCCGCTCGTCGAATGACGACCAGCCGAGCTGCGCGGCGATCGCCGGGATCCGCCCTTCGACTTCCTGCAGGCCGACCACGTCGGCCCCGGACAGGCGGATCGCCTCCACAACCTTCGAGAGATCGACCTGCTCCCCACCGATCCAGACGTTGAACGTCATGACCCGGATCGTGTCGGTCTGGGTCGTCTCGCCCACCGGCGTCGCCTCGAACATAGCGTTCGGCGTCGATCCGGATGTCGTATCGCGTTCGGGCGGCGGCGCTGGTTGCGCGAAGGTGGGGAGCGAGAAGGCGATGAGGAGGATGATCCCGAGCCCGATCGATGACATCTGACGCGGCACGGCGGTCTCCTCGGCGATCGACCTCCAGGTGGGTGGCTGGCGTCATGATCGGACAGGAGGCTGCGGAAAACATCAACAGGACATTCACGATTCCGTGGGGGCTACGGGGAGGGCCAGACCTGGAGCGCGTCAGAGCGACGGCAGGCGGGCGCCGCCGACCGTGGGCAACGCAAAACCCCCGCCGTAGCGGGGGTCTCATCGGGTGAGCCGGGGAGGATTCGAACCTCCAACCAGTTGATTAAGAGTCAAATGCTCTGCCGTTGAGCTACCGGCCCACACTCCCTGCGGAGCAGCGGTAAGGGTAGTCGTCTGGCCCGGCACCTGTCAAATCGCATCGCGAGACGGGAGCTGACGAGGCCGGCGCCGCGATCAGCTCGACCCGACGCTCGTCGGGACCCGCCAGGGACCGAGGCCGTCGAGCGAGGGCCGCTCGCCGCTCTGTGTGGGCTCCGGGAGATTGCGGAACGCGGGCCACTCGCGGAACCAGCCGGCAGCCTGCTCGTACGTGTGGGCGATCCGGAGCAGATTGGCCTCGTCGAAGGCCCGGCCCAGGAGCTGGAGGCTGACCGGCAGGTCGTCACTGAAGCCGCACGGCAGCGACACGCCGGGGATGCCTGCCATGTTCGCGGGGATCGTGAAGACGTCGGCCAGGTACATCTGATAGGGGTCGTCCAGTCGGGCGCCGACGGCGAACGCGACCGTCGGGCTGGTCGGGCAGGCGATGACGTCGACCTGCTCGAACGCGGCGTCGAAATCCGCCTTGACCAGCGTCCGGACCTTCTGGGCTTTGACGTAATAGGCATCGTAGTAGCCGCTGCTGAGGGCGTAGGTGCCGAGCACGATCCGGCGCTTGACCTCCGGGCCGAACCCCTCCCCGCGGGTCTTCTCATAGGTATCGCGCAGGGTCGGACCGTCGGCGTGGTAACCGAAGCGGACCCCGTCGAAGCGGGCGAGGTTGGCGCTGGCCTCGGAGGGGGCGGTGATGTAGTACGTCGCGAGGGCGTACTCGGTGTGCGGCAGGCTGATCTCGACGATCTCCGCCCCGAGCGCCGCGAGTCGCGCGATGGCGGCATCCACCGCGTCGCTGACGCCGCGCTCCATCCCGTCGACGGAGTACTCACGCGCCACGCCGACCCGGACGCCGCGCAGGTCGGTCGCGTTGGCGACCGCCGCCGCGGCCATCGGCGGTTCGACCGGGGCGCTGGTGGCGTCCTTCCGGTCCTGCCCGGCGATCGCATCGAGCATGATCGCGGCGTCCTCGACCGTCCGGGTGAACGGGCCGATCTGATCCAGTGACGAGGCGAAGGCGATCAGCCCGTATCGGGAGACGCGGCCGTAGGTCGGCTTGAGCCCGACGATCCCGCAGAAGCCGGCCGGCTGGCGGATCGAGCCGCCGGTGTCCGACCCGAGCGACATCGTCGCCAGCCCGGCCGCGACCGCCGCCGCCGGGCCGCCGCTCGAGCCGCCGGGGACCATCGTCAGGTCCCACGGGTTGCGGGTCGTGCCCCAGGCGCTGAACTCGGTCGAGGAGCCCATCGCGAACTCGTCGGTGTTGGCCTTGCCCAGGAAGACGCTCCCGGCCGCGCGCAGCTTGGCGACGACCGTCGCGTCGTAGGGCGACCGGTAGCCGCGGAGGATCTTGGAGGCGGCCGTCGTCGGGGCGTCGGTCGTGACGAGGACGTCCTTGAGCGCGACGGGGATGCCGGTCATCGCGTTGGTCTCGCCCGCCGCGATCCGGGCGTCGGCGGTATCAGCATGGCGCAGGGCGACGTCGGCGGTGACCTCAATGTAGCTGTGGACGGCGCCATCGAGGTCCGCGATCCGGTCGAGGTGCGCCTGGGTGAGCTCCCGCGATGAGACCTGTCGCCGGTCCAGCAGGCCACGGGCTTCGGCGGCGGACAGCCAGGTCAGGTCGGTCGTGGTGCCGGGCTTGGGATCGGTCATGACGGGCGGAGCCTCCGGGGACGGATCGGCGTGCGGTTCGGGGTCGGCATCGCTGGTCGTCGTGGTGGGCGGGTCTACTCGGGCGTCTCGCCGCCGAGGACGGCCGAGACCTCGAAGAAGCCGTCGGCCTGCCGGGGCGCGTTGGCCAGCGCGATATCGCGGGGGAGCGACGGCTCGACGACATCCGGTCGCAGCACGTTGGCGAGCGGGATGACCTGAGCCGTCGGCGCGATGGCCGACGTGTCGACCCGGTTGAGGATCGCGATGTTCTCGAGGATGACGGACAACTGGTCGCGGAGCGACCGCTTCTCGTCGTCGGTCAGACTGAGGCGGGCGAGGGACGCCACGGCTTCGACGTCAGTGATGGTGAGCGCCATGGGACCTCCGGTGAGCGTCTGTCAGCGACGGGCTGACCGCGGTGGTTGCGCCGTTTTCCGACATCGGAGTCTACCAGACGGTGGCTTGATCCCCGGTTACCGTTCCGGTCAGCCGCGAGAACACGGGCATGAGGCATCCTGGCACCTCCCCGAATCGCCACCGTTCTGGTCGGCCGCGGGAACACGGGCACCGTGGCCGCCGTCGGTCTGGAATGACGCGAACTCATCCCACTCCGCGGGCGCCAAGGAGGTCGTCGTGCGGCCGGGCAGACCGATCGGTAGCGAGAGCGGCTCTCTGGCAAGGCGATCTTTTCCGGGTTTGTCAGCGGACGCCCGGTTCCCGATACTGGTACTTCCCGTCCGGACGATCCCAACCAGGACCAGCGACGACCGACAGGTGATGCTTCGTGCTCCATTCTGGCCGACCACACGTAACCGCTCGCCGTCGTCCCGGTCGCCTGGCGTCCCTGCTCGCCGCCCTGGCACTGGTGACGCTGGTGATCTCCGCCTGTGGTCCGACGGCGACTGATGAGGACGACCGCCGGTTCGCGAACGACACCCCGCCGCCTCGGGCGACGCCCGCCATGCAGGGCAGCCCGGTCACGTCGCGTCGCGACGGGCCGCCGGTGCCGATCGCCGCGACACCGGATCTGGCCGGTCTGCTGTCGAGCCCAGCCGTGGCGTCGTCGGCCTTCTTCCTGCTCGATGGCCGGCTGCTGATCGCCGGCGTCGATGGCATCGTCACGGCGGCCGCGCTGGCTGGACCGGTCTCGGCGCTTTCCGTCGCCCCGGCCGGAGACCGGGCGGCGGTGCTGGTGGAGGCGGTCGCGGGCACAGCCACCCCGCTGGCGACGCCGGATCAGTCCGCGACCCCAGCCTCGGTCGGTGGTGCGGCGTCGGCTCGCTCGCTGGTCATCGTCGGCGGAGACGGCGCGGTCATCCGGACCATCGATGATCTCGATGCCACTCTCGCGGAACAGCCCGAGATCGGCGAGACGATGTCGGGCGGTGACGCCGCCGTTGCCGTGGCGATCGGTCCGACGGCCGACGACCTGCTGGTGGCCTTTCCTGACGGGCTGCTCGTGCGACTGCTGACGGGAGGCGCGGTAACGGTGGTCCCTGGCAGTGGAAATCTCGCCGACCTCCGCCAGGTCTCCTGGTCACCGGACGGCGGCTCGCTCGCCATCGTGGCTGCCGACGCCGCTGACGGGATGCCGGCCGTCTTCTACACGGCGCTGCGGGCGGATGGGATTGATCCGGTCCGGGTCGCGCCGGCACCCGGCCGGACGACGGGCGACGTGGCCTGGCTGCCGGACAGCCGCGGGCTGGTCTTCGTCGACGCCACCGGTCCCGTCGGCGCCGAGACGCTCCGCGCGGGTCGTGACCTCTTCCTGACGCCGCTCCGCACCGACCGCCGGACGCTCGTTGCGGCGGCCGGGATCATCGGACCTGGGGCGGGCGTGGTGGCGTTCGCTGTCAACCCGAACGGCGAGTCGGTCGCCTACACGCTCTACCGGGCCGAGGGGGCCGACGCTCGCTTCAACTCGCTCTGGGTCGGTGGGATCGACGGCCGGTCGCCGTCCCGATTGACCCTGCCGGACGGTGTCGGGGTATCGGGTCTGGCCTGGACATCGGCCGGTCTGCTGGTGCTGACGGCGCCAGCCGCGGACGGAGCGGCGCAGGCACTCCTGGTCGAACCTGACGGGGTCGCCCGCCCGGCTGCGGACGCGGGAGCGACACCAGCCGCCTGATCCGATCCGTCCTCAATCCACCCTGGCGAGCGGGTCGGGAATCTCCTCGGCGTCGAAGATCGTCCGGGCCGCTTCGACGAGACGATTCTCCTCTTCGAGGCTAAGCGCGTCGTCGGTCGCATCGTGCCGTCCGGATGCGGTTGCCCACTCCGGGTCGGGTTCGGGCTCGGCCGCTACCTCCGCCGATCCGGATGCATCGGCGTCATCGGTGCTGGGTCGTGATGAGCGCTGGTTCGATCGCGGCGTCGGCTCCGGTACCGGGGCATACGTCGGCGAGGGGATGACGACTGGCGCCGGCGGGGCGACCGTCGCGTCGCCCGGCTCGCCCTTGAGAACGGTCCGGACCCGGACCGGTGTGCCGACCCGCTTGCCGATGGCCGACTCGACGACCTGCTTGACCTCGTCCTCTTCGAGCCGGTTGCGGTGGAACGGGTAGGCAGCCCGCAGGGTGATCATGTCGCCGTCGACGGCGATCGGATCGACCTCGGCGAGGAGTGCCTCGATCCGCCGGTTCTGCAGCTTCACGTCCTGCCGGATTCGCCCCCACAGTTCGACCAGCCGCTGGACCGTCACGGTGCCCTGATCGTCCTCGGGTGCCGGAGGGGCGGAGAGGTTGCCGGGCGGAGGAGTCGTGACCCTGGGAGCTGCCGAAGGTCCAGCCTGAGCGGGAGTCTCCTGCGCTGCCGGTATGTGTTGGGGCACGGCCGGAGTGGTCTGGGTCTGACTGACACGGGCCGAGGCGTTGCGGACCCGGTCCTTGAGGGATGTTCCGGCCTGCGGCGGTGCCGAGACGGGGTCCGACTCGCGCATCCACTCCGGCTCGGCCGGCACCTGACTCCGCTCGGAGGCCGGCGCCGGACTCCGCTCGGGGGCCGGCACCTGACTCCGCTCGGGGGTCGGCGCTGGGGCCGGGCGTGGAGGCGTCGTAACCGGGGCAGCGGCCACCGGTTGTCCCGTCGTGCGGGTGGGGACGGACGCGGTCGCGGCGCCTTCGCCCATGGCCGGGCGGAGGATGCTCTCGACGATCGCCACCTCGAACGGGAGCTGGGCGATCGAGGCGTGCCGGATCCGGACGTCGGTCTCGCTGAACCGCTGGGCCATCTTGGCGAGGTCATAGAGGTCGAAGCGGCCGGCCAGCTCCCGGGCGGTCTGGTCGGCGTCCGGTGAGCCACCGGCGAGCTGGTGCATCAGGACGCGCAGGTAGTTGACCAACTGGCGGTTGAGTTGCCGCGGGTCCTCCCCGGCTTCGACCGCGTTGTTGACGGAACCCAGGGCCGTCGACACGTCGCGGTCCGCCAGCGCCCGGACGATCGTCTCGACCCGGTCGTTCCGGCTGACACCCATCAGCGCCCGAACGGAGTCGGCGGTGATCCGGGCCGGGCCGGCCGATTCCTCGCCGGATTCCTGGTAGACGGCGAGCTGATCGAGCAGGCCGAGCGAGTCGCGCAGACTGCCCGTCCCGGCCCGGGCGATCGCCGCCAGGGCGTCGTCGTCGACCTCGATCCGCTCGGCCGCCGCGACCGTGCGCAGCCGCGAGATCGCCGCCGGCAGGGCGATCCGGCGGAAGTCGAACCGCTGGCAGCGGGAGACGATGGTTGCCAGCAGGTCCTCCGGGTCGGTAGTCGCGAGGACGAACTTGGTGTGGGCGGGCGGCTCCTCCAGGGTCTTGAGGAAAGCGTTGCCGGCCGCGCCGGTGATCTGGTGCGCCTCATCGATGATGTAGAACTTGCTCCGGAGCTGGGTCGGGGCGTACTTGACCCGCTCCCGCAGATCGCGGATATCGTCGATGCCCCGGTTGCTGGCGGCGTCGATCTCGATCACGTCGGTGGTCGCGCCGGTCGTGATCGCGACGCAGGCGGCGCAGCGGTTGCAGGGTCGGGCCCGCGGGTCCGGGTCGAGGCAGTTGACGGCCTTGGCGAGCAGCCGGGCGGTGGTCGTCTTGCCGGTGCCGCGCGGCCCGCAGAACAGGTAGGCGTGGGCGACGCGGTCGCGCTCGACGGCGTTACGCAGCGTCCGGACGATATGCTCCTGCCCGACGAGATCGTCGGCGTCGAAGCTCTGGGGGCGATACCGCCGGTAGAGCGACTGGGTCTGCGTGGTCGCGGCGGCCCGAGCCACCGGCTGGTCGGCCGGAAGGACCGGCCCGCTGGCGTCGGTCGCGGGGACATCGTCGGCGGGCGGGCCGAAGCCGAGGAGCATGGGGCCGGTCACGATCGGGGAGCCCTCCCGTAGGTGCCGGGGGCAGAATCGCCGGCTGAAGACTGTTCGTACATCGCCCGTGAAGTATACCGGGACCGGCGGTCATCGTCCCTCCGGGGTCCGGTCCGGTCCGTCGTCACCATCTCGTTTGGATCCCGTCAGAGGAGAGAGTTTGGGCACGCTCTACGTCGTCGCGACCCCGATCGGGAACCTGTCCGATATGACGCCCCGGGCGGTCGAGGTCCTCGGTCGCGTCTCGCTGATCGCCGCCGAGGACACTCGCCACACGCTCGGCCTGCTGCGGCACTTCGGCATCGAGACGCCGCTGCTGAGCTACCACGCCCACAACGAGCGGACCCGGCGGGATCGGCTGCTCGCGGCGCTGGCCGAGGGCGATGTCGCCCTGGTCAGTGACGCGGGCACGCCGGCGATCAGCGACCCCGGCAACGACCTGGTCGGGGTCGCGCTCGCGGCCGGGTTCGCGGTCTCCCCGATCCCGGGAGCGTCGTCGCTGGTGGCGGCGGTCTCGGCGTCCGGGCTCGTGCCGGGTCCGTTCGTCGTCGTCGGGTTCATGGCGCGGGGCGGCCGGGAGCGGGCGGTCGAGCTGGGCCGGGCGGCGGCGGCCGGGATGCCGCTGGTCCTGTTCGAGGCGCCGAACCGGCTCGTCGAGACGCTCGACTTCCTCCGCTCCGCGCTGGGCGACCGGCCGGTGACGGTGGCGAGAGAGCTGACCAAGATCCACGAGGAGGTCCGGCATGGGATCATGTCAGTCGTCGCCGACCATTACCGGTCACAGCCGCCCCGCGGCGAAATCGTGATCGTCGTCGGTGGGGCGGCCGCGACGGCGTCGCGGCCGGACGCGGACGACGACGAGACGGTGATCCGGTCGCTGCTCGGGACCGGGCTGTCCGTCAGCCAGGCCGCCCGGGAGGCTGCCTCGCTGACCGGGCGGCCTCGGTCCGAGCTGTACGACCTGGCCCGGCGGTTGCGGATAGCGGATCAGACGCCGGGTGCTCCGGCATGGGACCGACCCGACCAAGGAGGGTGATTCAGCCATGGACGACATCTGGGAATCGCAGCTGTTCGCCTCACTGTCCGACCTCCTCGCGGCGGTCAACGACCGGGGATTGAGCGCCGACCGGTTCAAGGTCGTCGCGGAGCCCTCCCACTCCGGCCCGGCGAGGTTCCACCTGCTCTACCTGACCGGTGCGGAGCCGGACCCGCTGCTCGCGACGGTCTCGGTCGGAGCGGTGGACACGACGGATCTCGATGTCGCCGAGGAGCGGTTCGAGGCGGTCGATGAGGCCGAGGCGATCATCCGCGACAGCCAGCACGAGCACGGTTGATCGCCGATTGCCGGGAGTCATCGGAGTGGGTGTGGCGGCGAGCAGACCTCTCCCCCGGCCCCTCTCCGGCTGCGATGGGTCCCGGAGAGGGGACTCATGCCGACCTGTTTGAGGCCAGGCAGACCCTGTGAGAACGATTGTCCCGTAAGAACCGGAACGCCCCGTGAGCGTCGACTCACGGGGCGTTCCGGTTGTCCGGTCCTGGCGATTCTTTGCCGCTACAGGCCGCGCTGGAAGGCGAACTTGCGGTGGCCCATCAGGATGCTCTGCAGGATGCCGATCCCGGCGAGGTAGGTCCAGAGCGACGATGAGCCCTCGCTGATGAAGGGGAGCGTCACGCCGGTGACGGGCATGATGCCGATGTTGTAGCCGATGTTGAGGAACGTCTGGAAGAACAGCATCCCGAAGATGCCCATCGCCAGGCACTGGCCGAGCTGGTCGCGGGCGAGGTCGACGACCCGCAGGACCCGCCAGAGCAGGATCATGAACGACAGCATCAGCGCGATCATGCCGACGAAGCCGAACATGCTGCTGACATGCGCGAAGATGAAGTCGGATTCCTTGACCGAGAGCAGGTCGTACTGGCTCTGGGTGCCGCCGGCCAGGCCCCGGCCCCAGAGCCCGCCGTCGCCGACCGCGATCCGGGCCTGGATGATGTTGAAGCCGGCATCGGTCGGGTCGCTCTCAGGGTTGTAACTGATCAGCAGCCGCGTCCTCTGGTAGTCCTCCATGACGAAGTTCCAGGCGAACCAGACTACTGCCGGCAGCGAGAGCAGACCGAGGACGAAGTAGATCGGGCGGGTGCGGGCGGCGATCATGACCGAGAACCACATCACCATGTAGATGATCGCCGAGCCCAGGTCCGGCTCGGACAGGACCATCGCCGCCGGGAGGGCGACGATGAGCGAGGCTACGATCATGTTGAGCGGCTGGCGCATGGCGGAACCACGGGACGAGACGAACGTAGCCAGGGCGATCAGCGTCGTGATCTTGGCAAACTCCGACGGCTGGATCGTGACGGGACCGATCTGGACCCAGGAGTGCGCCCCGCCGATCGTGGTCCCGATGACGCGGACCGAGGCGATCCCGGCCAGTCCCACGATGTAGAACGGGATCGCCAGGGAGGCCAGGAACCGGTAGTCGATGCTCGCCAGGATGAGCATCAGGGCGATGCCGACGACCGCGAAGATGCCCTGTTGGACTGCGTTGGTCTCACCGGCGGTGCTCAGTCCGTAGGCACTGAAGATGGCGACGAGGCCGAAGCCCATCAGGACCAGCATCGTGACGATCATGTAGAAGTCGAAGTCGCGCCAGCTCGATTCCGAGCGGGACCGTGACGATCGGGTGCCGAGGGCGACGGCCATGCGCGACATCCTTGCGAGGGGCTGGGGCGAGGGGGCGATCGGGGTCCGCGGGCACCGGGCGGGCTCCGGTGATGAGTCGCGTCAGTCTACTTCGTCGTACCGATCGGGGCAGGCAAATCCATCATGACGCCCTGCCCGCCTGCGATCATGGCGACGCAACCTGAAGACCGGGCGCTCAAGCCGCCCGGCAACTCGGAGAGAGGACGATCTCACGATGCGTCTTCGAATATCGTGACGACTCTGACGGGTCATCGAGGCCACGATGGCTCTGCCTGTACGCCCGGCAAGATCGGCGATTGCCAGAGATTGACGATTGGCTGGGCGGCTTGAGCGCCCGGTTGGGAGAGCATGTCTCCGGCCGGGGCGATTACAGAACGACCACCTCATTGATGGAGATGTGGAAGACGCAGTCGAGCAGCGTGGCGGCGTGGCGGCTCATCAGCATCCGGGGCAGGAAGATCTCGAAGTACTCCATCACCGGCGCCATCTCGGTGTCGATCGCCAGCTCCAGGGTGATCGTCTTCGCCGCCGTGTCGACCCGGAGGAAGGACGACGTCGCGGCGTAGTTGACCCGGTCGTGCTGGTCGAACGTCGTCTGGTCGGTGTTGCGGACCCGGGAGCGGTGGACGTCGGACTTGTCGGCCAGGATCAGCGCCGCCGAGACCGGGTGGACCGGCTCGCCGAGGCGCCCGCCGTCGTCGCCGTGCGAGCCGATCGCGCCCAGGACGACCGCCGTGTCCTCTGGGTCCATCGCGAGCCGGGTCAGGATCGGGTAGGCGAGCATGGCGCCAGTCGAGGCGTGCCCGTGGCGGCTGATGACGTTGCCGATGTCGTGCAGGTAGCCGGCGACCGCGGCCAGTTCCTGCTGGCGTTCGTCGTAGCCGAGCAGCCGGAGGACGTTGCGGGCAATGCTGGAGACGAGGCCGACGTGGCGGAAGCCGTGCTCGGTGAAGCCCAGCACGCCGAGGTTGCGGTTGGCCTGGAGGATGAAGGCCCGGACCTCGGGGTCGTTGCGGACGACTTCGGCCTTGAGGCTCGCGACCGATCGGTCGTCCTGCGAGGCGGTCGTCGGCTCGACGCCCCCGCCGCCGATCCGCGGCCCGGTCCCCAGGGGGACGATCACCTCGCTGCCGGCGTCGACGGCTCCCAGCACGGTATCGGGCTGACTCGTCGGAGCGACGGGTCGACTCGGACGGTCGTTCTGGTCGGGCATGGGTCTGCGTCCTCCTGGTGATGCGGTGTCCTGAAGTATAGGCGCGGCGGCCCGCGCAACCCTCCGGAATCGGGCTGATCTCGTCCCATCGAACAGACCGGGCCGATGGCGATCGGGTACCATATCGTCAGCCGACCCGGCGACATTCCCGAACGAGAAACGAGATCTTGTCGCCCTGGCCGAACGTCCGATGAGGGGCAGGCCGCGGTCGCCACGCGAGGGAGTCGGGCCATGTTCCCCATCAACGATCTGCTCGACGCCATCCTGCTCGGCAGCTTCTTCTTCGGGCTCATCTTCGTCGTCTTCACGCTCGTCGCCGGCTCCATCGGCGGCGGCGGAGATGCTGGCGGTCACGAGATCGGCGGTCACGAGCTCGGTGGCCATGATGTCGGCGCCGGGCATCATGGCGGCGTCGACCTGCTCGGCTACCTCAACGTCAGCGCCATCCTCGCCTTCGTGAGCTGGTTCGGCGGTGTCGGCTACCTCGTCCGCAACGGGCTGGGTTGGTTCGCGCCGGTCGCCCTGCTGATCGGCCTCGTTGCCGGGGTGGTGGGCGCTGCCGCCGTGACCTGGTTCCTGCGCGAGGTGATCGCACCGTCGGACAAGGCGATGGACCCCCACGATTACGAGTTACCCGGAACGCTCGCCCGGGTGACGTCGTCCATCAGAGCGGACGGCACCGGCGAGATCGTCTACGAGCAGCAGGGCTACCGGCAGGTGTCGGCCGCCCGTGGGCTCGACGGAGCCGCCGTCGCCCGTGGGGTCGAGGTGGTCATCCTCGAGACCCGGGCCGGGATCGCCTACGTCCAGCCGTGGACCGACCTGATCGACGAGAGCGACGAGAAGGCGCTCCGGGCATCGCTCGAAGACGAGTTCCGGGCGCTGGACGAGCTCACGGTCGATCGGCCGGGTGTCGAACCAGCGGTCCCGACCGGTCCGCGACGGGAGACGACGGCATCGTGACACGTTCGTAACCGGCCCGGGTTATCCCTGTCAGCACAGTACCGTATCCTTGACCGGCATGGGTGGCGAAGTCGCCGTCCGGCGCGAGAGGCGCGGCAAGGAGTCATGGATGAGTCTGATCGAACTTCTCATCATCGTCGGTGGACTGGTCGTCCTGCTCGCGTTGATCTTCGCGGTCAGCGCGGCGCTCTACCGCAAGGTCGGGCCGAACGAGGCGCTGCTCGTCTACGGGTTCGGTGGCACGAAAGTCATCAAGGGCAGCGGCAAGGTCGTCTGGCCGATGGTCCAGCAGTCCCGCAGTCTGTCGCTGGAGCTGATGAGCTTCGACGTGGCGCCCAGCCAGGACCTCTACACCAACCAGGGTGTGGCGGTGAACGTCGAGGCCGTCGCCCAGATCAAGGTCAAGAGTGACCCGGTCAGCATCCTGACGGCGGCGGAGCAGTTCCTGAACAAGGGCCGTCCCGAGCAGCAGGACCTGATCCGGCTCGTCATGGAAGGCCATCTCCGCGGCATCACCGGTCAGCTGACGGTCGAGTCGATCGTCAAGGAGCCGGAGATGGTCGCCGACCGGATGCGGTCGAACATCGCCGAGGACATGAACAAGATGGGCCTGGAGGTCATCTCGTTCACGATCCGCGAGGTCCGGGACAAGAACGAGTACATCCTCAACATGGGCAAGCCGGACATCGCCCTCGTCAAGCGGCAGGCCGACATCGCGACGGCGGAGGCCGACCGCGACACCTCGATCAAGCGGGCCAACGCGACCCGCGAGGCCCGGATCGCCGAGGCGATGGCGCAGCAGGACGAGGTCATCGCCCAGACGGCCAGCCAGACCAAGCAGGCTGAGGCTGTGCGCGACCTCAATCTCAAGCAGGCGGAGTACAACGCGACGGTCCAGACGCAGCAGGCCGTCGCCGAGAAGGCCTACGAGATCCAGGCCAACGTCCAGCAGCAGCGGGTGGTCGAGGAAGAAGTCCGGATCGAGCAGGTCCGGAAGATGGGCCAGGTCGCCGTCCAGGACGCCGAGATCCAGCGCCGCGAGAAGGAGCTGATCGCGACGGTCCTGAAGTCCGCCGAGGTCGAGCGCCAGCGGATCGAGACGCTGGCCGAGGCCGACCGGAACCGCCAGGTCTCCCATGCGACCGGTGAGGCGGAGGCGACGCGGCTCGACGGCAACGCCCGCGCCGACATCACCCGGATCCAGGGTCTGGCCGAGGCCGACATCATCCGGGCCAAGGGCGATGCCGAGGCCGGGGCGATGAACGTCCGGGCGCTGGCGTATCAGGAGTACAACCAGGCCGCGGTCCTCGACAAGCTGCTGAGCAGCCTGCCGGAGATGGTCCGGGCCGTCAGCGAGCCGCTCTCGCGGATCGACCGGATCACGGTGGTCGGCACGGGTGGCGACTCCACCGGGGTCAACCGGATCACCGGCGACATGACCCAGATCGTCGCCCAGGTCCCGGCCCTGCTGGAGTCCCTGACCGGCATCAGCCTGAACGATCTTCTGAAGCGGGTGCCGGGGATCGACGAGACGGGCAGCGAGGGCTCCCGCTCGGCCCATCGCAACGATGTCGTCGAGACCACCGGCGTCGCCCGCCCGGCCGCTCCGGCCCAGCCGGCCGCGAACGGCGCCGCGAACGGCTCGACCTCCAACGGGCATCGTCCCGTCCCGACGCTGGCCCGGCCCGAGCCGACGCCGGTCGAGTAGGGTCGGAGATGCCCGGACGGGAACCGATCAGCGAGGACCGGCGGGTAGTCCGACTGCTCGCCGGTCCCCGTCGGTGTCGTCCGAGTCGTCTCGAAACGCTCGGGCGCGTTCCGTACGGGACGGTCGCTGGCCCGTGATATGCTCTTCGATCGCACCAGAGGTGGGTCACGCGCCTCATCGCCCGACCAGACAGGCCCGCGAGACACCGGGGTAAGGAAGTAGCACTATGGCAGCCGATCCGTTCGGCGAGCGATCGCTCTTCGACGCCCAGCGCGTCCGAGTGGAGGCGATCGGCGAACCCGGGCAACGACGATTCCGGATGATGGTCGTCGCCGATGGCGACACGGCCATCATGTGGATGGAGAAGCAGCAGATGCAGGCGCTCGGGCTGGCGCTCAATCAGATGCTCGAGCAGTTCTCCGACGACACGCTCGAACTGGGTCGTGGCGACGTCCCGATCGAGTTCGACACCGATACCCGACGGCAGTTCCGGGTGGGTCGGATCGAACTCGGTTTCGACGAGCCCAACGGCCGGGTGGTGGTCATCGCCCACGACATCAACAGCGGCGAGGAGGACGAGGACGCCGAGGCGGTCGCCAAGCCGTTCGCCTGCCGCCTGACCCGTTCCCAGGCCGAGGCCGTCAGTGGCTCGGCCGCGTCGCTGGTTGCCGCCGGTCGGCCGCGCTGCTCGATGTGCGGCGTGCCGATGGGACCCGGTGTCCATGTCTGCGCCCAGCAGAACGGCCACCTGCCGATCCCATTCAGCGAGCTCGCCGAAGAGGACCCGTTCTAGCGTTGCCATGCGGGGCAGACCGTTCCCAGGACCCGCCTGAGTCCACACGTCGCCTCTCCGCCGAACCGGAGGTCCATTGATCCGCTACGTCATGGTCGCCGCCGTCGTGCTCGTCGCGACGGTGGCCGGTTCGTTTGCGGCCTTGTCAGCGATCGGGGCCCAGAGTTCGAATTCGGTCGACGTCTCCGCCGCGTTGCTCCTGCCGGCCGACCTCGACACGATCGGGCTGGATGACTACGGCACCGGTGTCGGGGTGACGGGCGGACCGGTCGCGTTGGTGACGTTCGATCGGACCTACCGCGGCGCCGGAGCCGACGATCGCCGGTTCGCGTCCGCTGACGGGCTCGAGTTCGGCGCGGCGCTGTATCTGCTTGACCGGTCCGTCGTGGAGCAGCCAGCCAGGGTGTTGAGTTCCGTCCTGGTCTACGCCGATGCCGACGCCGCGTCCGCCGCGTTCGACGCGATCTCCGCCGCCCGGTTGGACGTCGCTGCCGAATCGGACCTCGACGCCGCCGATGACACGGACGCGGACGCGGCGGCAACCTTCGTGATCGCTGGGGTCGCCCCCTACGACGATCAGGACTTCCGGCAGACCTCGGTCGTCGCGCGAACCGGGTCCGCGTTGATCGAGGTTGCGATCGAGCGGCAGGATGGCACCTCGGCGTCGGTCGACGATGTCGCTGCGCTGCTGCCGCCCGTCCTTTCACGGCTGGCCGACGCAGGGGAACGGGCCGAGTCCCTCGGAGTACGGATCCCGGAGATCACCGGGACTGGCGTCTTGCCGAGTCTGAGCCGGTACGTCGTTCGCGCCGGTGAGGCGATCCCCCAGTACGCTCAGTCGGACGAGGATGCCGAGGCGCAGGCCGCGACGTTCGCCGCGTTCGAGACGAGCGAGGTCTTTCAGTTCGGCTACACCGTCGCCGTCGATGGTCCGCTCGTGGGTGGGTTCGTCTCCCGGCATGACAGTGACGATGCCGCCCGAGCCTACTTCCGCGCGATCCCCGATCTGCTCGCCTCGAATGACCGGTACGACGATGTCCGGGTCGGGAACGCGATCGTCCGGGCCGGCGACTCCGCAACCGTGGTTACATATGGGATCGCCGGGGACGATGGGATCGTGGTGACGGAGGTGATCGTCCTGCTCGGTGACGTCGTCGCCGAGCTGATCGTCAACGCCACCGACGCCGTCTCCACGGACGACACGACGACCTTCGCCCAATCGGTTGAAGCGTGCGTGACCGGCGATGACTGCCAGCCGCTGACGGTTCCCGATGACGCCGGTTTCGGCACCGACTGACTGACGGCTCAGATAATGTCGGCGCGGGAACCGTTCCTCGTGGTGCCCCCGCCATCTTCGGTGCAGGACGGTGCGGATCAGATGCGAAGAGCACCGTTCTTAATATCTCGAAGACCGATACCGTAATCTCCTCCTGGCATCCGACCGACCTGGCCTGTGGCCATCTGATCTTCGTCAATCACCCCTTAGACGGATGGCTTATGAAGTTTGCGGAAATACTTCGGTGATAGGATAGGAGACGTCTCACCGGCTGGCGACCTACGTCGCCGCGCTCCTGGAGGGTTCCCGTGCCCACCACGTTGCCGCCTTTCTGTCCGCTGCCGAGCGGGCGGACCTCACCCACGCCGTTCACCATGCCCCCAAACCCTATCAGCGCGAGCGCGCCGCCGCCCTGCTCCATCTCGCCGATGGCGCCTCGCTCGCCCAGACCGCCCGGACCAGTGGCCTGGCTCCCCGCGATCCCGACACCATCGCCGCCTGGCGCAATCGCTTCCTGGCCGAGGGCATCGCCGGCTTGACCATGCGTCCGGGGCGCGGTCGGCGCCCCGCCTTTTCCCCCTCTGGACCCCGACCTGGCCACCGCCCGGCAGC
>CAXTHM010000037.1:26089-36964 GCA_964244115.1 uncultured Thermomicrobiales bacterium
TCTCGCCTGCGACAGATTCTGATTTCTACCGCATCGTCGCGCCGTTCGATTCAACCGGCACAGTCACCATCACGGCCGCGCCCGGCAGCACGCTCAGGCCGCCCTGTGTGACCTGCTCGCCATCGCCCCCGTCCCCTCGCCCGTCGCCACCGCGCCCGGCCAGACCCGCTGGACCCTGACCGCCATCGCCGCCGCCTGTCCTTGGCCGACGCCTCCCTCGCCCGCCGGCTGCTGGCGCATGCTCACCGCGCTGGGCTTCGGGCGCCGCCGCGCCCGCGACCACATCCACAGCCCCGATCCCCGCTATGTCGCCAAGGTCGCCGCGATCCGCGCGGCCCGTGACGGCGCCCGCTCCGCCTGGGAGCAGGACGACGACCGCCTGGTCGTGGTCTACGTCGATGAAGCCACCCTCTATCGCCAGCCGACCCTGGCCGATGCCTGGTGGCCCGACACCGCCCTGGCCCGGTCATCCTCCCAGCCCCTCCAGCCGCGGGCCCACCGCAGCCACCGCCGCGATACCCCAGCCCTGCGCCTGATGGCCGCGCTCGAGCCGACCACCGGCCGCGTCGTCGTCCGGCGCTCGGACCGGTTGCAGGTGGCGGATCTGGTCGCCTTCTGGGCCGAGCTAGCCATGGCCTACCCCCGGGCCGAGCGCATCGTGGTGATCCTGGACAACTGGCCGATGCACGTCCATCCCGACGTGCTGGTGGCGCTGCAGGCGCAGCCGCAGACGGGACCCTGGGCGCCGCGCCGCCCCCCGAGTTGGCCGGCGGAGCCGCATGCAGCGGCCGTGCGGCGCTGGGGCGACTGGGCGTTGCCAATCGAACTGGTGTGGTTGCCGACGTACGCGCCGTGGCTGAATCCGGTCGAGAAGCTCTGGCGGGGGCTGCGGCAGACGGTGGGGCACCTCCATCCGTATGCGGACGATCTGCCGGCGCTGGGGCAGGCGTGCGACGCGTGGCTGGGCCAGTATGCGAGGGGATCGGTCGAGCTGCTGCGGGCCGTGGGCCTGGGCGGACCACCGAAGTAATTCCGCAATCTTCATTAGCCTCCGATTGCGCCCAATAAGAAGCAAAGGGCGTTGGCCGTTTTCGTGTTGCCGGGCGGCTTCAGCGCCCGGTCCACGATGACCGCATCCCGGCGAAGAGTCAGCGGCCCTGGTCTGGTGCTTCGATTCGTCCTGCTGAGCTGCTTGCCGGCGGTGATAGACTCGAAACCGGACTGCGGAGTTCAGCGTCGATCGAGCAGCAGTCGCTGCGCGGGTCGCGAGTCGTGTTTCGGTTCAGCATGAAGGGATGGTCCCATGCGGCAGTCTTCGAGATTTCCAGCCAACCTGATGGTTCTCGAAGACGAAGGATTGCTGCTGCATGGGCATCATCAACCTCGGCATCCTGGCGCATGTCGACGCCGGGAAGACGAGTCTCACCGAACGGATCCTGTTTGAGACCGGCGTGATCCCGGCGACCGGCAGTGTCGACCGGGGCAGTACCCAGACCGACACGCTCGAGCTCGAGCGCCAGCGCGGGATCACGATCCAGTCGACGGTCGTCTCCTTCCCCCTCGACAGCCACAAGATCAACCTGATCGACACGCCCGGCCACGCCGACTTCATCGCCGAGGTCGAGCGCTCGCTGCTCGCCCTCGATGGGGTCGTGCTCGTCGTCTCCGCCGTCGAGGGCATCCAGCCCCAGACTCGGCGGCTGATCCGGGTCGTCCGATCGCTCGGCCTGCCGACCATCCTGTTCATCAACAAGATCGACCGGATGGGCGCCCGGGACGATGCGCTTCTGGGCGACATCCGGCGTTCGCTCGGGCTGCCGATCCTGCCGCTGTCGGGACCGGTGGACATCGGGACTCGGAGGGCTTCGGCGATCGAGCGGGATCTCTTCGGCCCGGACGCACGGGCCGAGGTGTCGGATCTGCTCGCCGAGCGCAGCGATGCCTTCCTCTCGGAATACGTCCGCTCCGACGGGCAGCCCCGGCGGCGACGGGTCGAGCGGGAGATCGACCGGCAGGCCCGGCGAGGCGACATCGTTCCGGTGTTCTTCGGTTCGGCCGTGACCGGCGCTGGCGTCGATCTGCTTTTGGCCGGGATCACGCGATACCTGCCGCTCGCCCGTGGCGATGACGATGGGTGCGCCTCGGCGGTGGTATTCAAGATCCAGCGCCTGCCCTCCGGCGAGAAGACCGCCTTCGTCCGGCTCTACCAGGGCCGGATCTCCCGCCGGGATCGCGTCGCTCTGACGCGGTGGAGCGTCGATGGTCCCGAGGAATATCCGGAAAACCGGATCACGGGGATCGACGCCTTCGGGGGCGGCGCGAGCCATGCCGTCGACCATGCCGACGCCGGCGACATCGTCCGGCTGCACGGCCTGCGGGACGGCCGGATCGGCGATGTGATCGGTGCCCCACCGCCGAGAACGGGTTCGGCGCGGTTCGACCGGCCGACCCTGGAGAGCATCGTCCGGCCAGTCGATTCCGGAAGGGCTACGGAGTTGGCGGCCGCCTTGCAAGTCCTGGCCGAGCAGGACCCGCTGATCGACATCCGCCGCGATGCGGTCCGGTCGCTGGTCTCGGTCCGGCTCTATGGCGAGGTCCAGAAGGAGGTCATCGCGGCGACGCTCTCCGGTGACTTCGGCCTGCCGGTCGTCTTCGAGCCGAGCCACGTCGTCTGCATCGAGACCCCGGCCGGGTCTGGCTCGGCCGTCGAGCAGATCGGGGCGCCGGGAAACCCGTTCCTGGCGACGATCGGGCTCCGGGTCGGGCCGGCGCCGTCGGGGAGCGGGGTCACGTTCGGCCGTCCGGCCGGGGCACTGGACCGCTCGTTCTACCGGGCGATCGAGGAGACGGTCTACGAGACGCTCCGGTAGGGGCTGCACGCCTGGGCGGTGACCGATTGCCATGTCGAAGTAACGGATACCGCCATGTCCCCGACCACGGTCGCGGCGGATTACCGGAAACTCCTGCCGCTGGTCCTGATGGCGGCGCTGCGGCAGGCCGGAACGCATGTCCTCGAGCCGACCCAGCGGTTCGAGATGGACTGCCCGGTGTCGGGGCTCAGCGAGGTGCTCCTCCTGCTGACCGGGAACCGGGCGACCGTCGAGGAGACCGTCCTCACGGCGGATCAGGGCCGGGTCGTCGGCACGATCCCGACCGCCGCGCTGCGGTTCGTCGAGCAGCGGCTCCCTGGTCAGGCCGGAGGGGAGGCGAGCCTGGCGTCGGAGTTCGCCGGGTATCAGCGTGTCGTCGGTGAGCCGCCGAGCCGCCCGCGAACGGATGACAACCCGCTCAACCGCAAGCAGTATCTGGCGGCGGTGGGCCGGACCTGACGTGACGGTTTGCCCCATCGTCCGCGGCCCGAGAACCGACGATCGGCATCGCATCCGCTCAGGCAGGTGGGCGCGATGCCGATCGTCGCGCCTTGACAGATCTGCGGCGAATCGGTATCGTAGCGATGTTCCCGGGGCAGGCCCGGATCATACCTGACGGCGTACTCGGAATGGAGCCAGCAGATGAAGCCAATCGATCGCTTCGCCTCCTCCATTCTCGACGTACTCGTACTTATCGAGCTCCCGTTCATCGGGAGCCGTCCTGGTGTGTGGGAGAGCCTGAACCGATAAGCGCGTCATGCGCAGATCACCAGAGCGTCTGAGGGCCTCCCAAACATGGGAGGTTTTTTGTCGTCTGCTGACGACGCCCTTCCTTCCTTCGTCCTGACCGGCATCGCACCCGACGAAAGGACCGACCGATGGTCTCCGCCCCACTGACCGACACCCCGCCCGCCGCACCGACCATGGCCGCGCCCGAGCGGGAGTGGCCCCGCGACCAGCACGGCTTCCCGATCATGACCGGCGCCCAGATGGTGACGTCCAGCCTGGAGGCCGAGGGCGTCGACATCGTCTTCGGCTATCCCGGTGGCGCCGTGATCCCCCTCTACGACGCCCTGCCGGCCGCCAACCTGCACCATGTCCTCGTGCGGTTCGAGCAGTGGGCGGCGCTGGCGGCGGACGGATACGCCCGGGCGACCGGCCGGGTCGGCGTCTGCATGGCGACCTCCGGGCCGGGCGCGACCAACCTCGTCACCGGGCTGGCGAACGCGCAACTCGATTCAGTCCCGGTCGTGGCGATCACCGGGCAGGTCAACCAGAGCCTGATTGGGCGGGACGGCTTCCAGGAAGTCGACATCCAGGGCATCACCCTGCCGGTGACCAAGCATAACTACCTCGTCCACCGGCTGGAGGACATCGCTCCGACGATCAAGGAGGCGTTCTACCTTGCCCGGACCGGACGACCGGGTCCGGTGCTGGTCGACATCCCCAAGAACCTGTTCCAGGCGACGGGGTCGTTCATCTGGCCCGAGACCGCCAGCCGGCGGGGCTACCAGCCGACGCTCTCCCCCAACCAGCGCCAGGTCCGGCTGGCGGCCGAGATGATCGACCAGGCGAAGAAGCCGCTGATCATGGCCGGCCACGGCATCATGCTCGCTCATGCGACCGAGGAGTTCCGCCAGTTCGTCGAGAAGTCCGGCATCCCGGTCGCGTTCACGCTGCTCGGGCTGGGCTGCTTCCCGGAGGACCACCCGCTCTCGCTCGGCATGATGGGGATGCACGGCCACCGCGAGACCAACGCCGCTCTCAATGAGTGCGACCTGCTGATCAACATCGGCGCCCGGTTCGACGACCGCGCGACCGGCCGGCTGGATGATTTCGCCAGGAACGCGAAGATCATCCACGTCGACATCGACCCGGCCGAGATCGGCAAGAACGTCGCGGCCGACGTCCCCGTCGTTGGCGACGCCAGGGAGGCGCTCCAGGGGTTGATCCCGCTGGTAACCGAGCGCCGTCGGGACGAATGGACCGGCTGGATCGACTCCCAGCGCAACGTCGCCCTGATCCACGCCCTGGAGGACCAGCCCGAGGGGCCGGAGCCGTACTCGATCATCCGCGGGATCTCCGAGGTGACCAACGGCGAGGCGATCATCGTCACCGACGTCGGCCAGCACCAGATGTGGACCGCCCAGCACTTCGGGTTCAACTACCCGGACCGCTGGTTGACGTCCGGCGGGCTCGGCACGATGGGCTACGGTCTGCCGGCGGCGATCGGGGCCAAGATGGGCCGGCCGGATCGGGAGGTCTGGACGGTCGTCGGCGACGGCGGCTTCCAGATGTCGCTCAATGAGCTCGCCACCTGCATGCAGGAGGGGCTGGACGTCAACATCGCCGTGATCAACAACGGCTTCCTCGGCATGGTCCGGCAGTGGCAGGACCTCTTCCACGCCAAGAACTACTCCGAGGTCCAGATCCTGGCGCCGGACTTCGTCAAGCTGGCCGAGGCCTACGGCGCGACCGGTATCCGGGTGACGAAGGCGTCCGAAATCCGGCCGGCGATCGAGCGGTCGCGCAGCATCAGGGGGCCGGTCGTGATCGACTTCGTGATCGACCCGGAGATGAACGTCTGGCCGATGGTGCCGCCGGGCGGCTCGAACAACGAGATGATGTTCGAGCAGTTCGGTGATGAGGAGCGGGTCTAGATGGCGGGCGCGAATACCACCTGGAGCCAGAGTACCCTCGTCGTCCTCGTCGAGGATCAGCCCGGCGTCCTGACCAAGGTCGTC
The DNA here is from genome assembly GCA_964244115.1 of uncultured Thermomicrobiales bacterium. Taxonomy (GTDB): domain Bacteria; phylum Chloroflexota; class Chloroflexia; order Thermomicrobiales; family UBA6265; genus CADCWK01. The sequence continues at coordinate 31,704 of CAXTHM010000037.1, forward strand.
TCGATGATGCGGCGGCGGAGCTTCAACATCGACTCGATCACGGTCGGGCACTCAGAGCAGCCGGGCGTCTCCCGGATCACGATGATCGTCTCGGCGCCCGAGGACCAGGTCGAGCAGGTCTCCAAGCAGCTCTACAAGGTGATCGAGGTCCTCAAGGTCACGGACGTGACCGACGTGCCGACCGTGTCGCGGGAGCTGGCGCTGATCAAGGTCGCGGCCAAGCCGCAGCACCGCTCGGAGATCATGCAGATCGCCGAGATCTACGAGGCCCGGATCGTCGACGCGACGCCGACCTCGCTGCTCGTCGAGGCGACCGGGGCCGAGTCCAAGATCGACGCCCTGATCGCGATGCTGCGCGGCTATGGCATCCGGGAGATGGTCCGCAGCGGCCAACTCGCGATGGTCCGGGGCGGGGCGGCCGCCCCATCGAACGGCGCCAGCCCGGTCGTCTCGAACGGCCGCGAGGACCGGGTCGTGGCGACGGCGGTGTCGATGGGCAACTAGGCGCCATCTACCGCCGGGTCGCGGCAGATGGGATACTCCGGCGCCTCCACCGTGGACGCGCCGGCCGATGACTTCGATCAGATGGAAGAGGATGGTTCCGTGGCAGCGACGATCTACTACGAGAAGGACGCCAACGTCAGCGCGATCGAGAGCAAGACGGTCGCGGTGATCGGCTTCGGCAGTCAGGGCCACGCCCACGCGCTGAACCTGCGGGACAGTGGCGTGAAGGTCATCGTCGGGCTCCACGAGGGCAGCCGAAGCCGGGCCAAGGCCGAGGCCGAGGGGCTGACCGTCCATAACGTCGCCGACGCCACGAAGGCGGCCGATACGGTCATGGTCCTCGTGCCGGACCACCTCCAGAAGCGCATCTTCGAGTCCGAGATCGCGCCGAACCTGGCCGATGGCAAGACCCTGATGTTCGCCCACGGCTTCGCGATCCACTTCGGCGCGATCGTGCCGCCGGCCAACATCGACGTCTCGATGATCGCCCCAAAGAGCCCCGGCCACCGCGTCCGCGAGCTGTTCCAGGAGGGTGTCGGCGTCCCGGCCCTGATCGCCGTGGCGCAGGACGCCTCCGGCAAGGCGCACGAGAACGCGCTCGCCTACTCCTATGCGCTCGGATCGCTCAAGGCCGGCGTCCTCGAGACGACGTTCAAGGAGGAGACCGAGACCGACCTGTTCGGTGAGCAGGCCGTCCTCTGCGGCGGCGCCACGGCGCTGGTCATGGCTGGCTACGAGGTCCTGACCGAGGCCGGCTACCAGCCGGAGAGCGCCTACTTCGAGGTCCTTCACGAGCTCAAGCTGATCGTCGACCTGATGTACCAGGGCGGCATCGAGTACATGCGCTACTCGATCAGCGACACCGCCGAGTGGGGTGACTACCTCGCCGGGCCGCGGGTCATCAACGAGACCAGCAAGCAAGCCATGCGCGAGTTGCTGGCCGAGATCCAGGACGGGTCGTTCGCCCGCAAGTGGATCGCCGAGAACGAGAACGCCCGGCCGAACTTCGACCGCCTCCGCGCTGAGGGCAACGACCACCCGATCGAGAAGGTCGGCAAGGAGCTCCGCGACATGATGCCGTTCCTCCAGCACGGCCGGAAGGTCAGCCGCCCGTCGGTCGCTCAGCCGGAAACCGCCTCAGTCGCGGACTAGCGCCGGGGGTTGGCGGCGACATCGCCGCCGGCCCGCCGGGCGCACTACCCCCAAGAGGAGACGCCAGATGACCCAGCCAGCAGCCGACGCCGACGTAGCGGACCAGCCGACCACCCAGGATCGGGACGGCGGCAAGCGCGTCCTGATCTTCGATACCACTCTCCGCGACGGGGAGCAGTCCCCCGGGGCGACGCTCAACGCCGACGAGAAGCTCGAAGTGGCGGACGTCCTGGTCTCGCTCGGCGTCGATGTGATCGAGGCGGGGTTCCCGGCGGCGTCTCCCGGCGACTTCGAGGCGGTCCGGGCGATCGCGGCCCGATCCAAGGGCGTCACCATCGCCGGGCTGGCCCGGACCGTCCCCGGCGACATCGAGCGGGCAGCGCAGGCCATCCGCGGTGCGGAGCAGGGGCGAATCCACACCTTCATCGCGACCTCGGACGTCCACCTCAAGCACAAGCTCCGGATGACCCGCGAGCAGGTGCTGGAGCGGGTCGCGAGCAGCGTCGCGCTGGCGAAGTCGTTCACGAGCGATGTCGAGTTCTCCTGCGAGGACGCGACCCGGAGCGACTGGGACTACATGGCCGAGGTCTTCTCCGCAGCGGTCAAGGCTGGAGCGACGACGCTCAACATCCCGGACACCGTCGGCTACACCATGCCCGACGAGTACATCCGGCTGATCACGTACCTGCGTGAACGGGTCGACGGGATCGAGAACGTCGTCATCTCGACCCACTGCCACGACGATCTCGGCATGGCGACCGCCAACACGCTGGCGGCGATCTCGGCCGGCGCCCGGCAGGTCGAAGTCACGGTCAACGGGATCGGCGAGCGGGCCGGCAACACCTCGCTCGAAGAGGTCGTGATGGCGCTCCAGACCCGGGGCAGCCAGTTCGGCGACACCTGGACCGGCATCCGGACCGAGCGCCTGACGCCGGCCAGCCGCATCGTGGCGTCGCTGACCGGGATCGCGGTCGCCGCCAACAAGGCGATCGTCGGGGCTAATGCCTTCGCCCACGAGGCCGGCATCCACCAGGATGGCGTCCTCAAGGAGCGCACGACGTACGAGATCATGGACCCCGCCACGGTCGGCTGGCAGGGCACCAAGCTCGTGCTGGGCAAGCACTCCGGCCGGGCCGGTTTCCGGGCCGCGCTGTCCGACATCGGCCTGCGGCTGGACGAGGACGGCGTCAACGAGGCCTACCAGCGCTTCCTCGCCCTGGCCGACCGCAAGAAGACCGTCACCGCCGCCGACCTGATCGCCCTCGTCAGCGACCAGATGGACGACGAGGCGGTCGCCGACGGGGACGGATACCGGCTTCTCCGCTGGAACGCCTCGCTCGGCAACGCCGGCCCGGCGACGGCCAGTGTCGTCGTCACGCGACATGGCCAGGAGCACCCCGGCGACGGTGAGGGCAACGGTCCGGTCGACGCGTTCTTCGCGGCGATCGACGCGGCGACCGGCCTCACCCCGGAACTCGAGACCTTCCACGTCGACGCCGTGACCGAGGGCGAAGACGCCCAGGGCCGCGTCCGCGTCCGCGTCACGCACGGTGGCGCGCTCTACATCGGGGACGGCCTCGCGACCGACATCGTCGAGGCCAGCGCCCGGGCCTACCTCGCCGCGGTCAGCAAGATCGCGATCGCGGCCGAAGTCGCGGCTGCCGTCAAGGTTTGATCCAGCGGACGTGGTAGGTCGCGATCAGACCCCTCTCCCAGCGAAGCGAGATCCCTCCCGGCTCGTCTCTCGCTGCGGCGCTCACATCCGGAGAGGGGCTCCACGGGTCGGCTTCGCCTTCCTGCGATGATTTGCGGGTAAGCGGCCAGTCGCAGGGGCGACACTTGTGATCGTCCGTGGGTCTTCTTGTAGGGGCGAAGCTTGCGAGCCAGGCCGCCGCAGCGGCCGTCGCCCCGCCGGGCGATAACGGTCTCCGCGACCAACGCCGCCACGTAGAACCGACGCGTCGGCGATGCGTAAAGCCTGGATGCAGGAACAAGGCACCTCATGCCCCTGCGAAGGTTGGGCCACTTCCCGAATCGGATGCTCATTTCACAGGAGGCATATCGAGTGGTTGCGGCGAAGACACTGAGCGACAAGCTGTGGGAACGGCATCTCGTCCGATCGGCCGAGGGCGAGCCCGATCTCCTCTACATCGACCTTCACCTCGTCCACGAAGTCACGTCGCCCCAGGCCTTCGACGGCCTGCGGCTGGCCGGGCGGCCGGTCCGCCGGCCCGATCTCACCGTCGCGACCGCCGACCACAACGTCCCGACCAGGGGCATCCACCTCCCGATCGCGGACCAGGTGTCGGCGACGCAGGTCTCGGCGCTGACCCGGAACGCGCGTGAGTTTGGCATCCGGCTCTACCCGATGGGCGACCCCGGCCAGGGGATCGTCCACATCATCGGTCCGGAGCAGGGGCTGACCCAGCCCGGCATGACGATCGTCTGCGGCGACAGCCACACCAGCACCCATGGCGCCTTCGGTGCCCTGGCGTTCGGGATCGGCACCAGTGAGGTCGAGCACGTCCTCGCCACCCAGACCATCCCGACGACCCGGCCGAAGACGATGGCGATCAACGTCGATGGCGATTTGCCGGCCGGGACGACCGCCAAGGACATCATCCTGGCGATCATCGGCCGGATCGGGACCGGGGGTGGGATCGGCTACACCGTCGAGTACCGCGGCTCGGCGATCCGGGCGCTCTCGATGGAGGGCCGGATGACGATCTGCAACATGTCGATCGAGGCCGGCGCCCGGGCCGGGATGATCGCGCCGGACGAGACGACGTTTGCCTACGTCAAGGGACGGCCCCACGCGCCGACCGGCGAGGCCTGGGACGCGGCCGTCGCGGACTGGTCGACCCTGCCGACCGACGAGGGCGCGACGTTCGACCGCGAAGTCTTCCTCGACGCCGCCGCGATCATGCCGCACGTCAGCTGGGGGACGAACCCCGGCCAGGTGACGACGATCGACGGTCGCGTGCCCGACCCGCGCGACGTCTCCGAGCCGCAGGAGCGCGACGCGATCGAGCGCGCGCTTGCCTACATGGATCTGAAGTCCGGCACGGCGATCCGCGACATCCCGGTCGATACCGTCTTCCTCGGCTCCTGCACCAACGGCCGGATCGAGGACCTCCGGGTGGCGGCGAAAGTCCTGGAGGGCCGGACGATCAAGTCCGGGATGCGGGCGATGGTCGTGCCGGGCTCGATGCGGGTCCGGGCCCAGGCGGAGTCCGAGGGGCTCGATCGCATCTTCCTCGACGCCGGCTTCGAGTGGCGGTCGGCCGGCTGCTCGATGTGCCTCGGGATGAACCCCGACCAGCTCGCGCCCGGCGAGCGCTGCGCCAGCACCAGCAACCGCAACTTCGAGGGGCGACAGGGCAAGGGCGGTCGGACGCACCTCGTCTCACCGGCCATCGCCGCCGCGACCGCCATCGCCGGCCACTTCGCGACCCCGGCGGACATCTAGCGGTTGACATCGTGTGACCCATGCCCGAAGCCCCGGCACACGATGGACGGTGAGTCTCACCTCTCCGGGCACCTGCGAGCCGCAGCGCAGCGAGAGCCGCTTCAGCGGGTGAGCCGGAGAGGGGCTGGTGGAGCGG
>CAXTHM010000038.1:0-9897 GCA_964244115.1 uncultured Thermomicrobiales bacterium
TGAGCGTCGCAGCGCGAAACGAGCCGGGGAGGGGTCTCGCTGCGCTGGGGGAGGGTTCTACCGCGCTGCCGGTCATGTCAGGGTGAGCCGACCTATCGCAGGGCGACTTGACCCGACGGCCGCTCGACCAACTGCTCGCGGCCGGGTCCGACACCGATCCGGGTGATCGGGGCGCCGATCCGCTCCTCGATCAGGTCGAGGTAGGCCAGCGCATTGGGCGGTAGCTCATCGATCGACCGGGCGGTCGTGATGTCCTGCTCCCAGCCGGCGACGGTCTGATAGGTCGGCTCGACCATTGCGAACAGGGTGTCCTGGGCTGGCGGGTAGGCGATCGACGCGCCGTTGAGCCGGTAGCCGTCGCTGACCTGGATCTCGGACAGGGTGTCGAGGACGTCGACCAGTGTCAGGGCGACCTCGGTGACGCCGTTGAGCCGGGCGGCGTAGCGAGCCGAGGTGCCGTCGAACCAGCCGACGCGGCGCGGCCGCCCCGTCGTCGTGCCGTACTCGTTGCCGCGGCGGCGGATCAGTTCGCCGGTCTCGTCGTAGAGCTCGGTCGGGAGCGGTCCGGAACCGACCCGGGTGCTGTAGGCCTTGAAGACCGCCAGGATGCGGCTGACCTGGGTCGGGCCGACTCCGGCTCCCTGGCAGGCCCCGGCCGCGGTCGGGGAGGACGACGTGACGTAGGGGTATGACCCGTAGTCGATGTCGAGCATCGTCGCCTGGGCGCATTCGATCAGGACGTCCTGCCCGGCGGCGAGGGCGTCCTGGACGACGACCTCGCTGGCGACGACGTGCGGTCGGATCACCTCGGCCAGTTCGAGCAACTCCTCGACGACGGTGTCGTAGTCGAGCGGCGCGACGCCGTAGAGCCGGTCGAGCAGGACGTTCTTGCGGTCGAGTTCGGTCCGGAGCCGGTAGCGCAGGATGCGCTCGTCCACCAGGTCGGCGATCCGGAGCCCGGTCCGGCTGACCTTGTCGGCGTAGGCCGGGCCGATGCCGCGGCGGGTCGTGCCGATCTGCTGCTCGCCGCGCCGGTCCTCCTCCAGGCTGTCGATCTGGGGGTGGTAGGGCATGACGAGGTGGGCCCGTTCGGAGATCCGGAGCGGCGACAGGTCGATCTGGCGCTCCCGAAGACCTCGCATCTCGCCGACGAGAGCCGACGGCTCGATGACGACGCCGGCGCCGATCACCGAGACGACGCGGTCGTGGAGGATGCCCGACGGGATCAGGTGGAGCTTGAAGGTCCCCTGGGGCGTGACGACGGTGTGGCCGGCGTTGCTGCCGCCGTTGGCCCGGACGACGAGGTCGGCCTCCGCCGCCATCGCGTCCGTCAGCTTGCCCTTGCCCTCGTCTCCCCACTGACCGCCCATGATGATCGTCGCCGGCATGGTCTCTCACTCTCAACGCGCAGTCGCAACGACCCGATGTACCGCCGGACATGATAGCCGACCGTGACAACCGGCCCGTTGTGCGACCGGAACTGCCGGCGTCGGCTCGGAGATTCAACCGAGGGCGTGAGGTCGACGAGGGGCCGGGGGGAGGTCTGCTCCGCCACCGCGCAAGTCCGATCCAGCACCCGCTAGTCGCCAGTCGAGCCGCTGTCGAGATCGCGGAGCTGCTCGTAGAGGCGGCGCTCCTTGTCCGAGGGGCTGGTCGGGACGCTGATCGCCAGCCGGGCCAGCAGGTCGCCCCGCCCCTCGCCCCGGAGCTTGGGCATCCCCTTGCCCCGGAGGCGGAAGGTCTTGCCGGCCGAGCTCCCCGCCGGGATGGTGAGGACGACCGATCCGTCGAGCGTCCGGACCTGCGCCTCGCCGCCGAGGATCGCGACGTAGGGCGGGATCGCCATCTCGGTGCGGAGGTTGTCGCCCTCCCGGGTGAAGTCCGGGTCGTCCCGGACGGTGACCTTGAGGAAGGCGTCGCCCGGCTCGCCGTTGCTGACGCTGACGCCGCCCTGGCCGGCGATCCTGATCCGGGAGCCGGTCGCAACGCCGGCCGGGATCTTCACCTCGATCGCCTTGGCCTTCAGGATCCGGCCGTCCCCGTCACAGGTCGGGCAGGTCGCCCCCCGGGCGATGCCGGTCCCGTTGCACGTCGTGCACAGCTCGGGGCGTTTGACCTCGAACCGGCGGGCGGCGCCGCGGTACGCCTCGGCGAGCGAGATCTCGACGCTGATCTCGACGTCCTCGCCGCGGCTCGGGCCGCTTCGGACTTCGCTGAAGGGGTTCGGTTCGGTCCCCCGGCCGGCTATGTTGCCGAACAGGGTCTCGAAGAAGTCCGAGAACCGGCCACTGGACCCGTTCTCGGTGGGCTGCGTCCAGTCGAAGGTGAACGATTCCTCGGTCCGGTTGCTGCCTGGGGGCGTCGAGGCTCGGGCCCGACCATTGGTCGCCGTGGACCCCTGACGGGAGGCGTTGCGCCGGGCGAACCACTCGCCGAAGTCCTCCGGGGACGCCGTCGCAGATCGGGCCTGGCGGGGCTCGTCGCCGGTGTAGCCCGCATCCCGGTAGCGCTGCCACTCGTCGCCGTAGCGATCGTACATCTTGCGCTTGCCGGCGTCGGACAGGACCTCGTAGGCCTCGTTGATCTCCTTGAAGCGGTCTTCGGAGGACTTGTCGTTCGGGTTCAGATCAGGGTGATACTGCCGGGCGAGCTTGCGGTACGCCGTCCGGATCTCGCTCTCGGCGGCGGTCCGGGCCAACCCGAGCGTCTTGTAATAGTCCTTGAACTGAACCGCCGGCATGGCACCCTCACACGACTGACGGTCGGTAGCGAATCAATCGTCATAATCATAAAACTTGAGTCAGGTTGAATCAAGGTTGTACGACGGTGGGGCCGGTCGTCGCGTTCGGCTCGGCCACCGTCACGGCCGGCCCGTGGTCGGGCCGCCGGCTGACGGTCCAGACTGCGATCCCGGCGGCCGGGATCAGAAGGACTGGCACGATGATCGGGATGACGAGGGCGAGCGTGGACATGATCGCGGCGTAGAGATCTTCGGCGACGCTAAACGCCGGCACGAAGACTTTCCGGAGCTTCGGCGGGAAGCGGAGCCGGAACGCGGCCTTGGTCGCGTGGATGACGCCCGCGACGATGAGCCCGATCAGCAGCGCGGCGACGAGGTTGAAGTCGGTGTTCGACGCCGAGGCCATGAAGGCGAGGGCGCCGGCCGCTGGGCGGATGATCGACTGCACCACATCGTTGGCCCGGTAGGCGGGTGACTTGTCCGCGACGAGCTCGACCGTGATCAGCACCAGCAGGACGACGATGGCCGGGATCGACGAGATGAACTCATAGCCGCCGCTGAGCAGATCGCCGTCGCGGACGCGATCGACCATGGCGATGATGATCAGGGGCAGGTAGGCATTCATCCCGGCCGACGCCGACAGACCGAGCCCGGTGAGCAGTGGCGGGAACATGGAGCCTCATTCGATTCCGAGCAGGTGCCGCTCGTTCGGGGACGCAACGTCACCGGGCGGCCGCTCAACAGGCGCAAGAGTATCGCATCGGCCCGACCCGCCGAACCGTTCCGCGCGGGGACAGGGAGAAGCCGGCCCCGATGACCGGGACCGGCTTCTCCATCTGGCGTCAGGATCGAAGGCAACTAATGGTCGCTACCAGACGGACCGCAGCACGCTGACGAGCTTGCCCTGGATCTCGACGTTGTCGGCCCGGGTGTAGATCGGGTCCATCGTCACGTTGGCGGGCTGGAGGCGGATGTTCTCGCCCTCGAAGTAGAACTTCTTCAGCGTCGTCTCACGCTCCTCGCGGAGCCAGACGGCAACGGTGTCGCCGTTCTCGGCGGTCTCCTGGCGGCGCAGGACGACGATGTCGCCGTCGTTGATCAGCGCGTCGACCATCGAGTGCCCCCGGACGCGGAGGGCGAAGACGCCCACGGCGTTGCCGCCGATGAGCTCGGGCCCGACCTCGATCGTCTCGGCGTCCTCACCGGTGCCGAGCGACTCCATGTCCCCCGGAACGGGGATCGGGAGACCGGCGGCGATCTGGCCGACGACCGGGATCGTCAGGACCGAGGAATTGCGGCGCGAGCGGTCGCGGGTCACCAGCTCGATCCCGCGGGAGATGTTCCGGTTGCGCCGGATGTACCCGCGCTCCTCGATCACCTTGAGGTTGTAATCCACGACGCTGGTCGAGGAGATCGTCAGCTCGCCCTGGATGTCGCGGATGGTGGGCGGGTAATCGTTATCGTCCATGAAGCGGGCGATGTAGTCGAGGATGGACTGCTGACGGCCGGTTAGCGGCTTCACGGTCGGTAGCTCCTTGGTCGGCACGAGCCAGTTCCGGACATCGCCCCTGGGGCCTGCGGTGCGGGATGAGCGTTTCGGAGAGCATAGCATCGAACGGATGTTCCAGTCAATGCGTGCCCGTCCCGGAAAGTGGCGCAGCGCTGGACGTTTCCCGCCTTGGCACTCCGATTGAAAGATCGATGCGTCATACTTCACGGGTCTACCATCGCTGGTGGGCCGCCGCATCCGCCGGATCCCTAACGAGCCCTTTCGCAGCCCCGTGCGAGCCCGAGTCACCGGATGATCCCGATGACCGTTCGCCGTGCCCACTCGCCGCGATCCCCGTCGTGCGAACCCCCTGATGCCGTTCCTCCAGTCAGCCCAGTAGAGGTCTTCCCGTGCAGCAATCCGTCCTCGACAAGCTCGAATACCCGGCCATCCTCGACCGCCTCGCGCGTCGTTGCGACTTCGCGCTCGCGTCGGAGCGCGCCCGCGCCCTCCAGCCCAGCAGCGACCCGGAACAGGTCGGCTACCTCCTGTCCGTGACCGCCGAGGCGGTGGCGCTGATGACGATCTACCCGGAGTTCTCCGTCGGAGGCGCCCGGGACGTCCGGGTCCAGATCGACCGCGCCACGCACGGGTCCCGGTTGAGCCCGTCCGAACTGCTCCAGGTCCAGGACACGGCGACGGCGACCCGGAACCTGCGTCAGACCTTTGCCCGGATGGTCGATGCCGATACGCGCTTCCCGCACCTGCTCGAGTTCGTCGGTCATCTCGCGGACCTCTATGACATCGACCAGTCGATCGGCCGGACCGTCGGGCCGCGGGGCGACATCCTCGATACCGCCAGCGCCGACCTCGGCCGGATCCGCCGCGAGGTCCGGGTCGCGCACTCCCGCCTGATGGAGCGGCTCAACAACCTGATCAACGGCGGGCGGTACGCGTCGGCCGTCCAGGACCAGATCATCACCATGCGCGACGGCCGCTACGTGATCCCGGTCCGGTCGGAGTCTCGCGGTGCCGTGCCGGGGATGGTCCACGACACCTCGGCCAGCGGCCAGACGCTGTTCGTCGAGCCGTTCGACGTCGTCGAGCTCAACAACCGCTGGCGCGAGCAGCAGGCCGCCGAGCAGCACGAGATCGACCGCATCCTCGACGCCCTGACCCACCTGATCGCGGAGCGGGCCGGTGACCTCCGCGAGACGATGGACGCGATCGCCGCGATCGACCTTGCCCTGGGCAAGGCCCGGCTGGCGTTCGACCAGGAGGCCAATCGCCCGGCCGTCGCCCAGCGGCCAACCGGCCCGAAGCGGTCGACCGGCGCCCACTCCAGCCAGCGCGTCCGGCTGCGCAATGCCCGCCACCCGCTGCTCGAACCGAAGACCGTCGTCCCGCTCAACCTGCACATCGGCCAGGACTTCCGGGTGCTGGTCATCACCGGCCCGAACACCGGCGGCAAGACCGTCGCCCTCAAGACCGTCGGTCTGCTCGCCCTGATGGCCCAGACTGGTCTGTTCATCCCGGCCGGGCCGGAGTCTGAGCTCAGCGTCTTCTCCTCGATCTTCGTCGACATCGGCGACGAGCAGAGCATCCAGCAGAGCCTGTCGACCTTCTCGGCCCACATGCGGTCGGTGATCAACATGCTGGGTCAGGTCCGGCCAGAGTCGTTGGTTCTGCTGGATGAGATGGGCGCCGGCACCGACCCGCAGGAAGGGTCCGCTCTGGCGCGATCGCTCCTGCAGGAACTGCTCGATCGGGGCGCGATGGTGATCGCGACGACGCACTTCAGCGAGGTCAAGGCTTTCGCCTACGCCACGCCGGGGCTGGAGAACGCCAGCGTCGAGTTCGACGTCGAGACGCTCTCGCCGACGTACCGGCTCACGATCGGCGTACCGGGGGAATCGAACGCGCTCGCGATCGCCAGCCGCCTCGGGCTGAACCGGCGGGTGCTGGAGCGGGCGGCGACGATGGTCAACCCCGACGACGAGCGTACCGACGCGCTGCTCCGGGACATCCGCGTCCGGCGGGAGGAGACCGAGCAGGTCCTTGCCCGGGCCGAGGCGACGGAACTGGAAGCCCGGCAGCTCCGGACCCTCGCCGCTCGCTCGTTGCGCTCGGCCGAGGAGGAGCGCAAGACCGCCCGCGAGGAGGCGCTCGCCGAAGCCCAGGGTGAGCTCCAGGAGATCCGCGAGACGCTGCGCATGCTCCAGTCCGACCGGTCCGCGGTTGGCGTCACGCGGGAGCACATCGAGCAGCGCCGCCGCGATGCCGACCGCGCGACCGACGTCGCGAAAAGGTTCCGGCGGGAGCGGGTCGAGGTCAACCGGCCGATCCCGCTCGGGCTGCCGGGTCAGCGGCCGATCCGGGCCGGTGACCGCGTGATCGTCTCGTCGCTCGGTGCCGAGGGCGAGGTGACGTCGGTCATGGACGGGCAGGCCGACATCCAGATGGGGTCACTCAAGATGCGGCAGCCGGTCGAGGCGCTGGAGCGGCTCGGGCGGGCCGCCTCCGGTGACGCCGAGCGGCGGGTCTCCCGGCCGGTCTTCAACGAGAACGTGCCGATCGAGCTGGATCTGCGCGGCCAGCGGGCCAGCGAGGTGCCCGAGATGCTCGAGAGTTACCTGGAGAGCGCCGCTCGGTCGAACTTGCCGTTCGTCCACATCATCCACGGCAAGGGGACCGGCGCCCTCCGTGAGGTCGTCCGCACCCACCTGCACAAGCACCCGGCCATCGAGAGCGCCTCGCTCGCTCGTCCCGAGCAGGGCGGGGACGGGGTGACGGTGGCCTATCTCCGGGGCGCCTGACTGGGCGTCCCGTGGCCACCCAGGGGTCGCCCGAGGTCTGGTCGGCTACTCACCGGAGAGAGCGGCGCCCTTCCGTTCTCCGCGATTCTCTGGCAACCCTCTTCGCGGTCAGACGACCTCGAAGCCCGTCACCATGCCGTCGAGAACGTGTGGCGTGCCGGTCTCCGGATCGATGATGAAGCAGACGACGGCGTACGGGTCGCCGGAAGCGAGTTCGAGTTCGATCAGCGTCGAGAGGCCTCCGGATCGCAGGGCTCCGTAGTCGATCGGCAAGGACTGGGCGACGAGCGGCTCGCCGGACGGCGGCGTCCCGGGATAGAGGCCGGTGAAGTCGACGATCATGTCCTCGGCCGTCGTCGGGCCGGGAGCCGGTCGGTGGTCGAAGCTATGGTTCCCGACGGGTCGGCCTGGGCCGACACCCGGCTGAGCGAGGTCGGCGGTGAGAGCAGGGCGCCGAGCGCTGCGCCGGCCATCATGACCCGACGCCGGGTGATCGGCCCGGCGGTGATCCGTGCCTGTGGCGCCAGCGAGGATCGGGCAACACGACCGGTGAGCGTCGTCATGGTCGTCATCCCTATCGGGCAGGGGCGGCATGTGGGAGCCGGTCCGTCCGGACCGCGCCGCCGGGTCGCCCGTCCGGAGAATCGACGCCGACAACGGCCGGCCGGTTCCCCGGTGCCGGTCCGAGTCTCTACCCCCGTCGGCTCGACGCGAGCACCCGCTCGGCGTCCCCACTCAGGACCCGGGAGCGGGGCCGGTTCCCGACCGGTTCCGGCGTCGCCGCCACGACATCCGGCTTCGCCGGCCGGACGGCCTCGATCATGTCCAGCAGGACCCCCAGTGCCTCCTGCCACGGCATCCGCAGATCCGGCAGGCGGACCCGAACGCTGTTGGGCGTCAGGCGGACGGCCGGGCCGAAGCGGCGGGCGATCAGCTTCGCGTTCAGCGGTGCCGTCTCAACCGGCCGGATCACCATCTCCCGCTCGCGCTCGACGACCGACTCGATGCCGAGCGTCTCGCAGCGCAGCCGGACCGCGATCAGGGCGAGGAGGTGCTCGACCTCCTCGGGGATGTCGCCGAAGCGGTCGACCAGCTCGGCCCGCATGTCCTCCAGCGCCTCGGTCGAGCCGACGCTCGCAATCCGGCGGTAGGTCGCCAGCCGCAACTCGGTGTCGACGATGTAGCCGGCCGGGATCAGCGCGGTCAGGGGCAGGTCGAGCAGGACGGCGTTCGGGTCCGAGGTCGGTTGCCCCCTCGTGATCTCGTCGACGGCCTGACTGAGCAGCCGGATGTAGAGGTCGAAGCCGATCGAGGCGATGTGGCCGCTCTGCTCGGCGCCGAGGATGTTGCCGGCGCCGCGGATCTCCATGTCGCGCATGGCGACCCGGAGCCCGGCCCCGAGCTCGGTCGCCTCCTGGATCGCCTCCAGCCGCTCCTGCGCTACCTCGCTGATCGACTTGCCCTGCCGGTAGAGCAGGTAGGCGTAGGCTCGCTGCGTGCTGCGGCCGACCCGACCCCGGAGCTGGTAGAGCTGCGTCAGCCCGAGCGCGTCGGCGTGGTCGATCACGATCGTGTTGACGTTGGCGATGTCGATCCCGGACTCGATGATCGTCGTCGAGATCAGCACGTCGAACTCGTGCCGCACGAACGAGAGGATGATGTCCTCCAGGACCGCCTCGTCCATCTGCCCGTGGCCGACGCCGATCCGGGCCTCCGGGACGAGTTCGCGGATCCGGTGGGCGAGCAGGTCGATGTCGTGGACGCGATTGTGGACGAAGTAGATCTGCCCACCGCGATCCAGCTCCCGCAGGACGACCTCCCGGATCAGGTGATCGCTCCATTCGGTCACGAACGTCCGGACCGGCAGCCGTGCCTGTGGGGCCGTGTCGATCACGCTGATGTCCCGGATGCCGGCCAGCGACATGTGCAGCGTCCGTGGGATCGGGGTAGCGCTCATGCTCATCACGTCGACCGCCGTCCGGAACCGCTTGAGGAACTCCTTCTGGCGGACGCCGAAGCGCTGCTCCTCGTCGACGACGACCAGCCCGAGGTCCTTGAAGGCGACATCGCCCTGGACGATCCGGTGGGTGCCGATCACGATGTCGATCAGCCCGTCCCTGAGATCCTTGAGGATCTGACGCTGGGCCGCCTTGTCCCGCAGCCGCGACAGCATCTCGACCCGGACGGGATACGACGACAGCCGCTGGGTGAAAGTCTGGAAATGCTGCAGGGCGAGGACCGTCGTCGGAACCAGGACGGCGACCTGCTTGCCGCCGTTGACGGCCTTGAACGCGGCCCGGAGCGCGACTTCGGTCTTGCCGAAGCCGACATCGCCGCAGACGAGCCGGTCCATCGGCTGGTCGGACTCCATGTCGGCCTTGACGCTGTCGATCGCCTTCTGCTGGTCGACCGTCTCCTCGTACGGGAACGACTCTTCGAGCTCGATGTCCCAGGTCGAGTCCGACGGGAAGGCGTGGCCGGCCGAGGTCTCGCGCTCGGCGTAGAGCTGGATCAGCTCCCAGGCCATCTCCCGGATCGCCCGGCGCACGCGCTGCTTGGTCCGGACCCACTCGCCCGAGCCGAGCCGGGAGGCGACCGGGTCGGCGCCGCCGCCCGTGTAGCGGGAGACGCGGTCGCTCTGGTCGACCGGGACGTAGAGTTTGTCGCCTTTCGCGTAGACGAGCAGCATGTACTCGCGCTCGACACCCGAAGCGTCCATCCGGACGAGGCCGGTGAACTGGGCAATGCCGTGGTCGATGTGGACGACGTACTCTCCCGGAGTGAAGTCGGCAGCGTTGCTGCCGGCGTCGCTGGTCTGGCGCCGGTAGGTCCGCCGGGTCGCCTTCCGGAAC
>CAXTHM010000038.1:9907-35552 GCA_964244115.1 uncultured Thermomicrobiales bacterium
TCCAGGTCGGTCAGGATCACGGCCGACCCGTCGTCGGACTCGATCTCCCAGCCGGCGGGCAGATCGGAGCGGACGATCGTGATCCGGCCGGCGGTCACCGGGGCCGGCGGCGCATCGCGATCGACCAGGTCGAAGGCGACGTCCCGCTCCGTGAGCAGTTCGCCGAGCCGGTCGCCCTGGTCGGAGGCGAGGTAGATCGCCCATCCTGAGGCGCTGCGGTGGGTGACGGCATCGACCATGGCATCGAGGCGACCGGCGTAGAGCGGCGCGTCGGCGACGGCCGGGAGGTCGATCTCCAGATGGCCGGACGCCTCACCGAAGGCGACCTGGTCGTGCGCCCCGAGGAGCCGCTCGATCGCGTGCCAATCCGTGAAGGGCTGCTCCAGCCCCTTCGGTAATTCGCCCCCGCCGGTCGCGCTGACGAGGACATCGGCCGCGTGGGATGCCATCGCGGTCGCCGCCAGCTGGACGGCCTGAGGCTCCTCGACGAGGACGAGCGCGGCTGGGTCGATGTAGTCCAGCACCGTCGTTCGCTTCGGGACGAGGTAGGAGGCCAGCAGATCGACGGAGGCGGGCGTCTGGCCGGACGCGATCGCGTCGATCATCCGTCGCCATTCGGCCGCGATCTCGGCCCGCAGCCCGCCCGTGTCGAGACTTTCGAGGGCATCGGCAATCCGGGCTAGTCGCCACAGTGGCAGTTCCGACGGCGGCAAGAGGAGGGTCTCGGTGAGGCGATGCTGGGAGCGCTGGGTGCGCGGGTCGAAGGCACGGATCGTGTCGATCTCGTCGCCGAAGAAGTCGAGCCGGACCGGGAACTCGGCGCCGGGCACGAAGACGTCGATGATGCCGCCCCGGCGGGCGAGCGTGCCGGGCTCCTGGACGAGTGGTGAGGTCGAATAGCCGACCGTCGTCGCCCAGGTCAGAACATCGTCGATCCGGAGCCGCTGCCCCGGCCGGATGCGCAGGGTCTGCTTCTGGAGCTCGTCCGCCGCCATGACGATCTGGACCAGACCGCGAACGGTCACCACCAGCGCGGCCGGGGCGTCGGCCCCGCCGGCGTTCAGTCGGGCCAGCAGGGCGACGCGCTCGGCGGCCAGGGCGCTGTCGAACGGGAGTTGCTCATAGGGCAGCGCCTCGGGCGACGGCCAGACGGCGACGGCGCGATCGGCCGGCAGGAAGGCCAAGAGCGACGACGCGAGGCTTTCCGCCCGGTCGCTCCGCGAGGCGAGGATCAGCGTCGTTTCCGTCCGTCCGGCGATCAGGGCGGCCATCGCCGCCGCCCGGGCCGAGGTCGGCAGCGAGACGAAGCTGATCCGCTGCCGGTCTCCTCCCGTCGACGCTGCCAGATGATCCCGCACCGCCTTGAGCTGCGGCAGATCACGCAGGACGTCCGTCATCGCAGCAAGACTCACCGGCACATCCCTGTTCGCAAGGCGCAGCACGAAACGCCGGACAGGCGGTCTTCCGCCTCCGGACTCATCCCGTTAGTATATCGCACCGGCATGTTCGGACTGCGCTTCGCGATCACCATCGGTCAGAGAATCCGCCGATCGTCCGGTCCGAAAGGACGCCCGCCCGATGCCCGGAGCCGTGAGTCGACTCGCCCTCATCGTCTTCTGTTCCGTTCTGCTCGCCAGCGCACTCGCGCTGGCGCTGCGGTCTATCGACGCACGCCACGCACCACCCATCGTGATCGTCGACACGGCCGCCGAGCGCCCGGTCATCGTCGTGATCGACGGGGCCGTCGCCACGCCGGGTGTCCAGACGCTTCCGGCCGGCGCCCGGTTGAACGACGCGGTCACGGGGGCGGGCGGCTTCACCGCCGACGCCGCCTCGGACGAGCTGAATCTGGCCCGCCTCCTCGTCGACGGGGAGCGGGTGACCGTCGGGCGGGTCGCAGCGGAGGCCGTGGATCCGACGGTCGGCTCGGCGGTAACGATCGTCGTTACGACCGGAGCGGCGGGGCGGAGCGTCGAATCCGCGCCTCCGACGGTCGCTCCGACCGTTGCCCCAACGGATTCGACCCCGACGACCGATCCAACCGCAGCGCTGATCGACATCAATACCGCCAGTGTCGCTGAACTGGATGAATTGCCCGGTATCGGCCCAGTCCTCGCCCAGCGGATCGTCGACTACCGGGACGCGAACGGACCGTATCGCTCGGTCGATGAGCTGGAGGCGGTCGACGGAATCTCGGCGACGACGGTGGAGGAGCTGCGGCCCCTGATAACTGCCGGCACGGTCACCCCGTGATCGGGATCTGGTGCGGGGCGGCGGTCCTGCTCGGCGTCGCGTTCGGCTTCGACGGCTGGCCGCTGGTGCTTGGGTCTGGCCTGCTCGCCTGGATTGGGATGCGGGACGTCATCCCCGCTGCGGCCCAACGGTCGCTGCTCGTCGTCGTACTGGCCGGTCTCGCCGGGATCGGAATGGTCCGGGCGGAGACGGTCGATCCGACCCCGTCTCTCCTCGAGCTCGGGGAGGTCGATCGGATCGAGGGGCGAGTCGTCTCACCCGTCCAGACCGACCTTCGGTATCAGCACCTTGACGTCGAGCTCGGCCGGGTCCGAGTCGATGACGTCTGGGCCGACGTGATCGGAGTGGTCCGGGTCAGCGTGCCGGCCTCGCCGACGATCCGGTACGGAGACGTGGTCGGGCTAACCGGGAATCTGGACCCGACCGAGGATATCGAGCCAGGATATCGATCCTACCTGGCGCAGCACGGGATCTCCGGGAACGTCTTCGCCCGCAGCGTCTGGGTCGAACGGCCGGGATCGGGAGTTCGCCGGGCGGTGTTCAGTTTCGGCGCCGGCCTGGCGGTACGGCTGCGGAGGGTGGTCCCTGGCGACTCCGGCATCCTGCTCGGTGGGCTCGTCGTCGGAGATGACCGCGCCCTCTCCGACGACCTGGAGCGGTCGTTCCGGGAGACGGGGATGAGCCACATCACCGCGGTCAGCGGGTCCAACCTCGCGCTCGTGGTCGTGCTTCTGATGGCGGTGGGACCCCTCGGGTTGCGCCGGCGGCTGCCCTGGTTGCTCGCGGTGACGGTCGCGATCTGGCTGTACGCCGGAGTTACCGGACTGGAGCCGCCCGTGGTCCGCGCAGCCCTGATGGCGACGATGGCCTTGCTGGCGATCCCGTTCGGTCGCCGGCCGGATTATCTCGCCGCGGCGGTCCTGTCAGCCGCGCTGATGGCGTTCGGAGATCCCGGACTGATCCATGACATCGGGTTCCAGCTGTCTCTGGCGGCATCGGTCGCACTGGCGGCGGTCGGCGCCGGCGTCTCGATCACGTCCGCGTCCGGAGCCGTCCGGCTGGCGATCAACGGCAGCATCGTCGCCCAGATCGCGACGCTGCCGGTCACGCTGGCGGCGTTCGGGAGCGCCTCGCTGGTCTCGATCTCGCTGAACCTGATCGTCGGCCCACTGGTCGGGATCGCCTTCCCGGTCGCCTTCGCCGGCGCCCTACTCGGGATCGTCAGCCCGGCGGCCGGGGATGCCGTGATCGCGATCGCCGGCTGGGTCGGCGACCTCATCCTGCTGGTCATCGACTCGTTCGCGCGATTGCCGTTCGCCAGCGTGGCGGTTCCCGTTCTGACGCGTTCCGGACAGGTCGGTCTCCTGCTGATCTCGCTGCTGGTCGTCGTGCTGGTTTCGGAGGATGGCCGCCGTTGGCTGAATCGCCTGCCCTGGCGACGACGGGCGGCGCCGGTCACGCTGAAGCCGGACGCGTCGCGTTGACACTGGGCGGGCCGGAGGGTATCGTTTCGCCGGGCCCCCATAGTCTAGCGGCCCAGGACGTCACCCTTTCAAGGTGAAGATCGCGGGTTCGAATCCCGCTGGGGGTATCAACGGGGCCAGCCGCCGGACGAGAGTCCAGGCGGCTTCTGTGTGCCCATCGTAGCGTTGACGCCGGCCGGATCGGAGCGATCGTTGACGAGTGAGAACCTGTCGGCCGAGTCGGTGATCGGGCTGCTCGGGCTCCGTCCGCTCGAAGGCGAGGGCGGCCTCTATCGGGAGACGTACCGGCTGGCCGCGGCCGATGGCCTTCCCGCGGCGACGGCGATCTACTACCTGCTCACGCCCGACACCTTCTCCGAGATCCACCGCTTGCCCCACGACGAGCTCTACCACTTCTACCTGGGTGACCCGGTCGATCTCCTGGTTCTTGGCCCGGATGGCTCGACCGTCAGTCGAACGCTGGGCACCGACCTCGTGGGCGGGATGATGGTCCAGACGCTGGTGCCGGGCGGCCATTGGCAGGGGAGTCGACTGCGGGACGGTGGGCGGTACGCGCTGATGGGGACGACGATGACGCCTGGCTTCCGGTTCGAGGACTACGAGGGCGGGGACCGAGCGGGACTTCAGGCGACCTACCCGGACCGGTCGGCCGAGATCGCGCGACTGACGCGGATCTGAGTCCGGATCAGGTTCTCGGGCCAGAATGGTAGATTGATACCGACAGCCCCGGCGACGTGAGCCGGGCGCGAGCAGGCCGGCCCCGGCCTCACGGAGGGACCCCGACGCGTGGACATTCTTCTTCCCGCCGCTGGCTTCGGCACCCGGTTGCGACCGCAGACGTGGAGCAAGCCCAAGCCGCTCGTCAGCGTCGCGGGCAAGCCGATGCTCGCCCACGTCATGGACCGGTTGCTGCCCTACAACCCGACGCAGGTCACCATCGTCACCGGTTTCCTGGGCGAGCAACTGGAGGAGTGGGCCCGGGCCGAGTTGCCGATCCCGTCGACGTTCGTCGAGCAGCCCGAGATGCTCGGCCAGTGCGACGCGATCATCCGCGCCCGGCACCTGATCCCCGACGACCACGACGCCCTGATCCTGTTCCCGGACGCGATCTTCGAGGCCGACTTCGGACCCCTGGCGACGCTCGACGCCGACGCCGCCATGTTCACCAAGACCGTCGAGGACCCGTCCGCGCTCGGCATCGCCGTCGTCGAGGATGGGCGGATCGTGAAGCTCGTCGAGAAGCCGAAGGAACCGATCTCCAAGCTGGCCGTGATCGGGATCTACTACGTCAAGCGGATGGGCGACCTGTACGAGGCGATCGAGGAGCAGATCCGGCGGGGGATCAGCCTCAAGGGCGAGTTCTACATCGCCGATGCCTTCCAGCTCATGATCGACGCCGGCAGGAAGGTCGTCTCGCTCCCCGTCACCGAGTGGGAGGACTGCGGCAACCCGACCGTCCTGCTCAGCACCAACCGCTACCTGCTCGACCGCGCCGGCACGGTCGACGAGCAGCGCGGCACCGCCACGATCATCGCCCCGAGCGCCGTCGCCGCCGACGCCGTGGTGGAGCGTTCGATCATCGGCCCGTACGCCAGCGTCGCATCGGGCGTCACGATCCGGGATTCGGTCGTCCGCGACACGATCGTCGAGGTCGGGGCCACGATCACCTCCGCCGTCGTCGAGAACTCGCTGGTCGGGCGAAGGGCTCGCGTGAACGGGACGCCGGCGCGGGTGAATGTCGGCGACACCTCCGAGGTCTCGGTATGACCGACGCGACGGCATCGAACGGGTGGCTGGAACTGGCCGTCGAGGTCCACATGGAGGCGGTCGAGCCCGTCTCGGAGCTGTTCGCCCGGTACGGCTTCAACGAGGGCGTCGTGATCGAGGAGCCGTACCTGCAGGAACGGGACGGTGACAACGTCCGGGTCGATACGTCCCGGCCGGTGATCATCCGGACCTTCCTCGCGGCGGCCGACACCGATATGGCGAAACTGGAGGAGATCCGGCGCGGCCTGTTCCATCTTAATCAGATCCGGCCGGTCGGCGACCTGATCATCACCGAGCGGGCGGAGGAGGACTGGGCCCACACCTGGAAGGAGTTCTACCAGCCGGTCCGGGTCGGACGGAAGGTCGTCGTGCGGCCGCCCTGGCAGGACTACGAGGAGGCGCCCGGCGACGTCGTCGTGATCCTCGACCCCGGCATGGCCTTCGGGACCGGGACACACCCGACGACCCGCCTCGCCATGACCGGGCTCGAAGCGGCGATCCGGGCGGGCGACGCCGTCCTCGACGTCGGGACGGGTTCCGGCGTTCTGGCCATCGCCGCCGCCCGGCTCGGGGCCGTCTCGGTCGATGCCAACGACATCGAGCCAGTCGCGGTCCGCTCGGCTCGGGAGAACGTCGAGCGCAATGATCTCGATGTCCCGGTCCGGGTCGAGGAGGGGACGGCTGGTCTGGACGGTCCCTTCCCGAAGACCTACTCGCTGGTCGTGGCGAACATCATCGCCCGGGTGCTGATCGAACTCGTCGAGGGCATCACCGGCTCGGTGGCGGACGGTGGGACGCTCGTCCTGGCCGGCATCATCGAGGGCCGGGAGGCGGACGTGATCGCCGCCTACGGGGCCCACGGGTTCGCGGTGACGGATCGGGATCAGATCGAGGACTGGGTCGGCATGACCCTGCGCCGCTCGGCCTGACGCTTCGACGCAACCGGTCCAAGTCACGGATTTGGGACGGAACAGGCCCGGCGTGACGCTGGCCCCGTTCCGTTCTGTTTCATACGCAATGCGGTTGAAGAGCCGTCATTCGCTCGAAGCCGGTCGGTGGCGGAGCAGACCTCTCCCCAGACCCCTCTCCGGCTCGGCTCGTCGCTCACGCCGCTGAAGTGGCGTTCGGCTCCTCACCGCCCGGAGAGGGGAGTCTTGATCCGGATTCCGTATCAGATCCGGTTTTGGCCGATTCGAAGATCTATCGGGTCCCGGACGAGACGTCGGTCTCGCTGTGGCTCTCAGCCGGCTTCCGGTGAGCGATGTGCGAGACGGTCCGGGCGCCCAGGTGTCCGACGGCGCCGACCGTGTCGGTCGCGATCGCGGTCGGGCCGCGCCGGATCTCCGCGCCCTTGCCCCGATAGCGGTGCATGCTCCACCAGAGCGTGAGGGTCTCCTTCATCGCGTGCGCGATCACGCCGAGATTGGCGCCCGTCGCCGTCCCGGCCACGCGAGGGTAGTGGTTGACGGCGACCTGCTGGAGCGTCGCGCCCTTGCGTCGTAGCCGGGCCTGCATCTCGGTGTTGATCAGGGCGCCGCTGGACGTCAGCGGGATGTCGCGCAGCATGTCGCCCCGGAAGACCTTGAAGGCACAGTCGATGTCCCGCATGTGGACCCCGTACAGGGTCCGGACGACGGTATTGAACACCTCGGCGTTGACACGACGATGCAACGGGTCGTTCCGCTCCCGGCGGAAGCCGGCGACGATGTCGAACGAGCCGACGAACGGGCTGAGCAGGGCGAGGTCGTTGAGGTCGAACTGGCGGTCGCTGTCCATGAACATGACGTAATCGCCCGTCGTCGCCCGGAACCCGGTGACGAGGGCGCCGCCGTAGCCCCGGTTGATCTCGTGGTGGACCGGCTTCACCTCGGGGTGAGCATCCGCCAGCTCGTCGAGGATCTGGCGGGTCCGGTCCCGGCTGCCGTCATTGACGACGACGATCTCGAAGTCCGACGTGAACCGGGGCAGCACCTCCAGGGCCTGAGCCACGACCGGCCCGATGTTGTCTTCCTCATTGTGAGCGGGCAGGACGAGCGAGAGACTTCCCGGGATCCGGGATGGCTCGGGCCGGGACGCCCGCTGGGCATCACGATTCACCATATCGACACATCTCCTGACACGGCCGGTCACGATCGATGAACAGCGGAGAGGGGGGCGAGCCGGCTCGCCCCCCTCTCCGCTCGAATGACTACCCGGGGATCGCCGAGAAATCGCAGTTTCCGGCGTTGCCTCCCCCCGATGCGGGGGAGGCGCCTTCTTGGTCCGGACTGACGACGAAGACGTTCCCGTTCGATTTGAACAGGGTGTCGAACGTCGCCTCTCGCAGGACCTCGCCCTTGGCGTCGAGGACGGTCCGGGTGAAGGAGACCGCGAGACCGTCGAGGGGGAGCTCGGTGTGGACGACGCAGCCCGCCTGCATCTCGTAGTTGACGACCTCGATGTCCCCGTCCGGCGGGATCGGGTCACTGGTGACGGCCTCGCCGACCTGGACGTCCCAGCCGGTGTCCTGCCCGTAGATCTTGACGATCACATGCGAGCCGTCGACGTAGGACTCGATCAGCAGCCAGCTATCGGTCGGGTTGTCGAACTGGAAGTCGCCGCCGGAGAACGGGTCGGCGTCGGGCTGGAGGATCGAGGCGTCATAGCCCGGCCCCCATCCGTCGCGCTCGTAGAATGAGATCCGCTGCGCGTGGGGCCACCACTCCGCGATCGGTAGCCCGGCCAGCAGCGCCGCCCGGAAGACCGTCGTCGAGACCTGGCAGATGCCGCCGCCGATGCCCTTGCCGATTCGCTCGGCCTCGATCACCCGCGCCTCGACGTAGCCGAGGTCGGCCGTGATGATGCCGATCGAATGATTGAAGCTGAACGTCGCTCCGGGTGCGATCAGCGTGCCGTTGAGCAGGTTGGCGCCGACGCCAATGTTGGTCGCCCGGCCGTTGTCAGAACCCTCGTAATTCGAGGTGCCGACACCGAGCTGAGTGGTGATGCCAAGGGCGCCGAGATTGTTGCTGTCCACGTCCGGCTTGAGGACGTTGACCGGGATGTCGATGTCGCCGTGGTCGCCCATCAGGCTGGCCGCGACCTCGTCGGCGAACGCCTCCGGCTTCATCTCGTGGCCGTCGACGCTCCAGGAGACCGAGACCGGACCCTGGTTCCAGCCGACCGTCGCGTTGACGGGCTCCAGGTAGACCGCCGCGGCGTACTGCGTCGAGAGGAACGCGGCGAGGGCATCGGTGTCGACTCGAAGGCTGACGGCGTCCGTTCCGACCTTCGATTTGTCGTTGTCCTGCACGATGAACTGGCCCATCTGATCGGGCTGGAGCGTCCACGACTGGTCCTCGAACGCGACGTCGATCGGCTTCGAGAGGGCGGCCTTGACCTGCTCCTGGAGGCCGGTCAGATCTCCCGAGCGGACGTTGGGAATCCAGGCGACCACCGGGAGCTCGCCCTGCGTCGGCGCGAGCTCGGTGACGGCGGCCATGATCCGCTGCGAGGCGATCTCGCGGTCGACGACGGTCCCTTCGACCTCCGGCTCGATGCTGACCTCGGTGCCGTCGATGGCGAGGAAGGCGTCGTGGGGGACGAGGCCGAGCTGCTGGTCGACCTGGTCGAACCAGCCGTTGAGGGTGGTCTGGTCGATCGACGCGTAGAGGGGAACCGGGTGATCGTTCCGGAGGAGGTCACCGGCGACCTGGAGCCGATCGACGGCGTCGGGTTCGCGGCCGTAGTCGTAGGCTTCGGCCAGGCTGCGCTCGGTGTCGAAGGTGACGCCGAGGTCCGTCAGGGTCGGGCGGAACTCCTGCCCCTGGAAGCTGAAGACGACGCTCTCCGCGTTGAGTTGGTCGGTCCGTGCGGTTAGGGCGGCGCTGGCCTCGTCCCGCGGCATGCCGCCGAGGGCGACGCCGGCAACCGAGATCGCCGGGTAGACCTTGCCACCATAGACCAGGCGGAATCCGACCAGGACCACGACGAAGAGCAACGCCGCAAGGGCGATCCCGGTCAGACCGCGGGTGGCGACGCGGGTGACGCGGCGCTGGGTCTCGGCCGAGGCGGAACCCCAGATATCGAGGTGGAACGGTGACGACGAGCGGGAGGATGCGGGACGGTCGGACCGGTTACTCGGGGCGCCAAAGCCTCCGAAGCCGGATAATTCTCTCGGCTCGTTTGCCTGCACGGTTCCCCACCCCCCTTGATTTGCGATTGCTCCGCCGACCGACCGGTGCCGACGCGGACAGCCCGTCGGACGCAGGATCGGCCGGACTCCGGTGCGAGGGGCGCTTCGAGCGCAGCACACTACCCCTCCAGCCGGAGCTTGACTCGACCGAATTGTACGATGTCTCCGGGCTGGACGCCTGCCGTCCCATAGACCGGTTGGTCGTTGACCCGGGTCCCGTTGGTACTGGCGAAGTCCGTAACCCACCAGCCGCCGCCGCTGTAGGCGATCTCGGCGTGATCGGTGGAGACGAACGGCTCGTCGAGCCGGATCGCGCTGGCAGGGTTTCGCCCGACGGAATTGGTCGGCTGGAGCAGGAAGGTCTGACCGACCAGGTCCGGGGCGCTGCCGCCCTCCAGGACGACGACGCGGTGAGCCGGGGGCGTTTCCGGGCGTGCCGCGGCGACGGTGCCGAGGACGAACAGTTCGCGCAACTGGACCCGGAAGAGCTGGTACAGGAAGAAGTAGATCAGGAAGATGAACAGGACGCGCAGCAACAGGAGGAACCATTCCGCCGGCAACTCGAGGGAGGTCAATGCGTCGGGCATGGTCTGGCCGGCTCACTCCTGCTCAGGTGTCGTAATGCAGCAACTGCGTCTGGACACCACCGAAGGTAATCTCGTCGCCGGCCTGGACCAGGTAGCTGCGCACCGGCTGCCCGTTGACCTTGGTGCCGTTGGTGCTGCCGAGATCGACGACATGGACGTTGTGACCGCTGCGCTCCAGCCGGGCGTGGTGCCGAGAGACGTCGCCGCCCTCGAGCACGATGTCGTTGTCGAACGAGCGGCCGACGGTCGTGACCGGGTTCCGGATGATAACCTCCTCGCCGCGGCGCGGGCCGGAGAGGACGCGCAACCGTTGCGGTGGCAGGCCGGTCTCTCGCTCGATTACCCGGTAGATCTCGGTCCGCTGCTGGACGTTCTGGGCGGCGGGGCCGACGTCGGGCCGGTCCGAGATCGCGGCCCGGACGGCGATCGTTCGACGGGCGACCTTGTCATCCCCGGCGATCTGGACCCGGACCCGGTCGATCAGGGTGTAGCCGCGCTCGGCCGCGATCTGCGTGAGGAAGCCTTCCATCTGCCGGTTGAGCCCGTTGATGTAGTCGATGAACTGGAGCATGTCCTGCGGATGCATCGCGACCTGATAATCGTTCGGAACCAGGGTGGCGTTGGTCGAGGTGACGCGGTTGTCCAGCATCGCCCGCTCGAGCTTGCGGCCGATCTCGGCGGGCTGGACGGGGCTGTTGAAGACGCGGCCGACCGAGCCCTCCATCAGCCGCTGGAACGAACGCTCGAAGACGTCGATGATCTTCACTGGCCAATCCCCGCCGGGCCGCGATGCGTGCATCGAACCGTCGCCGATCCGTCGACCTTCCGCTCGACAGTATAGAGTCTGCCCTCCGGTCCGCGGATCAGGGCCGCGGGGTGCTATCGTCCCGGCGAGATCGAGCGGCCGGACCACGCCATCGGGCGACGATGATCGTGGCATGAGGGAGAGACCGATGACCCACGGAACGATCCGGATCGGCCCGTCGATCCTGGCTGCTGACTTCACCCGGCTGGGCGAGCAGATCGCCGAGGCCGAGGCGGCCGGCGCGGACTACCTCCACGTCGACGTGATGGACGGCCGCTTCGTGCCGAACATCTCGATCGGGCTCCCCGTGTTGGAAGCGGTTCGATCCGCGACGTCGCTGCTGATCGATGTCCACCTGATGATCGTCGAGCCGGAGCGTTGGGTGGAACCGTTCGTCCGGGCCGGTGCCGATGTCCTGACGGTCCACGTCGAGGCCTGCACCCACCTCGACCGGACACTGCACGCGATCGCCGAGGCCGGGGCCGAACCGGGCGTCACGCTGAACCCCGGCACGCCATTGGTCGCGCTCGAGGAGATCCTGCCGCTGGTCCAGCAGGTGCTCGTGATGAGCGTCAACCCCGGCTACGGCGGGCAGGCGCTGATTCCCGGCTCGCTGCGCAAGATCCAGCGGCTCCGGGCGATGCTCCACGACCAGAATCCGTCCTGCCGGATCCAGGTCGACGGCGGTGTCAACGCCTCGAACATCGCCAGCGTCGTCGCGGCCGGAGCGGATACGATCGTGGCTGGGACCGCCATCTACAGCCGGGACCGCACGGTGGCCGAGGCGATGGCGCTGCTGCGCGGTGCTATCGACGCGGGTCGGTAAGGGTCGGCCCTGAACTAGCCCCGAAACCGGCCGTTGGCCGGCCCTGAAGGGACCGGCTGAACGACATTCGATTCGAGGCTGGTCCATACCCATCGAGGCTCGGTCGTCGATCCAGACCACAGACGCCTCGATCACGCCCGTCGCACGACGGCTGGGCATCGCCTCAAGCGATGTTCGACTGCCTACCCGTCGAGGATGCTCTGATGCCTCGACCCTCCGCTGACGCGGTGCCAGATGATGGCCGCCGACGTCGCCATGAATGTTCTTCGGCTGGTGCCTTCAGGGCCGGCGTGTGGCCGGAATCTGATCCTACAGCGCCGCGATCACGGCGTCGGCCATCCCGGAGGTGCCGGCGGCTTTACTGGCGTCGCGGTCGGCCCGGAGGTCGTAGGTGACGTGCGCGCCCGCGCCGATGACGTGGGCGACGGCGGCCTCGACGCGCTCGGCGGCGGCCTGCTCGCCGATGTGGCGGAGGAGGAGGGCGCCGGAGAGGATCATCGCGGTCGGGTTCGCCTCGTTCTTGCCGGCGTGACTCGGGGCGGAGCCGTGGATCGGCTCGAAGACGGCGCTGTCCGGCCCGATGTTGCCGCCCGGTGCGACCCCGAGGCCGCCGATCATGCCCGAGACGAGGTCGCTGACGATGTCGCCGTAGAGGTTCGGCATCACCAGGACGTCGTACTGCGACGGCTTCTGCATGAGCTGCATGCACATGTTGTCGACGATCCGGTCGTTGAACTGGATGTCCGGGTACTCGGCGGCGACCTCCTGCGCGACTCGCAGGAACAGGCCGTCGGAGAACTTCATGATGTTGGCCTTATGGACCGCCGTGACGAGCCTGCGACCGTTCTGGCGGGCGTACTCGAAGGCGAACGTCACGATCCGGCGCGAGCCCTCCTCGGTGATCTGCTTGAGGCTGATCGCGGCGTCGAGCGGGATCTTCTTCGCGCTGAGCTTGTTGATCTCGGCGATGATGTGGTGGGCGTCGTCGGTGCCGGTATCGAACTCGACCCCGATGTACATCCCCTCCATGTTCTCGCGCACGACGACAAGGTCGATGTGATCGAAGACCGACTGCACCCCGGCGATCGTCTTGCCCGGTCGGAGGTTGGCGTAGAGCCCGAGCTCGTGCCGCAGGGCGACGTTGACGCTGCGAAAGCCCTTGCCGATCGGGGTGGACATCGGTCCCTTGAGCCCGAGCCGGTTGCTCCGGATGCTGTCCAGCGTCGCGGCCGGCAGGAGTTCGCCCTGCTGCTCGAGCGCGACGACGCCGGCGAGGCGCTCGTCCCAGCGGAAGGGGACGCCGGTCGCCTCCAGCACGCGGCGAGCGGCCTCGGTCACTTCCGGTCCGATCCCATCGCCGGGAATCAGGGTGACGGTGTAGGTCATGGCGTGTGTTCTCCTCGGTATCACCGGCAAACCCGCGTGCCGGTCGCGCCTGGCACCGATGCCTCGGCCCCTCCGGGCCGGCGACGGGCGCCATTGTCGCATGCGTCCTCCGGCACTCGGCCCGCGGAGCGGGCCGGGCTGCTACAGTCCGGCCGGACAGGGACCGACCTGAACTGAGGGGGAATGGAATGGCGAACGAGCGACGGGGACCGGTGGTGCTGGCGATCCTCGACGGCTGGGGCATCGCGCCGCCGGGGCCGAGCAACGCGATCACGACGGCCGACACACCGGTGATGGACCGGTTGCGGGACAGTTACCCGATGGCGACGCTGCGGGCCTCCGGCGAGGTCGTCGGGCTGCCCGACGGGCAGATGGGCAACTCCGAGGTCGGGCACCTCAACCTCGGCGCCGGCTTCGTCGTCTACCAGTGGCTGACCCGTCTGAATCGGGCGATCCGCGACGGCACACTGTTCGAGAACCCGGCCCTCGTGACGGCGATGTCCGGTCTGGAAAGCGGTGCTCGCCTCCATCTGGTCGGGCTCGTCAGCGATGGCGGAGTCCACAGCCACATCACCCACCTCGAGGCGCTGCTGGAGATGGCGCGACGTCAGGGACTGCGCGGCTCGTCCGTGCTGATCCACGCGATCACGGACGGCCGGGACACCGCGCCCGACTCGGCGGCCGGCTTCCTCCATGACCTTCAAGGGGCGATCGACCGGACCGGCGTCGGCGTCATCGCGACCGTCTCGGGTCGCTACGACGCGATGGACCGCGACCGCCGCTGGGAGCGGACCGAGGCGGCCTACCGGGCGATCGTCCAGGGCCAAGCACCCGATGCGGAAAGTGCCCAGGCGGTGGTGTCGGATTCACAGGCCGCGGGGGTCACCGATGAGTTCATCCAGCCCCGTCGTCTGCCGGTCGATGGGCGACCCTACGCCGGGATGGCCGACGGCGACCGCGTCGTCTGGTTCAACTTCCGGTCCGATCGTGGCCGGCAGCTCGTCCAGGCGATGGTGGAGCCGGGGTTCGAGGGCTTCGACCGGGGCGACTGGCCGCGCTTGACGGTCACGACGTTGACCGAGTACCAGTCCGGTCTGCCAGTCACGGTCGCCTACACCGAGGCGGACATCGCTCACCCGCTCGCGTCGGAGATCAGCCGGGCCGGGATGACGCAGTTCCACGCGGCCGAGACGGAGAAGTACCCGCACGTCACGTACTTCCTCAACGGTGGCCGGGAGGAGCCGTTCGCGGGCGAGACCCGGCGGATGGTGCCATCGCCCAAGGTCGCGACCTATGATCTCCAGCCGGAGATGAGCGCCGGGCCGCTCGCCGATCTCGTCATCGAGGCGGTCGATACCGGCGGCTACGACTTCATCGTCGTCAACTTCGCCAACGACGACATGGTCGGCCACACCGGCGACTTCGACGCCGTCGTCAGGGCGGTCGAGACCGTCGATGCCTGCCTGGGCCGACTCGTCGAGGCCACGCTCGGGCAGGGCGGCGCCCTGATCGTGACAGCCGACCACGGCAACGCCGAGCAGATGATCGACCCAGCGACCGGCGGTCCCCTCACCTCACACACGACCAACCCGGTCCCGGTCATCCTCGTGACGGCGGACGACGACCCGGACCGCCACGCGACGCTTCGCGAGGACGGCATCCTGTCCGCCGTCGCCCCGACGATCCTCGACCTGCTCGGCATCGACCCGCCGGACGCCATGACGCAGGCGTCGCTGATCCGGCGAGGTTGATCTCAGGAGTCGCCTTGATCCTACGAACCCTCGTGGAGGTCGCTCGGGCGAGTGGACGACGACAAGGGTTGTCCCATACGAAACGACCTCGCTATCTATCCCACCACCTCGTCGCCCATCGCAGGAAGGCGAAGCCGACAGGCGGAAGCCCCTCTCCGGGCGTGAGCGCCGCAGCGCGAAACGGTCCGGGGAGGGGTCTGCTCGCGACTGGCCTTTCAGCCGAAACAAGCGCGTTGGCGAACACCGTTATCGCCCCGCGGGGCGATGGCGCCTGCGGACGCCGGACTCGCTTCGCCCCTACAAAAAGGCAGGGCCGTCATCGCCCGGACGACGTGTTCCCAAGACCGTGCATTGCGGAGCCATGATCTGGGGTTCGCTAGCTACCCCCGGATGATCGACCGGCCCGGCCAGACCGCGGCATCTTCGAGCTCCTCCTCGATGCGGAGGAGCTGGTTGTACTTCGCGACGCGGTCCACGCGAGACGGGGCGCCGGTCTTGATCTGCCCGGCGTTGGTGGCGACGGCGAGGTCGGCGATGAACGTGTCGTCCGTCTCGCCGGAGCGATGCGAGATCACCACCCCGAAGCCGTTGCGCTGGGCGAGATCGATCGCGTCCATCGTCTCCGTCAGCGTCCCGATCTGGTTGAGCTTGACCAGGATCGCGTTGCCGGAGCGCTCGGCGATGCCGCGGCGGAGGCGTTCGACGTTCGTCACGTAGAGATCGTCCCCGACGAGCTGGACCTTGTCCCCGACGCGCTCCGTGAGCTGCCGCCAGGTCTCCCAGTCGTCCTCGGCCAGCCCGTCCTCGATCGAGGTGATCGGGAAGTCGGCGGTCCATCCGGCGTAGTAGTCCACGATCTCGCCGGCGGACAGGGTGCGGCCCTCGCCGGCGAGGTTGTACTGGCCGTCCTCGTAGAACTCCGACGCGGCCGGATCGAGCGCGATGACGAGGTCCTCACCGGGTCGGTAGCCGGCCGCCTCGATCGCCCGGGTCACGATCGCGACGGCGTCCCGGTTGCTCGGCAGGCTCGGGGCGTAGCCGCCCTCGTCGCCGACGTTGGTGTTCTGCCCCATGTCGTGCAGGAGCTTCTTCAGGGCGTGGAAGACCTCGGTGCCCCAGCGCAGCCCCTCACGGTAGCTCGGCGCCCCGACCGGCATGACCATGAACTCCTGCATGTCGACGCTGGAGCCCATCGCGTGCTTGCCGCCGTTGAGGATGTTCATCATCGGGACCGGCAGCGTCTGCGCTCGCGGCCCACCGAGGTAGCGATAGAGCGGTAGCCCGGTGACGTCGGCCGCGGCCCGGGCGACCGCCAGGGAGACGCCGAGGATCGCGTTGGCGCCCAGCCGGCCCTTGTTCGGCGTGCCGTCGAGGGCGATCAGCGCCCGGTCGATCCCGGTCTGGTCGAGCGCGTCCAGGCCGACGATGGCCTCGGCGATCTCGACGTTGACGTTGGCGACGGCCCGGAGCACGCCCTTGCCGCCGTAGCGGCCCTTGTCCCCGTCCCGGAGCTCGACGGCCTCATGAGCGCCGGTGCTGGCGCCGGACGGCACGGCCGCGATGCCGAGCTCGCCGGTCACGACGCTGACCTCGACCTCGACGGTCGGGTTCCCGCGGGAGTCGAGGATCTCTCGGGCGAAGACACTGTCGATGATGGGCATGGTCTCTCCTTCTCAACGCAGGCTGGGTCGGCGGTTCAGGGCCGAGTCCGGTGATCGGCTGGCGATGGGTGTGGAGCCCTCGGACGAACGGCCCGACGCAGGATACCGGATCAGCCTCGCCGGCCGGTCCGGACGTGGCCGGTCTGGCTATACTGACCGCTGATACGAGGAACGTTGTGACGGGGAGAGTACGCGGGTCGGGATCAGGCAGGGACGGTGCGCCAGGGACTGCGAGCGTACCGGCGGTCCGACCCGCGGAAGTTCACCTCCGAACGCGATGGGGAACGCGGCCGACGCCGCTGGTAGTCATCGACGGCCGCCCACCGCTACCGGGCTCCGATCGTCCGCGCTGCCGCGTGGCCGTTCGCTGAGCGCGTCGCCCGGACCGGGCGGCGAATCAGGGTGGTACCGCGAGTCCCTCTCGTCCCTGCGACGACGGGGCTCATCTGTTTTTCCGGATCAGGCATGGCGGGAGATCGAGCAGCGATGACGTTCACGGAGGACCTGGCCACGCTGCGCGAGCGGGCGCTGGCGGCACTGGGACAGACGACGGACCTGGCCGGGGTGCAGGCGTGGGAGCGGGCCACGCTCGGCGCGAAAGGCGAACTGACCGGGCTGCTGCGCGGTCTCGGCAAACTGACCGCCGAGGAGCGACCGGAGGCGGGCCGATCGGCCAATGCCCTCAAGATCGAGCTGATGGAGGCCTATGCCGGTCGGGAGCGCGGGCTGGCCGCGGCCGACCTCGATCAGCGGCTGGCCGCGGACGCGATCGACGTCACCCTGCCGGGCCGCGTCCCCGAGACGGGCCAACTGCACCCGATCACCGAGATGATCGAGGAACTGAGCGAGATCTTCGCGCTGATGGGCTTCCAGACCGTCTACGGCCCCGAGGTCGAGACGGCGCACTACAACTTCGACCAGCTCAACATCCCGGCCGACCACCCGGCTCGCGACGTCTGGGACACGTTCGTCGTCGAGGGCGACACCGAGGTCGTCCTCCGGACCCACACGTCGCCGATGCAGGCGCGGGTCATGGAATCGACCGAGCCGCCGGTCCGAGTCGTCGTGCCCGGTCGCTGCTACCGGTTCGAGGCCCAGGACGCCTCCCACGAGTGGGCCTTCCATCAGCTCGAAGGGCTGGCGGTCGATGAGCGGATCACCATGGCCGACCTGAAGGGCGTCCTGCGGGAGATGGCGCGGCAGCTGTTCGGCGGCGACCGGCGGATCCGGTTCCGGTGCGACTTCTTTCCGTTCGTCGAGCCCGGTGTGGACTTCTCGGTCGACTGCTCGGTCTGCGGCGGCAAGGGCTGCCGGGTCTGCAAGTACACCGGCTGGCTGGAGATGGGCGGGGCCGGGATGGTCCACCCCAGGGTGCTGGAGGCGGCGGGCTATGACGCCCAGCGGTACACCGGCTTCGCCTTCGGACTCGGGATCGAGCGGATGATCATGATGCGCCACGGTGTGAACGATGTCCGGGCGTTCGCCGGCAACGATCTGCGGTTCCTGCGTCAGTTCGCCGGCGGGGTCTAGGGCAATCATCTGATGACACATGCGACAACACGGAGGGTGGCCCGGTGAAGGTACCGATGCGGTGGCTGGAGGAGATCGTCCCGACCGGGCTCGAGCCGAGAGAGCTCGCCCGGCGGATGACGATGGCCGGTCTGGAAGCCGAACAGGTCGAGGAGGTTCCAGCCGGCTGGGATAACGTCTACGTCGGCCTCGTGACGAAGGTCGAGCGGCACCCGGACGCCGACCGCCTCAATCTGGTCGATGTCGAGTACGGCGACCAGAGTCTCCGGGTCGTGACCGGGGCGCCGAACATCGCCGAGGGGCAGAAGGTCGCGCTGGCGCTGGCCGGGGCGCGTCTGATCGACCCGTATACCGAGTCGCCGACCCCGGTCTACAAGACGCTCAAGCCGGGCAAGATCCGGGGGATCGTCTCCGAGGGGATGGTCTGCTCGGAGCGGGAACTCGGCCTCTCGGATGAGCACGAGGGCATCATGGTTCTCGGCGAGAACGCTCCGGTGGGTGCGCTCCTGAAGGACTGGCTCGGGGATACCGTGATCGAGTTCGAGATCACGCCGAACCTCGTCCATGCCTTCTCGATCGTCGGCATCGCCCGGCAGGCGTCGCCGCTGACCGGGGTCGATGTCCGTGTCCCGCGGCGCGTCGATCTCGGCAACCTGCCGATTGGCTCGGATGTTGTTGCGGTCGACGACCCGGATCTCTGCCCGCGCCTGGTCGGGGCCGTCGTCGCGGGCGTGACGATCGCGCCGTCGCCGGAGTGGCTCCAGCGCCGCCTGGTCCACGCCGGGCTGCGACCGGTCAACAACCTCGTCGACATCACCAACTACGTCATGCTGGAGTTTGGTCAGCCGCTGCACGCCTACGACCGCCGGCGTCTGACCGGTGGTCGGATCGTCGCCCGGCGATCCCGTAACGGCGAGACGCTGGAGACGATCGACCACCAGCGGCGCGACCTCGCGACCGGCACCCTCGTCATCGCCGATGCCGAGCGTCCAGTCGGGGTCGCCGGCGTGATGGGTGGCGTCGATAGCGAGGTCGCGGACGACACCACCGAGATCCTGCTCGAGGCGGCGGCCTTCGACATGAAGGCGGTCCGGCGCTCCCGGACGGCGCTCAGGCTCCGGACCGATGCCTCGGCCCGATTCGAGCGCGGTCTCGATCCGAACCTCCCAGCCGACGGTATCGCCCGGGCGCTGGCCCTGATCCTGGAGGTCTGCCCGAATGCCCGGGTGACGGCCGTCCAGGACATCTATCCGGAGCCGGTCCTGCCGTGGCAGGTATCCCTGCCGACGAGCCTGTTCGAGCGGGTGCTCGGAGTCGCGATCCCGGAACCGACGATCGACGACGCCCTCGGCCGACTCGGGCTCGACCCGGTGTTCGCCGGCGACGAGGCGGCTCGGAGTCTCACGGTCACGGTCCCGACCGAGCGCCGCGACGTCACCATCCCGGAGGACGTCGTCGAGGAAGTTGCCCGGATCGTCGGCTACGACGCGCTCCCGGAGACGCTGCCCGACGGTCGGCTGCCGGCCGTCAACCGCGACCTCGCCGTGGGGTATCAGAACGACGTGCGGCGCCGAGCCGCCGCGGCTGGGCTGGTCGAGTGCATCAGTTACCCGACGATCGGGGCTCCGGACCTGGCCGCCCTGGCAGGCGGGACGTTCGATCATGGGACCGTCGTCGGTATCCTCGACCGGCGCCCGGCAAGCCACCTGTTGACGCTCGTCAACCCGCTCCAGGCCGATCGCCCATACCTACGCAACACGCTCGTCCCGTCGCTGCTCGGCGTCGCGACCGAGAACCGGAAGCATGACACCCGAGTCGCCCTGTTCGAAGTCGGCCGGACGTTCCGGCCGGTCGAGGGTCGGGAGTTGCCGGACGAGGTCGCCACACTGGGGCTCGTCATGTCCGGTGCGCGGCAGGAGCCGGATCGCTTCGCCGCGAAGGGCGAACTCGATTTCTTCGACGCCAAGGGTGCCCTGGAGGCGATCTTCGGCGCCGATACCCTCACAGACCCGCTAACCTTCAAGGTGGCTTCGGAGCCCCTGCCGTTCCTGCATCCCGGTCGGTCGGCCGACCTGATGCTGGGGACTCGCCTCGTGGGGATCCTCGGCGAACTCCGGCCCGATGTGGCCCGACAGGTCGGCTTCGACGAGAGCCGCGTGGTGGTCGCCGAGATCGACCTCCAGGCCATGTTCGCCGCCCGCGTCGATCGCGCAAATGGCAAGCGCGTGCCGCGCTTCCTGCCGGCCCAGCAGGACTTCGCCATCATCGTCGACCGGTCGGTCCCGGCGGAGGATGTGCGTCAGGCGTTGGCGTCGGGAGCCGGACCGCTGGCGACCGGCATGACGCTCTTCGATGTCTTCGAGGGCGAGCAGATCGGCGCGGGCAGGAAGAGCCTGGCCTGGCGGGTCACCTTCGAAGCGCCGGACCGGGCGCTGACCGACGCGGAACTGGTCAAGACCCGGTCCCGGATCGAGAAGGTGCTCAAGCAGCGCGTCAATGGCGTGCTGCGTGGGTAGGGGTGATCGACGAGCTGTCGTCGACCTAAGGAGTACGAATCGTGTCTGAGCGTGTGGGTGATCTGATCCGGGTGATCCGGGACATCGATGTCGCTCGGCAGCGCCTGACGCGGCGGCGAGGCTACATCGAGCCCGAACTGTCGTCGGTCGCCCGTGAAGGCATCCGACGGGTGTTCGGCGAGGACCTGACCGTCGAGCAGGTCGTCGACCGGATCCTCAGCGATGTCCGGCAGCACGGCGACGCCGCGATCCGGCGCTACACGGAGGCGTTCGACCGGGTGATCCCGCACCCGATCGAGGTGCCGCGCTCGGTCTGGGAGGAGGCATACGAGGCGTTGCCCTCCGACCTGGCCCAGGCCATGGAGATCGCGGCCGAGCAGATCGAGCGCTTCCACCGCAAGCAGGTCCGGACCTCATGGATCGACTGGTCCGATGAGGGCGCGCTCGGACAGATCGTCCGGCCGATCGAGCGCGTCGGGATCTACGTCCCCGGCGGGCTGGCCGCCTACCCGTCGTCGCTGATGATGACCGCGATCCCGGCCCGGGTCGCCGGGGTGAAGGAGGTCTTCGTCTGCGCCCCGCCCAGCGGTGGCGCGATCTCGCCGGTCGTGCTGGCGGCCGCGGCGGTTGCCGGGGTCGACCGGGTCTTCCAGGTCGGCGGCGCCCAGGCGATCGCGGCGATGGCGTACGGGACCGAGTCGATCCCGGACGTCGACAAGATCTACGGGCCGGGCAACATCTTCGTCGTGACCGCCAAGCGCCGCGTCGCCGGGACGGTCGGGATCGAGTTCCTGCCCGGCCCGACCGAGACGCTGATCATCGCCGACGACGAGGCCAATCCCGTCCACGTCGCCGCCGACCTGTTGGCCCAGGCCGAGCACGACCCGATGGCGAGCCCGATCCTGATCGTGACCTCGGAGCGCATGGCCGAGCTCGTCCGCCGCCAACTGGCGGTGCAGCTCGAGACGCTGGAGCGAGCCGACATCGCCCGGGCGGCCCTCCGCAACAACGGCGTGATCGCGATCTCCGCGAGTGTCGAGGTCGCCGTCGACCTGGCGAACGCCTTCGCGCCCGAGCACCTCTGTCTGCTGGTCCGCAACCCCTGGGACGTGATCCCGCTGGTCCACAACGCCGGCGGGATCTTCGTCGGCGAGGACAGCCCGGAGGCGATGGCCGACTACACGCTCGGACCCAGCCACGTCATGCCGACTGGCGGCAGCGCCCGGTTCGCCTCGCCGATCCACGTCGCCGACTTCACCAAGGTCATCTCGGTTGCCGCCGCCAACCGCAAGGCCCTGGAGCGGGTCGGACCGGCGGCCGCCCTGTTCGCCCGGGCCGAGGGCCTGACCGGTCACGCCCGAGCGATCGAGCAGCGGTTGGAGGAGATCGACCGGTAACACTGGATCGCCGTCGTGGGGGCGAAGCTTGCGAGCCAGGCCGCGGGGGCGGCCATCGCTTTCGCAACACGCAGGGCCGAAGCGAACAACCGCTTCGGCTCGGCGTGGTGCCTGCGGCGCGGACACGGCAAACCACGTCCCTACAGTCGGCTAGCCGTCGGTCCTCAGTGGCAGGCACTTCGGTCCAGGCTCGATCCGACTAACGACTGCCCAAGGACCGGAGGGCGGCGAGGAGCCGGGCCTCGGTCCCTTCGATGTCACTGGGGATGCTGTTGACGCTGGTGGCGATCTCGGCCGGGGAGTAGCCCAGCGATTGCAATGCCTCGACGACCTCGTCGACCGATGCGCCGGGAATCGGCGACGAGCCGGAGCGGGGCTCGAGCCCTTGCAGGGCGGGCAGCTTGCCGCGCATCTCGAGGATCAGCCGGGCGGCGGTCTTCTGGCCGATCCCCGGGACGGTCGCCAGCAGGGAGGCGTTCTCGGTCGCGATCGCGTGGTGGAGCTGATCGATCGGGAAGCGGGACAGGACGGCGCAGGCCAGCCGCGGGCCGACGCCGGTCACGCTGACGAGCGTGTCGAACAGGCGGAGCTCGTCGGCGGTGGCGAAGCCGTAGAGGCTCATCTGGTCCTCGCGGACGATCAGGCGCGTCACGACGACGACCTCGGTGCCGGGCTCGCCACTCTGCCCGAGGGTGTTGGCGCTGGTGCCGACCTGGTAGATGACGCCGTTGACGTCGATGAAGAGCGCGTCGACCGTCTTGGTGTAGACGCGGCCACGGAGTCCGGCGATCATCGGGCAGCGTCTCCTTGCGGGGTCAGGGGAACGGACAGGCGGTACGTCTCGCGGGCGGAGTCGCCGACGATCAGGCGCAGGCTGTCCGGGTCGAGGTCGGTCGCAAGGGTGCGGCGCAGGAATCGGCCCTGGCGCAGCACCGGGAAGTCGGACCCCCAGAGGATCCGGTCCGGTCCGACGAGACTGGTCGCCACCTGAAGGATGTCATGCCGGTAGAGATACGGCGACGCCGCCGTGTCGTATCGCACCCGCCGGCAGAGCGCCGCGACCTCGGGCATCAGCTCGTAGAACGGCAGCCCACCACCCCAGTGGGCCAGGACGATGTCGAGATCCTGATTGGCGGCGAGGAACCGGAGCAACCGGTCGGGTGTCGCCGTGCCCTTGCCGGGGTAGGCGTGGCCGACCGGCTCGGTGGCATGGAGCAGGATCGGCCGGCCGGCAGCGGCACAGGTCGCGGTGAAGGCGGCCAGTCCAGGCTGATCGGTGAGGTCGAATCCCTGCCCGTCGGCGTTCAGCTCGCCAATCCCGGACGCGCCGATCGCGAAGCAGCGCTCGGCCTCGGCCGGGGCCGTCGGGTGGTCGGGGACGACGATCCCCAGCCACGACAGGCGGCCACCGCTGGCCGCGCTCGCGGCTGCCATCCAGTCGTTGTTCAGCCGGCAGAGACCGGGATCGGACCAGGGGAACCCGCACATGACGCTGTGGTCGACCCCGGAGCTGGCCATGCTGACGAGCAGGTCGGCGTCGTTCGTCAGCAGCGCCGTCGGGTTGGCGTAGAGGTGACCGAACCAGTGATCCCGCCGAACGAGGTCGTCCCGACCGGTGATGACCTCGTCGGGGAACGCGTGGACGTGGGCGTCGACGACGATCCTGCCGGGATGAACCCCCGGACCCGGCGTATCGGCGATCGGGTCGGTGCCGGCCATCCCATGTATCCCGGTCTAGAGGAGCGTCAGGGCGGCGACGAGGATCGCGATGAACAGGATCACGCCGATGACGACGAGCGCCGTCACGATCCTGTTGCTGGCGCCGGTCGAGACCGATGTGGTCGGCCTGACCTCGACCAGCTCGCGGTCGGCGGCGAGCACGACGGCCGAGACGTTGTCGGTCGTGTTGCGCTGCCGGGCGAGATCGACGAGCGTGGCGGCGGCGACCTCGGCCGAGCTGCCCAGGACGACGCGGAGCAGATCCTCGTCCGGGACGACGTCGTAGAAGCCGTCCGAGCAGAGCAGCAGTCGATCCTGGGGCAGCAGGATGATCTCGTAGATGTTCGGCAGCCGGCCGTCCAGCTTCTCGCGCTGCCCGAGGGCGTGGATCAGCCGGTTGCGGTGCGGGCTGTTGCGGGCGTCGGCCGCCGAGATCTCGCCTTTCGCGACCTGCTCGGCGACGAAGGAGTGGTCCTGCGTGATCTGGTTGAGCCGGTTGGCCCGGATCAGGTAGGCCCGGCTGTCGCCGACGTTGGCGATGGTGACGTACTTGCCGCGCACGATCGCCGAGACGAGCGTCGTCCCCATCGTCGCCTCACCGGGCGTCTCGGCGGTCCCCGCCTGGTAGATCCGGGTGTTGGCTTCCCGGTAGGCCCGCTTGAGGAGCGCCGCGGCGTCGGTACCGGTGTCGGCCGCGACCTGGCTCTGGATCGTCTCGACCGCCATCCGGCTGGCGCGCTCGCCGTGGGCGTGGCCACCCATCCCGTCGGCGAGCGCGAGGAGCTGGCCCGCCGCGGTCGGCCCCTCGCCGATACCGACCGGGACCAGCGCCGCCGTGATCACGGCGTCCTGATTCTCGGCCCGGCCGCCGACGTCGGTGGCGGTGCCGGTCGTCAGCATGAGTGCCGGTTCGGCATCGATGGTCGCGGGGACGCGTGAGCGATCGACGCCTGTCTGAGCCACCGGAACTACTCCGTCCGCAAGATGCGATTCGCCGTCTTCGGATGCCACTGCTTCATTCGGATACTAGCATGAGGTCGGAGGGTCGATGTGCTCCTTCAGAAGGGAGCGACGCCACGCCTGATCGCCGGTCTCCCAGTCCACGTCGTGTCGGTCAGCGCCATTAGCGCACCCGCATCGCGGGCTGCCCTCCATCCGGAGCTGCCCGAGGCCGATACCCGAAAGATCGGACCATCCCGATCCTTGACAGCGGCGGGCCGGGTCGGTAGGCTTACCCGCGGTCTGCAAGCCCATCGCCGACGTAGCTCAATCGGCAGAGCAGCTGTTTTGTAAACAGCAGGTTGCGGGTTCGACTCCCACCGTCGGCTCCCGACAGGTGAGCCGAGATGGGGCGGGCAGACGGCCGGTGTGGCGAGGGCAGTTGCTAGAGTGGACAATTAGGCCTGACTGTAAATCAGGTGCGTGAGCTTCGGTGGTTCGAATCCGCCACTGCCCACCCTCAGACCGGCGCGGCAAGAGAGACAACTCAAGACGGGCCCTCTTAGCTCAGTTGGTAGAGCACATTCTTGGTAAGAATGAGGTCTCCGGTTCAAGTCCGGAAGAGGGCTCCAGCGAGGTCCGCCTCCAGAGAGGCTCCGCAGGGAGCCTCTCTTGCCGTGCGATCGTTTGGAGCGACAGCTTCGTCACTACATCCCATGTCTCAGAGGCATCGGGGAGGAGTCCACAATGGGCAAGCAGAAGTTCGAGCGAAACAAGCCGCACGTCAACATCGGCACGATCGGGCACGTCGACCACGGCAAGACGACGCTGACCGCGGCGATCAGCAAGA
>CAXTHM010000039.1:0-10134 GCA_964244115.1 uncultured Thermomicrobiales bacterium
ATGCTGGCCCTGATCCGGCGGATCAGCCGCTCCCTCGGGATCAGCATCGTGATGTCCTCCCACATCCTCGAAGACATCGAGCACACCTGCGACCACGTCGTCATCCTCGACCGCGGCCGGCTGATCGCCAACCAGTCGATCCGCGGGATCCAGGAGCTGACCGGCGGCGACCTGCTGCTCCGGATCGACGGCAACCCGCAACCGTTCATGGACAGCCTCCGACGGCACGGCCTCACCGTCGGGATGGCCGAGCGGACCTCGGTCTGGGACGAGATCACCGTCCGCCACGACGACGACCGGGTCTTCGACGTGATCCGGGACGCGGCCGTCGCGACCGGGATCACGCTGCGCTCGATGCGCAACCGCTCCCGCTCGCTGGAAGACATCTACTTCAGCCGGATCGCCGAGGCCAACGCCCAGGACGGCGCGACGCCGGACGACGGCCGCGCACCGTCGCAGTAGATCCGCCCACCGGATCTTCGACCCTCTCCACCCCGAACCCCATTCACCCAAGGAGCGTTCCCGCATGATGACCACCGGCCAGTCCACGTCGTTCCCCGCAAACGGGGCAGCGCCCGTCGACGGC
The DNA here is from genome assembly GCA_964244115.1 of uncultured Thermomicrobiales bacterium. Lineage (GTDB taxonomy): Bacteria > Chloroflexota > Chloroflexia > Thermomicrobiales > UBA6265 > CADCWK01. Next base: position 587 of record CAXTHM010000039.1, read on the forward strand.
GAGCGCTACGGCGAAGTCTTCGACCGCGGCTACCAGCACTACGAGGGCAGCCGCCACGGCCGGGCCGGATCGGTCTGGGCGCTGGCCCGCTTCTCGATGAACCGGGCGATGGGGATCAAGAAGAGCTGGACCGCCAAGGTGATCCCGATCCTCGTCTACATCGGCGCCTTCATGACGGCGATCATCCCGGTCGGGATCGAGAGCTTCACCGGCCAGGTCGTGATGCCGTACGACCAGTTCTTCGGCATCATCTTCCTGCTGATCGGCGTCTTCGTCGCCACGATCGCGCCGGAGATGCTCTGCGGCGACCGGCGTGAGAACGTGCTGTCGCTCTACTTCTCGCGCCCGATCACCCGGCTGGACTATGTCCTGTCCAAACTCCTCGCGACGGCACTCCTGACGCTGACGGTGACGTTCGTCCCCGCCTTCGTCCTCTGGCTGGGCCGGAGCCTGCTGGCCGACGCGCCGCTGAGTGCGCTCGGCAACAACCTCGACGACCTGCTCCGGATCGCGCTGGCCGGGCTGCTGATCGCGTCCTACCTCGGCGCCGGCGGCCTGATGATCGCCTCCTTCACCGGACGGAAGGCGATCGCCGTCGCCGTCACGATCGTCGGCTTCCTCGTCCTGGAGACGCTGGCCAACACGCTGCTGGCGGTGGTGTCCTACCGCTGGGAGAACCTCGTCATCCTGCTCAGCCCCTCCAACACCGTCGCCGCCTTCCTCGCCCAGCTATTCCCCGGCGTCGACAACAGCGGCCTGGCCAACTCGAACGTCGTCTTCTCGTCCGGCCTCTACCCGACCGAGGGCTACGTCGCCTTCCTGATCGGGATGGTCATCGTCGGCATCGGCGTGATCCTGTCCCGCTACCTGCCCGAGCGGTAGCGTCCGGCCGGCGGTCCCCTTCCCCATCACGCACGACCTGACGAGAGGAACGACGATGTCCCAGCCCCAGTCCAAGCCCCGGATCGACACTCGCCCACTGGCCCCGGACGCGATGCCACCGCTGGCGCACCGACCGTCCGGCAGCGCGACCCCGGAACTCCGTGACGGCCCGGGCGGCGCGACCTCGGCCCCGCCGGCCGTCCTCGTCGACGGCGTCTCGAAGTGGTACGGCGACGTGGTCGCGGTCAGCGACGTCAACTTCGGGATCGGTCCGGGCGTGACGGCCCTGCTCGGGCCGAACGGGGCCGGCAAGTCGACCCTGCTCAAGATGATCGCCGGGCTACTCGCGACCTCGTCCGGCCGGGTCACCGTCCACGGCGAGCCGGTCCGGGGCCGGCCGGCGACCTACCGCCGGATCGGCCTCGTCCCGGAGCAGGAGGAGCTCTACCCGTTCCTGACCGGGCGCGAGTTCGTCCGGCTGAACGCGTACCTCCAGAAACTGCCGGACGTCGAGGCGGCGACGGACTGGGCGCTCGGCACGGTCGAGATGCGCGACGTCGCCGACCGCAAGCTCGGCGGCTTCTCCAAGGGGATGCGGCAACGGATCAAGGTCGCGGCGGCGCTGGTCCACAACCCGGACGTGCTGCTAATGGACGAGCCGCTCAACGGGACCGACCCGGTCCAGCGGGCCAACCTGATCACGCTGATCGAGCAGATCGGGGCGTCGGGCCGGACGGTGCTGGTCTCCTCCCACGTCCTGGAGGAGGTCGAGCGGTTCGCCGGCAACATCGTCGTGATCATCAACGGCAAGCTGGCCGCCGCCGGGGACTACCGGACGATCCGCGACAAGATCGACACCCGGCCGCACCTGGTGAAGATCCGGGCGGCCGACCCGCGCCGGCTGGCCGCGGCCCTGATCGGCGACCCGGCGACCGTCTCGGTCGAGGTCGACCGCGACGGGCTGATCCTGGCCCAGACGGCCGAGGCGCGGTCGTTCTACCGGGCGGTGACCGGGCTGGCCCAGCGCGACGGCATCCGCCTGTTCGAGATCCAGCCGGCCGACGACTCGCTCAACTCCGTCTTCGCGTATCTCGTCGAGCGGTAACCCATCGGCACGACGGGCGATCGGGACGTAGGGTCACGGGCTTGCCCTGACCGGCGCCCGCAGGCGCAGCGGTGTTCGCCAACGGATCGTTCGATATTGAACCGGTTGTTCCGCCACACCGTTATCGCCCTGCGGGGCGATGGCCGCTGCGGCGGCCGGACTCGCAAGCTTCGCCCCTACGAGAAAAGCCGCTGCGGCGGCCGGTCAGCCGAAGGGGCGACCCTACGATCCGATCGCCCGATCTGGTCGCCACATCTTCACACGGAGGCTCGTCCGACATGGTCACCGCCCTCTCCGGCGTCTTCTTCCGCCCGCTGCCGATCACGACGCTGACCGTCCGCCAGTTCCTCGACGGCAAGGCGATCCGGATCGCCGGCCTGATCGGCCTGATCCCGGCGGTCTTCGCCCTGATCTACCTGATCAGCCCCGGCGGGACCCGGTTCGAGTTCTTCGCCGACACGCTGTTCCTCAACCTGTTCGCCCCGACCGTCCTGCCGATCGCGACCCTGATCCTCGCGACCAGCGCCTTCGGCAACGAACTCGAGGACCGGACGCTGCCCTACCTGACCCTGAAACCGGTCTCGCGATTGCGGATCGTGCTGGAGAAGTGGCTCGGCGTCGTGCTCGTCGGCATCCCGGTGATCCTGTTCGGCCAGGTCGCGACCGCGATCATCCTGTCCTTCACGGACGGCAACGATACCGAGCAGCGCTTCGCCGCCGACCCGCGCTTCGCCGACCGGATCCCGGACTTCACCTCGGCGATCTGGCCGGCGCTGGCGGCCGGGGCCGTCGGCGTGGTCATGTTCGCGTCGGTCTTCCTGCTCCTCAGCCTCTACGTTCAGCGGGCGCTGCTGGCCGGCATCTTCTACGCCTTCGTCTGGGAGAGCCTGCTCGGCCGGTATCTCTCCGGCATCCGGCTGATCAGCGTCAAGCAGTACGTCCAGTCCATCTTCACCCGGCTGCTGGACCAGCCCGACATCACGATCGACGACCCGTTCCAGCTCCGCTCGGCCCTGCTCGTCGCCGGGATCACCGCCGTGATCTGCATCCTGCTCAGCACCCGCCGCCTGAGCCGGCTCAACCTCGAGTAGCCCTGACCCGGACAGCCGCGACGCCAACGCCGGTCGGAATCCGGCCCGGTGAGAACACTGGAGACGTCAACCGCCGCCGGGCAGGGCTGGATGGCATCCTGGCCGCCATACCCGTGCCTCCCGCCTGACTCCCCCGCTCCGGCATCGCCAGGGCGGATTCGTGCTTCCGTGCGGAAGCGTCCCGAGCGGAAGGCCCCCTCGATGCAACTCCCGGCCGGCACCCTCATCCAGGGAGACTGCCTCGAGGTCAGGAACGACATCGCCGATCGATCGATCGGGATGATCCTGTGCGACCTCCCGTACGGCACGACGCAGAGCAAATGGGACAGCGTCATCCCGCTGGAGGACTTGTGGGCGGCCTATCGTCGCATCATCAAGCCGAACGGCGTCATTGCGCTCACCGCGCAAGGCATATTCACCGCGCGACTGATGCTGAGCAACGAGCGGTGGTTTCGGTACGAGTTCGTGTGGGTGAAGAGCAAGTCGACCAATTTCCTCAACGCTCGCCGTCAGCCGTTGCGTCAACACGAGGACATCTGATCTTCTACGGGCAACACAGCCCACCTATCGTCCCGTCATGTCTCAGGGTGAGCCGTACGATAAGGGGACGAGGAAAGCCCAGTACACCAGCAGCTATGGTGATTTCAGCCCCGTCCAGGTCAAGAGTGACGGGGAGCGATTCCTGACGGACACGCTGTACTGCAAGACCGCCGAGAGTGAAGCGGGCGGTCGCGTCTGGCACTCGACCCAGAAACCTGTGGCGCTGGGACGGTATCTCATCCGCATGTTCACCGGACCAGAAGACATCGTCCTCGACAACGCGTTCGGCAGCGGGAGCTTTCTCGTCGCGGCGGCCATGGAAGGTCGGCGATACATCGGTATCGAGAAGAATGAAGAGGTCCATCTCTTCAAGAAAGAGCGTATCGACTACATGGCCGTGGCCCAGTCGCGGCTGGACGAGGTGGCCCTGATGCTCGAGCAGAAGCGAGCACTTCCCGATCTGCGCTCGGCCCTGCAACCGAGCGCCCGCCCGGGGGCGATCGAACGCCGGGGGATGGTGGATGTCGACGGGGTGATGCGGCAGACGGAACCGGCCGCCGAATGACTCCTGGAGCCAGCCAAGAGCGTGTCTCCTTACCCGTTCGGTCGGATCAGGGTCTTCCAGCAGATCGAGACACGGCCCAGAACGGTGCACGACTCATGCATGTCCCACCGCCGCTCGAACCGGATGGTCAACCGCCGGAACTGCGCCCCGCACCTGCCGCCTGAGCCGGCTCAGCCTCGGATGAGCGGCCCGGTCAAGGTCGGCTGATCGATCGGGATCGGCCGCGGGTCGCGGCGCAGGCGGAGCGAGATGACCGCGGCGACGGCGCAGAGGCCGGCGGCGCCGAACCAGGCGATGGTGTACTCGCCGGTCCGGTCGCGGATCGTCCCAGCCACGACCGAGGCCAGCGCCGCGCCGATCATGTGGGCGGCGAACACCCAGCCGAAGACGATCGTGCCCCGCTCGCCGAAGGCCTGGCGGCAGAGGACGACCGTCGGCGGCACCGTCGCCACCCAGTCCAGCCCGTAGACCACGACGAACAGGATCATGCTCGGCTGGAGGCTATCCGAGAGCAGCGTCGGCAGCATCAGCAGGCCGACGCCACGGAAGGCGTAGTAGGCTCCAAGCAGGATGCGCGGGTTGAACCGGTCGGTCAGGATGCCGGACGCGATCGTGCCGACGATGTCGAACAGCCCGACGACGGCCAGCAGCCCGGCCGCCGTCGTCTCGGACATGCCGTGGTCGTGGGCCGACGGGATGAAGTGGGTCCCGACCAGCCCGTTGGTCGTCGCACCGCAGATCGCGAAGCCGATCGCCAGCGCCCAGAACGTCCGTGTCCGGGCGGCGCCGCGCAGGGCGTCGATCGCGATCCGGGCCGGGCCGGGGCCGGACCGGGACGACGAACGCACCGGCGCGGCGACGGCGGCGACCGACCCGGCGCCGTACGGAGCGGAGCCGATGTCGGCCGGGAAGTCGCGCAGGTACCGGATCACCAGCGGGACGACGGCCAGCGACCCGGCCGCAACCAGCAGCGAGGCGAGCCGCCAGCCGGACCAGGCGCTCAGCCAGGCCATCACCGGCAGGAAGACCAGTTGCCCCGTCGCTGTGGCCGCCGTCAGGATGCCGAGGACCAGCCCCCGCCGACGGACGAACCAGCGGTTGGCGATCGTCGCGGCGAAGACCAGCGCCATCGAGCCGGTCCCGAGGCCGGTCAGCACGCCCCAGGTCAGCAGGAGTTGCCAGCCGGCGGTCACGAACACGGTCAGGGCGCTGCCGGCCGCGATCAGGGTCAGGGCCAGCACGGTCACGATCCGGATGCCGAAGCGGTCCATCAGCGCCGCCGCGAAGGGGGCCGTCAGCCCGAACAGGACGAGGTTGACCCCGACCGCCAGCGACGGCAGCGTCCGGGACCAGCCGAACTCCTCCTGGAGCGGGACGATCAGGACGCCGGGGGCGGAGCGGAACCCGGCCGCCCCGAGCAGCGCCACGAACGCGACCGCCGCGACGATCCAGGCCGGGTGGAACCGACCGCGGGACCCGGACGGCGAGCCATCTCCGATACGTTCCGACACGGTGCTCATGCAGGTGGTCTCGCAGGGTTCAAGCGGGCGTCGGGTCGGGTCGGGTCGGGTCGGGTCGGGTCGGGCACAGTATGCGTCCCGCCGAGCGCAACCGGTTCGTCCGATCATGGCGCCGCTCGCCGTGTCCGCCAGCACCGTTTCGAGGGCGACGCGGTCGGCGTGGATGTTCGCGATCAGCCCGACGCGCATCCTGCCTGCCTCACGATCCGAACTCCGCCCATCCGGATACGATAGTACGCTGTCGGCCGCGGCGTCCCGACGGCGCACGGTCCGCACCGCCGGGACCGACTCGACGCAGCGGAAGGGACGACCACCCATGACCGACACCGGACCCCGCATCTTCATCATCGGGGCGGGCTACATCGCCCGGCAGCACGCGGCGGCGATCGCGCTGCTGCCCGACCCGGACACCGTCGAGCTGGCCGTCGCCGACCCGAGCGCGGCCGTCCGCGAGGGGTTCCTGGCCGAGTTCCCCAAGGCCTGTGTCGTCGCCGATGCCGCCGAGCTGCTCGACGAGCCAGCCCGGCCGACCGACATCGTCATCGTCGCGACGCCGCCCTTCACCCACCGCGACCTGGCGATCCGGGCGCTGGGGTCGGGCCGCCATGTCCTGTGCGAGAAGCCGCTGGCGATGGGTGCCGACGAGGCCCGGGCGATGCTGGCGGCGGCCCGGGCGGCCGACCGCCTGCTCGGCTGCTGCAGTTCCCGCTTCCTCGGCCTGGGGCCGACGGCGGCGGCACGGGCGGCGGTCGAGAGCGGCGCCCTGGGCGAGCTCTACCACGCGACCTTCACACACCGTCGGCGCCGGGGCCGGAGCGGAATCGAGTACCAGCCGACCAGCACCTGGTTCCTCGACCGGAGCCGGAGCGGCGGCGGCGTCCTGATGGACTGGGGCTGCTACGACCTCACGACGCTGTTCCACGTCCTGGGACCGATCGCGGTCACCGTCCGAAGCGCCTGGATGGTCAGCCCGGAGACGGCCCTCGACCTCCCGCCCGGGACCGTCTTCGACACCGATCAGCACGTCGGCGCCAGCCTGGTGCTGACCCGGGCGGACGGGCAGCGGGTCCGCGTCACCTACGAGCGGTCGGCCTGCACCCACGGGGCGGAGCGCGACATCGCCGAGATCGAAGGCATGACCGGCGCCGTCCGCTGGGACTGGGTGGACTGGGTCGGCGACGGCCGCGTGACGATCACGACCGACGACCACGGCCAGCCGTCCGAGGCGACGAGTCAGCCGGTCGCGGAGGTCCCGGCCCACGCCCACTGGCGACCGCTGGTCCAGTTCGCCGCCCAGCTCCGGGGCGAGGCCAGCGACGCCGTCGTGGATGAGCGGGCCGTCTTCAATTTCCTCACCCTCCGGGCGATCTCCGACAGCGCCCGGACCGGCCAGCCACAGACCGTCACGCTGGAGGACGTTGCCGGCTGAGCTCGCCCCTCCTCGCGACGGACGCCAGCTCCTTCAGCTCCCTCGGCGCTGGGGATCACCCTTGCCGGCCTTCCTCTGGTACGCGGTCGCCGGGGAGGACCTGGCCGCGCGGCTGGCGGACACGGCGCCGTACCTGGCGCCGGTTGACATCTTTGGTAGCCGGCGCGACGACAACGGCAGCGGCACCCCGGCCGCGATCGAGCCGCCGGACGACGGCGAGCCCGATGTGTTCGCGCTACTCGGCGCCGTCCGCGCGGTCGGCGTCGGAGGGCCGATCGGGCTTCAGGGGGACTCGGCCAGCGGCGATGCCCGGACCAGGCCGGGGCGCTCACTGACGGCGTACCGCGACATCGAGCGCCGCGTGGACGCCCCCCGGGCTGGGCGACGCTGCGACCGCCGCGCTGATCCGGGCCGGGCCGATCGCCGACCCATGCCGACGACCGGCGGGACCGGAGCCCGTGCACCTCTGCCCGGTCAGGGGGCGCCGGACGGACCCAGGTGCAGCGCGTACGCTATCGTTCGGTCAGCGATCATCCGGCCATCCCCGAGAAAGGTCCGTCCGTGCTGAGGAACGTGTTCAAGGTCGTCGCGATCGTCGAAGGGTTCTCGTGGCTGGCGCTACTGACCGCGATGTTCTTCAAGTGGGTGCTGGGCCATGACGACGCCGTCGCCATCCCCGGCATGGTCCACGGCTGGGTCTTCATCGCCTACTCCCTGCTCGCGATCGCGATGTGGCGGACGCAGGGCTGGTCGGTGCGGACGGGCATCATCGCCCTGGTCGGTGGCGTCGTCCCACTCGGGACGTGGTGGGTCGAGCGGCACCTGAACCAGTTGGAGCGGGAGTCGTCCCGGCCGGTCGCCACCGCCTAGATCCGGTCTCCCAGACAGCCTGTGAACGCCTCGTCTCCGACTCCGGAGGCGGGGCGTCGGCCTTTTCCTGGACGGTCGTCAGAGACGGAACCCACCTCATCGAGCCGCTCCCACCACCCACCCACGTTCGTCGCTCGATGGGCATCATCCTTGCATCCGGCATCACGGCGGTTGACCGGCCATAACGTGATGTCACCGCATGGTGACGATGTCGTTGGCGGTCCCGCTCCCCAGACCCGGTCGGTTTCGATCGGTTCGACCCAGCGCCGGAGGCAGTGACGTGAACGAAGACGACAGCGCAATTGACCAGAACAGACGCATAGGCGACGGCGCACTGGACCGCCGCGAGGTCCTGCGGCGGGGCGCGGCGATCGGGCTCGGTGCCTCCGCCCTCGGCGCCCTCCTGAGCGAGGCGCGACCTGCGGCCGGTGCCCAGGCCACCGACACGGCGGGGATGCTGACGGTCTCCCAGGACCAGCGGCAGACCTGGATCCGCAACTTCAACTTCCTCGTGCCCGGCGGCACGTTCCTCTGGCCGAGCTCGAACGGCATCTACGAGCCGCTGATGATCAACTCGCTGGTCACCGGGGTCACGACCCCGTGGCTGGCCGAATCCTACGAGTACAGCGCCGACAACCTGACCCTGACGCTGAAGATCCGCCAGGGCGTGCTCTGGTCCGATGGGCAGCCGTTCTCCGCCAGCGACGTCGCCTACACCTTCAACCTGCTCAAGGGCAACCCGGCGCTCAGCGGGGCGGGGGCGATCCGGAACATCCTCGACACCAGCAGCGCCATCACGGCACCGGACGCGGCGACCGTCCAGTTCACCTTCACCGAGGTCTACTCGCCGGGGATCTACGACATCATCGCCCAGAACATCGTGCCCGAGCACATCTGGTCGACCGTGGCCGACCCGGTCACCTTCCTGAACGAGACGCCGGTGGCGACGGGCCCGTTCACCGAGATCCCGATCTTCGAGTCGAACTACTGGGAGCTGCGCCGCAACCCGACCTACTGGCAGGCCGACAAGGTCGGGATCGAGGGCATCCGCTTCCCGATCATCGGGGACAACGACACCGCCCAACGGTCCCTCGTGAACGGGGAGATCGACTGGGCCAGCAACTTCATCCCGGACATCGAGAACGTCTTCGTCAGCGAGGACCCGGACAATCACGGCTACTGGTTCCCCTCGACCGGCGCGACGGTCCACCTCTACCTCAACACCGAAGCGGCCAACACGCCCTTTGCGGACCCCAACGTCCGCAAGGCGTTCAGCATGGCGCTGGACCGCGAGGAGATCGTCAACTTCGCCATCTACGACTACGCGCTGCCGGCCGACAGCACCGGGCTGAGCGATGGCTACCCGGCCTGGAAGGACCCGGCCTTCGCCGGGGCGAGCTGGGTGCGACGCGATGTCGATGCCGCCAACGCGGCTCTCGACGCCGCCGGGCTGACCCTGGACGGGGACACCCGCACCTTCAACGGCCAGCCGATGGCGTACGAGCTGCTCGTCGTCAACGGCTGGAGCGACTGGAACCAGTCCTGC
>CAXTHM010000039.1:10144-16342 GCA_964244115.1 uncultured Thermomicrobiales bacterium
GGAGCACCTGGCCGACATCGGCATCAAGGCCACCGTCACGCCGCTCGACCTCACCGTCTGGCAGGGTCGGGTCCAGGCGGGCGACTTCACCCTGAGCATCGGCTGGTCCAATGGCGGCGCGACGCCGTTCAACTTCTATCGCGGCATGATGTCCTCGCAGACCAAGAACCCGGTCGGGACCCGGAGCGACCAGAACTGGCACCGGTTCTCCTCGCCGGAGGCGGACGCCACGCTCGACCAGTTCGCGGCGACCAATGACGAGGCCGAGCAGAAGCGGCTCGCGAGCGACCTGCAGCGGATCTACTCCGAGCAGGCACCGGCGATCCCATTGTTCCCGAGCCCGCAGTACTTCGAGTACAACCGGGCCCGGTTCGAGAACTGGCCGACCGCCGACAACCCGTACGCGGTCCCGGGGACGGGATCCGACGAGCGGCTCCTGGTCCTGACGGCGCTGCGGACGAAACCGGTCGTCTGACCGGGCGGACATGTGGCACGACGAACGCCCCGCCGGGATGCATCCGGCGGGGCGTTCGTCGTTGAAGGGAGCCGGCGAAGATCAGTCGGCGCCGAGCAACGCGCTGAGGTTGGTGAACGACGTCTGGCAATCGCCGAGCGGGTCGCGGGGGTTGTCCTGCTCGACGACCAGCCAACGGGTGCCACCGACCGTCTCCGCCGCCGCCAGCACGGGCTGGAAGTCGTAGGTCCCGGTGCCGACCGGGGCGTCCTCGCCGGCCGGGTCCATGTCCTTGATGTGCAGGCTGGCGAAGCGGCCCGGCCAGGCCTGGATGACCTCCGCACCGGCGCGACCGGCCGTCTCGGCCCAGAACACGTCGAGCTCGAAGTCGACCAGCGCCGGGTCGGTCTCGTGCAGCAGCAGTTCGAGCGCGGACAATCCGGACTCCGACCAGCCCTCGCTGTGGCGGAGTTCGAAGTCGTGATTGTGGTAGAGGAAGGTCAGCCCCATGTTCCGGGCCGCCTCGCCGAAGCCGTTGAAGATGCCGGCCAGGCGCCGGACCTGATCGGGCGTCTCCAGGTACTCGTCCCGGGGGACGCTGGGGACGATCAGGTACTGCCCGCCGACGGTGACGACATCGCTGGCCGCGCGCTCGAAGTCGGCCATCAGCCCGGCGAACGGGGTGTGGGCACCCATGGCCCGCAGACCGAGTTCGTCCAGTCGACTCCGGACGGCGGCGGGCTCCTGGCCGCCGTAGCCGGCGAACTCGACGGCCGGGTAGCCCATCTGTGACACGGCCCCCAGCGTTCCGAGGGCGTCGCGCGCCATCTCGTCGCGGACGGTGTAGAGCTGCAGGGCGATCTGATCAGTGGTGAACATCTGGCCTCCTCAGGCGTCGGGTGGTGCGGACGGTCGGGTGATGTCCTCAGCAAGGTGGTGACCAGAGCCCACGAACTGCCCGATTCGAGCCCCTGACCTGTGGCAGAGCCGGCGGTTTTCCTTGAAGTTGCGTGGTGACGGAGCAGACCTCTCCCCCGACCCCTCTCCGGCTCACCTGCTCGCTCACCCGCCATGGGCGGCTTCGGCTCCGCAGGTGCCCGGAGAGGGGAGCAACAGCTTCGGTCGAGACCAGGCAATCTATCTGAGAACCGCTGTAATGGAGGCGGGGCGTTGCCGTTCGAGCCGGGTCAGATCAGACGCCGCTGGGCGTTCTCTTCGTTCTTCGGGCGGAGCTGGGCGTACTCAAGCAGGTCACTCACGGTCGCGCCGCGCGAGTGCCACTCGTTGACGTTGTTCTCGCCGAGGATGACGTAGTGCCATTCCCGGTCGTCCCGCTGCTCCGGATCGACGGTGTTGATCTGCTCGCACCAGGCGATCGCCGCCCGCCGCTTCCGCTGGACGTTCTCCTCGCTGACCATGTTCTGCGCCTTGGTCTCGACGACGTAGACGTCCTCGAACGTCCGAACGAGGAAGTCGGGGGAGTACGTCGCCGGCATCCCGTCGGCCTTGAGGTAGGGTCGGTGCAGGAACCAGTGCTTGCGCTCGTCGATCCGGACGACGGCCTCGACCTGCCCATCATTGTCGGCCCATTGGACGAAGCGTCGCTCCAGGCCGCCGTTCTGGGGCGGGATGCGGGTCTTGAGGTAGATGCTCTTGCGGACCTCGATCGCGGTGCTCGTCCGGACCGAGATCGACGCGACCTCTGATAGGAGATGGTGCGTGACGATCGCCCCCTCGACCTGCTGGTTCTCCGATGCCTCGACCAGGGCCGTCGCGAAGGTACTGGCGATGTGGTTGGCAACGTCATCGAGCAGGAGAACACGCCAGTTCTCGTCCGCCAACGGTTCGAGCATCTGGCCGAACAGCCGGTTCCGGATGTAGGCGTCTAGCCACCCGACCAGTTGCGGACGGAACGCCTGCATGATGGGAAGGCTTCGCATCTCAGCGTAGCGGTTGGAACGTGCCTTCGTGATCATCCCTGCCTGAAGCGCCCCGGAGATGCGGGTCGTCATCTTCATCAGATACTCGTTGTACCCGTTGGCTGTCATCGCCCCGCCATCGACCCGATACTCGCCGTATTGGGTTCGGGTCTGGGCATCCTCTGAGACGAAGCGGTCCCCTCGACCAATCGTGCTCTTCAGCAGCTCGAACGGGAACTTGCTGACCGGCAGCAGCATCGGACGCACCGCCGGCTCGACGAGTTCTTCCTCGGCGTCCTGCACGACCTGCGGGATGCGGAAATCGTAGTCCGCGAAATCGTCCCGAAGGCCGACGGTCTCGATATCGCCGGTAGAGTCGGTCGCTTCGACCTCCCGATCATCGACCTCGGCGGCCAGGCCACCGGCGAGCAGGTCGTCGTAGAACGCGGCGAAGGCGGGGTGCTCGACGATGAAGAGGACGTCGAAGTAGTTGGTCGGCTGTTGCTTCTTCCGAAACCGCTCGCGGGTCTCGCGCTTCTGCTCGTCGATCGCGTCGTCACCGCGCCACATCAGGCGGAGACCGCGACCGATCGTCTGCTCCAGCAGGATGGACGCCTGGCTTGACCGGAGCGGGACGATCACGCAGATGTTGTTGATGTCCCATCCTTCGCGCAGCATCAGGACGCTGACGATGACCTTGGGCTGCGGGTGGCGGTCGACATCGAACAGCCGCTCGCGGGTCTTGTCCCACTCCGCCTTCGGGACCTCGCCCTTGCGGTTGGAGTCGACGACCAGGATGTCGGCGGCGTCCATACCGGTCGACCACAGAAACTTCTCGACATGCCCCGTGACTGACGTGTCCTCGCAGATCACCATCAGCTTCGGGTACTTGCCCGGATCGACGGTCTGGAAGTCGTTCTCCAGCTTCTGCCGCTTGGTCAGACCGGCCCGGAGCATGACCCGCTGCCCCTCGGACAGGCCGATGACCTTGCCGCGCTCGTCGCGCTCGGCCCGGAAGTCCAGTTCCTGGGCGGCGAGGTCGCTGCGCTTGTCCAGTGCAAGCGCCTTGACCAGCCCGGCGCTCATGGCGGCGTTGAGGTCGAAGTCGACGACGATGTGCGGGAAGTACTCGCGGCTCTTGCGCTTGCCGCCGCCGGTCTCGTTGTACGGTGTGGCGGAGAAGTCGATCTGGACGAAACGGTGGCCCTTGGTCGCGGCGATCTCGGTCAGGCTGCGCTGCCACTCGACCTCGGTGACCTCGCCCCGGTTCCGAATCTCATGGATGTGGTGGGCCTCGTCGTTGAAGACGAGCAGGTCCGGCAGATCCTTCAGCGACTGGAGCGGTCCGCCACGGGCGTAGCGCCGATCGAGGGTATCGAGCGCGTTGCCGCCAGAGGTGCCGGGCGTGATCGGGAAGAAACTCTCGATCACCATCTTCGGGTCGATGTCGGTCCCCGGCGCGTCCACGGCATCGTCGTCGATGAAGTCCGGGTCCTCCTCGCCGGCCAGCAGGTGCCAGTTGGTGATCGCGATCATGCCGCCGCCAGTAACCTTGGTGCCGATGTCGGTCTTGGTCACGACCGACGACTGGAGGAAACCGAAGACCGGGTCGCGGTAGGTGTCGGGCACGAACAGGTCGCGGGTAGCATAGATGTCCGAGGTCTCGAAGTCGCGGGAGCCGCTGCGCTCCTTACCCTGAAAGGAGTCGAGCAGGCGGTCGTAGACGATCAGGCCGGGCGCGACGAGCAGGAAGTTGCGGGTGAAGCGATTGTCCTCGGGGCTGGCGACCCGGTTGAGATACTGCCAGATCAGCAGGGCGTTGAGGACCCACGTCTTGCCAGTGCCGGTCGCCATCTTGGCGGCGTACTTCGGGTGCTGGTGGCGCTCATGGCTGACGCGTCCCAGCATCCCCGGCTGAAGCAGCGCCTGGGGGGCGACCTCCCGGTACAGCCTGGCCAGCGTCTGGGTGCCGAGGACCTCGTGGGCGTAGATCACGGCGAGGATGGCGCGGCGCTGCCCCTCATGAAAGTTCAGGAACCGCTGCTCACAGTAGTCGCGCCCGAACCAGAACCGGAGCAGCTCGGCGGTGAGGGGTGTGACCTGCTCCATGATCTCGCAGGGACGGCCGTCGCGGATCGCCTGGATCTGCTCGTCAATCCGGTCGGCGATCCCGGCGGCGAGCGGGAACAACTCGGCGGTGGCGGTCATCGGCTGACCTCCACCCCATCGACCACGACCTCGGACTCGAACCCGAAGACGTCCACGGCCCGGATGCAGACCCGACGCGGCCCGTCCTTCCGCGGCAGTTGCAGCGTCGCCCTGGTCACGACCCGGAGCGGGTCGCTGTCGCTCTCGGTGTTGCCGCGGTAGTCCTGCCAGACGGAGCGGAAGAGCTCGCCGTCGTAATCCGGGTCGACGGCCCAGTACTCGATCAGGGCCAGCGGCTCGGCGTTCGCGACCCGCTGCAGCTCGGCCTTGTTCTTCTCGTCGAGGTTGATCGCGTCCGGCGAGAGCAGGATGTAGTTGTCCAGCCCGACCGACAGTTCCTCGCCTTCGCGTGTCGCCCGACGCCCGGCGACGTGGGCCTGGAGGTACTGCAGGCTGGAGAACCGGACCTCTCCCGCCAACCTGTCCGACCCCTTCTTCTTGAGCCGGTCGAGCAGGTCGGGCGGGATGACCAACACTTCGAGCCGGTCGTCCTTGAGGGCATCCACCTCGCGACCGATCCCGGCGGTAAAATTCCAGCCGAGCACGGTGACGCGGTCGAAGCCGCCCATGACCGAGTCGCGCAGTTGTTGAGCGCGGCGCAGCGTCGAGAGCGTTGTCAGGCGGGACGGGCTGTCGGCGAAGACCAGCGTCCGGGTGTTCGGGAGGCGGCCGAGGTTGCGGGAGCCGTTGGCCTCGGGCGGCAGCGGCAGGGCGCCGTACAGCTTCACGACGATCTCGGCCAGGTCCCCGACCCGATACGAGCGCCCGAGCGTGGAGCGGGCCTGTTCGACCTGGTAGTCGCCGATCGCCTGGTAGAGGAACGGCTTGGCGTTCTGGTCGATCAGCCGCTTGCGCGTGATCATCGTCGCCGGCTTGCCGAGGTCCGTCGCGATCCAACGGCGGCCCAGCTTCTCGGCTACGGCTGCGGTGGTGCCGGAGCCGACGAAGAAGTCAGCGACGATATCACCCATGTTGGAACCAGCTTCCATAATCCTTTGAATCAGCGGTTCTGGCTTCTGAGTTCCATAATCGACGCGTTCACGAGACCATGTCTGCAACGAATTGATATCGCTCCACCAATCATTCATGTACGCACCGCGATCTAGATCGCGTTCTTTCCCATCAATGCTTGATCCCCCGCGTCCCTTCACGAGAGCTTGGCTAGCTGCAGAGTACGGGGCAAATTGAGGATTGAAGGTAGCCTGACTCACCTCACCCTTTGTGAAATTGAGAATAGTGTCATGTTTCTTAGCAAAGGCTGTCTTCGAAACACCTCCTCCTCTGTAGCCCCAAATCAGTTCGTTTCGGAACTGATCTTTGCCAAAGATCTCATCCAAGACAATTTTCATATAATGCACAATGCGCCAGTCGATATGGACGTAAATTGAGCCTCGTTCAGACAGCATTTCTCGCATTAACGTAAGACGAGGCGTAATCATCGCTAAGTATGACGCCGTACCTTCTGACCATGTATCGGAATAGGCAAACTGTTCGAGGACGGTTGGACGCTGCTCTAGCTCAGTGCCCGGTAGCGAGATCTTCGTGCGATAGTCGGCCTTAGAGTCGAACGGCGGGTCGATGTAGATGAGGTCGATCTTGCCTCTTAATGACCCGTCA
>CAXTHM010000039.1:16352-17724 GCA_964244115.1 uncultured Thermomicrobiales bacterium
CCCCCCCCCCCCCCCCGTTTGTCTGCGAGTCACCGGCCAGCAGGGCGGCCATGGCGAGCAGGTTGTCGCCGTAGATGAGCCGGTTGTGGGCGGTCGCGTCGGAGCCGGTCCCGCGGAACAGGTCGGGACGCATGGTGTCGCGGGACGGGATGACCAGCTCACGGGTCTGGAGGGTGACGCGGTTGCGGCCTTCGAGCTGCTCGAGGATCTGGGCCGCCTGCTTCTTCCCGGCGGCGACGATGCCCGGCAACGCGTCCAGCAACGACTTGCTCATCGGTCTCCCTGTTCTCTGTCTCTCGCGCGGTCTCGGCCAGACATCGCTGTCTGCCTATTCCCGCCGGGTATGCAATTCCGGACAGGGTGAACGATACCCGATAAACCACGGAGAAAGGGGGCCATCCGCCCCGGGCGGGTCCGGGGCGGATCGTTACGGCTTCTGTCGGTTGTAGGGACTCTGGTTCGTCGGCTTCAGCGAGACGTTCTCGTCACTTGCGTGCGAGCGTACAGCTTCTTCCGTCCGGCCCAGCTTATGGGCGATAAGTCCGGTCGGCGTGTTCTGCTGAACCAGCTTTTGAAAAGCCGGTTCCTGTGGTGCCCATGGCTTCCCATGATTGGATGGTGTCTTCGACAACGTGTGCTCCTTTTCCAGTTAGGTACGGCATGTGTGCCGTACCTGCACAGCAAGACTACCACGAAAGTGCGGTGGTGACTACGGACAGTAGGTCACACCATTATCAAGCACTACATGTGGATCATTGATACCTGGTCGTACCAGGAGCCGATTCGGCTGAGCGAGATATTCTCTCCCCTCATCCACCACACTATCAGGACTCACCGTACAGATAAGATAAGCACAGAGATCTGGAGGGTTCGATGGCGCTACTGCTGACCAACGCACCCTTCCGGCGCCTGTGGTCGGCGGGGTTCTTCTTCCTGCTCGCGACGTGGTCGCTCTACACCGCCGTGCCGCTGCTGATCTACCGGGAGACGGGGTCGGCGCTGGCGTCCGGCACCGTGCTCGCGGTGATCTCGATCCCCGGCATCCTGCTCGGGCCGGTCGCCGGGGTACTGGTCGACCGGTGGGACCGGCGGCAGGTGATGCGGTGGGGGGCCGTCGCGCTGGCGGCGGTGATGCTCGTCGCGATCCCGTTCGCGGACGGAGCCAACCTGCCGGTGCTGTACGCGATCGTCCTCCTAGAGGCGGTGGTCTACGCGTTCTTCTCCCCGGCCGAGAGCGCCCTGCTGCCGACCCTCGTCGAGGAGACCGACCTCAACGCCGCCAACTCGCTGAACGGGCTCAACGACAACCTCGCCCGGATCATCGGGCCGGTCATCGGCGCGTTCGTGCTGGCCCGGTTCGGCTTCGGGTGGA
>CAXTHM010000039.1:17734-33705 GCA_964244115.1 uncultured Thermomicrobiales bacterium
TGCTGCGCGGCGCTCTACGGGCTGGGCTGGCTGGTCCTCTACGGCCTCGAAGCCCGGTCGGCGAACGCCGCCGACCCGGAGGTCGCGCCGGACACCGCGATCTTGGCCGACGCGGAGGTTGCCGCCGAGCCGGTGGGCATTCGACGGTTCGGCCGGTCGGTCTGGGGGGAGCTGCGAGCGGGCGTTGCGACCGTCGCCGGCAACCGGCCGCTGCTGCTGGTCATGCTGGTCCTGGCCCTGATCATCCTCGCCGACATCCCGCTCTCGGCCATCCTGCCGGCCTTCGTCGTCGGGTCGCTCGATGCCGGGGAGGAGGGCTACGGGACGATCGTCTCGGTCCGCGGCGTCGCCGGGCTGCTCGGCGGGCTGCTGATCGCGTCGATCGGCCACCGGCTGCACGAGCGGACGCTGGTCATGGTCGGCGCCGCCACCGTCGGGGCCGGGATCATCGTGATCGGGCTGGCGCAGAGCTTCGTGGCGACGCTGATCGTCATGGTCGTGCTCGGGCCGGCCATCGCCGCCCTCCAGACCGGGATCTCGACGCTGCTCCAGAAGAACTCCGAGGACGCCACCCGCGGCCGGGTCTTCGGGCTGCTCGGGACCGGGTCGGGCCTGATCACGCTGGTCGCCAGCCCGGTCGCCGGGGCGCTGGCCGAAGTCTCCAGCCCGCCGGTCGTCGTCGTCGCGTCGGGCGTGCTCTACCTGCTGGCGGTCACGCTGATCGTCGCGGCGTTCCGGAACCGCACCGGCGCGGCAACCGCGTGACATCACCGATTGCCAGTGGGCGGCTGGATCTGTCCATCAGGAGGGCTAACAGGTACGATGCGTCCCGCAGCGACATCGGGCTGAAACCACACAGGGAGCAGCCGTGATCGCGCGGTGGAAGCGTCGGCAGGGCGCAGGACAGCCGGAGCTTCCGGGAATGGTCGCCGCATCAGACGGGCCATCCGTAGAGGAGGTCTACCATGATGCTGCCCTCCAGTTCCTGACTATCCAGATCAGTACGAGCGATGTCCTTGACGCCCGAACATTCCAGGCATTCACCATTGGCAGCACGGTGTTGCCCCTCACATTCGCGTTGCTCAATCTTAGCGACCGTGAGGTGCCGATCGTAGCCAACTGGGCGCTTGGTGTCGCGCTTGGATGCTACGTCCTGCTTCTCACGATGGCCACGCGCGTCAGCTTCATCAGAGCATTGGAGTACCGACCGAATATCGCCGAGTTGCAGGGACACACCGCTCGTTACCGATCACTGGAACTCGGCGGACGGTCGCTTGAAGGATGGGTGGCCGATGAATACCTAGCATCGATATCGGAGAACCGAGGAGTCCTCGTCACGAAATCGCGCTGGGTCGGGGCACTGACAGCCATGCTTTTCGCTGAAGGCCTCTGCCTGGCGATCGCGGCCTTGCTGACCCTGCTCCTGTAGCCTATTGCGAGCGAACGCTCTTCGGCGGCGGGAACGGGTTTGGGGTCCGGATGATGATGTTGGACGGTCCAGGCGGCGGCGGAGCCGGTGGCAAACGTGTTTGGGATGGGGCAACGGCCATTGGGTGCTCCTCTCTTCGTGCGTCAAGTATACCGCCCGTGCGGTCGGTACCCGTTACCCAAGGGCCGCTAGAGCAGCGGGGCCTGCTTGGCATCGGAGACGTGCTGTCGCCACGAGTGCTTCGGCTCGAAGCCGAGCAGCTCGCGGGCGGCTTCGATCGCGAACAGGGACTGGTAGTCGCCCAGCTCGTGCCGGAGCTCGACGTCCGGGAAGACGGCCTGCATCAGTTCCGCCGTCGGCGTCGTCATGGTGGTGTCGATCGCCGCGATGATGACGTTGTGCGAGCCCGTCACCGGCGCCTCCAGCCCGAGCCGGCAGGCCTGGGCGACGTCGCGGACATCGATGTAGCTCCACAGGTTCCACTTCCGGGCCGAGGGGTCTCCCCAGGCGCCACGGAGGTTGTCGTACTCGTCCGGGCGGAAGATGTTCGAGAAGCGCAGCCCGACGAACGGGATCCCGGACCACTCGGAGATGTGCGCCGCCATCGTCTCGCCGACGACCTTCGAGAGGGCGTAGGTCGAGGTCGGGAGCGGGAAGTGGGCCTCGTCGATCGGGGCGTAGCGCGGCGGTGTCTCGAACGGCAGCCCGAGCGTCGTCTCGCTGGACGCCCAGACGACCCGCTTCAGCTTTAGCAGCGCCGCGGCGAGGAAGACGTTGCTGTTCATCGCCGTGTTGACGGTGAAGGTGTGGGCTGGCGTCGAGATATCTCCGGAGGGGATATTGGCGAGGTGGACGACGCCCTCGCAGCCGGCCAGCGCCTCGACGGTCTGCCCGTAGTCCGTCACGTCGACCTGCAGGACGCGGACGCCGAGGTCAGCCGGCCCAGCCGCGACATCGACCGCGACGACCTCGTGGCCGTGGGCGAGCAGGTCCCGTACGACCGCCTGGCCCGCCTTGCCGCTGGCTCCCGTTACGCACACCTTCATGGGTTCGGTCCCTTCTCGCGTCTGTCCGGTCACCCACCGTCGCCCGGCGAGCGGTCTTGCTGCTGAGGGGCAGTGCAAGAAGCTGACCGGGCCGTCGCGATCGGGTCCGTGCCGACCCGACATGGTCGTTCGGTCGCGGGCTCGGCCAGCGCCGATCGTGTAGCGCACGATACGACGTGGACACGTCCTGACTCAGTATGCCGTGCAGGCACCAGGGAGCCGGTCCACGTTCGCGCTCCCGGGCGGCTTCGGCGCCGGGCTTGGGGCTCGACCGCCAGGCACCAGCCGGTCAGGAAACGGCTCTCTAGTCCCGGAAGTTGACGTAGAGCGGGAATCAGATCAGCCAGCACCGCGCCAGCCGCCGGGGTCTTTCCCCGCCCTGTACGATCGACCAAGCATACCGGGGGCTCACGTCCGGTTGATGGCGTCCCGGTCACGCCAGTGTGACGACCGCACGGTCACGCCGATCCCGGGTGGCGGTGTCAGCCGGGATCGTCCGCGAGCCAATGGATCCGGAACCGGTCGACCTCGATCGGCTCGGCCGCCGACAGCGCGGCGCGGAACAGGTCGTCGTCGTCCTGATTGAACGAGGCGATGCTGCCGCGCCGCGAAGTCGCCGCGTCCGGCTCGACCGTCGCGATCTCATACCGCGGAAACCGCGTCGCGGAGCGGGTCTGGGACTCGTCGTACCAGTCGGCCCGACCGGCGATGCGAACCAGCACCCTGCCCGATCGTTGGGTACTGGGGGTGCCGTTCAGTCCGCGATCCATGTCCCTGCGCCTGCGCCTTTCCATGCGTCCGACCTCTGGACACCCAGGAAAGTCCTCTGTGACCCATCATAGCCCACGGCGTTTCGGTGCTTGCATCCCGAACCTGACGGCTCAGTCGAGTCACCAGGATTTCCGCACGGGCAGATTGACCTGGCTACGTGTCACCGCGACTGTCCTCCCTCGATGCCGGGTCGCCCATAATGACGATCGACCGCCGGCCCAGCCCCGCTCCCATCATCGCGCCGCCGGTCAACGGGTCGGGACGACACGCAGGGCGCGCATCCCGGCGAACGGTTCGTGCGATAGGATCATGCGGATGACGCCCGGCGTGGGCATCGACGACCCCGACCAGACACCAGGGAGAGACAGACGATGGCCGAGTCAACGCTGGCGGATACGAGCGCACAGGTCGCCCAGACGACCGCCCACCGGCGCTGGCCCGAATCGACGCGGACGATGAGCTTCGGCCTGATGGTCCCGCTCGGCGAGGGCAGCCACTTCGGCGGGACGGCGGCGCCGTCCTTCGACCAGATCCATGAGATCGTCCGGACGGCGGACGCGGCCGGGATCGAGATCGCCTGGTTCGCCGACCACTTCTCCTCCCCGCCCAGCAAGGACATGGACCGCGAGCGCGGCTGCTGGGAGGCCTTCAGCCTGATGGCCGGGCTGGCCGGGGCGACGAAGGACCTCGGCATCGCCTACGGCCCGATGGTCGCCTGCGCGACGTTCCGCAACGCCGGCCTGCTGGCCCGGATGACGGAGACGATCGACGAGATCTCCGGCGGGAAGTTCATCCTCGGGCTCGGCGCCGGCTGGCACCGCCCGGAGTACGACGCCTACGACTACCCGTTCGACCACCGCGTCAGCCGCTTCGAGGAGATCATCCACGTCGTCGCCCAGATGCTGCGCGAGGGCGAGTCGACGTTCGCCGGCGAGTACACCCGGACCGCCGACGCCCACAACCGGCCGGCCGGCCCACGGGCGAAGACGGGCGGCGCCCCGATCCTGATCGGCTCCTCGGGCGACCGGATGCTCGGCATCCTCGCCCGCTACGCCGACGCCTGGAACACCGGCTGGCAGCACGAGATCGACGCCGTCCGGGAGAACTTCGCCAAGCTGGACGCGGCCTGCGACGCCGTCGGCCGTGACCCGAAGAGCGTCGTCCGGACCGTCGGCGGCAACATCGGGCTCGACGGGGCGACCAATCGCCGCGGCGCGATGCTGACCGGCAGCGACGACGAGATCACGACCCGTCTGATCGAGTTCCGCGATTTCGGCACCGACCATTTCATCGTCGGGCTCGATCCCGCCACCCCGGAGAGCGTCGAGCACCTCGGCCGGATCATCGCGCAGGTCGATCGCGCCTAAGCCCCTTCGGGTTGTCCGGGAGCGGAGTCGCCGACCCCGGCCAGCCCATCCCTCCCCACCCGCTGATGCGGACCCGGTCCGGTCTCGCTGGCCCCGAACGAGGAGTCCGCCAATGCCATCGACGCGGATCGTCCGATTGCTGTCGAGATCCGCGACGGGCTCGTGCTGAGGACCGGCGATGCCCGCGCGACGGTCGTCCACACCGTCCCCGGCGGGACGGAGACGACCGCCGACACGATCTCATTCGCCCGGCAGGGCAACGGGTTCGTCATCTCCGGCGCCGTGCTCGGTGTGGCGAAGGCATAGCCCGACCCGACCGACCAGCATGAAGCGCCCTCCATGCGTGGATGGTGAGGTCTTGATGCTGGTCGATTGCACCTTCCCGCGATGGCCTGGGCGACCACTCGACCGAGGGTCGCGGGCTCTCGCTCACGCCGCGCTGGCCCTGAACGGCACCAGCAGGCGCCATCGCCCCGCGGGGCGATGCCCGGTGGACCGGGCTCGGCCACCTGTCGACTTCCACGCAACATCGCCACCGAATGAGACGGTATGGGGCAGCGTTGCGCCCGGAACACCATCTCGCCTGGCGGCGAAGGCCGCCGCCGCGGCCAGACTCGCCAGCGAAACTCGCGCTGCTCCCCGACGAGCACCGCACCGTCTGTCGCGCGAGTCGTCGGGGCGAATGACACGCTGACCGAGTTGTTTGCTACGATCGGTCGGCAGGGCCCGGCGACCAGCCCGACGTGGTGCCTGGTCACGGTCCTGATGAGACGAGGAGCTGGGACATGCCGGCGTCTGAACAGGTGCGGGTCGGAATCGTCGGTCTTGGCGTCGTCGCGCAGGTCACCCACATCCCGGTCCTTGCCAGCCTGCCCGATCGCTTCGCGATCACGGCGATCTGCGACGTCTCCCGCCAACTCGTGGACGCGATCGGTGACCGGCTCCACCTGCCGGCCGATGCTCGCCACACCGACGCCAACGAGCTCGTCGCCCGGCCGGACATCGACATCGTCTTCATCCTGACCAGCGACGAGTACCACGCGGAGCAGGCGGTCGCCGCGCTGGGCCAGGGCAGACATGTCCTGATCGAGAAGCCGATGGCGCTCAACCAGCGTGACGCCGAGGCGATCATCCGGGCCCGCGACGCCGCCGGCCGGCAGGTGATCGTCGGCTACATGCGCCGCTTCGCCGACGCCTTCACCCAGATGAAGGGACGACTGCCCGAGCTGGGTCCGATCACCTACGTCCGGGTGCGGGACATCATCGGGCCGAACGCCTGGTTCATCGACCAGGTCGCGGACATCCTCAGCTTCGACGACCTGACCGCCGCCCAGACGTGGGACCGGTCCGACCGCGGCCGGGAGCAGGTCGGGGAGGCAATCGGGGAGGCCGCGCCCGACCTCGTCAGCGCCTACCGAATGCTCTGCGGTCTCGGCAGCCATGACCTGTCGGCGATGCGCGAACTGATCGGGATGCCGGACCGCGTCATCGCCGCGGAGACCTGGCGGGACGGACGCTTCACCGTCGCGACGTTCGCGAAGGGCGATTTCCGGGTCACGTTCGAGATGGGCGTCGACCGGCAGGGGCGGTTCGACGCCCACATCGCCGTCTACGGCGAGACCGGCACGATGACCGTCGCCTACGACACGCCCTACATCCGTCACCTGCCGACGACGCTGACGATCGAGCGGACCGACGGTGACGAATACCACGTCGAGACGATCCGCCCGACTTTCACCGACCCGTACACCCGCGAGCTGATCCACGTCCACGATGTGCTCCACGGCCGCGCGACGCCGAAGACGACGCCGGAGGATTCGCTGGCTGACCTCGACCTGTTCCGGCGGATCATCGATCGGGTCCGCGCCAACCGGACGTAGCGAAGACATCACGGCTGGCCCATCGGGACGACGATGCCCGAATCGCGTTCCGGGGACACCCTGTCGCGTTGTCAGGTAGTCCCCGGAACGCGAGGGCGAGGGCTTGCCGCGCATCCCGACACGCCTCCCGATGGCCCCACCCGTGGGCCGTCATCGCCGCCGCCACGCTCGTCCTCGCCATCGCCGGCCCGATGGCTGTTCCGCGGGCGGGGACCGCGCCATCGGGCCGCGCCGTCGATCGGGTCGATCTCGCGGCGCTCCTCGCCTTCACGTACTCCCTGACGCAGGGCGACACGCTGGACGCCGACGCCTTCATCGCCGGCTGGCTGCCCGACGTCCAGGCCGCGGTGGACCCGCTCGAGCGCAGGTGATCGCTGGTTGTCATCGGTTGGGGAGCAGTCCCCTCCCCCAGCGAAGCGAGAACCCCTCTCCGGGCGTGAGCGCCGCGGCCCGAAACGAGCCGGGGAGGGGACAGTCCCCGCGACCAACCTCTCCAATGATCACCACTGACCACCACGCCCGGATGACAACGGTCACGCCGTATCGACGAGGCAGAACTCGTTGCCCTCCGGGTCGGCCATCAGGTAATGCCGGTTGCCCGGCCCGGTGCCGAGCAGCCGTTGCGTCGTCGCGCCCAGCCCTTCCAGTCGTTGCCGCTCAGCCTCGAAGGTCGTGCCAGCGGTGACGCGCAGGTCGAGGTGGAGGCGGTTCTTGGCGACCTTGCCTTCGGGCACACGCTGGACGCAGATCCGTGGCCGGCGACCGTCCGGGTGCTCGACCCACGACCAGTCCGCGCCGCCCTCGACCTCGACCTCGACCTCGGCCCAGCCAAGCGCACTCGCCCAGAATCGCCGCACCGTCGCCATGTCGTCGCTGTCGATCACGATCGCGTCCAGCTCCACTGCCATCCCTGCTCCCTTTCCGGACCGTCCCGCAGGCGACCCGCATCTCGTCGGCTCGCACGGTTCCCGCGACACCATCGACCATCCCGCCGCAATCGGGCAGCGCTTGCCCCATAATGGCGGTCCGTCCGGCGCAGTGGCCGGCACGGCGATCCCCAGCGAGAGGACAGGGTCATGGCACGGACGTGGTTCATCACCGGCTCGTCGTCTGGCTTCGGTCGCCAGATGACCGAAATCCTGCTCGCCCGGGGCGACACCGTCGCGGCCACGGCCCGGCGCCCGACCTCGCTCTCCAACCTGGTCGACCGCTACGGCGACCGGATCTGGACCGCGCAACTCGACGTGACGGACACGGCCCAGGTCCGGCAGGTCATGGCCGACGCCTTCACGGCGCTGGGCCGGATCGACGTCGTGATCAGCAACGCCGGCTACGGGTTGGCCGGGGCCGCCGAGGAACTGAGCGACCGGCTGATCGAGCGCCAGATCGCGACCAACCTGCTCGGCTCGATCCAGGTCGGGCGGGCGGCGATCCCGCGGCTGCGCGAGCAGGGCGGCGGCCGGATCATCCAGATCGGCAGCATGGGCGGCCAGCACGCATCGCCCGGCCTGAGCCTCTACCACGCGACCAAGTGGGGGATCGAGGGCTTCTACGAGAGCGTCATGAAGGAGATCGCGCCGTTCGGCATCGAGGTGACGATCGTCGAGCCCGGCCGAGCCCGGACGGAATTCGTCGGCGGCAGCATGGTCTTCTCGGACCACCTCGAGGTCTACGACGACATCATGGACCACTTCCGCGCCCTGGCGTCCGGCGATATCGACGGCCGAACGGCGGCGGCGATGGCTCCCGGCGACCCGCGCAAGGTCGCCCAGGCGATCATCGACTCGGTCGACGTCACCCCCGCCCCGCGACGGCTGACCCTCGGCAGCGACGCCTACGACACGATGACGGCATCGCTCCGGGAGCGGCTGGCGGAGATGGAGGCCAACCGCGATCTCGCCTACAGCACCGACGCCGACGACGTCGTCGCCGCCCGCGCCCGGGCCGAGTCCCGCGTCAACCAGTAGCAACGCGACGAGGCGGCGGTCGGCTAGCGGGGACGCCTACTCCTGCGCCCCCGTCAGCCGGCTGGCCGTTCCCGCCGTCAGGGAGCGGGCAACGCGGTCGAGGACGATCGGCGTCGCCAGGCGCGACCGCCAGTCCGGTCGCGCCTCCGGCGATCAGCCCGAGGAGCATGTCGAAGCGATGGCGGCCTCGTCGAGGACCGCGTCGATCACCCGGCGGGCGTCCGCCGCCTTCGCGGGGTCGACATCGTCGTAGGTGATCAGCGCCTTCCAGAGCGCCCAGCCACGGCCCCGAGCCCACATCGCGTCATCGCCGGCGAGGGCCGCCCGGAACGCCGTGCGGCTCGCGCCGGACAGCAGCGTCCAGGCGATTACGAGGTCGCAGGCCGGGTCGCCGACGCCGGAGGTACCGAAGTCGATCACGGCGGCCAGCCGGCCGTCCCGGACGAGCAGGTTGCCGGCGGCGACATCACCGTGGAACCAGACCGGCGAGCCATGCCAGGTGGCGGCGAGAGCAGCCTCCCAGACGGCGGTCGCGGCGGCGCCATCGATCCGGCCGGCCAGGGTCGCGATCGCCCGCCGGGTCTCGTCATCGTAGACCGTCAGCGAGGCGCCGCGGGAGAAGCTGTGCGCCCCGGCCAGCGGCCCACCGGTCGGATCGATCCGCCGCAGGGCGACGAGGAAGGCGGCGAGACCCTCCGCGAACCGGGTCAGGTCGACGATGCGGTCGAGGGTCGCGTTCTCGCCGTCCAGCCAGCGGTTGACGGACCACGGCCACGGGTAGCCCTCGCCAGGGACACCCTTCGCGATCGGCGCCGGGATCGGCAGCGGCAGGCGCGGCGCGAGGAACGGTAGCCAGCGCTGCTCCTTCTCGACGGCCGCGACGTAGCCAGCCGCGCTCGGCAGCCGGACGGTCATGTCGTCGCCGAGGTGGAAGGTCCGGTTGTCCCAGCCGCCGAGCGCGACCGGCCGGACGGGCAACGCCGCCCAGTGGGGGAACTGGGCCGCGACGAGGCGGCGGACGAGGGCGACATCGATCGTGACCGGCTCAGACGGTGCCGGGTACTGGTTCGACACGACGATCTCCCCGCGGCCCATTCGCCGCGTCATCCAGGTCCGGTGCCCTGTCCGCGGCACCCGCGTCATCGCCGTGACCGACCAGCCGCAGCACCTCGGCCACGACCTGACCGAGCGGCCGACTGGTGTCGATCTCGTGGTCGGCACCACGGCGCAGCAGGGGCTCGATGGTCCGTTGCAGCTCCAGCACCCGCTCAATCTCCCCGGGCCGCTTCCCGAACGGGTTGGTCGTCCGGCTGGCGAGCCGCTCGACGATCACGTCCGGCGGGGCACTGAGCAGGACGACCTGGTCGAGCTGTGCGTAGAAGGTGCCCTGGTTCGGGGCGCAGCCCCCGAGGAACAGGACGGCCCCGTGGTCGGTGGCGAGCAGGTCCCGGACGCGGTCCCCCCGCCAGACCCAGTCCTGCCCACCGCCCGGCCCGGTCAGCTCGTCGCCGTCGACCGCGACCAGCTCGGAGAAGCCGTCCTCGTCCAGATCGACGGCCGGGTGGCCGAGGGCGGCCAGCGCCGCGATCACTGAGGATTTGCCCGTCCCGGACATCCCGGTGAGCAGGATGCGTTTCATCCGATCATCTCCCACGCCCAAGGATCCGTGCTGCGTTGATCGATCACGATCATCGGGTCGCTACGGACGCGAGAAGACCTTTCTTCCCGGCTCGAACGCATGTGCATCGTTCGGTGCTTACCCGATGGCGATAGACGAAGCGGATGGTGATCACTCCTACTGTACGCATCAGTCCGACAGGTCATTGTGTCCGATGACGGTCACTAAAGGCAGGAGTTTCGGTGATAGAGATCGAGGTTCTTCCGGAGGCACTGGCGGAGCTTGAAGCACTTCCCAGACGTGAGCAAACAGCGATCAACAACGGCCTCGTGAAGCTCCGTGAGATGGGCGGGCTACGGCTACCCACCTAGTAGTCAGGTTCAGGGCACAACGCTGCGCGAGTTGCGGCCCTGCCGAGGGAATTCACCCTGGCGGGCGTTTTACCAGCGGCTCGCCAACGGAACGATCATCGTTGCGGCAATCGGGCCAGAGGCGATACATAATCGTCGAGGGTTTGATCGTGCGGTCGACAGAGCACTGGCTCGCATTGCAGCCTGGGAGTCCGAATGAACAGTCACGTTCCCAAACCCAGCTACTCCGTCGACGAGGTGATCGAGCGACATCGTCAGGCAGACCCCGTCTTCCGCGAGGAATGCGATCGCACGGCCTTTGCCCGTGACGTCTCGATCGCGGTGCTGCGCTATCGCGTCGAGCACGGCGTCGATATCGACCAGCTTGCCGCCCATCTGGGTGTCGACCCAGAAACCGTCGGGGTTTTGGAAGACGGTGAAGACAATCCCTCCATCGAGACACTGCGGCTGCTCTCGGAACGACTCGGGCTGCGGTTCGCCCTCGACATCCACCCCAGCCCGTCGTCCGGCGTCGAGGTCATCCACTCCGTCGCCTGAACGTAAACGAAATGACTACGTGCGACTGGTCTGGTCAATGGCGTTGGGCCTCCCGTGGCCGATGTCGGAGAGGTCAACGGAATCCGGGCGTGTCTCGTTCCTCCAGGGAGGTGGCCTGGAGTCCGCAGCCTGAAGGGGTGAGCAAGGCGTCCCGCCTGGGCGCTCCGCTCGTCCCCGACGCCGGCTGCCCCCTATCGAACCCATCCTCCCGCCCACGCCCAACGGTGGCCGGCCCCGTATTCCCGACCGGGCGATCTTCACCGAGATCCGCGACCGCGGACGGGCCAGGCCCCACGGACCGGAGCCGTCCCGGCACCAGACGCTACCTGATCGCGGATCGGCAGGGGACGCCCTCGCGGCCCGCCTGACGGGGACCGACCGGCGCGACCGCGTCGTCGTCGACGCGCTGACCGGCGGCCTGACACGCTCCCCGCCGACACGGCGTAGGACATCAGGACGCCCCGGCGGGACGTGCATCGGCACACCGGGGAGGGGTGACCGGCGGGGCATCGGGTCGACCCGGCGATGGCGCGGCCCCGCTGCCTGGCGGAGCGGACGTTCGCGTGGCTGACGCGGTTCCGGCGGTTGACGATCCGGTTCGAGCGGCGGCGCCACACCCACGACGTGTTCACCGTCGTGGGCTGCGCACGGACGTGTCGGGAGACGCCGATCCGGCCAAACGAATGGAGAAACACCCTCCTGGCGTCACCCGATCGAAGATGCTGGGATGCTGGTCATGCGGCGGTCGGAGAAGGACCAGGGGCGCGTCCATCCTCGCTCGCAGCGCACGGATCGGAACCGATCCCATGCATCACAGGATTGCCATTGATTCGATGTTATCGCAAAACGATGCGAACTCATGGGTCCATCATCTTTTCAGAGGGTACTATTGTCCTGTTTCAGGAAAATCCTTTGGCTGGCCGTCGATTTCTCCTGGTGATACTCCCGCCTGAATACTAAGATTAGCTCGGTGGAAAACTTGTGAGTGAATCGTGATCGGCATGTTTTGGATATCGTTACCGATAGCGATAGCGATACCGGAGCGGCACGATCCAGACGACGATCTCCTTCGAGACCACCTGTCAGGCAATTGCCAAGGCATCGTCGATCAGTAGTCCTAATGGAGGGCTCTATCCCATGCACATCGTCCCGACCGTCAAGCGTCTCATCGCCCTCGTGCTCGTCCTGAGTTTCGTCGCCGTTTCACCGGTAGGTGCTCAGGATTCCCCCAACGTCCCGGTCGACGTCCAGGTCAATGGAGCGACAGGAGCCGGGCTCACCCTGACTGCCGCACAGTCTGGGGCGTTCAACCCAGTCACCTACAGCTTCACTGACCAGACGGTCACTGGTGCGATTACGGTCACCCTGCTCGACAACCGTGGAACGAACGCCGGCTGGAGTATCAACATCGAGGCGCCCGACTTCGTCGGCACCGGTTCCAACGCGGTCCCCATTCCCGTCACCGGTCTCTCGCTGACGCCCGGGACGGTCTCGGTTACGGCCGGGCAGGTTTCCCCACTCCCGACCGCCAGCACGGTGGCCATGAGGACGACTTCCCAGCGACTGATGACCGCCGCGCTCAACTCGGGAGCTGGTCAGTACACGGTGATCTTCGCCGCATCGCTGCTCATCCCTGGGAATACCCCGGTCGATAACTACACCACGACGCTCGCCCTTTCCGCCGCGGCTGCCCCGTAACCGGCAGGAACGAGCGATCGGCCCCGATGGTTTTCGTCGCATCGCCCTCCCAAAAGGACGTACTCATGCCCGTATCACCTCGGATCCGACGCTCGGTCCTGACCGCGATCATGCTGATGTTCATGACGCTCTTCCCGAGTGTGGCGGCTGGCCAGTCTACGCCGGCCGCCACACCCGAAGCCCCCGACGGACCCAGCTTCGTCCTCCGTCCACTGGACGATGTCGACGGCTCCTACTTCACCCTGGAAGCGGCGGCCGGTTCGTCACAGACCCTGGAGGTCGTGGTCGGCAACGCTGACGACACTCCGCTTACCCTGCGAACCTATGTCGCGGATGGGTTCACCCTGATCAACGGTGGCTTCGGGACCAAAGAGGAGTCGGAGCCGCTGACGGGTACCGCCACCTGGCTGACCTATGAGGCGGCCACCCTGACGCTGGAGTCGGGCGAGGGCGTCGAACGGGAGATCGGCGTAGCGATCCCCGACGGCACAGCTCCCGGGCAGTACATCGCCGGCGTCGTGCTCCAGACGGCGGAGCCGATCACCGTCGAAGGCAGTTCGTTCTTCAAACAGACGATCCGCAAGTCGGTCGCGATCTTCATCACCGTACCCGGGCCGACCACTCCCGCCATGGAACTCGGTGAACCGACGATCCAGGGAGAAACCGGCAGTGTGCTGCTCGTAGTCCCGATCAGCAACACCGGCAATGTGCTCCTGAAGCCAGCCGGCGAGTTGACCCTGACCGATAGCAGTGGCAACGAGATCTTCGGCCAGCAGATCAGTATGAACTCCGTCTACGCCGGGATGGATACGACCCTGGAGATCCCTCTTCCCTCGACCATCCCGGACGGCGACTATCAGGTCACGCTCAGCCTCTCCGACGATGCCAGCGACGCCGAAGCGAGCCTCGACCAGGTTGCGCTGGCGTTGGTCCGGGGGACCGCCAGTGAGGCGCCCATCTCGCTGGGGTCGACGACGATCACGCCCTTGCCCGATGAGGACGATGTCCAGTTCGCCTCGGTATCCGTCACGATCGAGAATCGCGACATCCCCCTGAACGGCGCCCAGGTCGTCCTGAACGTCCGGCGCGACGGGGAAGTGGTCGAGGATTTCCTGCTCGCCAGTGCGGTCACCCTCCAACAGGGTGAAACCGTCCTGGAGCAGCGCTATCTGCCGATCACCGGCTGGACGGCCGGCGAATGGACATTCTCGGTGACCCTGGAATCCGTCGATCCGACCACCGGAGCCAAGACGACCATCCTCTCAACCGAGGTGGACCAGTCCATCTCGATCAGTGAACCGTAGCCATCAGATGGATTTCCTGACTGGACGTCTTCGGACGTCGGTGCGTGCCGTCCTGATCCTCCTCCTCATGATGGGAGGGGCGACCGATACGATCCGGGCCCAGGACGGCGACGCCGATATCGTGGTCGTGATCCGGGTGCTTCCCTCGTCCCCGGTCATGACGATCGATGGAGCGGTCTCGACGATCCTCCCCGATCCGGTCCAGTCCGATCCCGGAGCCAGCACCCTCTGGATGGTCCTGACGGTGAACGACGGCCGTGGTCAGGCGTCCGGCTGGGATGCCTACCTCCAGCAGGCCCCATCGACCCGGCCTGGCGATCGGCTCGTATTCATCGATCGCCAGTGCGTTGCGAATGAGGAGGTCGACCAGTCGTCGGGGGGCGGAGAGGGCACCTGCGCCACCATGACTGCGGTCGACCTCCCACTCGACGAGCCGGTCTCCGTCTTCAGCGCCGTGTCAGGGTTCGGATCCGGCACGTCGCGGATGCGGTTCCGGTTCGGTGCCGGCGACGAGGATCCGGATTCTCCGATCGTCCTGATCCTCGCCTTCCCCACGGCACCATGATTCCGGATGAGGGTCGGCATCCTCGACAGGTCCTGATCAGGTCCCGTCCCTCACCGGCAACCCGCTTCCCGTGATCGGCCCCGGACCGGCGAGGCCGCCGCGGAGCCCTTCTCTCTGGCCCATGCAGGTCGATAACCTGACTCCCGTCCGCTGATCGCGGCACTCCCTGTCGACCTCCCCCAGGACACACCCATCCAATGACCAAGCCCCAAGACCACGACGTGCCAGCTGGCCGTCCCCTGTTGAGACATCTGAGCGCCCCTCGGCCGGTGACATTGCTTGTCGTTGGCGTCGCGGTGTGTCTGGCCCTTGGCTGGATGATCGCTTTCCCCCGGAGCTCCGATGAACCGCTCGCCCTAGGGAGTCTGCCTTCGGCCGCGGCGGCGGACGTTCCCGAAGAATCGTCCCAGCTCGTGGAACCCACTCCGACCAATACGGCGACGAGCACCGCCACGACCGCCCCGACGAGCACCGCCACGACTGCCCCGACGAGCACCGCCCCGAGGAGCACCGCCACGACCGCCCCGAGGAGCACCGCGACCGAACGGGCTGTCCAGGTGGCTGATCCGACGGTCCCGGCCACTGCCACGGCCAATGCCCCCGCTCCGGACCGCGCCGGGCGCGCCGCCGCGGTCAGCACGACGACCTCCCAACCCGCTTCCGCCGGGAGAGTGAGCTCCCAGGCCGTCACCTACACGTACACGATCACGTACACGATCGGCGCTACGACCTACCCGATCACGACGCCGATCCTGGTCAACCAGAATATCCCCTTCTCGGCAACTACTTCCCCACCAACATCGACCACCGTGACATCGTACGAGTCGGTCGACTGCTCCGGCGCCACGACGGGCGGCTACCTGTCGAAGGTCGGCACCAATTCGGTGAAGGTCCAGACCAGTGATGGCTCCAGTACGTGCAAGACCTTCACCGTTGTCCGACCGGTTCCCGTCATATCTCTGACAGCCGACCTCCCATCGACCGGCGGTAGGGTCGCCTACAGCGTAAGTGTCGCGAATGTCTCCAATGCCAGTGGACCGGCCCCTTATGGCAACGTCAAGCTATTCGGTTGCACGAGCAAGGCCATGTGTTCGTCGACGAACAATGTCGGGAATGTGGATACCATCAACGTCTACGATGGTCGGGACTCGAACGGTGTTACGGCTGTCAGTGGCACCTGGGCATGCTTCTACGCTGTTTACACGGATTACGATAACCGTTACCAGAGCGCTGACCTGGTCTACTGCGGAAAGACATCGCCGACCGCGACCGCTGTGCCTCCCACGCCCACTCGCACGCCGACCGCGACCGCTGTGCCTCCGACACCCACCCGCACACCGACCGCGACCGCTGTGCCTCCGACACCCACCCGCACACCGACCGCGACCGCTGTGCCTCCCACCCCTACCCGCACACCG
>CAXTHM010000040.1:0-1418 GCA_964244115.1 uncultured Thermomicrobiales bacterium
ACCCCCTATGAGTTTCTCGCCCAGCTCCTGTCTCACATGTCCTGAACGAGGACACAGACTGGCATGATGGCCAGGATCTGATATACTCCGACCCGCGGAAAAGAATGTGCCCGTAGCTCAGGGGATAGAGCGCTTGGTTGCGGACCAAGAGGTCGGGGGTTCAATTCCCTCCGGGCATACCATTCATCCAGATCATCCAGCCACGACTCTCGAACCTCCAAGGGCCAGACGATGAACGTCTGGCCCTTGGTGCGTCCGATCCCCGACCCGGCCGACACCGACCGGGAGACGTCCCAGGCCAGGCGCTATCGGATCGGCGGCCAGCAGGGTCGCCGGGCCGGGCACTTTTCTTGCGCCCTGGCTCATCCACGAGCAGTGAGACCGGATCGCACGTCCGGCGGTTGGAAGGAACTCATGATCCGAACGGACCATTCGACCACGCTGCAGCGAGTATCCACCGGCGTGACCGGTCTGGACACCATCCTGGGCGGCGGGCTCCCGGCGCGGCGGACCTGCCTGATCGCTGGAGCTCCGGGCAGCGGCAAGACGACGCTTGGCAATCAGCTCGTCTTCGCCCACGCGGCCGCGGGCGGACGGGTCATCGTCGCGACCCTCCTCGCGGAGTCGCATGACATCCTGCTCGAGAACCTGCGCGGCTTCGCGTTCTACGACCAGACCCTCATCGGCGATCGGATCCGCTACCTCAGCGTCCTCAATCAACTGGTCGAGAGCGGACTCGACGCCACGCTGAACCTGATCAGCCAGGAGGTGCGGCGGGCGAACGCCAACCTCCTCGTGATCGATGGCACCGCCGTCATCGGCGACTTCGCCACCTCCTCGTTCGACCTGCGTCACTTCGTCCAGCGGCTTGAGGCGCAGTTCACCCTCCTGGGCTGCACCACCGTCCTGCTGACCAGTGCCCTCGGTGCCGAACTCCAGCTCCTCAGCGGCCAGGTCAACGGCGCGATCCTGCTCCGCAACGACCTCAAGGGTTCCCGCCATGTCCGGTCACTCGAAGTGATGAAGATGCGGGGCGTCCATAATGCCGGGGGTGTCCACGACGTCGACATCGCGACCGATGGGCTGATCGTCTACCCGCGCCTGGAATCGATCGTCGGCGATCGGAGGCCGGCCGAGAAGACGACTCACGGCCTGGGAACGGGCGTGCCCACCCTCGACTCGATGCTCGGCGGCGGCCTGATGCCGCTCTCCAGCACCCTGGTCGTCGGGACTCCGGGTGCCGGCAAGACGATCCTCGGCCTGAGCTTCATCACCGAGGGCGCCAGTCGCGGTGAGCAGGGACTGATCGTCGGCTTCCACGAGACGCCGGAGGACCTCGCGACGACCGCCGATGGGGTGGGTCTCGACCTGAGCCGGCACATCCGCTCCGGGCAGGTCCTTGTCCACTGGGAACCACC
>CAXTHM010000040.1:1428-33261 GCA_964244115.1 uncultured Thermomicrobiales bacterium
CTGGGCCTGGCAGGTCCTCGACCTGGTGGACGCACACCGTCCGCGCCGCATCTTCATCGACGCGATCACCGCTGTGCAGCGCGTGATGACCGCGCAGGAGCGGATCAGCGCCTTCCTGGCGGCGTTGGTCAACGAACTGCGGGCGCGCGGTGCGACCACCATGATCTCGACCGAGATCGATGCCTTCACGGATGAGAACCTGGCCGTCCCCATCCCCGCCGCCTCCGCGACGATGGACAACGGCGTCCTCCTGCGTCACGTCGAGATGAACGGGTATCTCCGCCGCCTCGTCTCGGTCCTGAAAGTCCGGCAGGCCAACTCGGACCCGGCGATCCGGGAGATGGAGATCACCGCTCACGGCATCGCGATATCCAGCCCGTTCTCCGTGACATCCGGCCCGTTGACCGGACGGTCCGAACCGGACGAGGTCGCGCCGGACACGTCGGATGGCGATCGAGAAGACGCGCCATGAAAGTGGTCCTGGTCGTCGACGATGAGCCGCTGATCCGTCAGCTGATCGAGTCCGTCCTGCTCGACGAGGGCTACGGCGTCCTCGTCGCGAACAGCGGGATGCGCATGTTGCAGACGCTGGAGACCGCGCAACCGGATGTCATCCTGCTCGATGTGATGATGCCCAACGGCGACGGACGCGAGGCGTTCCGGACGCTGAGATCCCACGACCACCTCCGCGACATCCCGGTCGTCATGATGAGCGCCGGAGTCGGTTCCCACCTGCTCGACCCGGCGATCACCGCGTTCATGCCCAAGCCCTTCGACCTCGATATCCTCATCGCGACGGTCGAGCGGGCCATAGCGGCCAGTGGGGGCTGAGATCTTCCGGTCCTCGAGCGCACGGACAGTCTGGTCCCCGGAGGGAGCCCGACCATGAGCCAGCGGCCGGTGTTCGTCACGGGCAACTCCGGCAAAGTCCGGGAAGTCGAGGCGATCCTCGGCCAATCGGTCGACCGGGTCGACCTCGATCTTCCCGAGATCCAGGCGATCGACGTCGCGGTGGTTGCCCGGAACAAAGCGGAGGCCGCATTCCGGGCAATCGGCCGACCGGTCTTCGTCGAGGACACCGGGCTCTACCTCGCCGGCCTAAACGGCCTTCCCGGCGCCCTGGTGCGCTGGTTCCTCGCCACGATCGGCCCCCAGGGCATCTGCGACCTGATTCCCGCCGAGGGCGACCGGTCGGTCCTCGCCCGCACGGCCGTTGCGGCCTGCGACGGCGACTCGGTCGTGGTGCTCATCGGCGAGACCTCGGGCCGCCTGACGCGTGCTCCGCGCGGTTCCGGGGGGTTCGGCTGGGACGCGATCTTCCAGCCCGACGGTTCCGACCGGACGTTCGCCGAGATGGATCAGGCGGAACGGGACCGGTTCTCGATGCGACTCCGGGCCATCGAGCAGATCCGCCCTTGGCTCGACGACCATCGACCAGCTCACTGACCACCCCCGGAGATGACCCTCCGAGAGAATGACGACCCGGTTCCTAAGGCGAGGAGCGAGGCCGTTCCGATCGATCCCAGACCGTCGATCCTCGTCCCGACGCTGGCCCGTTCCCACCGGACGCGATTGACGCCCCCAGTCTCGGGCGGTATCATCCGAATTCCGACTATCAAGGTCGGATTTCGACCTGCTTCCCTGAGGCGGGGCGCTCGAACTGGAGACCCACGATGCCATCCCGAACCAATCTGAATCGCCGCCATCTCCTCGGCGGCGGGCTCGTCCTCGGTGCGGCCGCCATCGCCGGTGGCCACCCGGCGCTGACCGCTGCCCAGGACGGCACCGCCACGCCGGGCGGGACACCGACGGCCACGTCCGGCACCCAGCCCGACGGGACGTGGCTGTTCACCGATGACCTCGGCACCGAGATCCGGCTGCCGTCGGCCCCGCAACGGATCGTCGCCGAGCTCTCGGCCGCCGCCTCGCTCTGGGATCTCGGCATTCGGCCGGTGGGCGTCTTCGGCATCACCACGACGCAGTCCGGGACACCGGAGATCGCGGCAGGACGCGTCGACCTGGACGCGGTCGTGAACCTCGGCGAGGGTTTCGACGACTTCGATCTGGAGCAGCTCGTCGCGCTCGAGCCCGACATCGTCATCACCAGCCTCTACGGCACCCTCGTCTGGCGGATCAACACCGACGCCATCCCGCAGATCGAGGCGCTGGCTCCGATCGCCGGCATCAATGTCTCCGGCGTCTCGGTGATCGATATCATCGACCGCTACGTCGAGCTGGGCGAAGCCCTGGGCGCCGACACGTCCAGTGCTGAGGTGACGAGCGCGAGGGCGGCGTTCGAGGCCTCGTCGCAGGCCGTCACCGAGGCCGCCGCCGCCAACCCGGAGTTGTCGATCCTGTACGTCACCGGCGCGAGCGACATCTACTACGTCGGCAACGCCCTGGCGGCGGGCGACCTGATGTACTTCACGCGGTTGGGCGTCTCCATCCCCCAGACCGCCGAGACCGTCAGCTACTGGGAGTCCGACTCCTGGGAGGAGACCGACAAGTACCCGACGGACGTGATCCAGATCGACCGCCGGGCGGCCTGGCTCACCTACGAGCAGATGCTCGAGCGCGAGACGTTCGCGCTGCTGCCGGCCGTTGTCGCCGGCCAGATCGGGACGTGGGACGTGGAGTACGTGAACAGCTACCTCGGGTTCACCCCGGTCCTGGATCGCCTCGCGGAGACGATCCGGACGTCGGACGGGTCGGTCGTCTAGACGGTGCCGCCGACGCCCGCTCCGCGACCGAACCATGGTCGCGGAGCGCCGCGACGGTCGGCGCGCCCCGGCCGCCGCGGTTTGCGACGGCCCTGCCCGCCGGGTATACTCCCCGGCGGGCAGGTGTCCGAGTGGTTGAAGGTGCCGCTCTCGAAAAGCGGTGTGGTGTTGAGCCACCGTGGGTTCGAATCCCACCTTGCCCGCCACGACTGGGCCGGCGGCCCTCCGCCGAAGACTGGGGAAGGGTCGCATAGTTGGCCTAGTGCGCTCGCCTGGAAAGCGGGTACGGGGAAACCCGTCGAGGGTTCGAATCCCTCCCCTTCCGCCAACGACGAACGAGACGGCGCCCGGCGATCCTGCCGGGCGCCGTCCTGCTTTTTCGGCGACGCTCTGCCGAGTTGACCGACACCGAGATCAGAAGTCGGACAGCCGGTCGATGAAGCGCGGCTTCCGGGCATGGCGCTCGCGGATGTCCTCGAGGCGCCGGGCGAACTCGTCGTCGGTCCCCTGCTCCAGGGCTACGATCTGCATGTCCCGCAGCAATGCCGCGGCCCGGTCGTAGCCGCCGGCGTTGCGCCGCTCGATCTCCATCTCGACCTCACCCCAGACCCGCTCGCCCCGATCCCCCATCCGTTCCTTGAGCCGTACGATCCGGAGACGAGCGGCGGCCTCCGCCTCGCGAGCCGTGCGGCGCTCCGCCTCCAGGACGCGCTCGGCCGCCGCCTGCTCCCGCGCGACCCGGATCTCGATCGAGCGGGCGAGCACCTCCGCAGCCGTCCTCGGGCTGATCCCGCCCGCTGCCCGGACCTGTTCCGCAGGAAGCGCCGCCCGAACCGCCGCGCGCCACTCGGTCATGGCCAGCGGGTCGCCGTCGTAGAGCCACTTCAAGACCGCGTTCGTGACATCGGCAGGGACGCGGGACATCGCCGACCGAATGGTCTCGGCCGGGATCTCCCGCCGCTCCGGGGACCGCTCGGCCGCCGCTTCGACCAGGTCCGGGGTGATCCGGAAGAACGTCGCGAACGCCCGGAGCTGGTCGCTCAGCGGACCGATCCCCGCCATCGGTTCCGGTTCGTCCGCCCGCATGATCCTGACGCCGGTGAATCCCTCGTCGTCGTCTTCGTCCAGGGAGTCATCGACCACGTCGACATCGAGTGCCTTGAGCCAGATCAGATAGAGGACCCGCAGATCGCCGTCGATCAGGTCGGCCCGGATCGGTGCCAGCGCCGGCAGCCAGTACTCCTCGTCGATCCACTCACTATCGTACGCCTCCTCGTCGGTCCAGGTGACATCGACGATGAGGTGGTCATCCGTCAGTCGCGTGGAGACGAGATCATCGAACCGGGCCAGGCGCTCCCGCAGGTCGGCGACATCGACTAGGCGTTGCGGCAGGCGGACCATGAACCGGCGGGTGCCCCAGTTCGACAGGTAGACGTGCAGGTCGAACCACCTGACCATGAAGTCAACCGAGTCGCCCTTGAGATCGCCCCAGCTGTAGCTGTTCGTGAAGCTCGAAGACGTGATCTCGGCCCGGGTGGAGATCGCCCGGAGAGCCCTCTGATCGTCCGGGCTCAGCCGCCCATCCACCGTCTGGAAACCGTAGAACTGAAACTCGCTCATGGTCGCACCCGGTCGCTCGTCCGGTCCGACCGTCCGCCGGACCACGGCGCGCGATCCCGGCTTCGCCTCATGGTGTCGCCTGATGCGGATGGGTCAGGAGCCGATCGACCGCCGCCCTGGTCGGAACGGAGGGCTGGGCCCCGGCGACCGTGCAGGCGAGCGACCCGGCGGCGACGCCGAGCCGGACCGCATCGAGGCGAGACTCCCCGAGCGCGACCGCCGCCGCGAACGCGCCGCAGAGCGAGTCGCCGGCCCCGGTGGTATCGACGACCGTGACGGCCGGCGCCGAGACCATCGACGCCCCCTCGCCATCGACCCAGAGCGCGCCGTCCCCACCGAGCGTGATCAGGACGGCCTCCACGCCGCGATCCCGCAGAGATTCCGCGATCACCGGCCAGTCCACATGGTCGGTGCCGCTCTCGTCATCACCGGACAGCGCCAGCGCCAGCGCCTCGCCCTCGTTGACGATCAGCACGTCGATGAGCCCCAGCAATTCGCCGGCCCGCCGTGGCTCCGGGGTGGCGTTGAGGACGACCAGCGCCCCGTCGGAGCGGGCCCGTCGGATCAGGGCCTCGATCATCGGTCGTTCCAGTTCGAGCGTCAGCAACAGCACACCGATCCGGTCATCTCCGAGAGCAGCGACAGCGTCCTCGGCATCGACGAGCAACGTCGCGCCGGGCACGTACAGGATGCGATTGTCGCCACCGTGATCGACGGCGATCAGCGCCACCCCGGAGGATGCACCGGCGATCGTCTGGACGGCCGAGATGTCGATCCCGTCCGCCGTCAGGTCCGCCAGCCGGGCCGAACCGAAGGCGTCGTCACCGACCCCACCGACGATGGCGACGGCGGCACCGGAGCGGGCCGCGGCGACCGCCTGGTTGCCGCCCTTGCCGCCCCCGAACACGGCGAAGCTCGATCCGGTCACCGTCTCGCCCTGTCGCGGGTAGTGCGCTGTCCGCGCGACGAGGTCGGTGTTGATCGCCCCGCCGACGACGACCGGTCCGGGACGCCCCGTCTGACCGTGGTTCATCCAGAAATCTCCGCCCTGATCGCGTGTTCGCGAAACCTATTGGCCCTGCCGCGACAGCCGGGCTCAGATCACGTCCGCGCCCGGCTCGCCTGGCCTGGCCTGGGCGAGGATTGTAGGCAATCTACGAGTTGCCAGGCCGCTGTCGCGCCCGGCCTGCGTGACCGCGAGGCGAGTCCCGGGGCGAACCCCTCTATCTGGGCCGCCGCGGCGACAGGAGCCTCGGGATCGACCGCAACAGGGTGCGTCGCAGATCGTCCCACGCCCGCCGACCGACCGGGTAGGACGGCGTTACCGAGGCCGGAGCGTACTGCTCGGCGGTGTACTGCTCGGCCACGGTCCGGGCCGAGTGCCGCGCCGCCGGGACCGACCGTCCGATCTGCTCCGCGTACTCGGTCGGCGTCATCGCCGGGTCGCCCCGGATGCGCAGCCAGCCGCCGAGCCGGACGGTCCGGGCGTAGAGGGCCGAGACGGGACTGAGTCCGCCCAACCCGCGGCGCCACGACAGCGCGAGCAGGATCGCGGCGATGACGAGCAGGAGCAGCATCGCACCGGCGGCGATGAGGATCCACCGGATCGGCCCGTCGAGCGGCGAGCCGGAATCGTTCGGGTCAGTCGCGGCCACCGCGGCGGGCGAGGGCGAGGGCGAGGGGGTGGGGCTCGGCTCGATCGTCGACCGCGCCGCATCGGACGGCGACGGGCTGGCGCTCGGCGGCGGAGTCGGGCTCGGGGAGGGCGATGCCGAGGGGTCTTCACCGTACGACGGCGCGGCGCGGTTGGCGGTCGGCTCGAAGGGGATCCAGCCGAAGGCGGGGAAGTACGCCTCGACCCAGACGTGGGCGTTCTTCTCACGATAGATGTAGCCATCCAGGCTATCGTCATAGGCAGGGGGGAAGTAGCCGGTCACGACGCGGGCCGGGACGTCGAGCGTCCGGAGCATCACCGCCATCGCGGAGGCGTAGTACTCGCAGTAGCCAGCCTGGGTATCGAACAGGACGTAGTCGACGACGTCGCGGTCGTCGGGCGGCTCGGGCGGGCTCTCGGTGTACTCGATGCGCG
Source organism: uncultured Thermomicrobiales bacterium (assembly GCA_964244115.1). Classification (GTDB taxonomy): domain Bacteria; phylum Chloroflexota; class Chloroflexia; order Thermomicrobiales; family UBA6265; genus CADCWK01. The sequence goes on from CAXTHM010000040.1 coordinate 7,858, forward strand.
ACCGCAGGTCGTTCTGAATGGTGACCGCGATGTCGTAGGGGTTCGTGGCGCCAGCATCCGCAACGAGCTGCCGGGCCAGGGTCCTCGTCCGGTCGGTGACGGTGGTCGGCAGCTGAAGGTAGCGGTCGGTGACATAGGCCGGGTAGTCGGTCCCGGCCGCCGCCAGGTCGTCGCCGGTCGCCGTCGTCTCCAGCCCGCCGATGTCGTAGGCGGCGTTGACCGGGAGCGGAGCCTGGGCCTGGACGGAGTTGATGTCGTCGTAGACGGGGATCGGGCCGGTCACCGTCAATGCGGCCGCCACGCCGTCGGTCACGGTCCAGCTCACCTGCACGAGACGCCCCTCGACCTCGCCGAACTCCGCCGCGATCCGGGACGCGAGACCGGCGTCGTCCGCCTCGACGCCCTCGCCGTCCTGATCGAAGGACGCCTGGGAGAGGAGTCCCGCCAGCCGGCGAAGATCCGGCGGGAGCGCCGCCCGCTCCCCGGCCGTCCTGATCGCGAGCCGGGTCCCGTCCATCTGGACCCAACTGAGCTGGACGCTGGTCGAGATGTCGCTCGAGCTGTAGGTGTCCCGTGTGAACATCGTCCGGTCGCTGGGGCTCAGGACCCGGACCGTCCCGCCCGTCCGCTGCCGGTCGGTCGTGACGTCGTCGCTGAGGACCACGGGCAGGTCCGGGTCGAACGCGATCCGCGACGAGTAGGTCGCGCCCACGTCGCTGGCCGCCTGCTCGAAGGTCTGGTCGGCGGTGCTGCGCCAGCCGTGCCCGTCGTAGTCGTCCATCCGCTGGGCGGCGAGGTACGGCGCGGTGTCCGCGTCCGGGGAGAACTCCAGCATCGGGTCGTCGGACAGATCGAGCGCGCCGCCGAGATCGAACGAGTCGTCGAAGGAGGCGTAGCTCTCACCCCGGTTGCGACCGTCCCCGGTCAGGTCGCCCAGCCAGTCGTCGATCTGGCCCTGCGCCGCCTCGACCGGGCGATCCAGCAACTGCCAGGTCGACCGGAGCAGGTCGTCCCGGATCGAGATCGGCAGGATCCATCCCAGGACGGTCAGGACCAGGACGACGTTGAAGCCGATCCCGAGGATGCGCGACGAGATGAAAGCCGGAGCCTGGATGCCGCGCGCCTGCCAGTCCCAGCGTCGGCGACGGGCGAAGTGGGCGACGACGAGCGAGCCGGCCGCGACGATGTAGAGCACCAGCGGGGCGGCTCCGGATTCGGGCCGGTAGCCGAGGTTGATCATCATCACGGCGCCGGGCAGTAGCACCGACGCCGTCACCCACGACCGCCGGTAGAGCGTCCAGGCCGACATGTAGGCGACCAGCCAGCCCGTCAGGCCCATCAGGGCGACGAACAGGTGACGGTCGTCCATCCGCTCGCCACTGGCCGTGCTGCGGGTCCACTCCTCGAACAGCGTCGCGAGCTCCCGGGCCCGCTCCGCATAGTTGTCGCCGAGGTCGGGGAACTGGACGATCGTGTGCGTGATGACGATGAGCAGACCGAGCCAGAAGGCGACTAGGTGCGAGGCCAGGTCCGGCGCCTCGGCCTTCGCCAAGAGCAGGCCGATGACGCTGCCGGCCAGGACGATGACCGGGATCGCCTGGAGGTCCTCCACCCACCCCGCATCGAGCACGGACCAGGCGGCGGCGAGGAGCATGATCAGGTGCAGCAGGACGACCGCCGGTCCCTCGGCCGGGACCAGTTCGCGGATGGACGCGGCCAGGCGCGAACCGGTTGACGGGGGCGCGACCGACGCCGGCGGGAGCGTTGGGTTCGGGGCCAGCCTATCGACCATCGGGACGTCCCTTCACGGCCATCAGCCGGCCGGTGCATGAGATCGCGGTGCGGCCGATGCCGTCGACGCCCGGTCCGGCCAGCGCGTCGCCGATCAGGTCGCCGCAGGCGATCAGGTGCGAGCGGATCGCGACACCGCCGAGGGCGTCCGTCACGCGCTCGAACGACGGGGCCGGCCCGAAGGAGTCGGGCTCGATCAGCACGGCTCCGGCCCGGGCGCTCCGGCCGGCGACCTCGGCCAGGACACCGACCCAGTCCGGCTCGGTCGAGGCGGTCACCACGACGATCGCGGATGGCCCCGTGAAGCGGCGCGCCTCCTCGATGATCGATTCGGCCAGCCCCCGGGAGCCATCGGCGTGGACGACGGCGAGCGTCTCGAGGATACGCAACTGTTGATGCTGACCCCGCTCGGGGTGGATCACGGCCCGGACGTCATTCGTGCAGACCAGCCCGACGCTGCGACCGGAAGCCAGCAGCCACGATGCCAGCGAGGCCGCCGCCGAGACGGCGTACTCCTCGGTCGAGTCCAGCCAGGCGGCCGGTGGCGCTCGCCAGTCCGGCCAGTCGTCGGTGTAGACCGCCGCGATGTGCGTGCTTCGATCGAGGTCGAGCACGATCCAGACGTCCGACGAGGGGTCGAACTCCAGCTCCTTGACCATCAGTGACCCGCGCCGGGCCGACGCGCTCCAGCTGATCCGGTTCTGCGGGTCGCCGACGACGTACTCGCGGACCCCGGCGACGTTCGAGGTCGTGGTCGAGCCACGGGACGCCGAGACGGCGCCACCGGAGAGCAGGCCGGCGGGAGGCGAGTAGCCGCGCGACTCGGCCACGGCCGGGTAGATGAGCACGTCGCGGGACCGCTCGAAACGACGCTCCCGCGGAAAGAGGCCGAACGGGTCCCCGCCGCGGATGATGCTCGGGCCGAGCCGGAAGCGGCCCCGGCGGATTGCCGATGTGTCGGTCACCCACGACACCTGACCAGACCGGGCCATGTTGAACACCCGGCCGGCCCGGTGGCGCGGCAGCGTCGAGCCGTCGACGAACTCCAGCCAGAGCTTGGGCAGGAACGAGGTGCTCGTGACGGTAATCTCCTCGTGGACGCCCTGCCCGACCTGGAACCGGTCGCCGCTGACGTGCCGCTCCACCCCGAGCCCCGCGACCGCCAGCCGCGACCAGACCCAGGCGACGCCGACGAAGCCAGCCAGAACGAAGGTCAGTTCGTCGAGGTAGGGCCACGTCGTCAACTGGGCGAGGACGAAGATCCCGAGCAGCAGGACGATCGCCTTGAGGCCATTCACCGGTCTCAGGACTCGGCCCGGCGGCTGCGCCAGGCACCGCGGGCCCGGCCGGGCTCGATCTCGGCGGGCGGCGTCACGCCGTTGGTGGCCGGCCGCTGGTCCCCGGCCATGGCCGGCGCGACCGCACGCAGCGGTTGCGCACCGGGAACGGCCAGGCGCCCTAGGACCTCCCCCATGATCGTCCGGCCGTCGATCCCGCGCATCCGGGCCGACGGGCTGACGATCAGCCGGTGGGCCAGGGTCGGCTCGGCGAGCGCCTTGACGTCGTCCGGGATCACGTACTCGCGCCCGGCGATCGCCGCCCAGGCTCGGGACGTGTTGTAGAGGGCGAGGGAGCCACGGGGACTGGCGCCGAGGTAGATGTCCTCGTGGGCGCGGGTCGCCTCGACCAGGTTGACGATGTACTCCGCGATCGCCGGCGCGACGTGGACCCGCCGGACGGCGTCCTGGGCCGCGACGAGCTGATCGACACCCATCGCCTGCGGCAGCGAGTCCAGCGGGTGGCGGTTGTGCTGCCGGGTGAGCAGTTCGAGCTCGTTGTCGTGGCCGGGATACCCAAGCGAGAGCCGGACGAGGAAGCGGTCGAGCTGGGCCTCCGGGAGGGGGAAGGTGCCCTCGTACTCGATCGGGTTCTGGGTCGCCATCACGACGAACGGCGTCGGCAACTGGTGCGTCGCGCCGTCGACCGTGACCTGGCGCTCCTCCATCGCTTCTAGGAGCGCCGACTGGGTCTTCGGCGAGGCCCGATTAACCTCGTCGGCCAGCACGAGCTGGGCGAAGACCGGGCCGGGGCGGAACTCGAATGTGCCGCTGTGCTGGTTGTACATGCTGACACCGGTCACGTCGCTCGGCAGGAGGTCGGGCGTGAACTGGATGCGCTTGAACGAGCAGCCGATCGTCCGCGAGATCGTCTTGGCGAGGACGGTCTTGCCGACGCCGGGGACGTCCTCGAGCAGGATGTGCCCCTGGCAGAGCAGCGAGACCAGGACGAGCTGGACCTCGCGGCGCTTGCCGACGATGACCCGTTCGACGTGGTCGCCGGCGAGCTGGGCGATCGCCTGGACGGACATGGACTCCATAGAGGGAAACTGGCTCCTGGTACGACCGCTGGCCCCGAGTCGAGCCGGCCCACGCCTGCCCGCAAGTATCACACGGGACGCCGGCGGCTCCGGGCGCGACGCCGTATCGGACCGACGCAATCACGACCGATGTGAACGGACACCCCGGTATACTTGTCGCGATCGGACTGACGGACGAGATGTCTCAAGGAGCGAGCAGGATGACCGCTGGACCCGACACGACGGCAACGGAGCGGCGACCCGTCGTCATGCTCGTCGATGGCTTCGGCCTGATCTTCCGGGCGTTCTACGCCATCCAGAACGGTCTCAAGACGTCCTCGGGCCAGGAGGTCGGCGCGGTCTTCGGCTTCGCGACGATGCTGCTGGAGACGATCCGGGTCCACCGACCCGACCATGCCGTCGTCGCGCTGGAGGGTGGCAAGACCTTCCGCCACGACACCTACGAGCAGTACAAGGCCAACCGGCCCGCGATGCCGCCCGAGTTCCAGGAGCAGGTCGACGTCATCAAGGGGCTGCTCGACGCCCTCAACATCCCCGTCATGATCCGGGAGGGATACGAGGCCGACGACGTGATCGGTAGCCTCTCGACCCACCTCGCCCGTGAGGACCGGGCCGACGTCCTGATCGTCACGGGCGACAGCGACCTGCTCCAGCTCGTCGACGACCACGTCACCGTCGTGCTGCCCGGTCGCCAGTCCTTCAGCGACCTGAGGACCTTCGACCGCGAGGGCGTGATCGAGCGGTTCGGCGTCGGGCCGGAACTGGTCCCGGACTACAAGGCCATCGTCGGCGACACCTCCGACAACGTGGCCGGGGTCAAGGGCATCGGCGACAAGGGGGCCCGGGCCCTGCTCCAGCAGTTCGGCGCGATCGAGTCGATCATCGAGCACCTCCCCGAGATCACGCCGGACCGGACCCGCAAGGCGATGGAGGCCGGCCAGCGGGACGCGATCGAGAGCAAGAAGATCGTCACGATCGTCCGCGACCTCGACGTCTCGCTGGACTGGGCGCACAGCTCGGTCGGCAATTACGACCGGGGCCGGGTCTTCGAGCTGTTCCGCGAGCTGGAATTCCGGACGCTGATCAACAAGCTGCCGGAGGTCCAGGAGAAGGTCGATCCGGTCGTGACCCGCACGTTCGAGCCAGTCCGGACCATCGTCCGGACCGAGGAGCAGCTCGACGCGCTGGTCGACCGGATCGCCACGACCGGTCGGATCGCGCTGGACGTCGAGACGACCGCGACCGACCCGATGCGGGCGGCGCTCGTCGGGATCGCGATCGCGGTCGACCCGGAGGAGAGCTACTACATCCCGGTCAGCCACCGGCTGATCGACGAGGGGCCGCAGCTCGGCCTCGACCTGCTCCGGGACAAGTTGACTCCTGCCCTCGGTGGCACCACGAAGGTGGTCGCCCATCATGGCAAGTACGACCTCCAGGTCATGTCCCGGCACGGCTTCCCGATCGTCCCGCTGGCGTTCGACACGATGATCGCCGCCTTCGCGCTCGGCGAGTCCTCGATCCGGCTCAAGGACCTGGCCTTCACCCGGCTCGGCATCGAGATGACCGAGATCACCGAGCTGATCGGCACCGGCCGCAAGCAGGTGACGATGGACGTCGTCCCCGGTGACGTGGCCGGTGCCTACGCCTGCGGCGACGTCGAGGCGACGCTCGCCCTGGCCGACGCGTTCGCGCCCGAGATCGCGGAACGGGAACTGGGCAGCCTGCTCTACGGCGAGGAGCAGCCGCTCGTGGCGGTCCTCGTTGCGATGGAGCGGACGGGCATCACCGTCGACACCGACTACCTCGCTAGCTTCTCCACCGAACTGACCGAACGCCTGTCCGGCCTCGAAGCGGGCATCCGGGAGGCCGCCGGGCGAGAGATCAACATCGGATCGAACAAGCAGCTCGCCGACCTGCTCTTCGTCGAGCTCGGCCTCACCGCCGGCCGGAAGACCAAGACGGGCTACTCGGTCGACGCCGACGAGCTGGAGCGGCTCCGCGGCGCTCACCCGATCGTCGGGCTGATCCTGGAGCACCGCTCGCTCTCCAAGCTCAAGTCCACCTACGTCGATTCGCTCGCCCTCTCGGTCCACCCGGACACCGGCCGCGTCCACACGTCCTTCAACCAGACGATCGCCGCCACCGGCCGACTCTCCTCGACCAACCCGAACCTGCAGAACATCCCGGTCCGGACCGACGAGGGCCGCCGCGTCCGCCACGCCTTCGTGGCCGACACACGGCCGGACTTCCGCCTGTTCGACGACGCCGTCCTGCTCTCGGCTGACTACTCCCAGATCGAACTCCGGCTACTGGCCCACATGAGCGGCGAGCCGTTCCTGGTCGAGTCGTTCCGGCGGGGGGACGACATCCACCAGGCGACGGCGGCGATTGTCTACGGGATCGAGCTGGACGACGTCACGCCCAACCAGCGCCGCGTCGCCAAGACGGTCAACTTCGGCGTCATGTACGGGATGCAAGCGTTCGGGCTGGCAAGGGACTCCGGCCTGAGCAACGCCGACGCCGGCCGGTTCATCGAGCAGTACTGGGCCCGCCTGCCGAAGGTGCGCGAGCTGTTCGACCGGACGATCAACGACGGGGCCCGGAACGGCTACGTCGTCGCGCCGAGCGGCCGCCGCCGGTACCTGCCCGACCTGACCTCCAGCAACGGGATGCGCCGCCTCGGGGCCGAGCGGATGGCGGTCAACATGCCCGTCCAGGGGACGGCGGCCGACATCATCAAGGTCGCGATGATCCGGCTCCACCATGCCCTCGGCCAGAGCGACCTCCGGGCCCGGCTGCTGCTCCAGGTTCACGATGAGCTCGTCCTGGAGGTCGAGCGGGCCGACCTCGGCGCCACCGCCGACCTCGTCCTCCGGATCATGGAGGGTGCGGCCGAGCTGTCCGTCCCGCTGCTGGCCGACGTCAACGCCGGACCGCGCTGGGACGAGATGGAGCCCATCGCCCGGGTGCCGACGGCGGCTTCGGCCTGAGGACCGGGTGACGTCCGGCGTAGCCATCCTCCCGGCAAGCGACGCTTCCCTTCGGATAGCTTGAGGCTGACCGCGAAACGCCCTACAATACGGGATGGTTCGTGCCCGGATGTCGGTCATCGACCGGTCGGGCGCTTCCCTCCCATGATGAACCCACGACCCTGAACCGTCTTCCCCGAAACGCACCCTGACCGCGATCAGGGACGGAGCCTCGATGCCGACCTACGCCTACCGCTGCCGTGACTGCGGCCACCAGTTCGATATCTTCCAGAAGTTCTCCGAGGACTCCCTGACCGTCTGCCCGTCCTGCGAGGGGTCGATCCGCCGCGTCATCCAGCCGACCGGGATCGTCTTCAAGGGGACCGGCTTCTACATCAACGACAGCAAGAACGGGTCGAAGGGCAGCGCCGACAGGGCGAAGACCGCCGCGGACGCGAGCGACTCGTCTGGCACCGATCCGGCCAGCGGGGACAAGGCGGAGAAGGCCGACAAGTCCGAGGGCACGACCGAGAAGACCGACAAGAGCGCGACCGAGAAGGTCGCTGCCGAGAAGCCGACCGGTCCGAAGTCCGAGCCGGCGGCACCGGCCCCGAAGGAACGGACACCGGCGGCGGCCCGGACGGCGTCGACGTAGCACGATCGGTCGTGGAGTCGGATGTCGATCCGACTCTCGGCCGATCGCGGGAACAGGGTTGGGAGCCGATGGTTCTGGCGACGTGGCGAGAGGACATCAGGGCCATCCGAGCCAACGACCCGGCCGCCCGGTCGTCGCTCGAAGTCGCCCTCACCTACCCCGGCTTCCATGTCCTCCAGTTCCACCGGGTCGCCAGCCGGCTGCACCGCCGTGGTCTGCGGCTGCCGGCACGGGTCGTCTCCCATGCCGGCCGGGTCGCGACCGGGATCGAGATCCACCCCGGCGCGACGATCGGGCGCCGCCTCGTGATCGACCACGGCATGGGCGTCGTGATCGGTGAGACCGCGGTCGTCGGCGACGACGTGCTGCTCTACCAGGACGTGACGCTCGGCGGGACGACCCGGACCCAGGGTCGACGGCACCCGACCATCGGCGACCGGGTCCAAATCGGGGCCGGCGCGACGGTCCTCGGCAATGTGATCGTCGGACCCGACGCCCGGATCGGCAGCGGCGCCGTGGTCGTCCGATCGGTCCCGGCCGGCGCGACCGTCGGCGGCATCCCGGCCCGCGTCCTCCGGGAGATCGACCCGACCACCGGCATCGGTATCCGGCCGGCGTCACCCGACGAGATCCAGGCGGCCTTGCTTGAGCGGATCGATGTGCTGGAGGCCCGCCTCGATGTCCTCGAGCGCACCGGCGATCGGTGTACCCCGGCCGCCATCTAGGCGATGGGTGGCGGCCCTCTGCACCGTCGAGCCGCAATGCCCTACGCTGAGCCAGCCGGGTCATCCCCATGCCGCTCGGGACCCGGTCGGGTCCCCACCCCCCGCGAAGGAGTCGTCCGGTCATGTCGTCCCCCAGCCCAACCGCTCCTGCCCAGACAAACGACCTGCCTCCGATCCGGCTCTACGACACCCTGACCCGGCGGGTCGCCCCGCTGCGGACGATCGAGCCCGGCGTCCTCCGGATGTACGTCTGCGGCGTGACCGTCTACGACAGCGCCCACATCGGCCACGGGCTGTCGGCGGTCATCTTCGACGTGATCAAGCGCTACCTGACCGTCCGCGGCTACGAGGTCCGGCACGCCCAGAACTTCACGGACATCGACGACAAGATCATCAACCGGGCAAACCGCGAGGGCATCGCCGCCGCCGACCTGACTGAGACGATGATCGCGCAGTGGCACGCCGACACCGCCGAACTCAACATCCAGCCGGCCAGCGTCTACCCGCAGGCGACCCACGAGCTGCCGGGCATCATCGACATGATCGAACGGCTGATCGCGCGCGATGTCGCCTACCTCGTCGACGGGGACGTCTACTACCGGGTCCGGTCGTTCGATGGCTACGGCAAGCTGTCGCACCGCCATATCGACGACCTCCGCTCCGGCGCCCGGATCGACGTCGATGAGCGCAAGGCCGATCCGCTCGACTTCACGCTCTGGAAGGCCGCCAAGCCGGGCGAGCCGTTCTGGCCCAGCCCGTTCAGCGACGGCCGCCCCGGCTGGCACATCGAGTGCTCGGCGATGTGCTCCGCCCACCTCGGCCCCCGGATCGACATCCACGGCGGCGGCACCGACCTGATCTTCCCCCATCACGAGAACGAGATCGCCCAGAGCGAGGCCGCGCTCGGCGTCGATCCCTTCGCCCGCTACTGGGTCCACAACGGCCTGCTCCAGTTCGGCGGCGAGAAGATGTCCAAGTCGATCGGCAATTTCGTCCGCATCCGCGAGCTGGCCAACCGGGGGCTGGCGATGGCGTTCCGCCTGCTCGTCCTGCAGTCCCACTACCGCGTGCCGCTCACCTTCACCGAGGACGGCCTCCAGGGCGCCAACAACGGGCTCGCGCGGCTCCGGGCGGCCGCCGTTCCCATCGACGACGCCGACAGGCTCCCGACCGGCACGGCCCTGACCGGCCTGGCGGCCGAGGTCCGGACCCGCTTCCACGCCGCGATGTCGGACGACTTCAACACGCCCGAAGCCACCGCCGCCCTGTTCGATCTCGCCCGGCAGCTCAACCGGGCCCGGACCGACGGACCGGACAGCTCGTTCCCGGAGGCGCAGGCGACGTTCGTCGACCTGATCGGCGTCCTGGGGCTGATCCTGGACGAACCGGAGACCGATGGCCAGGACGCGGACCCGTTCATCGCCCTGCTCGTCAGCGTCCGCGACGAGGTCCGGGCGGCGAAGCAGTGGACGCTGGCGGACAGCATCCGGGATCGGCTCAAGGCGCTCGGCGTGACGGTCGAGGACGGACCGAATGGAGGGACCTGGCGACATGAGTGATCGATCCGGACAGGGCGGACCGCCCCGCGACCCTCGGCGATCCGGCCCACCCCGTGGCCGTGACGGCGGCAATGGCCGTCCGCCGGGTCGCCCGGGAACGGGTGGCCGACCGCCCGGAGGTTCGGGGAGACCACTGATCGGCGGTCCAGGGCGTCTCTCGGCTGGCCCGGCAATCGACCTGAACATCCGGGGCGAGCTCCTCTACGGACGCAACGGCGTCACCGAGGCGCTGCGGGGGCGACGCCGCCTGCACCGCCTGCTGCTGGTCGACGGGATCCAGGAGGACCAGCGGATCCGCGGCATCATCGCCCTGGCGGAGCAGGCCGGCCTGACCGTGTCGACCTATCCCCGGTCGGCGCTCGACGATGAGACCCGCGGCGCGAACCACCAGGGTGTCGGGCTGGACGCGGGACCGTACGAGTACGCGGAGTACGAGGATCTGATCCCGAGGGGTGGGCCGATCCTGATGCTCGACCACCTCCAGGACCCACAGAACATCGGTACGCTCCTCCGCGCCGCCGAGGCGTCCGGCGTGGCGGGTGTCGTGATCCCGCAGGACCGGTCGGTCAGCATCACCCCCGCTGTCGTCAACTCGTCGTCCGGAGCCGTCGAGCTGCTCCAGGTCGCCCAGGTCCCCAATCTCGTCCAGGCGGTCGAGCGCGCCAAGAAGGCCGGCCGTTGGGCGATCGGTCTGGAGGAGGACGAGCGCTCGGTCGATCTCTTCACCGGAGATCTGCCGGTGCCGGCGGTCCTGATCGTCGGCGCCGAAGGTCCGGGTATCGGACCCAACCTCCGGAAGCACTGCGACGTGCTGGCGGTCATCCCGATGGTCGGTCGGATCGCCTCCCTGAATGCCAGCACCGCCGGCTCGATCGCGCTGTTCGAGCTCCTTCGCCGGTCAATCGCCGATCGCGATGCCGTCCAGGCGACAGCCGCTCTCCGATAACGACCCGTCTGGGTATACACTGTCCGCGATTCACCGCGGCACGAACCGTTCATTGCGAACAATTGACAGGTGTACGTACACCTGTTAAGGTGAGCGGGCTATCGGCGGCGAGGCCGCGGACCGGCGCTCCCGTCTCTCTCGATCGTGCCCGACCTGGCTGGGATCGGCACGATCACGACCCGCGGAGACGTACCGTATTCAGAGGGATTTCGAGCATGTGCGAGCCGTCCAACCACATCGGACCCGACCCGAGCGGGCGACTGGTCGACGGGGGCATCGCCACCCCGCTCAGGCTGGACCGGCGAGTCATCCTGAAGGCCGGCGTCGCGGCCGGGGCCATGGCCGTCGCGGGCCTCTCGGCGACCCGCACCCCTGACGCCGCGCTGGCGCAGAGCGGCGTCACGCTGGCCGACACCTGGGTCGAGGGTGGGGATGGCGTCGGTGCCGCCTCGGTCAGCGTCGGCGGAGTGAACTCCTTCGTCAGCACCTTCCCCTTCACCGCCATCGGGGTGCACTGGTCCGGTTCGGTCGGCTTCCCGGTCACCGTCGCGCTCAGCTTCAGTGCCGACGATGTCACCTACACCGACCCGGTCGCCGTCACGGCCAGCACCGATGTCGGCCGGCCGACCCGGGACGGCCGGACCTTCGCCGACCTCGTCTTCACCGAACCGAGCAGCTACGTCAGGTACGAGACGGCCGATGGCGATGGCGTGGCCGCCCAGATCGCCGGGCTCAGCTTCACCTACCTCGACAGCACCGGCGGTCCGGTCACCTTCGACGCCCAGTCCGAGGAGGTCTCGACGGCCGCCGTGACCAAGCCTCGCATCATCTCGCGGGCGGAGTGGGGCGCGGACGAGTCGCTGGGGTACGACGAGGCCGGTGAGATCTGGGAGAAGGAATACGTCGAGGTGGAGCACGTCCTCATCCACCACACCGACACGCCGAACTTCCAGGACCCCTTCGCGGCGATACGCTCGATCTACTACTACCACACCGTTACCCAGGGCTGGGGCGACATCGGCTACAACTACCTCGTCGACTTCCGGGGCAACGTCTACGAGGGCCGGGCCGGCGGCGACAACGTGGTCGGGGGCCATGCCTTCCAGTACGCCTACGGCGGCGCGGGCATCGGCGTGATCGGCAAATTCGCCTTCCAGGACGTCACGACCGAGGCTCAGGCAGGGATCGTGGCGATCACCGCCTACGTCGGCCGGTTCCTCAACCCGCTCGGGTCGGCCGATTTCCTCCAGGTCCCCAACCTGCCGACGATCGCGGCGCACCGCGACGTCAACCAGTCGACCTGCCCGGGCGACTACCTCTACGACGACCTGCCGCTGATCCGCCAGTACGTCAATGAGGTCGTCAACGGCGGCGCGACCACCCCCGGTACTGGCTACCAGACCGGCGCGACGGTCACCGTCAGCGTCGCGGGGGCCAATCTCCGCGCGACAGCCCGAGTCACCGGCCGGGCGATCGCGGCCATGAACCTCGGCACGCCCTTGACGATCACCGGCGCCTCCACGACCGCCGACGGCTACACCTGGTACCCGGTCAGCGGCTCCTACGGCGCCGGCTTCGTCGCCAATACCGTGATCGCGCCGTCGAGCACGCCGTCGAGCGGGATCGCGGTCGGCGACACCGTCAAGGTCTCGACCGATCTCCTCAACCTGCGCTCGCAGCCCAGCACCTCCGGCTCGGTGATCGCCACCCTGCCGACCAACGCGCAGGGGACCGTCGTGGGCGGTCCGACGACCGCGACCGGTTACACCTGGTGGCAGATCAGCACGTCCAGTGGTACCGGCTGGGCCGTCCGCGACTACCTGACCAAGGTCTCGAGCACGACGTCGGGCACCTTCGCGATCGGCGCCAACGCGACGATCAATGCCAACGATGTCCGGCTCCGGGCCGCCGCCGGGGCCGCCGGCAACATCGTCGGGACGCTCTCCTCCGGTACGGCGGTGACGCTCATCGGCGGCCCGACCCAGAGCGGCGGATCGACCTGGTGGTCGATCCGCACGGCGTCGAGCGGCTCGGGCTGGGTGACGCAGGATTACCTGACCCTGGGTGGCTCCGGCGCCCCACCGGAGCGGATCATCTACGGCACGACGCTGGCGAGCGCCAACGTCCGCTCCAGGCCCGGCACCCAGTGGTCGATCCTCTCGACGCTACCCGCCGGCGTCCAGGTCCAGATCACGGACGGCCCCACACAGGAGGCCGGCCAGACCTGGTACGGCGTCTACCGGCAGGGCTTCGGCGGCGGCTGGACGCTGGCCAGCCAGCTCAACATCCCCGGAGTCACCACCCCGACCACTCCATCACCGACCCCGACGCCGAGCCAGTTCCCGGTCGGCTCCACGGTGACGGTGACGGGTGGGACGGTCAACCTCCGCTCCGGCCCGAGCACGGGCGCCTCCGTCAACGGGGTCATCCCGGACGGCCGCGTCTTCACGGTGACCGGCGCGGCCGTCTCGGCCAACGGCTACTCGTGGGTGCCCGTCAGCAGCACCGTCTACGGCAGCGGCTACATCGCCGGCGCCTTCCTCGTCGCGGGTGGCGGCACGACCACTCCACCGACTACCACCCCGACTACTCCGCCGCCGACGTCCGGTCAGTTCGCCGTCGGCTCGACGGTCTCGGTGACCGGCGGCGACGTCAACTTCCGGGCCGGACCGAGCACCTCCGCCCGGATCATCGGCGTGGCGAGGACCGGCCAGTCGTTCACCGTCACCGGCGCCCCGACGACCGCCAATGGGTATACGTGGTATCCGGTCCGGAACTCCTCGTTCGGTGACGGCTACCTTGCCGGGACGTTCCTCGTCGCCGGCGGCTCGACCCCGACCACGCCCCCACCGACGACCGGCCAGTTCGCGGTCGGCTCGTCGGTCGTGACCAATTCTGGCTCCGTCAACTACCGTTCCGGTCCGGGCACGTCGTCCCCAATCGTCAACCTGGTCCCGACCGGACAGGTGTTCACTGTCACCGGTGCGCCGACGACCGCCAATGGCTACACCTGGTACCCGTTGCGCAATACCGCGTTCGGCAACGGCTACATCGCCTCGGCCTTCCTCTCGGCCAGGTGATGAGTGGGGCCGCCGGGCGAATCCGGCGAGGGGGCCCCGCTCGACGGGCGGTGGGCGACGCGGTCGGCAGGTCGTGGTACAGTTCAGCGTTCATCTGACCGCCACCGCGGTGGGCATCGTGCGTCCTTCGACCGACGGAGCCCCGTGACCTGGCGTCTGATCCTGACCCATCGAAGCGTGCGAGAGAGGTTCCGTCACCATGAAGATTGTGCTCCGCGAGGATGTCCCACAGCTGGGGACGAAGTGGGATGTCGTCACGGTCAAGAACGGCTTCGCCCGCAACTACCTGATCCCGAAGGGTTTCGCGGTCCTCGCGACCGACGGCGAGCTCAAGCAGGTCGCCGAGATCCAGCGCGTGCAGGCCCGCAAGGTCGCCAAGCAGGAAGCCCAGCTCCAGGCGCTGTCCGACAAGATCAATGGTCAGCGGCTGACCTTCACGGCCCGCGCCAGCGCCGACTCCGGGCGCCTGTTCGGCTCGGTGACCGCCGCCGACATCGCCGAGAAGCTCGAGGCCCTGGTCGGTGAGGAAGTCGATCGCCGCAAGGTCGTCCTGGGCGAGGCGATCCGCTCGACCGGCACCCACACGGTCACCGTCCACCTCGTCGGTCGGCTCCGCCCGACCATCACCGTCATCGTCGAGGCCGAGGCGTCCGCCGAGGACGAGACGACTGCGACGGTTGAGGTTGAGCCGGAGACGGTCGAGGTCTAGCCAGCGCCCCTCCGGGTCGGACTCCCGCGTCCGACTCGGAACCGACAACTGACCGCGTTCGAGGCTGCCCGTCCCCACGGGCGCCTCGCCCGACGCGCGGACCATCCTCCCGGAAGCGTCACGAAAGGAGCCTCCGCGATGGTCGCGCTGCATGCGGTCGATCGTCTCCCACCCAACAATATCGACGCGGAGCAGTCCGTCCTCGGGAGTCTCCTGATCGACCGGGACGCGATCATCCGCGTCGATTCGTTTCTGCGCCCGGAAGACTTCTACCTCCCCAGCAACCAGGTCATCTTCCGGGCGATCAAGGACCTCTATCAGGACCGGCAGCCCTCGGATCTCGTCACGCTCTCCGACCGGCTGGATCACGCCGGCCAGCTCGATCAGGCCGGCGGGACTGCCTACCTGGCCGGTCTGCTGACGGCCGTCCCCACCTCGGTCCACGTCGAGTACTACGCCCGGATCGTGGAGCGCGACGCCGCCCTCCGCCGCCTGATCTCGGCTGGGACCGACATCGTCGAGATCGGCTTCGAGGACTCGATCACGACCGAGATCGCGCTCGACCGGGCCGAGAAGCTTATCCTCCAGATCAGCCAGCAGCGCACCACGCGCGACTTCGTCCCCCTGGACGAGGTCCTCGAAGGCATCTTCAACCGGATCACCCCGAACGGCGACAACCGCAACGCCATCGTCGGCGTCGGGACGGGCTACACCGATCTGGACGCGATGACCGGCGGCTTTCAGCGCTCCGATCTCATCATCCTCGCCGCCCGCCCGAGTATGGGCAAGACCGCGTTCGCGCTGGGCATCACCCACGGGGCGGCGCTGCTGCATGGCAAGTCGGTCGGCATCTTCTCGATGGAGATGAGTGCCGAGCAGCTCGCCTACCGGCTGCTCTCGACCGAGACCGGGATCGACTCGCACCGGCTCCGGCTCGGCCAGGTCGACGACCACGAGTGGGAGCGGCTCTCCCGCGCCCTTGGCCGGTTGAGCGAGGCCAAGATCTTCATCGATGACACGGCCGGCGCCGGGATCATGGAGGTCCGGTCCAAGGCCCGTCGCCTGATGTCCGAGCAGGGCCTCGACATGATCGTCGTCGACTACCTCCAGCTCATGTCCAGCGGCCGGCGAAACGACAACCGGGTCCAGGAGATAGCCGAGATCTCGCGCGGGCTCAAGGGGTTGGCGCGGGAGCTCAACGTCCCCGTCGTCGCCCTCTCGCAGCTTTCCCGCGCCGTGGAGACCCGCTCGGATCACCGGCCGATGCTCTCCGACCTGCGGGAATCCGGGTCGATCGAGCAGGACGCCGACCTGGTCATGTTCATCTACCGCGAGGACAAGTACGACGAGGAGACCGACAAGCGCGGGATCGCCGAGATCATCCTGGCCAAGCACCGCAACGGCCCGGTCGGGTCGATCAATCTGCGCTTCTTCGAGCAGACGGCCCGGTTCGCCGATCTCGAAGTCCACCGGGATGCGAGCCGATAACGATGACTGAACGCTTCGGTGGCTTCATCGTCGAGACCGACCCGGCCGTCCCGATTCCGCAGGCGTTCTTCACCGACCTGCTGCCCAGCATCGCCGAGCCCGCCGAGCTCCACGTCACCCTGACGATGTTCCGGCTGGTCCATGAGGCCGGGGGCTTCCACTCGCCGGTCGCCCACTACGGGCTGCTCCGCGACCCGAGCCTCCGGACGGCGCTCCGGGTGCCCGGCAACCCGAATGAACCGGATCGGCGGATCACGAACGGGATCGACCTCTCGGTCGGCCGCGGCTCCCTGCTGCGGTTCATTGCCCAGTATGAACAGGGCGACCGGACTTGGTACTATGTCAACACCCCAGCTTCGCAGGCGATGGTCGCCGCCATGGCCCGGGGAGCGATCGCCGCCCCGGAAGCGGTCTGGGATGGCAACGACATCCCGCGGATCCGGCCCGAGCGCCCGAACATCTTCCGGCGCTACGAGCAGAACATCGGGCTCCTGACCCCGCTCGTCGCCGACCAGATCGTCGACGCGATGGAGCGGTACCCGCAGGACTGGATCGAGGACGCGATCACCGAAGCCGTCAACTACAACCGTCGGAACTGGAAGTACATCCAGCGGATCCTCGACTCGTGGGTCACCAGCGGTCGCGGCGAGGACGACCGGTCCCGCTTCGCCGCGACCGGTGACCGGTCGGGCCAGCCCGCTGCCGGAACCGGAAGGGGTTCGCCGCGATGAAACCACTGGGCGATGTCCTGCGCCGCATCCATCTCGTCGAACCGATCCGCCCGCCCGGCTACGAGCCGCCGATGGCGCCGGCTCCCACCTGCCTGGTCTGCAACGACGCCGGCTACCTGCGCCGAGACGTCCCACCGAGCCACCCCAGTTTCGGCAAGCTGATCCCGTGCGACTGCAAGGTCCGGGAGCAGAACGAGCGCCGCGCAAACGAGCTGGGCCGCATGTCAAACCTGGACGCCTTCACCTCCCAGACGTTCGACGAGTTCGACGGCTCGATCAGCGGGATCGACGAAGCGCTGCAGGCGGCTCGCGACTACGCCGAGAACCCGGACGGCTGGCTGTTCCTCCACGGCCCGGTTGGGACTGGCAAGACCCACCTCGCCGTCGCGATCGCCAACGAGATGATGATCCGGCGCCCATCCGCACCGATCCTGTTCGCGGTCGTTCCCGACCTCCTCGATCATCTCCGCGCCACGTTCGACCCGAACAAGGGCATCGACTACGACGAGCGCTTCGAGCAGATCCGGCAGGCCGACCTCCTGATCCTCGACGACCTCGGCACCGAGAACACGACGCCGTGGGCGCGGGAGAAGCTGTTCCAGATCTTCAACCACCGCTACAACCAGCGCCTCGCGACGGTCGTCACGTCCAACCACGACATCTACGAGATCGAGGATCGCGTCCGCAGCCGCCTGCTGGACCAGCGCCTGACGACGGCGGTCTGGATCGACGCCGACGACTTTCGCCGACCGGCCTATCTCCCGGCCCCGCGCCCCCGCGGCAGGCGCTGAGACCGGCCCATGAGCCGGTCGTCAGCCGGGTCGCCGATTAGGGGAGTGCTAGAATGATCGCGTTGTCTCATTCATCTCTCGCCCCGGTGGTTGCATGCCTGATGTCGGTTGGCTCGTCTACCGCCTCCTAGATCTCCGGACCCTGCTCGACATCGCCGTCGTGTCGATCATCATCTACTGGCTTCTGTGGGTCGCCCAGGGAACCCGGGCCACGCAGCTCCTCCGCGGCATCGTCATCCTGACGGCCGTCGTCTTCTTCCTCGCCAATACCCTCCAGCTCACGACGTTCAACTGGTTGCTCACGAAGCTCTGGCCGGCCCTGATCGTCGCCGTCCCGATCATCTTCCAGCCGGAACTGCGCCGTGCCCTGGAGCAGCTCGGCCACACCGGTTCCTGGCTTCGGCCCCCCTTCCAGACCGCGACGCCGCACGAGGCGCTGGACCGGATGGTGGACGAGATCGTCCGGGCCGGCGTCCAGCTCAGCCGGCAGCGGTTCGGCGCCCTGGTCGTGATCGAGCGCGAGACCGGCCTGCAGGACTTCGCCGATCGGGGTGTCCCGGTCGACGGCGAGCTCACCCGTCAGCTCCTGATCACGATCTTCTTCCCGAACTCGCCGCTGCACGATGCCGCCGTGCTCGTCCGCGGCGACCGCATCGTCGCCGCCAGCGTCGTCCTGCCGCTGACCGACAACATCTCGGCCACCGGGCAACTGGGTACCCGACACCGGGCGGCGATCGGGATCACCGAGGAGTCCGACGCCCTGGCGGTCGTCGTCTCGGAGGAGACGGGGCAGATGTCGGTCGCCCACAACGGCCGCCTGATCCGGAACCTGGACCAGGACCGCCTGCGCCGCGTCCTCAGATCCCTCCTGCGCCTCGATCGGCCGCAGAGCCGGACGACCACGTCATCGTGGGCGCAGATCGTCCAGAATCGCTTGTCCGATCCGACTCGCGCCGGCAACCGCCCGGCTCCCGTCGTGCCAGACGTCAAGATCGGCACACCCAAGCCGGCGGTGCGGCGGGACGCCGATGCCAGCAAAGTGATCCAGTGACGCTCTTTCCTCGGTCAGGCCGAGTGACCAGATGAAGTCAGGCGCCCGATGAACCTTGCGCAATTCCGACCGGGCCGCAGTGTCCTGCTCCGCGTCGTCCTCTCGGTCATCCTGTCGGTCCTGCTCTGGGGCTGGGTAACGAGTCTGGCCGACCCGGAGCTCTCTCGCTCGGCATCGAACGTCCGCGTCGCCAATGGGGTTCCGGGGGAAGGGCTCGTCGTCTCGACGACCCAGATCGTCGCGGACGTCAACGCGTCCGGGCCGGAATCGGTCATCGAGGATTTCACCAACAGCAGCCTGGCCCTGACGCTGGACCTCGGCGGCATCGACCAGCCGGGGACCTACACGGTCCCGATCGTTCCGATCGACCAGCGGCGCTTCATCCACTACGACGTCACACCCGCGACCACGTCGATCGTCGTCGATGACCTCATCAGCAGGGTCTTCCCGGTCGACGTGGAGACCCTTCCCGCCGGCCAGAACGATCGGCAGGTCACCGGCCAGCGGCTCTCGGTCCCGGAAGTGACCGTCAGCGGCCCACGCAGCATCATGGACACGATCGTCAGGACCCAGGTCGATGTCGACATCACCGGTCAGAACGGCGAGTTCTCCGTGACCGCGCCGGTCTACGCGGTCACGGTCGACGGGAACGAGATCGACTCCACGATCCAGAACGTCACCATCAACCCGTCCTATGTTGACCTGACGATCGCGGTGCAGTCGATCGGCCGCGAGGTCACCATCCTGGCCGACGTCGTGGGCTCTCCGGCGGAGGGGTTCGAGCAGCGGACATCGACCACCACCCCGCGGACCGTGCGCCTCTCCGGGCCAGCGGACGTGCTGGCGAACCTGACATTCGTGGAGACCGAGTCGGTCGACATCAGCGGCGCCACCCAGACGCTCTCCACCGACGTCGGAATCGCCAACCTCCCGGAGGGGGTCCAGCTGATCGAACCGGCCAACGGGCTCGTCTCGGTGATCGTCCAGATCCAGCAGCAGAGCGTCGATCAGACGCTTCCCAACCTGCCGGTGACGATCACCGGCGCGTCGCCTGACGTCATCGTCACGGCCAGCCCGGCGCAAGTCAGCATCGAGATCTCGGCGTCATCGTCACAGGTCCCGGACCTCGTTAATGGCGCCATCACCGTCTCGATCGACGTCACGGGCCTGACGCCAGGCACCTACTCGCTGACCCCGACCGTGATCGTCCCGGCGGGCGTCGAGTGGGACTCGGTCACGCCTTCAACCGTCGACATCACGGTAGCCAGCGCCGGAAGCACTGCCCAGCCAACCACCATCGCCACACCGATCACTGGCGGGTAAGTTCGGCACAGCCACATCGATCAACTCTCGGCCACTGACCGGACACATCGACGCCGCCGGGAATTATCCCGGCGGCGACTTCATCCGTTCCTGGTTCAAGGGAGGTCTGCTCAAGCCTCGTCACCTGCCGCGCTGCGCATGTCCATCTCATGGGTGAGCAGGATCGCCTCGGCGACATCTCGCATCGACTTGCGTGCGTCCATCGACGTCTTGCGGATACGATGGAAGGCCTCGGACTCCTTGAGCCCGTAGACCTCCATCAGGACACCCTTGGCCCGCTCGATCTGCTTGCGGGCTTCGAGGGCTTCCTTGAGGTCACCGAGCTCGCGCTCCAGGGACCGGAACTCCTCGAACCGGGCCAGCGAGAGCTCGATCACCGGCATGAGTTCGGCCTCACGGAACGGCTTGACGACGTAGCCAACGACGCCGGCCTCCTTGGCCCGCTCGACGAGCGCCTGGTCGCTGTAGGCCGTAAGGAGGACGACCGGCGCGATCTGCTCGCGGGTCAACTCCTCCGCCGCAGCGATGCCGTCGAGGTCCGGCATCTTGATGTCCATGATCATCAGGTCGGGCTGGAGCTTGCGCGCCAGGTCGAGGGCGCTCCGCCCATCGCCCGCTTCGGCGATGACATCGTACCCGAGGTGCGTCAGCATCTCCCTCAGATCGAGTCGAATCAGCGACTCATCGTCGGCAATGATGATGCGATACCGCTTGCCTGCCGTTGTGGATGCACTTCTCATGGTCTCACCATCGACAACGCCGCTCCATCGGGGCGTCCCGATGTTCCCGGCCGCCAACCGCCTCTGGTCACGGCTCCCCGACGGCCTCGCCGTCCCTGTCCCTGAATCGCATATCTCTGGTCGGGGTGAGAGGATTTGAACCTCCGACCACTAGTCCCCCAGACTAGTGCGCTACCGGACTGCGCCACACCCCGCAGTGAACGAGTATAGCACGCCTTTTCCGCCTGACCGGCACCCATGCAGGGGGCCGGACGGACCGTTGGGAACGGTCCAGGAATGGAGATCCGCGGCGGGGCGAACCCACCACGGATCTCCTGACGCGCAGAGACGAGCTACTTGACCTCGGCCTTGGCGCCGGCGTCCTGGAGCTTGGTCTTGGCGGCCTCGGCCTCCTCCTTGGTCACGCCCTCGCGGACGTTCTTCGGAGCGCCTTCGACGAGATCCTTGGCCTCCTTGAGGCCGAGGCTCGTCAGCTCGCGGACGGCCTTGATGACCTGGATCTTGTTTGCGCCGATCTCGGTCAGCACGACGTCGAACTCGGTCTTCTCTTCCTCGACGACAGCGGCAGCACCACCGGCGGCGGCAGCGCCACCGCCGACGGCAACCGGAGCGGCGGCGCTCACGCCCCAGCGCTCTTCGAGGGTCTTGACGAGCTCGTTGATCTGCAGGACGGTCATGGACTCGAGCTGCTCGATCAGGGTATTGCTATCGGCCACGGGTCTCTCCTTGACGGTGCCTCGGTCATTCGCGGGCACCAGATCGTATTCGGGGTCTGGGATCATAGCGCGGGATGCCACGCACCCCGCGATCGGGAATCAGTCGGCGGCGATCTCGTCGCTGTCCGAACCACCGCCACCGAGCGCGTCGGAGCGGGCCTTGAGCACGTACGCCAGCGAGCGGGACGGGCCACTGAGGACACCGACCGTGCGCGACAGCGGCGAGGCCAGAAGACCGACCAGCTTGCCACGGAGTTCGATCATCGGTGGCAGCGAAGCGAGTGCCTCGACTTCCTCGATGCTGATCGCCGTCGTGCCAAGGGACGCGCCCTTGACGGTCAGGATGCGGGACGTGCGGACGAAATCGGAGACGGCCTTAGCCGCCCCGACGATGTCGCCGTACGCCATGACCAGCGCGGTCGGGCCTTCGAGGATTGAATCGAGACCATCGATGCCGACCTTGTTGGCCGAGATCCGAACCAGCGTGTTCTTGGCGACACGAAACTCAGCGTCCAGCGGACGCAGCGTGGTCCGGAACGCCTGGAGCTCGGCGACTCCCAGGCCACGATAGTCCGTGACGATCGTGAGCTGGGCGCGACCGAGCGATTCGGTCAGCTCGTCGATGACGAGGGCCTTTGCTTGTGTAGGCAAATGCGTTACCTCCTTTCCGTAGGGATCGATCCAGACGATGGCAGCTGAGTGATCTTGGGAAAAAGCAATCGCGCCCTGGCTCGCCTGATGGCGCAGGGCGCGATGCGATGACACGGGGTGTCTATCGGCAACGATCCTGAGCCTCGGTCGGGATTATGCGCCCCCTACAGGGAGCACACCGACGGTCTGGGGCCGGAGAGCGGCTATTCGATTGCGGTCCCGAGGAGCCACACAGCGGCCGGTTCAGGAATCGTCGCTCGCGATGACGGGCGTGGGCCTAGTTGGCGTTCGTCGCATTCGCGAACGCGGCGTTGACATCCAGCGCTACGCCCGGACTCATCGTCGTAGCGACGGTGAGTGTACGGCAGTAGATACCCTTGCTGCCAGACGGCTTGGCCCGATTGACCGCATCGACCACCGCGTAGAGGTTCTCGCGAAGCTGCTCGTCGCTGAAGCTCTTGCGGCCGATCGGCGCGTGGACGATCCCGGTTCGGTCGTTGCGGAACTCGATCCGGCCGCCCTTGAGTTCGCGGATCACGCCGGCGAGGTCGTCCGGCGAGCGAACCACCGTACCGGACCGCGGGTTCGGCATCAGGCCACGGCGACCGAGGATGCGACCCAGGCCACCGACCTTGCCCATCTGGTCGGCCATGGCGATGGTGGCGTCGAACTCCAGCCAGCCGTCCTGGATGCGGCTGACGAGTTCATCGCTGCCCGCGAAGTCGGCACCGGCATCGAGCGCGATGCGCTCGGCCTCACCGGCCGCGAAGACCAGCACCCGGACGACCTTGCCCGTCCCATGCGGCAGGATGGCGGTCGTGCGGACGTTCTGGTCGGCCTGACGGGGGTCGATGCCGAGGCGGAAGTGCACCTCGACCGTCTCGTCGAAGTTGGCGAAGGCGACGTCCTTCACCAGGGCGAGGCCCTCATCGGGGGAATAGAGCCTGCCCGCTTCGACCTTCTTCTCCGCGTCGGAGAACTTCTTGCCGTGTCGTGCCATATCTGATTACTCCTCGTGGTCTGGCGGGACCGTGGTCCCTTCCACCGCAATAGGAACGAAAGCCAAGTGGGGCTAGAGAGTCGCCTAGGCGACCTCGATCCCCATGCTGCGGGCCGTACCCTCGATCTGGAGGACGGCGCCCTCGATGTTGACCGCGTTGAGGTCCTTCATCTTGAGCTCGGCGATCTCGCGGATCTGGTCAGCGGTGATCTTCGCGACCTTGGTCGTCCGCGGGTTGTTGGACCCCTTGTCGATCCCGGCGGCGCGACGCAGGAGGTCGGCGGCCGGCGGAGTCTTGGTGACGAAGGAGAACGAGCGGTCTTCATAGACGGTGATCACCACCGGGATGATCTGCCCAGCCTGGGCGGCCGTGCGCTCGTTGTATTCCTTGACGAAGTTCATGATCGCGACACCGTGCTGACCGAGCGCGGGACCGATCGGCGGGGCCGGGGTGGCCTTGCCAGCCGGGATCTGCAACTTGACGTAGGCGCGTACTCGCTTGGCCATGGTCTCTCCATTTCGACACAACGCCGCCCATTAGCCGGGCCGCGTGAACGCAAAGCGGCTCCCGGGCCGCAAACCCGGGAGCCGGTTTCGACGAATCATGATACCACGACGTGACTCAGGACTCGGTCTCGATCTGGAAAAAGTCTAGCTCGACCGGGACGTCGCGGCCGAAGAACGAGACCAGCACCCGGACCTTCTCCTTCTCGTCGTTGACCTCGTTCACCTCGCCCCGGAAGTCGGCGAACGGGCCGTCGGTGATCTGGACGGTGTCCCCGACCGAGAAGGTCGCCTTGAGCTTGGGCGGCTGCGCCGTCAGGCCGGTGACGATGTTCTGGACTTCCTCACTGCCGAGCGCGATCGGACGGTTGTTGATGCTGACGAACCCCGTCACACCCGGCGTGTTGCGGAGGGTGTACCAGGCGTCGTCGTCCATCATCATCCGGACGAGCACGTAGCCCGGAAAGACCTTGCGGTCGACTTCCTTGAGCTTGCCCTCGCGGTCCTTCTCCTTCTCCTTCTGGGTCGGGACCAGGATCTCGAAGACACGGTCAGCCAGATCGAGCGCGTCAACGCGGCTCTCGATCGTTTTCTTGACCTTGTTCTCGTAGCCGGAATAGGTGTGGAGCGCGAACCAGCTTCCCTCGGAAGCGGGCGGCAACCCGGCCTCTTCGGCCCGCCGGGCGGCGAGGCGTTCTCTGAGCGTTGGGCGCCCCATGGGCTGACCTCCTCTGATCGGTGACGTGATGACTACGATCGTCGACGCTAGAAGGCCTCGAAGATCTTCAGCAGGACGAAGTCGATCCCGCCGAGGAGCAGACCCATCACGGCCGAGACCGCGATGACCACGAGGGTCAGGTTCCGGAGCGTGATCTGGTCCGGCCATGTGACCCGGCGGAGCTCGGCCCGTGTGTCGTTGAGGTAGCGCCGAACTCCGGCGACCCGCTCGTTGCCGCGGGGGCGGCTCTGATCACCCCTGCGATCGGTCGCCATCCGCGGCTGACCGGATGTCGGCGGCGGCTTGACGGGCGGCTCGGCCACCGCGACGGCCGGTGTCGAGGTCGTACTGGTCTCGAGCTTGGGGTCGACCGTCGTCGTGCCGGCGGGCTTGCGGCCGTTCGCACCCCGCGTTCGTCGGTTCGAAGCTGATGACCGGCGCTGGGCGCTCATGCCCCGTCCTTCCCTGTGCAATCTGGTGTCGAACGAACTGGTCCAGATCCCGTCGCGCTCCGGTCGACCCCGATGCGGTCGGACCGGCCCTGGATGAATGGACGACGGGGCGGAGCCTCTTGGGCGCCGCCCCGTCCCCTGGATGCTTCCACGACGAGTACCTTGGGCAGGGCCGGCAGGAATCGAACCCGCAACCTGCGGTTTTGGAGACCGCTGCTCTACCAATTGAGCTACGACCCTAGGCGCGATGCACTGCGCGTCGAGACGCTCCGAGTGTACACCATCATCCGTCAGGCGGGCAGCCACCGGTGTGATCCGGTGACACTCGGAGGGAAGGCCGGTCGGCCATTCGGGCTGACCGGCCATTGACTCGAGCCTACTCGTCGATCTTGGTGACGACGCCGGCGCCGACCGTCCGGCCCCCCTCG
>CAXTHM010000041.1:0-16298 GCA_964244115.1 uncultured Thermomicrobiales bacterium
CCTCCGTCACCTGCGGGCGACTCCGTCCGGACCGGATGGAGAGGGGGAGGCAGCTCCCCCGTCAACCACTGTGAGCCGCGATGTGACCGTCATCTCACGTCGCGGCGTTGCCTCCGGTGGTGCCCGGATCGCGGGCGGACGTGCCTCGGTCACCGCCGACCGGAGGCGGGCCGTCGTCCCTGTCGCGGCCGCGCATCATCCGTTCGAACTGCTCGAACAACTCCAGGACGATGAAGGCGGCGACCGCGCCCATCGCGGCGACCTCGTAGAACCCGGCCCCGACCAGGAGGCCCAGGGCGGCCGTGACCCAGAGGCTGGCGGCGGTCGTCAGACCCGTGACCTTGCCGCCGCCGCCGAAGATGACCCCGGCGGCGATGAACCCAACCCCCTGGACGATCGTCGAGGCGATCCGGGAGGGGTCGTAAGTCTGGTTGCCGCCATTGGACGCCTCTTGCCCGAGCAGGAGCGAAGCGAACATGAACAGGGCCGAGCCGAGGCTGACCAGCGCATGGGTCCGGAGCCCGGCCGGCTTGTTGCGCCGCTCCAGCCCAAGCAGGCTGCCGATCAGGACGGCGACGGTGATCCGGATCGCCGCATCGACGTAGGTGAGTTCTTCGATCATGCCCCGCACGTCCGCAACTTGCGCGCCGTCTCCCGTTCCCCGCAGCCGATCGATGAGGGCTCCGCCGGGATCGACCTCTCCCGAGCAGCTGTCCGGTCGAGGCCAGATGATCCGGCGAGAGAAGGGTTGACAAGTTGAGTGCGTCCGTATACTCTGTACGTACAGTTCCGAGGGGCAGTGGCCAGCGGAGATGAACCACCGGCGGGATCAACGGCGTCACCTGTTGCGGGACAGGCGGCGGGACCGGGATCTCGATCGGGTTCGAAGACGGAAGCGTGCGCGTTGCGGGACGTCGCACGGGGAAGGCTTCGGACAGGGGATTCGCCGGCAACCAGGGTCCGTCGGGACTGTCTCGTTTTCCGGTTCACCGTCGAGCCACAGGAAAGCGACATCCCCCGCCGGATAGCGACTCCGACGAATCCCGAACGTGTTCACGCTATCCCCTGGGATTCGCCCGTGCCGCCCCTTATCTGTGCGTTCGGGCGCGCCTCTCCCAACCGGGATCGCCCCGCAAGAGCGTGGAAGCGGAAGCGGAGCAGTTCGCGCGTTGCCGGGCGGCTTCAGCGCCGGGTCCACGGGACACGGAACCCGACCCGGCAAGCGGGTGGTCTACGCCGGCGTGTAGGACGCGACGATCATCCCGAAGTAGGTCGGCGCCTCATAGGACAGCAGCTCCGGGACGAGCGCGACGCGCTCCTGGATGCCGGCCAGCATCAGCGTCTGCCACATCCCGTCGATCGCGGCGTTCTCGACGTCCTCGTCGGTCAGGTCGAGCTGCGCCTTGAGGTCGTCGTCCCGGATCGAGGCGACGATCTTCGCGTCGACCGGCTTGGCGGCCGGGTGCGCGCCGTACGGACCGCTCTCGATATGGGTGTGGGCCCAGTCACAGGAGGCGATGAAGGCGACGCGCTTGCCGCTGCGCTCGGCCGTGTCGGCAAGGGAGCGGCCGAAATCGATCATCGCCTGGCGGGGCAGATCGCGGGAGGGGGCGACGAATACGACCGGCGGGCCGTCGGTCGCCGGCGGGTCGGCCGCGAGGACGTCGCCGTGACCGGGGACGTGGTCGCCGTGGCCCATGAACCAGAGCGGGGTGATCGCGTCCCAGGTGATCGGGAAGCCGGCCTGGGAGATCCGGTTACCGCCCCAGCTGACCTGTGCGGTCGGGACGCCGTCGCCGGCGGCGGCTGTGGCGATCTCGCGGGCGAGTTCGAGGTCGATCGGGACGTTGAGCTCGACCGTGTTGCCGTTCAGGGAGAGCTTGCCGGCGGCCCGGCGGGCCGTACTGATCGCGATGTGCCCGGCGACGCGGATGCCGTGCGGCCCGGCGACGACGATCGTGTCGACGTTGGCGGCGTCGAACCGGCGACCGAGTTCATCCATCGCCGCCCGCGTCGCGAGGGCGCCGTCGGCGTCCTCGGCGATCCGGGGAATGATCGAGAAGCCATGCGGCGCGACGGCGCCGAAGACGATACCCACGGTGATGCTCCCGTCTGTGCGTCAGCGAGCGGCTGACCGATGCGTTGAGATCGAACCGGGAGCCATTGTGCCGGAAAGCGGGCCGTCGCGAAACAGTCGTGGTCAGCCGGACGGGCGGCTGGCTGGTTCGGGCGACGGCTCGGCGGGGATGATTCGGGTCTCGCGGACGAGGAACATGATGATCAGGGCGGCGCCGAAGCCGATCGCCGAGAGCGCGTAGGCGCTGCCGGTGATGTCGAGCGTGTCGGCCAGGATGCCGACGACGAGGGGACCGGTGACCTGCCCGATGTCGCCGATCACCCGCCAGAGCCCGAGGAACTCGCCGGTGGCTCCGCGGGGGGCGAGGTCGGCGCCGAGGGTCATCATCGACCCGGCCCCGAAGCCGTTCCCGAACCCGACCAGGGCGGAGGCGGCCATCAGCCCCCAGAACCCGTGGGCCAGCGGGATCAGCGCCACGCCGACGCCCATGATCGCGAACGATGGCACCATCGACGCCTTGCGGCCCAGCCGGTCCATGGTCATCCCGGCCGGGATCGACATCGCGACGTCGAAGATCGACGCCACCGTCAGGATCGCGCCGACCTGGCCGCCGCTGAGGTCGAGGTAGGTGTAGCCGTAGAGCGGGACGAGCAGCATCCGGCCGGCCCGGATCATCATCGCGAAGGTCTGCGCGGCGGCGGCGGCGGCGAGGTCGCGGCGGTTGTCGACGACCGTCCGCCGGACGGTCAGCCAGCGATGGCGGGTGGAGAGGTTGCGGATCGAGGCCGTCTCGGGGATCAGGGCGAAGGCGACCCCGAAGGCGATCGCCGCCATCAGCCCGGAGGCGAGGAACGACGGCCGGGCGCCGAGGACCTCGATCAGGATGCCGCCGACGGCTGGGCCACCGAGCGTCCCCAGCCGCTGCAGCCCGCCGAAGGTCGAGAGCGCCTTGCCGCGCTCGCTGACCGGGATGCTCTCGGCGATGTAGGCGTGGCGGGAGATGCCCCAGAGCGCGGTGCCGATCCCCGCGACGACGCGCAGCGCGATCGTGAGCTCGTAGTCGACGAAGGGGAAGGCGATCAGGCAGGTCGAGACCGCGACCGTGCCCGATCCGACGAGCATGGCCCGGCGGAGCCCGATCCGCTGCAGGAACGCCCCGGCCGGGATGTCCATGAACAGCGTGCCCAGGGCGGCGGCGCTGACGGCCAGCGCGATCAGGGTGCTGGTGACGCCGAAGTCCGCCGCGAACAGCGGGATCGTCGTGACGAGCATGCCCTGACCGAAGGCGAGCAGCAGCGTGGGGAGGTAGACGACGAGAGCGACCTTGTTGCGCAGCGTGGGAGGGCTCCTTCGGGCTGAAGGGTGGATGGTCCGCCGTGAGCGTGGCACTGCCCGGACCGCGGGGAACCGGTTGACATCCTACCACCAGCTGACGCTGAGGTTGCCGGACTGATTCCGGCGCCAAGCCGGCCCGGCCCGGCAGATCGGGGCGCCGGTGCCGCTGGGGTAGACTACCCGGCGACGAATCCGTCTGACCGCCTCTCATCATCCCTCGCATCCACGCGGCCATCCGGACCGAAGAGGAACGCAGACATGGTCTTTCGCCGAATCTTCAAGCGGCGCGCCGAGCCGGACGTCCAGGTCGAGCAGGGACTCGCCAAGACCCGTCGCGGCGTCTTCAGCGAGATCGCCCGGCTGTTCGAGCGGGGCACACTCGACGACGACCTCTATGAAGAGCTCGAGATGCTGCTGATCCAGGCCGACATCGGCTGGGACGTCAGCCAGAAGCTAGTCGAGCAGATCCAGACCCAGGTCCGGGAGCAGGGCATCCGCGACCCGGCCGAGGCCAAGGAGATCCTGCGCAACGAGATGATCCGGCTGCTGGAGGGAGCGACCCGCAACCGGACGGTCAAGATCCTTCAGCGCGGCGTGCCGTTCGTGATCATGGTCGTCGGCGTCAACGGCGTCGGCAAGACGACCAGCATCGCCAAGCTGGCCCACTATCACCAGAGCTTCGGCCGCAACGTCATGGTCGCCGCCGGGGACACGTTCCGGGCGGCCGCGATCGACCAGCTCCAGGTCTGGGGCGAGCGGCTGAACGTCCCGGTGATCGCGCACAAACCGGGCTCGGACCCGGCCGCCGTCGTCTTCGACGCCATGCAGGCCGCGCACAACCGGAACGTCGACGTCCTGATCGTCGACACGGCCGGCCGTCTCCACACCAAGACCAACCTGATGCAGGAGCTGCACAAGGTGCGCAACGTGATGCGGCGGACCGTCGAGAACGCCCCGCAGGAGGTCCTGCTCGTGATCGACGCGACGTCGGGGCAGAATGGGCTGATCCAGGCCCAGCAGTTCTCGAAGTCGGTCGACATCACCGACATCATGATCGCCAAGCTGGACGGGACGAGCAAGGGCGGGATCGCCTTCGCCGTCGCCCGGGAACTCGGCACGCCGATCTCGTACATCGGCACCGGTGAGCGGGCGACGGACATGGCCGAGTTCCGCGAGGACACCTACGTCGACGCCCTGTTCTTCGGCGAGGGTGAGGGCCTGTCCTAGGGCGACCGACCCGACGGGCTCCCCGACCAGGCGAGTGTCAGCGCGATCGGGTCAGGCGGGGGCGTGGAGCGGCCGGGTCATACGGGGGGACGAGATCGGCATGGCCCGGTCGTCTTCGCCAGACGGCGGCCTCCCGTCGCGTGACCAGATGGTCCGGTCGTCCTATCACGCCGACACGCATGATGTCCCGATCGTCCTGACCACCTCATGAGCGTGGTGCCGGGGAAGCCATTGCCCGATCGACCCGGAACCAGGCAGCCGCACGGGCTCGCCTCGTCGAGATCGCTGGGCTCGAAGAGACGGTCGAGCGCGCCGCCGTGGTGATCGGCGAGGCACTGGGCGGCACCATCGGCTGGGCACTGACGGCCACCGAAGGTCGCGTCGCGGCGCTCGTCGTCCAGGGGCTCAGTAACCGGGTGATCGCCGAGCGACTCTCGGTCTCCTCGAAACACCATCGAGTGGAACCCGCGACGGATCTTCGACGAACTGGGCGTCAAATCCCGCAGCCAGGTGACGGCTCTGAACCTGTCCGGGGCCGTTAAGACCGACCGAGTCAATCTCCAGCGGGTCGACCGGCCCGGGGTTCGACGCCCGGTACGACGCCGACACCGGCGGAGTGCATGACATCGGGCCTCCAGCGGTCGGTCCGGTGGACGCTCCCTGGATGTCAGACGACCCACGCCCGCCAGATTCGAGCCTGGCCGGCATGGGTCGTTCGAGCGATCGACCGCGACTCAGGTCAGGCCGGAGTCGCGATCCCGTCGAACCGGAGCACCTGCCCGAGCGGCGCGTCCGGCGCGGAGATGATCGCGTTGGTCGTGACGTAGAGGTTGCCGTCATCGTCGAAGGCGAGGCCGTGCGGGAAGAACAGCCCCTCCACGACCGTCTCGAGCGTCCCGTCGGCGCCGATCCGGAAGACGTTGCCGGGTCCGGGCTGCTCGCTCTCGAAGTCGTCGGACAACTGGGTGGCGTAGAGCAACCCGTCCGGACCGATCGCCAGGGCGACGGCCGTCGTCAGGCCACTCGGGCCGGCGGTGTAGGAGCCGTCCGGGGCGAAGGTCAGGAGCGACGGGCCGGGCCAGAACCCGATCCCGAGCAGCAGGACGTGGATATTGCCGCTGTCGTCGATCACGATCCCGGTCGGGACCGACTGCCGGGGCGGGGCGCCGGCCTCGGGCGTCGACTCGGTCAGTTCCTCCAGCGTCGGGATCACCGCGAACAGGGAGAAGTCGCCGGTGGCGGGGTCGACCTGATAGATCGCGTTGCCGCCGGCGTCCGCGACGAAGAGCTGGCCGTCGGCACTGGCCGCCATCCCGTAGAGATTCGGGTTGACGTCGGTGCCATCGGGGTTGTTGGCGACCTCATAGACCCCGAGCGACGCGACCTCGGTCAGCTCACCGGAACCGAGGTCGATCGCGTCGACGGTGTTCTCGATCGGGAGCGGCTGGAAGCCCGAGCCGACCGATGCGCCGCCGCACGCGACGTACAGCGTACCGTCGACGATCGCCATCCCGACCACCCCGTCGGCGCCGAGACCGATGACCGACGGCTCGCCGCTGGCGGGAACGACGGTGACCTGACCCGGAACCAGTCCGGGTGCCTGGGCGATCGGCGTGCCTTCGGCGTTGGGCGTGGCGACGGTCTCGCCATCGGCCCCCGGGCTGGCGATGCCACTCTCACCGATGTAGAGCGTCCCATCGGCGAACAGGAGCCCGTACGGGTTCCAGAGCCCCTCGGCGACGATGGTGGCGCCTTCCGGGAGGGGAGGTCCCGGGGGACCGTCCCCTTCCGCCGGCGGGGTGCCGTCCTGTGCCGCGAGCCGGGTGTGGCTGGCCAGCATCAGGGCCGATCCGGTCCCGACGGCGGCCGCGACGGCGCGGCGACGGGTGGTGCGCTGCTGAGTGATCGACATGGACAGGTCCTCTCATGAAGGTCAGCACGGAGAGTCGCGATACCGCCCGAACGGGCAGTCCGTCACGGGATCGCTTTCCCGACGGACGTACGGGTCGAGCGGTGTGAGACGAACCATAGCGACGACCATTCCCGGGAAATAGGGTGTGCGATCCCGGTCGGGCAGGGAATGTGATCCCGGTTTGCCGGGAATGCCGGTGATCGATGACCCGGCGGGGAGTCGCCCGTCCGGTGCCGTCCGGCGGGTGGAGGGGTTCGAACGCTCGCGTCCCGCGTGTGGTCACGCGCAAGCCAGCGGGCGCCGTGCGGTATCCTTTCCCTGATACGTACCCACCCTTCGGCGCTCGTCTTGCCCGCAATCCCCGCCAGCCGGGGTCGCCGAACGGGTCACCCAGCCCCCAGGAGCACGCCATGTTTGAAGCATTGACCGACCGGCTGAACGAGACGTTCGGCCGTCTCTCGAAGAAGGGCCGCCTCGGCGAGGCCGATGTCGACGAGGCCATGCGCGAAGTCCGCCGGGCGCTGCTCGAGGCTGACGTCAACTTCAAGGTCGTCAAGACGTTCGTCGCGACGGTCAAGGAGCGGGCGATCGGGCAGGAGGTCCTGCAGAGCCTGACGCCGGCCCAGACCGTGATCGGCATCGTCCACGAGGAGTTGATCAACATCCTCGGCCGGGAGCGCGAGCCGCTCCGGGTGCCGAACGGCGGCCCGCAGATCATCATGCTCGTCGGCCTGCAGGGGTCCGGCAAGACGACCCATGCCTCCAAGCTGGCGTTGTTCACGCGCAAGCAGGGCCGGGCGCCGCTGCTCGTCGCCGCCGACGTCTACCGTCCGGCCGCCGTCAACCAGCTCCAGTCGCTCGGCAAGCAGCTCAACATCCCGGTCTACGACGAGGGGACCGATCACAACCCGGTCGACATCGCCCGCAACGGGGTCCGGTTCGCGATCGAGCGCGGCCTCGACCCGGTCATCATCGACACCGCCGGCCGGCTCCAGATCGACGAGCGCCTGATGCGGGAACTCGTCGACGTCAAGGCGGCCGTCAGCCCGACCGAGATCCTGCTGGTCGCGGACGCGATGACCGGCCAGGAGGCCGTCGGGGTTGCCGAGGCCTTCCACACGCAGCTCGACGTCACCGGTCTGATCCTGACCAAGATGGATGGCGACGCGCGTGGCGGTGCGGCGCTCTCGATCCGGGCCGTGGCCGGGGTGCCGATCAAGTTCATCGGCACCGGCGAGAAGGCCGACGCGATGGAGCCGTTCTACCCCGAGCGGCTGGCCGGCCGGATCCTCGGGATGGGCGACGTCGTCTCGCTGGTCGAGCGGGCGCAGGAGCTGACGACCGAGCAGGACGCGGAGCGGCTCCAGGACCGGATGATCAAGGGCCAGTTCGACCTGGAGGACTTCCTCGACCAGCTCCAGAAGATCAAGCAGATGGGGCCGCTCAGCCAGCTCATGGAGATGATCCCCGGCCTGGGCGCGCAGATGCGGCAGGCCAAGGCGGAGATCTCCGACGACGACTACAAGAGGATCGAGGCGATCATCTACTCGATGACGCCGGAGGAGCGCAAGCGCCCGGACCTGTTGCGGTCCAGCCGCCGGGGCAGTCACAGCCGCAAGGTCCGGATCGCGCGCGGCTGCGGCAAGAGCACGCAGGACGTCAACCAGCTCGTGACCCAGTTCGAGCAGATGCAGAAGATGATGTCGCAGCTGGGGCAGATGACGAAGAAGGGCAAGATGCCGAAAGCCTTGCGCGGGATGAACCTGCCACCCTTCCAGTAGCCGCATCTCGGCGGACGGATGGGAGCGCAGTGCGGGCTGGTGGTGGGATGAGCGTCTCGGGGACCGGCCGGTTCAGCCGTCGAGCGCTCGTCGTCGCGTCCGCTCTGGGTGCCACGACGCTGCTGAGCGGGTGTGTCTCGCTGGGTGGCGGCGAGGACGCCGACCCCGAGCCCGTCCTGCCGTGGCTGACGGTGGTCGCGACGACATCGGTCCTCGGCGACATCGTCCGCTCGGTCGCCGGGTCGCGGGTCGCGGTGCGGACGATGATGCCGCCCTCGGCCGACCCCCGCCGCTTCGTCCCCGGTCCCAACGCCGGCGACGTCTTCGTCGACGCCGACCTGATCGTGCGACACGGGATGGGACTCGAGCCGGGGTTGGAGGGGTTGCTGGCCGCCGCGGGGGGAATCCCGATCGTGACCGCGACCGAGGCGATCCCGGCGGAGTCGATCATCACGACGGCGGCCGGCGCGCCCGACCCCTACGTCTGGCACGACCTGACGCTGCTGCCGTTCGTCGTCACGCGGATCCTCCAGGCATTACAGGACCGCGACGACAACCCGCGGCACCGGACGGCATGGGCGACGAACAGTGTCATCTACCTCGATCAGATCGCGGTGGCCGACGCCTACCTCCGGCGCCGGCTCGAACCGATCCCGGCCGAGCGACGCATCCTCGCGACGGCCAACGCGACCTTCGGATACTTCGGCCGCCGCTACGGCTTCGAGACGCTCGCTCTGCTGGATGACGCCATCCCGTTCGCCACCCAGATCGATGCCGAACGATTCGCCGCGGCCCTCGTCGCCCGGACGCCGACGGTCGTCTTCCCGGACGCCAGTGTCTCGGTGACGCCGGTCCAGGCGGCGATCCTCCGGGCCGGGGCGACCATCCCGTTCATCCCGCTGGGCGGTCTACTCTACGGCTCCGGGCTCGGGCTCGGCAACACCTACGAGGGCCGGTACCTCGGTATGATCCGGCGCAACGCCGACCGGATCGTCGCGGCGCTGGGCTGACGTGTCGATGAACGCAGCCGAGCCTCAACCTCAACCTGAACTCGACAGGAGCGTGGATCGCGTGGTGGTGTCCGTCCCGTCGACCGTGCCGGTGCCGTTGACCCGACCGATCGGACGGGATGTCGAGATCGCGACCGTTCGTCGGCAGGTCGTCGGGGAGATGCGACTCATCACGCTCTCTGGCCCCGGCGGTGTCGGGAAGACCCGCCTGGCGCTGGCCGTAGCGGCCGACCTGAAGGACCACTTCGCCGGCGACGTCGCGTTCGTCGATTGCGTCGCCCTGACGGACGCCGTCCAGCTCGTCCCGGTGATCTCGCAGGCGCTCCGTCTCGATACGACCGGGGCGGTCACGCTCGATGCCCTGACCGTCGCGCTCGAGGCCCGACGTGCCCTGCTCATCCTCGACAACCTCGAGCAGATCGCCGGCGTCGGTGGGCTGGTCTCGCGGCTCTCGGCTCGGACCCGGCGCCTCGTGGTCGTCGGGACCAGTCGCGCTCGCCTCGACGTGCCGGGCGAGGTCGTGCTCGACGTCGTCCCGTTGGACAGTCAGTCCGCCGGTGCGGCCCCGTCACCGGCGGTCGAACTGTTCACCGAGCGGGCCCGGGCGGCGTACCCACCGTTCGCCCTGACGCCGGACAACGCCGGAGTGGTCGAGGCGATCTGCCAACGCCTCGATGGGCTTCCGCTGGCGATCGAGCTGGCGGCGGCCCGGGTCTCGGTCCTCGCACCCGCCGCGATGCTGGCCCGGATCGAGCGGCAACCGACCGTCATCGACGGCGGTGACCGGAGCCTTCCGGATCGCCATCGCTCGCTCCGGGCGACGCTCGACTGGAGCTACCAGCTCCTCACCACGGCCGAGCAACGCCGGTTTCGCCAGCTCGCGGTCTTCGACGGCGCGTTCGACCGGGCCGCCGCCGCCGCGGTTCTCGGAGTCGACGAGGTCCCTCGCCCACTGGCCGCCCAACACGGCCGGCAGACGGCCCGGTGGCTGGCGGCGCTGGAACGCCAGAGCCTGCTGGGCCGGTCCGGTCCGGTCGACGGGACCCGGCGGTACGCCATGCTGGAGACGGTTCGGACCCATGCGCGGGCGCTGCTGCGGGATGACCCGGAACGGTCGTCGGTCATGGAGCGTCATCTCGCCTGGTACCTGGCGATCGCGGTCGAAGCCGAAGGGAACCTCAATGGTTCCCAGTCGACCCGGTGGCTGCGGCGGCTGGATCAGGACATCGGCAACCTCCGGCAGGCGTTGCGCTTCGCCACCGATGCCGGTCGCACCGCTGACGGGCTGAGACTCGCGGTCGCCCTCTGGCGCTACTGGGAGAGTCGCGGCCTCCTTCAGGAGGGCGTCGATGCGTTCGATCGCCTGCTGGCGCACGATTCGCTCAGCGCCGTCGCGCCGGCGCTCCGGGGGACGGCGCTGAACCACCTCGCCAACCTCCTGACCGATCTCGGCCAGTTCCGCCGGGCCGCCGGTCTCTATGGGGAGAGCCTCGCGCTGCGCCGGACCGTCGGTGTCGCTGGCCCCGTCGCCGATACCCTGAACAACCTCGGGCTTCTCAGCGCGGCGTTCGGAGACTTCGCGACCGCCCGGCAGCACTTCGGCGAGTCGCTGTCGATCCGCCGGACGGAGGGCGACCGCTGGGGCGAGGCGCTGGCGATCGCGAACCTCGGCGACGTCGAGGTGGCCGAGGGCCACGCCGAGCCCGCCGTCGCGCTGCACGAAGCGGCGCTGGCGATCAGGAGCGAGATCGGTGACGAGCGTGGGGTGGCGTTCTCGATCAGCAACCTCGCCGAGGCCTGCCGGCTGGTGGGCGATCGTACCCGCGCGGGGCAACTGCTCAATCAGGCGGCTCGTCGGTTCCGACGGCTCGGTCTGCCCCTGGGGGAGGCGCTGGTGCGCCGCAACCGGGGCGACCTGGAGAGCGACGACGGCCAGCACCGGGCCGCCTTCGATCAGTACGGTATCGCGTTGCGCGGGTTCGCCGCGATCGGGGACCGGGGACGGGTCGCCGAGATGCTGGAGCGGGTCGGCGCGACCATGATCGCGTCAGGGTCGCACCATGACGGCCTGACCACTCTTGGGGCGGCCGAAGCGGTTCGGTCGGAGACCGGACTCCAGCGAGTCCCGATCGACTGCCCCCGGTTCGATGACGCGATCACCGCCGGCCGCACCGGGCTCGGTGCGTCGCTGGCCGACGTGAGCCTGATGACCGGTCGGACCCTTGGTCTGGACCGTATCGTCCGATTGATCGAGACCTCAATCGTCGACTCCGATGACGCCGCTCGACGGACTGACCCGGCGGCGGGGAGTCCCGGGCCGCGGGACGATGACGGGCGGCCGCATCCGGTCTCCAGGTTGACGCCACGCGAGCGGGAGGTGCTGGCCCTGATCGCCGAGGGGCTGACCAACGCCGAGATCGCCCATCGGCTCTACGTCAGTTCCTACACGGTGAACGCGCATCTTCGCCGGATCTTCCGGCAGCTCGGCGTGACGACCCGGACGGCGGCGATGCAACGCTGGCTGGGCGACGGTGGGCGATGAAGGAGTCGCCCATATCGCTGGTGGCTTAGGCGCCTTGGAAGACGACGGGGCGACAGATCGTCGTAGGGGCGACGCTTACGAGCCCGGCCGCCGCAGCGGCCTTCGCCGCAAGGCGATAACCGGCTTTCCGGGTGTGACCCCATCGAGATGATCCTCGCAGATACCCGACAGCGGTCCATGAAGTTCAAGGTCGGCGAACGGGTCGATTCCCGCGAACGCGGTTGAACCCGGAACGCCAGTTATCGCCCTGCGGGGCGATGGCCGCTGCGGCGGCCTGGCTCGCAAGCTTCGCCCCTACGGGAACGGGCACCTCCTGATCGAGGGGGCGCCCGCTACGTTGGCAGATGTGGTTCAGGCCAGTCCGTCAGACTACCTCGTCGGCGGTGTTGTCTCGTGGCCCTCGACGCTGCCGCCAGCTCCGGTCGGGTCGGTCGGCGTCGTCGGAGCCGGCGCGGCGTGGGGCCAGTTCACGTCGGTGAGGATGCCGAAGCCGGCCGCGCTCGCCTGCGCGTTCAACGCGGGGATCGCCGTGGCGATCACCTGCTCGAAGCGGGTGATCTCCGCCTCGATCTCGGCGGTCAGCTCGTCGACGGCCTCGGCGGCCTGGTCCGTCGGGCGGTAGTCGCCGAGCTGGACGGCCGGGCCGACCCCGGCGAGTTGCGCCATCAGCTTGGTGCCGGCGTTGTTCCGGTCCCCCCAGCCGGGCCGGAGGTCCGGGACGGCGATGGTCGACTCGATCTCGACGATCTGCTCGCGGAGGGCGTCGGCGGCGGTGACGAATCCTGACGCGCCGCCGTGGGTCCCGGCGCGCTTGCTCCAGTCGGCGAGCTGGCCGCGGAGGTCGCGCATCCGGTTGAGGGTCTTCGCCGTCCGGTCGAGCTGGGCGTGGATCTTCAGGAGGAGCGCCTCCTGGGCGTCGAGGTCCGCCTGCGCCGCCGGGCGATTGGACGGCTTGACGACCCGGAAGGGCTGTGAGAAATCGGCGCCGTCAACCGTCAGCGTCACCGTGAAGTCGCCCGGGGCGACGTACGGGCCGGGGATCGTCTCGCTGGCGACCGGGTCGCTGCCCTCGACCTTCGTCACCGGCGCCCACTGGAGATCCCAGACGAACCGGTTCCAGCCCGGAGCGGCCGGGGCTCGGAGTTCCTTCGCGATGGCGGGGTCCTCCTCTGTCCGGCTCGTGTAGCTCCGGACCTCCGTCCCCGCCGCGTTGCTGAAGCTCAGCGTCAGCGGCTTCGACGGTGTCTCGGTCAGGAAGTACGTGATGATCGCGCCCTTGGGCGGGTTCTCGCCGACGTCGAGCAGGGTTCGGATCGCCTGGCCGTTGGGGTCGATCGTGACCGTGAAGGCCCCCGGCGTCCGGCCGACGTAGTTGGTCGTCGTCGGGACATTGCCGGTCCAGTCGATGCCCGGCAGGATCCGGAGGGTGTCGCGGGGCGGCATCAGGTGTGTCGTCGCGGCCGGGACGCCGGCGGCGAGCTGCCGGATCGGCGTGAGGTCGTCGAGGATCCAGATCGCGCGGCCATGGGTGCCGGCGATCAGGTCGGTGCCCTTGACGATCAGGTCGTGGATCGGGGAGACGGGCAGGTTGAGCTGGAGCGGCGCCCAGGTCGAGCCGTCGTCGGTCGAGACGTGGACGCCGAGCTCGGTGCCGGCGTAGAGCAGGCCCGGAGTCGTCGGGTCGGCCCGGATGACCCGGGTGAACTCGTCGGCCGGGATGCCGTCGTCGATCCGGCTCCAGCTCGCGCCGAAATCTCGGGTGACGAACAGGTAGGGCGCGTAGTCGTCGGTCTTGTAGCGGGTCGCGGCGACGTAGACGGTAGCCGGGTCGGTCGGGGAGGGCTCGATGCCGCTGACCATCGTCCAGTCCTGGAACTGGGGCGGGGTGACGTTCTGCCAGCTCGCGCCGCCGTCCTGGCTGAGGTGGATCAGCCCGTCGTCGGAGCCGGCCCAGAAGACGCCCTGCTGGTGCGGGGACTCGATCAGAGAGAAGACCGTCGCGTAGGTCTCGGCGCCGAGGGCGTCCTTGTTGACCGGGCCGCCGGAGGGTTCGAGCGTGTGCGGCTCGGCTCGGGTCAGGTCGGGGCTGATCGGCTCCCAGCTCTGGCCCTCGTTGGTCGAGCGGTAGACACGGTCGCCGCCGATGTAGATCGTATCGACGTCGTGCGGCGAGACGACGATCGGGTACGTCCATGCGAAGCGCTGCTTGAGCGCCTTGGAGCCAAGCCCGGTCTTGGACTCCGGCCAGGACGTGATGAGCCGGATCTGGTCGGTCTTGCGGTCGTAGCGCTGGAGGGCGTTGCCGCCGCCCGGCGATGAGCCGATCGCGCCGACGTAGATGATGTCCGGGTCGTCCGGCTTGACGACGATGTAGCCGCTCTCGCCGCTGCCGGCGTCGTAGGCGTCCTGCCAGGTGATCGAGGAGGCGT
This sequence comes from uncultured Thermomicrobiales bacterium, assembly GCA_964244115.1. GTDB lineage: Bacteria > Chloroflexota > Chloroflexia > Thermomicrobiales > UBA6265 > CADCWK01. Next base: position 14,314 of record CAXTHM010000041.1, read on the forward strand.
TGGTCCAGGCCGGGACCGACAGGCTGCTGTTGTCCTGCTGCGTGCCGTAGATCCGGTAGGGCTCCTCGTTGCTGACGCCGAGGTGATAGAACTGGGCGGTCGGCTGGTTGTAGATCGTGCTGAAGGTGTAGCCGCCGTCGACGGAGACGTTGGCGCCGCCATCGTTGCCCTGGATCATCCGGCGCGGGTTCTTCGGGTCGATCCAGAGGTCGTGGTTGTCGCCGTGGGGCGTGACGATGTCGCTGAAGGTCCGGCCGCCGTCGGTGCTGCGGTAGAAATCGAGGTTGTTGATGTAGACCGTCTCCGGGTCGACCGGGTCGGCGGTGACGTGGACGTAGTACCAGGCCCGGCTGATCAGGTGCTGGTTGTCGCTGACCTGCTCCCAGGTGACGCCGTAGTCGTCGGAGCGGAACAGGCCGCCCTCCGTGGTCTGCTCGATCAGCGCCCAGACCCGGCCGGTCCTGGCCGGGGAGGCGGAGACGGCCAGCTTGCCGAGCGTGCCCTTCGGCAAGCCGTGGTTGCGGGTGATGTCCTGCCAGGTCTCGCCGCCGTCGAGGCTGCGCCATAGGCCGCTGTCCGGCCCGCCGCTGCTGATCTGCCAGAACGACCGATACGCCTGCCAGATCGTCGCGTAGATGATCCGCGGGTTGGACTCGTCGACGGAGAGGTCGACGGCGCCGGCCTTGTCGGAGACGAAGAGGACGTGGCGCCAGGTCCGGCCGCCGTCCTCGGTCTTGAAGACGCCGCGCTCCGGGTTGGGGCCGAAGGCGTGCCCGAAGGCGGCGACCCAGGCAACGTCCGGGTTGGTCGGGTGGACCCGGATCTTGCCGATGTGCCGGGTCTCCTTGAGGCCGACGTGCGACCAGGTCGTGCCGGCGTCGGTGGACTTGTAGACGCCGTCGCCGTGGGAGACGTCGATCCGGATCGTCGTCTCGCCGGTCCCGGCGTAGATCACGTTGGAGTCCGACGGCGCGACGGCCAGCGCGCCGATCGAGGACGTGTTCAGGAAGCCGTCCGAGACGGGTTTCCAATAGAGCCCGGCGTCGGTCGTCTTCCAGATGCCGCCGGCGACGGCGCCGAAGTAGAAGGTGTTCTGGTCGTGGTAGCTCCCGGCGACGGTGACGACGCGGCCACCACGGAACGGTCCGACCTGGCGCCAGCGGGCGACGCCATCGATATCCTGCAGTCTGGTCATTCGGGGTCCTTTCGGGAATCCGGTCGATGCCGATCAGGGTCGGGTCGATACGAATGGGCGACAGCCGGGCCGGCTGGTCTGGCCGCTAGATCAGCCCGAGGTCGGTCAGGAGGGCCAGCGTACCTTCGAGGTCGGCCAGGTCGCTGAGGTCGAGGTCCGGCGGTTCGATCTCCGAGAGCGGGATGAGTTCCGGCTGGGCCGGGACGCCGGCGGCCAGCGGGTACTCCAGCGTCTGCTCGGAGAAGTAGGTCTGGGCCTCGACGCCGAGCAGGTAGCGGGTGACGGCGATCGCCTGCTCCTCCTGGCCGCTGCCGGCGATGATGCCGACGCCGCCGATGTTGACGAGCGACCCGATGTCGCCGCCGGGGAAGTAGTAGTTCTCGACGGCGATCTCCGGGTCCTCGCGGCGGGCCTCAAAGACGTAGTAGTGGTTGACGAGCCCGACCGCGACCTCCTGCGAGGCGACGGCGTTGACCTGCGGGCCGTTGTCGTCGAAGGTGATCGGCCCGGTCGCGATCACGTCCTCGAGCCATTGCCGGGCGCGGTCCTCCCCCTCGGTGACGCGCAGCGCCGTGATGAAGGACTGGAACGGTGCATTGGTCGGTGCCCAGCCGATCGGGCCATCGAGCTCGGTGGTCGGCAGGTCGAGGATCGAGGCTGGCAGGGTGGCGGGGTCGGTCACGTCCGGGTTGTAGAGCAGGACCCGGACCCGGCCCGAGAGCCCCAGCCAGACGCCGTCCGGCGAGCGGTACTGCGGCGCGACCTGCCGGAGGAGGTCGTCGGGGATCGG
>CAXTHM010000041.1:16308-33222 GCA_964244115.1 uncultured Thermomicrobiales bacterium
GCGAGGACACCAGCCTGGGCCAGCGAGCCGAGGGCGCCGGCATCCTGGCAGAAGTACAGACCGGCGGGGGTATTGTCGCCCTCCTCCAGGATCTGGGCCGCGAGTTCGGCGGTGTTGCCGTACCGGACATCGAGGTCGATGCCCGTCGCCTCGGCGATGAGCGGGATCAGGTCGCTGACGAGGGACTCGTTCCGGCCGCAGTAGATCGTCAGGTTGCCGCCGACCGGTGTCGCGGCCGGCGTGGCGCCGTCCGGGGTCGCACCCTGCGCTCGGGTCGTAGCTGCCGAGACGATCGCGGCCGCGGCCCCGGTCAGGCCGGCTCCGGCAATCCGGCGGCGGGAGACGACGTGTTGGGACGGCGGCGTGGGATCGGGCACTAGGTCCTCCCAGGTCGGTGAGGTCGCGCGTCTGGCGACAAACAGAGATGCCTGCTGTCCGCACACTACCGACGGTTGGGAGTGCTGTCAATTGCGCCCTTCGGAGAGTCGGTCAGGTGACCCGTATCGGCACCGTGCGGCCCTCGACAGCCCGTTCTCGTCACCGGTACACCAGGCGGCGATCCGGCTCAGCCAGCTTTGGCCGGCGGTGCCGCGGGGCCGGTCAGTTCGACGCAGAACTGATGGAGGCCGTCGAGGACCGTGCCGACCGCGGCTACGAATTCGGCGTCGTCCTCGTGCTTCGCCCGCAGTCCGAGGCAGATCGACCGCAGGCCGGCCGACCACGGAGTCAGTTGGCGGTCGTTCGTCTCGGCACCGCGCAGCGCGAGCGACATCGCCGTCAGGGGCGGGTCGGTCAATCCGTAGCGGTAGAGCAGGGCGTCGAAGCCGGTCCGGAGGCCGGTATTGCGCAGTTCGGCCTGCGGGTGGTGGAAGGCCGTGGCGCCGCGCTCTTCGGCCGCGGCCAGGACGTCGGCCTCAGGCAGGAAGGTGATCGTCGCCTCTGGGTCGATTCGGTTGCGGATCAACCAGATCATGGCGGCGCGGTCGAGACGGGCTCCGGTTCGGGTGATCCACTCCATCGATCCTGGTCCTCTCGGTGAGGGGCAGCGGCCCCGTGACGTTCAGGCCACCATTTGGGCATGGGTCATCCTGCCCGTCAATCCGCCGCGGCGCCAGCGCGCGGGAAGCAGACCACGGTGTCCCGGACCGTGAGCCGGACATCGGTCCCGACCGCGACCCGAACGTACGACGACAGCCGCACTGGGATCGGCGTCCCATCGCGCAGCGCGACCGTGACCGTCTGGTCCCGGCCGTGGAAGCGCCGACCGGTCACGATGCCCGGGGCCCCGAGCTCCCCGTCGGTGCGGAGTCCGATCATTTCGGGACGCAGGAGGACGTCGACCGGTCCAGTCCCCGGTCGATCCAGGGGCAGGGTGCCCAGCGCCGTGGCGACGGAGGTGCCGCTGGCGGACCCCGCCAGGAAGACGGCGTCGCCGACGAAGGCGGCGACCTCGCGGTCGATCGGGCGATGATGGATCTCTTCCGGCGAACTGATCTGTCGGAGCCGCCCGCCGAGCATGACCCCGACCCGGTCCGAGATGCTCAGCGCCTCCTCCTGGTCATGGGTGACGAGGACGGCGGTAGCGTTGGCCGCCCGGAGGATCTCGCGGATCTCCTCTCGAAGCTGGACCCGCAGCGCCTGGTCGAGGTTCGAGAACGGCTCGTCGAGCAGGACGATCGCGGGGCCCGGTGCGAGCGCCCGGGCGACGGCCACCCGTTGCTGCTGGCCGCCGGAGAGGTCGGCGGGGTAGCGGTCCCCGGAGCCCGTGAGGCTGACCAGGGCCAGCATCTCGTCGATGCGATCCGCCCCGGCCCGGCCGCGCGGCAGGCCGAAGCCGACGTTCCGCGCGACGCTCAGGTGGGGAAACAGGGCGTACTCCTGGAAGACCATCCCGACCCGGCGTCGCTCCGGCGGGATCTCGGTCCGCTCGCCGGTGACGATCCGGCCACCGATGTGGATGGACCCGCCGTCCGGTCGCTCGAAGCCCGCGATCATCCGGAGCGTCGTGGTCTTGCCGCAGCCACTCGGCCCGAGGATCGAGACGAGTTCCCCGGGCATGACATCGAGGGAGAGGTCCCGGACGACGGCCGTCCCGTCGAATCGCTTGCTCAGGCCGTTGATCGATAGGGCCGGGACGATGTCGGATGCCTGCGAGGGGCGAGGGATGTCGCTCGCTGTACGACCGATCCTCCTTGACACGAGTCACGATCCCCCTCGCCACGCCATACCGAAGCACCCAGGGAGACATCCTACCGCGCTGAGGGGTCGGGTCGCCGAGGATATCGGGGGTGAGCGTTCGGAGTTCAGGGTGCCGGGACCGATCCGCGAGGACGGTGGCCGGTCAGGAGCAGCGTCGGGGGTATGGTCAGAAGGATGAGCACCATCGCCCCGGCGGCGGCGCGGCCGTACTGCCCGACCCCGGTCGCCGACCAGATCTGGACCGCGACAGTCCCGAAGCCGGTCGGGCTCAGCAGGAGGGTGATCGGGAGTTCCTTGAGGACGGTGATGAAGACCAGCAGGGCGCCGGCGGCGATCCCCGGCCAGATCAGCGGCAGGGTGATCAGCCGCACCGTAGCGACCGGCGATCGTCCGAGCGAGCGGGCGGCCTCCTCCAGACGAGGGCTGACCTGCATCAGCGTCGTCTCCGCCGCGCCGACGCCCTGGGCGAGGTGCCGGATGACCATGGCGAGGATCAGCAGCGGCAGGGTCTGGTAGAGCGGCGTGAGGTAGCGGGCGCCGATGAAGACGAAGGCGAGGGCGATGACGATCCCCGGTAGGGCGAAGCCCAGGTGGGTCAGTTGGCTCAGGAACCGGGCAGGACTGCTACGGGAGCGGACCGCCAGGATCGCGATCGGCAGCGCCGCCGCGACCGTCGCCAGCGCCGACAGGCCGGCGAGCCCGACGGAATGGCCGATGGCCCCGGGAAGATCGTCCGACTGGTTCGTCAGGGATGACCCTGAGAGCGCCCACCGGGAGAGCGTCACGAGCGGCACGCCGAGCGACAGCAGCGCGATCAGCATGCACCAGCCGAACGCGACCCATCGCCAGCGACCGAGGCGGACGGTCGGCTGCCGGCGGCTCGCGCCGCCGCCGAGCCGGTAGAGCGCACCCCGCCGTCGCAGCCGGTGCTCCCCGAACAGGACGGCGACCACGAGGACGACCAGCATGACGCCGAGCGCCGAGGCCAGCGAGCGGTCGAAGGCGGAGCGGTACTGGGTGTAGATTACGCGGGTGAAGACGTCGAAGCGCAGCAGCGTGACGACGCCGAAGTCGGACAGCGTGTAGAGCACCGCGAGCAGGGCGCCAGCGCCGATGGCGGGCCGGAGCTGTGGCAGCGTGCAGCTCAGCAGCGTCCGCCAACGACCCCGGCCCAGACCGCGACTGGCCTCGGCCAGGGCGGGGTCGAGCCCGAGCAGCGCCGCCCGGGCCGTCAGGTAGACGTAGGGGTAGGTGAACAGGACCAGGGTCAGCGCGGCGCCGGGGAAGCCGTAGATGCTGGGCAGGCGCTCGACGCCGAGCGGCTCCAGCCACTGCTGGACGAGGCCACGAGGGCCGAGTGTCCCGATCACGGCCAGCGCCCCGGCGTAGGACGGGATCACGAGCGGGAGCGGGGTGACGACGGACCAGAACCGGCGTAGCGGCAGGTCCGTCCGGGTCGTCAGCCACGCCAGCGGGACGGCGATCAGGATCCCGCCGGCGCCGACGGCGGTCCCCAGCCGGACGGTGTTCCAGAGGATGAGCGCCGTCCGTTCCCGGAAGACCAGCGGCCACAGATCGGCCCCGGCCCCGAGCGACCGGAGCAGCAGGTAGCCGGGTGGGATGAGGATCAAGACGGACATCGCGATGGCGAACAGCCAGAGGAACGACCGCGTCAGCGAGGGCCGCAGGTGTCCCGGCCACGGCCAACCTGGCCGTCCCCGGCCCGTGACCCGATCTCCCGGCTCCGTCAGATCATCCTGACGCGCGGGGGAGACGGTCAACGGGAGGCTCCTGGTCGGGATCGGACGGAGGATTCGTCCTGCCGGATGATGGGGGCGCATGGTAGCGCAGGACGAGCGGGTCGACGCGACGTCGCTCCGGGGAAGCGGACCAGACCAGGGCGTCGTGTCGTCGAGTCGTAGGGGCGAAGCTTGCGAGCCAGTCCGCCGCAGCAGCCATCGCCCCGCAGGGTGAAACGGTGTTCGCCGACGCCCTTGCTCTGGCTGAGATGACGGTCGCGAGCAGACCTCTCCCCCAGCCGGGGTGAACCTGCTCGGTCACCCGCCGGAAGCGGCTCTCGCTCCGCTGCGGCTCATAGGTACCCGGAGAGGGGAGCAGATTCGTCATTCGTGTTCGACCGATTGATCGCAAAGACGTTGTGACGTCGTCCGACAACGGGAGAGTGGACGCTCGTCGGCTTCCTTAGACCCGCCGGCGGACGCCGTTGAGGAGGCGACGGCGGGGTGGTTCGGGTTTCGGTGGGGTCGCGGAGGGTTTGCTGCGCTCCGCCTGGCGGCGGAGCTCACGGAGGCGCCGAGCCAGCCGGAACCGTTCCCGGCTGAGGTCGCGCTCGACGCGGGCGAAGACGGCCTCACCGGCCTGCTGCTGGAGCCAGAGCTTGTAGGCCCGGGTGTCCTGCAGCCGGGCGAGCTCGTCCTGCTGGCCGTCGATCAGGCGGGCGAGCCGGTCGATCTCGACCTCGGCCCAGGCGATCTTGTCCTCGATCGTCCGCTCGGCCACGCTCGTCGGGTCGATCTCGCGGGCGAAGCGGCGGAGCTGGACCAGGTCGAGGTCGGCGTAGGCGACGTTGACGCGCTGCATGATCGCCTCACGGCGGGAGCGGTCATCCTCGTTGCCCGCCCAGTCGGGGTGGTAGCGCCGGGCGAGGTCGCGGTAGAGGGCCTGGGCCTCGCGGCGGGCGGCCTCCCGCTGAGGGGTGCTCTGCCGGGCGCCGCTGCCCATCAGCGCCTCCTCGTCCTCGGAGCCCTCGCCGCCGTGCTCCTCGGCCGGCCCGCCGACGGGGATGCCGGTCCGGTTGTAGCTCGGCGCCTCGGGCGACTCGCCGTCATTCGGCAGCCGGTGCGAGCCGCTCATCAGCAGGCTCGTCCACTGCTCGGCCAGCCGGGCAAGGACATCGGCCAGCTCGGGGTCGTAGAGCTCGTCCTGCTGGGCCAGGCTGTTCTCGAGGTCCGAGACGACGATCCTGGCCTGCCGGACTTCGGTCAGGAGCGAGTCGACCCGGCCGAGGACGGCGCTGGAGAACGCGCTCAGGAGCTGGCGAAGGGTGACGATCTCCTCTTCGAGCGTCTCGGCCTGCCGCTGCCGGGCGGCGATCCGGACGAGCAGCCGGGCGAACTGGTCCTCCTCGGCGCGACGGACCCGGACGAGGGTCACGTCGCCGACGGAGATGCGCTGGCCGGGACGCTGGCCACGGGGCGAAGCGGTCTTCTCTGGGGCGGATGTCACGAGTCGGCGAACTCCGGCCGCGTCGATCCCGGGAGATCGACGCGACGTGAGACGGCATGGCGGCCGGCCCGGCGGTCGAAACACGGCGACGTGGGATCGGTCAGGATCGGTAACCGCACAAGTATGCCCGGCGAGGCCTGCCCTGCCCAATCCCGCGTGTCCTTCCGGGTCCCGATCCGCGGTGATCACGGCTCGTGGCCGGCGGCCGGCGCCAACGTCCTCACATGTTCAGGAGTGGGCGAGATGGCGAGTCAGTCGCGCCGATCGTAGAGGCCGCAGGCGTCGAAGCCGTCGTCGTAGCCGAGGTTGAAGGCGTCGACCCGCTCCTCGCCGGTCCCGTGGTCGACGCCGGCCTCGAAGCCGCCGATCTCGCCGAACAGGGCGAGGATCTCCTGGACATCGCTCTCCGCGTAGATCCCGCGCAGGACCGTCGAGCGGATGTAGGACCCGGACAGGCAATCGGCCTGCTGCTCGGCGATGAAGGTGTCCTTGGGGTCGCCGTAGTCGAAGCCGCTGTTCCAGCCGGTCAGCCCCTGGAGGTGGTGGCCGGACTCATGGGCGAGGATCGCGGCCAGCGAGATGTCGCCGACCCGCGGCAGGATGTACGTCAGCATCCAGGGGGCGTCGATCAGGATGCGCTCGTCGGACCCGCAGTAGGCCGGGCCGACGCCGGGGTAGCGGACCCGGTCGTTGCGGTCCGGGGCGCTGCCATCCAGCGGCGCCGAGAAGCAGGGCGAATCGGTCGGCTCGGAGAAGGTCTCGTAGGTCGGGCTGACGTACTCGTCGACGTCCTCGATCCGGAGCGAGCGGCGGTAGAACCGGTCGATGTCCCCGCTGATCGTCGCCGACCGATCCGAGAACCCGTCGAGGTCGAGTTCCTGCGGCTCGACGGTCAGACTGTCGTCGAGGAACTCGTCGGCCGCCGCGAGGCTGTCCTCGAAGTCGGCCTCCGTCGAGGAGACGCCGACGACGATGACGGACTCGCCCGGCGTCAGGGTCTCGCAGCTCAGGTAGAGCCGCTGGCCGGACTCGTCGCGCGGCGTCTCGGTGTACTCGAAGGCCGCGTAGGAGAGGCCGTCGCCGGGGCCGATCGGCTCGTCGACGCCGTTCCGGATCGGGGCGAGATCGTCGATATCGAAGACCTGCGGGTAGAAGCCCTCCATCTGCTCGAGGCAGAGGTCGGGGTCGCCGCCGAAGTTCATGAAGCCCCAGACCTGGAGCGAGAGGTCGTCGTCGTTCTCGAAGACGGCCAGGTCCAGCCCGTAAACGGCCGTGTTGCGGTCGAGGTCCCAACCGCTGCCCCAGTCGAGCGTGAAGCCGAGGGGGCTCTCGTAGCTGGAGCGGCCGATCGCCGGTTCGCCGGTGCCGGTCTGGCTCTGCGAGCTCAGCGACTGGCGGACGGTGGCCGCGAGCGCTCGGTCCGTGAACGGGCTGGCGGGGGGCGCATCGGACGCGGCGGACATCTGGCTGGCCGGGGCGAGCAGACCGCCGAACAGCGTCAGGATCACCGAGAGAAGGACGAAGCGGGGGAACGTGGTCGGACCGGACATAACCATTCTCCAGCGGTGAGGGTGCGATCGGGGCCAGTGTGGACGGGGCGTCCCTGGTTGCGGCTGCCAGTATGACGTCTCCGGGGGCCGATCGGCTCCTTTGGGCGCACACAATGAGACTCCCGGCGGCAGTGCCTGCGCACCGATGCCGGGAGTTTCCGGAGCTGGATGAATTTTCCGACCGCCCGGGACTAGCCGAGCTGCGGAATGACCTGCTCGGTGAAGTGCTGGATCATGCTGTGGTCGTAGGCGATCCGCGGCATGTAGATCAGGTGGTAGTCGATCCCGGCGTCGGTCTTCTCCTGCAGCGCCGCGATCACCCTGTCGGCCGTGCCGACGACGAAGTCGCGCTGGAAGTCCTCGAAGGAGGCCCCGATCGCGCTCCGGGCCTTCTCGGTCGCGGACTCGGCGTCCTCACCCTCCTGGAGCAGGAAGACGTTGGTCGAGGAACTCCGGATGATCTCGTCGTAGTCGCGGCCGACCGTCTCGCAGTGTCCCTTGAGGACGTTGAGCTTGTGAGTGATCTGCGCGGCCGGTCCGCTGAGGTTACAGGCGTTGGCGAACCGGGCGACCAGCTTGAGGGTGACCTGCTCACCGCCGCCGCCGATCCAGAGGGACGGGTGCGGCTTGCGGACGCCCTTGGGCTCGTTGATCGGCTCGTCGATCGTGTAGTACTCGCCCTTGATGGTCGGCTTGTCCTCCGTCCACATCTTGTGGATGATCTCGACGCCCTCGCGGAACGCGCGCATCCGGTCGCGGGTCTCGGGGAAGCCGTAGCCGTAGGCCTTCCACTCGTGCTCGTACCAGCCGGCACCGTAGCCGGCGTAGAGCCGTCCGTGGGCGGCGACGTCGACCGTCGAGGCGATCTTGGCCCAGAGGGCCGGGTTGCGATAGCCGTTGCAGGTCACCATCTGACCCACGTTGATCCGCTTGGTGTCGCGAGCGAGGGTTGCGGTCGCGGTCCAGGCCTCGAAGACGGTGTTGTCGGTCGGCTTCGGGACGGTGTGGAAGTGGTCGTAGACCCAGATGCTGTCCCACGGCCCCTCGTCCGCGACCTTGCCGACGTTGGTCATGGCCTCGTACTGCTCGATCGGATCCGCGATCTCGATCAGATCCATCCGCCAGCCCTGTGGGACGAACAAGCCATATCGCATGCGATCGCTGCTCCTGATCCGGTGTGTTGCACACCACCACTGCGGCCCACGCAACGGGGACGCATCTCGTCCGCATCGACGGACCCAGTGGAATCGCAGCGCAAGATGATGACCGTTGCGGCTACTCAGTGGCTGGATACCGGTGTTCGACCGTTGGGCCGGTCCGTGCTCTGATGACCGAAAAGGGAGGCTCTGGATGATGCCCGCCACCACGCACCATGTCACGATCGAGCCCAGGGGACCGTACCGGCTCGACGCGACGATCGGCTTCCTCGACGCATTCCGGCCGGCCGGTCTGACGACGACCGATGACGACCCGACCCTGCGGATCGCGTTCGTCGTCGATGGGATGGATGAGGTCGCTGGCGTCGACATCCGGCAGGCCGAAGCGGATGGTCCGATCCGTGTCGGGATGACGACCACCGCGACCGTCGACACGGTCAAGCGGCAGGTCGCCCGGCTGCTCTCGCTCGACCATGATGGGACCGGCTTCCACAAGGTCGGCCAGCGGGACCCGGTGATCGGCCGGCTCCAGGCCGCGAATCCAGGTTTCCGGCCAACCGGGTTCTGGTCGCCGTTTGAGGCAGCGGTCTGGGCGATCACGAGCCACCGGATCCAGATGGTGCAGGCGGCCAAGGTCAAGGCCGCGATGGCGGAGATGTTCGGGGCGGTCGTCCGCCATGATGGCCACGACCTGACGGCGTTCCCGTCACCGGCCGCGCTCGCCGCGGCCGACCTCACGACGGTCCCGGGCCTCGGTGGGCGCAAACCTGATTGGCTGCATGGAATCGCCGTCGCCGCGTTGGACGGAGCACTGGACGCCGAGCGGCTTCGCGCCCTGCCGGCTGACGAGGCGCTGGCCGAATTGCAACGCCTGGCTGGGGTCGGCCCCTTCTCGGCGGAGTTGATCCTGATTCGGGGGGCGATGACCGTCGATGTCCCGCCGGGCAACGAGCGACGCCACGCCGGGGCCGTCGTCGCCGCCTACGGTTTGACCGAGCCCATCGACGCGACGACCATTGGCCGGATCACAGCTGGGTGGGCGCCGTACCGGACCTGGGTGAGCGTCCTGGTCCGGGCGGCCCGGGAGTCGTCGTTGGGGTAGAGCGGGATAGCCATTGGTCTCGCGTAGTGGCAGAGCGAACCCCTCCACCGGAGCCGACTGCTTCCGGGCGAAAGCGGCTGCGGCGTCGAAGCGTACGGGCGGTCATGTCGCCCGCCAGCGGAGCCGCCGGACCTTCGCCTTCGGGTTGCGCGGGTGGCTGTAGGAGCCGAGCTCGGTGAATCCCAGCCCCCGGAAGAGGGTGACGTTGCTCGGCAGGGCGGCCCGGACCTCGACGTCGATCGCCCGTCGTCCCTCGGCGGGGGCGAGTACCTCCTGGCACCACTCGACCAGGGCCGTGCCGACGCCGCTGCGCCGGTGCTCGGGCAGGACGCCGAGCCGGCCGAGATAGATGCTGTCCGGCAGGAGGTTGTACCGGACCGTGCCGACGAGCGCGCCGTCGAGGAGCGCGACGATCGTCTGGCCGGTCTCGATGGCGGCCGCGATGCTCTCCAGCGACTCGCCGGTTACCCCAGAGGGCGGGTTCAGCGTCGCCTGCTCGGCGAAGGCCCGCTGCAGGGTGTCGTAGACCGCCTCGGCCTGTTCGGGGACGGCGACCGAGATCCGCAGCGTCGATTCGCCTTCCGCCTCGTCATCGAGCTCGAGGACATCGTCGATGTTCTGGTCCTCTTCGGCCGTCTCGGCGTCCGCCTCGCCCGGCCGGTTGGCTGGCTCGGTCATCGCGGTATCGTCCCTCGGGCCATGACGCATCGTCCGTCCGTTCCAGGCACCGTATCGATCAGCATGGCGAGGTTCTCCTCCGTCGTGCCGTAGTGGATGATCGTCTCGGTGGCGAACCGCTCGCCCCCCTGCCTGGTTCTCCTCCATGATCCGCCTCGTCGCCCGTATCGAGGGCACCGTCGTCTCGGGTAGCGCCTTCGTCCCGGCCACCGGGGGCGGGCACCCCGACCCGGCGGCCAGATCCCGGAGGACCCGGCCGCCGCTGGGTCGGCGGCATGATGGGACCGAACCCTATGCCCGGCGGTCGATCGCGATCTCCCCGCCCTTGAGGACGAGGGCGATGTTGGCGACGTCGGCCAGGTCGTGGATCCGGGTCAGCGGGTCGACGGAGGTAACCGTGACGTCGGCCAGCTTGCCGGCCTCCAGCGTCCCGACCCGGTCCTCCCAGCCCATGCACTCGGCCGCGACCTTCGTCGTCGCAACGATGACGTCCATCGGCGTCATCCCGACGTCGGCCATCAGGCCGAGCTCGCGCAGGTTGGTGCCGTGGGGCATCACGCCGGCGTCGGTCCCCATCGCGATCCGGACGCCGGCCTTGTACGCCTTGGCGATGCTCTCGCGGTGGATGTCGATCGTCTCCCGCGCCTTGCGGAGCCCGTACTCCGGCATCGCCCCGGTCGCGGCGGCCTGCTCGATCACGGCCAGCGGCGCCAGCAGGGTCGGGACGAAGAACGTGCCGTTGGCGAGCGCCAGTTCGATCACCTCGTCGTCGACGAACATGGCGTGCTCGATCGAGTGGATACCGGCCTTGATCGCGTTCTTGATCCCCTCGGAGCCCTGGGCGTGCGCCATCACCCGCAGGCCGCGGCGGAACTGGGCCTCCTGGACGATGACCTTGAGCTCCTCGATCGTGAACTGCGTGAACTCAGGGTGGTCGGTCGGGCTCAGGACGCCGCCGGTCGAGCAGACCTTGACCACTTCGGCGCCGGCCCGGAGGATCTCGCGGACCTTCTTCCGGACCCCCTCGACGCCATCGGCGATCCCGTCCGGCAGGCCCGGGTACTCCGGGAACAGCGGCACGGTGATGCCGGAGAGGTGCCAGCTGTCGCCGTGGCCGCCGGTGATGCCGATCACGCCGGTGCTGACCTGCATCCGGGGGCCGGCGATGATGCCGTCCTCGACCGCCTGCTTGACGCCGACGTCGGTCCCGCCGGCGTCGCGGACCGAGGTGATGCCGCACTCCAGCGTGTTCCGGAGGAAGCCGATCGCCCGGTAGAAGTTGTAGGAGAACGGCCGGGTCAGGTGGGCGTTGGTGTCCATCCCCTCGACCATCATGTGGACGTGGGTGTCGATCAGGCCCGGCAGGATGTAGCCGCCCCGGACGTCGATCTCCTCGGTCCCGTCGGGAACGGACAGGTCCGCCAGCCGGCCGACCGCGGCGATGTGCCCGTCGCGGAGCAGGACGCCCCCGTCGGCGATCGGGTCGGCCCCGGTCCCGTCGATCACCGTGCCGTTGTGCAGCAGTGTCGTAGCCAAGTGCTGGACTCCCTGTCTGGTATGCGGTGGGTGCGATCGGCGGCGGGTTCGGCGCTGAGCCGATCCCGTCGTCGCTCCCGGCCGTCGGATTCGATCGGACGCTACGGTACCCGGCATCGGCGGTCGCCACAATACGGTGACACCGGCGCCATCGTCCGGTCCGGGGCGGGATTCAGCATGGTAGCCGCGGTCCCGATCCCGCATGAGGTCGTCTCGGTTTGCGCCCCGTCTCGTGGAATCGCTATCATGCCCGGTGGGTCTCCCCGCAACGGGGCGGGGAGACCACTGATCCATGGAGGTCTCGTCATGCTCCGCGTCGCAATCCTCGGTGCCGGCTTCATGGGCAGCACCCACGCCCGCGCCTTCCACGCTCGCGATGACGTCTCGGTCGCCACGATCTACGCCCACAGCGACCGCCGGGCCGGTCCGCTGGCCGATGAGGTCGGCGCGAGCTGGACCGACGACCTCGCCCGTGCCGTCACCGACCCGGCGATCGACGCCGTCAGCATCTGCCTGCCGACCCCGGACCACCGCTTCGCCACCGAGGTCGCGCTCGACGCCGGCAAGCACGTCCTGCTGGAGAAGCCGATCGCCCTGACGGCCGACGATGCCGCGGCGCTGGTCCAGCGAGCCGTGGCGACGGACCGGGTCCTGATGGTCGGCCACGTCCTCCGGTTCTGGCCGGAGTACGTCGCGATCGCCAACCTGGTCGAGTCCGGCCAGCTCGGCGAGCTCCGGTCGGCGGTGGCGACCCGGCGGCAGTCGTTCCCACGCTGGACGACGCTGCTGACGAACAGTGAACTGACCGGCGGGGCGGTCGTGGACATGATGATCCACGACTTCGACGCCCTGAACTGGCTGTTCGGGCTGCCGGAGCTGGTCACGGCTCGGGGCTATCGCAACCCGCGCTCGGGCGGCTGGGACCAGGTCCAGGTGCTGCTCGACTACGCCGACGGTCGCTCGGCGGTCGTAGATGGCGGCATGATGATGCCGGACTCGTACCCGTTCAGCTCGGAGTTCCACCTGCTTGGCTCCGGCGGCGCCGTCGAGTACCGGTTCCGGGGCGAAGGACCCGATACCGACGGCGGGTCCGGTCGCAACGACCTCTGGCTGTTCCCGAGCGATGGTCCGGCCAGCCAGTTGACCGTCCCGGTGGCCAACGCCTACGGGGCCGAGATCGATTACTTCGTCGAGTGCATCCGGACCGGGCGCCCCGCTGACCGCGCGACCCCCGCCGTCGCCGAGCGGGCGCTCCGGGTAGCGCTGGCCGCCGCCGAGTCGCTCGACGCGGGCGGGGCGGCGAGACTGCTGCCCGGTCTGGTCGCGCTCGCTCCGGCGCGGGCCTGATTCGGAATCCGGTTGAAGTGTCGTCATTCACCCGAAGCCGGTCTGTGGCGGAGGAGACCTCTCCCCCAGCCCCTCTTGGGCTCATACCGAATCCGGGTAAACGGTCGGTGGACCCGTGACCCCTCGGTGGCGGAGCAGACCTCTCCCCCAACCCCTCTCCGGCTCACCTGCTCGCTCACCCGCTGACGCGGCTTCGACTCACAGGTGCCCGGAGAGGGGAGCAACACCGCCCATCGGGGTCGGCTGCTTCACCGCTACTCCGCTTATCCTGCGGCCGTCAGATGGGCGCGGAGCATGATGGCCGGCTCATCGGTGCAGAGGCTGTCGACGCCCCACGTGGCCAGCTCGCCGGCCCGCTCCGGGTCGTTCACCGTCCAGACCCAGGCGGCGAACCCTCGGTCATGGATCAGCCGGATCGCGTCTTCCTTCAGCCCGTACTGTCCGACCGAGAGGGTGGATGAGCCGAGGTCGTCCGCGAGGTCGAGGGCGGCTTCGAGGATGTTGCCGGTCGTCCGGAGCGACTCCGCCCACCGCTTCGCACCGGGGTAGACGTTCTCCTGGCTGGAGATGTACTCGATCGTCGCGGTGATGCTCTCGCGGGGGCCGTACGTCAGCGGCCAGAGGTCGGCCGCGGGCAGCTCGCTCTTGACGAAGCGGAGGACGTCCCAGTCGAATGACGAGATCGCCCAGCGCAGCTCCGGCCGGCGGCCGACCTCGTCGATGACCGCCTGCCCGGCCTGGTTGCTCTTGATCTCGATGTTGACGTGGAGTCGGGAACCGATCAGGTCCAGCACGGCGGCCAGGGTCGGGACGCCCTGGTGGCGGCCGGCGTCGAGCTGCCCGAGCTGCGCGGCGGTCATCATGTTGACGGCACCGGTCGCGTCGGTCGTGCGGTCGACGGTCTCGTCGTGGATGACGACCGGGACGCCGTCCGATGACAGGTGGACGTCGAGCTCGATCCCGTCGGCCCGCAGGTCGATCGCTCGCTGGAAGGCGGCGATGGTGTTCTCCGGCAACTCGGCCGAGGCGCCACGGTGCGCGTAGATCTTCATGAGACACAAGCCTCCATCGGGCGAATGCCGGCCAGTCGGCCGGGCTCCATCGGACAGGATACGGGACCGGGTGGCTGGGATCGTTATTTCGGCATGAAGGTGAGACGACCGGAGGCCGGCCGTGACGATCGGGATACCGGACGGGATCGAACCCGGAACGTCGTCATCGCCCGCGGAGAGACGGGCGCTGCGGCGGCGGGCCCGCAGCCGTCCCCCGGAGAGGAGGTCGGGTCGCCACAGGCGGGTCCGGATGGTCGCGCCGCTACGCCGCCGGCGTCGCCAGTGGCGTCCCGATGAGGTGGGCCGGCGGCATCCCGATCTCGAACAGGGAGGCGACCAGGATCACGACCGGCTCGGTGCCGGCGTTGCGGCCGAAGTGGACGACGCCCTCGGCCTCGTAGAACGCGTCGCCCGGTCCGATCGTCATCTCCCCGCTCTCGGCCGTGATCGGCACGATGTCGCCGGTGCCCGCTCGGGTGACGGGAACGCCGCCCTCCAGGACGGTGTAGGACAGGGTGCCGGAGACGATCTGAGCGACCTGCATGCCGGGGTGGGTGTGGGCCGGGAGCAGGGTGCCGGCCGGGATGGTGTAGCGGACGAGTTCCAGCACGTCGCCCGGTGCACCGGCCGGGTCGCCACTGGAGAGGACTTCCCGCACCACGCCGGGCGCCGGAGTCGGCGTGGCATCGGTCTGCGCACCGAGCGTCGCCGATCCGAACCCGGCGAGGACGACGACCGCGATGGCGAGGACGACGATCAGGCGCGTTCTGGCACGGCCAGACATCGACGAGATGGACGAGAGCATGGGCTCGACTCCTGCTGATTGATCGGCGGCGGTCCTCCGTCAGCGCACCTGGCGCGGACGGATACGTCTGTGGGGTGATCAGATCGCCCTGATCGTCTCCGGATCGGCGCCGATCGCCCAGAGCGCCTCGCGCTGCAGGAGACGGTTGCGGCTCTCGCTGTCGTAGGAACGGACATCGTGGCCGAGCGCGTCGAAGACGACCCGGCCGGTGGCGTTCTCCCGCACCCAGACCAGCGGCTGCTTCTGGTCGTCGTAGCGATGGTGAGCGAGGACGGTGTTGTCGTCGGCCCGGCCGAGGTGGCTGTAGAGCTCGTCATGGACCGTGATCGGGCCGAGCCCGTCGACGATCGGGTGATCGAGCTCGCGCGGCGTGATCGTGTTGTCGGCGATCGGCGGGTGCATCGAGACACCCTCGACCCACGCGCCGCCGACCCAGTTGGACCAGGCCGGCAGGTCGCTAAAGGCGGCGATCCCGTTGTGCAGTACGAGCAGGGCGCCGCCCCGGCTGACGTAGTCCGCCAGTCGGGTGTGGGCGATCGTCCACTCGTCGTCGCTGGCGCCATCCGGGCTGGCCGCACCGCGGCCGGCCTCGACGATCAGAAGGTCGACGCCGGCCAGATCCCGGAACGAGCGCGGGTGGGTGGCGCGGAGGCGGGCGTCGATGCCGACCCGGGCGAGGATCTCGGCAATTCGCTGGGCGTTGGCGGCGTGGTCGTGCCACTGGCTGGCGTAGCGGTCGCTGCCGGACAGGATGATGGCGGTCATCGGGCTCCCCTTCCCGGTGCGAGCGTCGGGGTCGGGATGTCAGCGGCAAGGATGCCCGCCTCCCGGAGCTCGTCCCAGAGGCCGTCGGCGATCTCCGTCCGGGCCCAGGCGATGTTGCCGGCCATCTGCTCGCCCGTCGACGGGCCGGTCAGGACGCCAGCGACGGCCGGGTGGGCGAGCGGGAACTGGATCGCGACGGCGGCGGTCGGGACGCCGTACCGGCCGCTGATCTCCCGGATCGTGTCGACCTTGCGTTGCGTCGCCGCGTCGACCGGCTGGTAGTGGAACGTCGGGTTGGGCTGCCCCTCGATCAGCCCGCCGTGCATCGACTGCGCGTTCAGGACCGAGACGCCGCGCTCGACGCAGAGCGGCAACAGCTCGTCCGCCCCCTCGGTGTCGAGCAGCGTGTAGCGGCCGGCGAGGAGCAGCACGTCCATGTCGGTCTCGCGGACGAAGCGGATCGGCAGCGGGATCTGCGTCATCCCGAAGCCGATCGCGCCGACGACACCCTGGCTCCGGAGGTCGGCGAGGGCGGGATAGGCCTCGTTCAGGGCGGCATCGTAGTGGTCGTCCGGGTCGTGGATCAGCAGGGTGTCGATCCGGTCGACGCCGAGCCGGGTCAGGCTGGCCGCGACCGATCGCCGGACGCCATCCCCGCTGAAGTCGAACGCCCAGCGGTCCCCTACGCCGTCGCCGTCCTCGTGGCCGGGGATCAGCCGGCCGACCTTGGTCGAGAGGGTGTACTCGTCCCGCGGGTACCTGGCCAGGGCCCGGCCGAGCCGGAACTCGGCGGCGCCGTTGCCGTACATCGGGGCGACGTCGAAGGAACGGATCCCGGCCTCCCAGGCGGCCTGGACAGTGGCTTCGGCGTCCTCGTCGGTCGTGGTGTCATCGCCCAGCGCGGCGGCGCCGAGGCCGAGCCGGGTGATGAGACGATCGGTCCTGCCGACCGGGACGCGGGCAAACGGATCCATCGGGTCGTCGCTCCTGATGTGGTTCGTTGGGTCGCGGGCACCGTTGCCCGTCGCGTCGGGCCGCCGGTCCGCGGCTGCCGAGTCGCCCGTGACGATAGCACGCTCTCCGTCCGGATGAACCGCGGCCCGTGGACGCCCACGAGCGATGGCGGTGTCCGGCGGTGTCGGTCCGATCCCGCGTGTTCAACCGACGGGAGCGGCAACCGGGGATCGACCTCGAGTGCCGTGGCAAGCCCAAAGGGGCAGCAGACGTGATCGCGTTCCTCCCCTCGGACCGGACCTGGTCCGTCAACGGCTCCAACCACCGGGTCGATGCGGGGTCGGTCGGCGCGATCTAGGAAGATAGCAAGTGAAGCGCTCAGGTGGCGGAGCAGACCTCTCCCCCAGCCCCTCTCCGGCTCACCTGCTCGCTCACCCGCTGACGCGGCGCTCGCTGGGCTGCGGCTCCCAGGTGCCCAGAGAGCATCTGTGTTGCCCGTCAAGCGCCGCCGGGTGCTGCGCAG
>CAXTHM010000042.1:0-33193 GCA_964244115.1 uncultured Thermomicrobiales bacterium
GAGTATCGGCGTCTCGCCGAAGAAGCACCCGGTCGCGATCGAGTCCATCGTCCGCCGGGCGATCAAGGGCGGTGAGCCGTTCCTGATCAACCCGCTGGTGGACTGGTACAACGGTGTCTCTCTGGAGAACGTCCTGCCGGCCGGCGCCTTCGATGCCGGCGACCTGATCGCCGCCGGCGGCCACCTCGAACTCCGCACGACCCGCGAGGGCGATCGCTTCCATGTCCTCGGCGCCGACGGCCCGGAGCCGGTCGCGGCCGGTGAGATCGGCTACGCGATCGGCGGCACGATCCTGACCCGGCACCTGGCCTGGCGGCAGAGCGTCGAGGCGATGGTGACGCCCGCGACGACGAGCGTTATCGTCATGTCCGAGACGATCGACGCGATCGAGCGGGCCGAGCCGGGCACCGCCGAGTCGATGCGGCGCGCCATCACCGGCGGGCTGGCCGAAGCCTTCGGCGTTGAGCCGGCCGGCGCCCTGCTGACGGCGTCCAACCCGTCAGTCTCCTGGGATGTCTCCGGAGTGGCCCGGGTGATGCCGTCCGCGGAGGTGGCGCGATGAGCGTCCCCGCCGGGTCGAACGGTCACGTCGCCGCCTCCGATGTCGTGCTGGCGTTCGATGACGTCCGGGTCTGGACCGCCGAGGGGGCGCAGTTGCTCCGGGGCGTGACCTGGGAGGTGCGGGCCGGGGAGCACTGGGCGGTGCTCGGCGCCAACGGGGCCGGCAAGAGCACACTCCTCTCGCTGGCCGCGGCCCGGCGGCACCCGTCGTCCGGGACGGTCTCGATCCTCGGGCGGCGGATGGGCGAGACGATGGTCTTCCGGCTCTGGGAGGTGATCGGGGTCGTCGATCCCAATATCCGCCTGCCGGATGAATTGACCTGCGCGGCGGCGGTCCTGACCGGGCTGACCGGCTCGCTCCGGCCGCAGTTCGAACGGATCGGCCCGGCCGAGGAGGCGCGGGCGATGGCGTTGCTCGACCAGCTCGGCTGCCTCGATCTCGCCGACCGGACGCTCGCGACGTGCAGCCAGGGCGAGCGGCAGCGGGTCCGGATCGCCCGGTCGCTGATGACGCGGCCCCGCCTGCTCCTGCTCGATGAGCCGGCGACCGGGCTGGACCTGCCGGCCCGTGAGGCGCTGCTCGCCGCCGTGACCGATCTGCGCGTCTCGGACCCGGAGCTGGCGATCATCGTCGTCGCCCATCACCTCGAAGACCTGCCGTCCGGGACGAACAAGGCGATGCTGATGGCGAAGGGCGAGTCGGTCGCGCAGGGGCCGGCGGCGGAGATCCTGACCAGCGGCCCGATCTCGGCCTGCTTCGGCATCCCGGTCGAGGTCACCGAGCGCGACGGTCGCTGGTCCGCCCACGCCCTGCCCGGCTGGCGGCGGGTCAGTGCGCCGGATGTCGTTGCGGTTGGCACCATGGACAATTAGACGCGCAATGGCGAATCAGGCGACCTTTGGCAGCGTTCCTGGTCGTCAGCACCGGGTCGCGTAGCCGGTGACCGATATCGGGCGACGCGATCGGTCGGGACCGGCCCTGAAGGGACCGGTCTCAGGGGTGATCGTCGAGCATAGCGACCGCATTGCGACGCTGTTCAGGCGA
Organism: uncultured Thermomicrobiales bacterium; assembly: GCA_964244115.1. Classification (GTDB taxonomy): domain Bacteria; phylum Chloroflexota; class Chloroflexia; order Thermomicrobiales; family UBA6265; genus CADCWK01. The sequence continues at coordinate 1,607 of CAXTHM010000042.1, forward strand.
CTAACGGAGACGGCCATAGGCAATCGTCGTCTTTGCCAACCAACATCAACCGCCACCGGCAACCGTCATCGCCCGTCACCCCTGAGGCCGGTCCCTTCAGGGCCGGTCCCGAAACGGCCTAACCAAAAGGAGAAACACCCACCGTGCGGATCGAGTCAGTCGACTTCTACTACCTCGCCATGCCGGAGATCCTCGACATCGGGGACGGCAGCCAGGACCTGACGCTGGTCCGGGTCCAGGCCGGGCCGTACGTCGGCTGGGGCGAGTGCGAGGCGTCGCCACTGCCGACGATCGCCGCGCTCGTCGCGCCCATGTCGCACAGCGCCTGCAAACCGGTCCGTGACTCGGTGCTGGGGCAGAGGCTCGATGGCATCGGCGACATCGCCCGGATCACGCGGCTCGTGCGGGAGAACAGCCTCGACCTGCTCCAGGCCGACCACACGCTCTCCGGGATCGACATCGCCCTCTGGGACCTGATGGGCAAGCGGCTGTCGGCTCCGGTCTGGCAACTGCTTGGCGACACTGCTGCCCAGCCGAAGCTGCCGTACGCCTCGCAACTGTTCGGGGACACGCCCGCGGAGACGCTGGCCAAGGCCCAGGCGACCCGCGCCGCCGGCTACCGGGCGATCAAGGTCGGCTGGGGGCCGTATGGCCGCGGGACGGTCGCCGAGGATGACGAGCAGGTCGCCGCCGCCCGCGAGGGGATCGGCCCGGACGGGACGCTGCTGGTCGATGCCGGGACGGTCTGGGGCGAGGACCTGGACGCCGCGACCGCCCGGCTGGAGTCGCTCCGCCGCCACGGCGTGGCGTGGCTGGAGGAGCCGTTCGTCTCCGGCGCCCTGGATGCGTACCAGGCACTCGCCCGTCGGTCCGGCGCGGTCCGGTTGGCCGGCGGCGAGGGGTGTCATACCCCGTACCAGGCGCTGCACATGATCGACCACGCCGGGCTCGGCTTCATCCAGATCGACGCCGGCCGGATCGGCGGGATCACGTCCGCGCGGCAGGTCGCCGACTACGCCGCCAACCGTGGCGTCCCCTACGTCAACCACACCTTCACGTCGCACCTGGCGCTGTCAGCTTCGCTGCAGCCGTTCGCCGGGGCGCCGGCGGGTTCGATCTGCGAATACCCGGTCGAGGCGAAGCGCGTCTCGACCGCGATCACCCGCAATCACATCCTCCCCGACGCCGACGGTATGGTTCGCATCCCGGACGGCGTCGGACTCGGCATCGAGATCGACACCGCGGCCGCCCGCGAGTTCCTCGTCGAGACCGAGATCACCGTCGCTGGCCGCGTTCTGTACCGCACACCGGAGCTGCGGGATTGATAATCAGGATCGCCCGAAAGCGACGGCACCGTGACGTAGGGTCACGGGCTTGCCCTGACCGGCGCCCGCAGGCGCCATCGCCGCCAGGCGAGACGGTGTTCCGGGTTCAATCCTGTCCGAACGTACCGGCATCGGTCGGATTTGGACGTATGGCCAACGGACCGGTATCCGCCAGAACGGTCCAACCCTATGCGCTGTTATCGCCCTGCGGGGCGATGGCGCCTGCGGGCGCCTGGCTCGCAAGCTTCGCCCCTACGACGACGGGCTCGCGAGCGGTCAATCGATCCGGCGCAGCGTCACCCGCTCCGAGATCAGCGGCCGGATCGCGATCGTGACGCCGTCGCGGATCAGGCGGTCGCCGCTACGGTCGTCCTCCTCGCCGTGCTCGTGCGAGACCCGGTAGGTCGCGGTCGGGTCGAGTCGCTTGGGGTGGACGGTCAGCGTGTCGTCCACCGAGGCGTTGCGGAAGGCGATGATCTGGCCGTCGCGGCCGTCGGACGAGAGCGTCTGGTAGGCGTCCCACGCGGACGGCGTCGCGATCAGTCGCGGGTCGATCCGCGGCTGGGGCGTGAGGTGGGCGAAGAAGCCATCCCAGAGCTGGCGGCGGTAACCCTTGAACACCGCGATCTCCTCGGCGGCGATCCGGCGGGTCTCGTCGGTCCAGTCGACCAGGCGGCAGGACAGCCCGAACGCGCCGAGCATTCGGCTGCGCAGCATCGCCCGGAGGACGTCGGGCGACTGGTCGTAGCCGCCGGTGTGCTCGAAGACGGAGTCGATCAGCCAGCTGTTCAGCGTCGCCGGTGGGTAGAGGTAGGCCGCGCCGGTGTTCTGGAACCGGACCCGATGCGACGGGCTGGTCGCGTCGCTGACCCAGACGGCGTGGCTGTGCTGCGTCATCGCGAAGTCCATTCGGGTCCCGCCGCCGGCGCAGTTCTCGATCACGAGGTCGGGGAAGCGGGCGATCAGCCGGTCCATGACGTCGTGGACACCGGCGACCTGGGCCGCCTCGCCGTCGCCGGGGTCGTGGCCGTGGTCCGGGCTGGTGCAGATGCCCCAGTAGTTGCTGTCCCACTTCAGCCACTTGGCGTCCGTCGATCCCACGAGGTCGCTGATCCAGCCGAACGCCCAGTCCTGCGCCGCCCGCTCGCCGAAGCAGAGCCAGGCCGAATCGGTGTCGGCCGGCCAGTCGGCCCGGACGAAGCCGGCGTCGTTGCGGGCCAGCCAGTCGGTCTGCCAGGTGGCGATGTCCTGCCGGCGGAGATCGACCCGCTCCGGCTCGACCCAGATGCCGAAGCGCATCCCGAGGTCGCGGATCCGGTCACTGAACGAGACGAGCCCATCCGGGAACTTGGCCCGGCTCTCCCGCCAGATCCCGAGCCCGGTCGTGAACCGGTCCTGCGTCACGGAGGGGCTCGTCACCCACCAGCCGGCGTCGAGGTAGAAGATCTCGCTGCCCAGTTCGGCCGCGATCCGGGCCTCCTCCAGCAGCGTGTCCTGCTTCAGGTCGCAGACGTAGGAGTACCAGGTGTTGTACTGGACCCACGGGAAGTCACCGGCGATCGGCGGCGACAGCACCTCGCGGTGGTAGGCGTGCTGGACCGCGGCCGCCTCGTCGAGGTCGCCCCGGTACAGCCCGACGAAGGCGACGGCTGACGTCCACGTCTGCCCGGCCGCGAGGGTCGGGGAGCGATGGGTCGGCGCGACCGAGACGGTGGTGACCCCGGAGGCCGCATCGTGGTCGGCCAGCCGTTCCCAGGACCCCGAGTACAGCAGCCCACCGAGGATGCCGGCGCCTTTGGCCTCGTCGCTGATGACGAACCACGGCGTCCCGGACCAGGTCGAGCGCGGACCGGACTCGCCCCGATCCGGGCCGGTCAGCGGCTGGCGGCTCAGCCTGAAGACGTGGAAGTCGTCGGCTTCGGGGTGGCCTCCGCCCTGGGCCTGGATGCCGTCGATCACCGAGAGCGTCGGCGCCGCGTCGGTCCGGACCGCCAGCCGGAACGGGATGGCGCTGACCAGCGTCGCGGCCGACCCGGCGGTGATATCCAGCCAGACTTCCGCGATCGGCAACGTTGCCCGGACCCGCAGGTGGGCCGTGACGGTGTGTCCACCCTCGGCGAGGCGGATGGAGAGCGTCCGGCCATCAGCGTCATCGGTCTCCTCGACCCCGAGGACCGCCCGATCGACCGGCTCCGGGACGACGCTCGCAGCTGACCAGGTGATGTCGAAGAGTGGCGTCCGGCTATCGCCTGGCCAGGACTGCCCGTCAGGCTCCTCCATGCGCACGAGATGCAGCCCGACCTCGGCGCTCCAGCCGAGCTGGACGGCCAGGGCATCGGTGGCGATCCGCCACCCGGCTCCCGTCGCGTCAGTGGTCGGCTGGATAGTGTCGTCCGCGGAAATGGAGACCGGCGTGTCCGTCAAGGGAACCTCCGTGGTTTGGGCGTTCTCGGTGCGGTGAGAGTCGGAGCGGTTGGCCGCAGCCCCAGCCCTGAAGGGACTGGCTGAACGACATTGGTCATCGAATTGGACGTCCAAAGGCTCGACGCTGTGATCGAGCGTGCTATCAGGTCGTCGCCCCCAATCCCGACCGTCGAATCCGATGTCGTTCAGCCGGGTCGTGTACGGCCGGTCGTTCGCCCGTGCGGTTATGGACGCTGATCCGCTCGACTCGGGCAAACCGAAGGCCGGTGGTCGGGACGGGAACCACCGGCCTTCGGGACGGAAATGGGTCGCTGGGTCAGTCCTGGAGCAGGGCGTTGCCGGCCTCATCCATCGCCGCCGCCGCCTCTTCCGGCGTCTGCTGGACGTTGTAGAGCTTCTCGAGGTTGGGGCCGATCACCTCGGCCAGGATCTGGGTCGTGTTGTTGGTGTAGATGTCGCCGAATCGGGCGGTCGAGAGCGACTCGATCACCTGGGTGTAGCCCGGCGGCATCCCGCCGAGGCTGGCGTCGGACATCCGGGCGGCGTTCAGGACCGGGATCCAGTCGTGCTCGGCTGCCATCGTCGTCTGGTAGTCGGTCGCGCACCAGGTCGCCCAGGTCGCGGCGGCGTCCGCGACGCCGGATTCCTTCGCCACGACCCAGCCGCCCATCGTGTACATGGTGGCGCGGGTGGTGTCCCACATCGGGACGGCCGTCATGCCCCACTCGAACGGAAGCTCCGCATAGCCGGAGATCGTCCAGGAGCCGTCCGGGATCATCGCGACGCGGCCGGAGGCGAAGCCGGTCGTGTCGGCGCTCTGGCCGGCGACGGCCGGGCTCGGCGCGGATCCGCTGGCGATCATGTTCTGGACGAACCGCATCGTCTCGATGTTGACCGGGTCGCTGAACTGGAACGTCGTCGGCTCGACCGGGTTGTCGACGAAGGCGCTACCCTGCGCCCAGGAGATCGTCTGGAGGCCCCACCAGGCGAACAGGCCGCCGATCGCCATGCCCCACTGCTGGACCCGGTCACCCTCCTTGATGGTCAGCGCCGCCGCCGCCTCGACGACCTGCTGCCAGGTCCAGGTGTCGTCGGGGACGGGCATCCCGGCGGCGTCGAAGATCGCCTTGTTGTAGAAGAGCGCCATCGTCTGGAGGTTCTCGGGGATGGCGTAGTAGTTGGTCCCGTCGAGCTTCCAGGCTTCCATGAGCGGCGTGGCGTACTGGGCCGGGTCGAACAGCCCGGCCGCGTCGAGGTACGGCTGGAGGTTCAGGAGCAGGTCGGCCTTGAAGTGGCCGTAGGCCTGGACGTCCCAGAAGTAGGTGTCGTAGGGCTGGCCGGAGGCGTAGGCGAGCTGGACCTTCTGCCACATCTGGTCGTAGGGCAGGAACTCGAGCTGGAGGTCGATCTCCGGGTGGGCCGCCTTGAAGGTGTCGACCCGCTTCTGGAAGTTGACGTCGATCGTTGGGCCGACGTTCCACATCAGGGCGCGGACGGTCTGCGGGTCCTGGCGGAGGAAGGCCGGCGCCCGGCGCGGCATCGCGCCGGCGAGGGTCGGCGTGGCGGCGAGGGCGGCGGCACCGGCCGCACCGGCGGCGGCGGTCTGGATCAGGGAGCGGCGCGAGACGGACGGCGTGATGATCTTCGACATCGTGGTTCTCCTCATCGAGTGCCCACCGAATCGTGGGCGGTCACTGGTCGGATCCGGTCGGTGGGGCTCTGCGGCGAGCCCCGGCGGTGCGCGAACGGACATCTGCGATAGGCTGATTCCTCTCTCCTGTTCTGCCATCGGACCGCGCTAGCCCTTGAGCCCGGTGGTAACGATGCTCTGGACGAAGTACCGCTGGGCCAGCAGGAACATCAGCAGGGACGGCACGATCGCCAGCGTCGCCATCGCCATCAGCAGGTGCATCTGCGGTCCGACCGTCGGCGAGCCGGTGAAGTACGACAGGGCGACGGCGACGGTCTGCTTGGAGCGGTCGTTCAGGTAGATCAGGGGACCGAAGAAGTCGTTGTAGGTCGCGAAGAAGGTGAAGACGGCGACGGTGGCGAGGACCGGCTTGCTCAGCGGCAGGATGATGTTCCACCAGATCCGGAACGACGTGGCGCCGTCCAGACGGGCCGACTCCTCCAGGTCCCGCGGGATCGTCATGTAGAACTGGCGGAGCAGGAAGATGTAGAAGGGGCTGCCGAAGAACGCCGGGACGATCAGCGGCGCGAAGCTGTTGATCCAGCCGAGCTTGTTGAAGCCGATATAGGTCGGCACCAGCGTCACGGTCGAGGGCAGCATCAGCGTGGCGAGCAGGACGAAGAAGATCACGTTCCGGCCCGGCGCCCGCAGCCGGGCGAACCCGTAGGCCGCCAGCGAGCAGGACAGCAACGTCCCGATCATCACCCCGGTCACGATGATGGCGCTGTTCCGGGCGAAAGTCCAGATCGGGACGAGCGACGCCGCCTCGCCGAAGTTCTGGTAGCGAATCGGGTTCGGGATCCACTGCGGCGGGTAGGCGTAGAGCTGGCTCCGGTCCTTGAACGCCGTCGAGACCATCCAGTAGAACGGCACCATGATCACGACCGTCCCGATGCAGAGCAGGATCAGTGTCAGGAGCTTCGCCCGGGAGTCGCCGGACCGTTTCGTCCGCCAGCGCCGGACCTTCGGGTCGGTCGCGCCGGCGCCGGACGCAGAGAAGCCGGTCATCGCTGATCTCCTTCGGACTGATAGTGGACCCAGAGCGGTGCCGACCGGAAGACGATCAGCGTCAGGACGAAGACGATCAGGAACATCACCCAGGCGATCGCCGAGGCATAGCCCATCTCGAGATACTGGAAGGCGTTGCGGTAGAGGTAGACCGGCAGGAGCAGCGTCGAGTTGTTCGGGCCGCCGGCGGTCAGGACGAAAGCCTCGGTGAAGACCTGGAGGGCGCCGATCACCCCGAGGACGAGGTTGAAGAAGGTCACGTTCGAGAGCAGCGGGAAGGTGATCGTCCAGAACCGCTTCCAGCGCGTGGCGCCGTCGAGTTCGGCCGCCTCGTAGAGCTCGGCCGGGATGCCCTGGAGGCCGGCCAGGAAGATCAGCATCGTGCCGCCGGCCGTCCAGACGCTGGTCATGATCAGGGCGATCAGGGCCCATCGCTCGTCGATCAGCCAGCCCGGCCCCCGGATGCCGACCTTGTCCAGCAGGAGGTTGAGGATGCCGTACTCGTCATTGAAGATCCACCGCCAGAGCAGGGCGACGGCGACGCCGGAGATCACCGTCGGCAGGTAGAACACCGAGCGGAAGAACGTCGAGCCGCGGACCTTCTGGTTGAGCAGCACCGCCAGGAAGAGCCCGACCGCCAGCACCAGCGGGACGCTGACGACCGAGTAGATCGACGTCACCTTGAGCGACTGCCAGAACAGCGGGTCGCCGGCCATCTCCCGGTAGTTATCGAGCCCGATGAACTCCGGCGGGGTGAGCAGGTCGTAGTCGGTCAGGCTGAGGATGAACGAGGCGATCATCGGGCCGATGTAGAAGATCAGCAGCCCGAGGATCGCGGGCAGGATGAACAGGTAGCACTCGATCGCCTCCCGCGTCCGGACGTTCAGCCGTGGCTTCCGCGCCACGATCAGCTCCCGTCCTGGTTGTCCGATCGACCTGATCTCGTCTGCTGCCACCGTCGTGATCCCTTCGTCGGGTCTGCTGGGCGATCCGTCGTGCGCGGTCTCTTCGCGATCAGGCGATCTTCTGCCGGTGTCCAGCCGGGACCGCCTCATCCGCCAGGACCAGCGGCATGTACCCGAGGCGGTGGGAGAGCGTCCGCGCCCCGGCCAGCAGTGTGTCCCGGAGGAACGGCTCCCGCTCGGGCGTGAACCGGGGCTGCGGGACGGAGACGCTCATCGCCGCCACCACCTGCCGCTGGGCGTTCAGGACCGGCGCGGCGATGCACTCCAGCCCGACCGTCGACTCGCCCCGGTCCCGGGCGTAGCCGCGTTGGTCGATCTCCCAGAGCTCACGCATCAGCACGTCCCGGTCGACGATCGTGAGGTCCGTCAGCCGTTCGAGTTCCTGCCCGACCGGAAAGAGCTCCTCCAGCCGCTCCCGCTCCAGGGCCGAGAGCAGCATCTTGCCGACGCCGGTGCCGTGGGCCGGTAGGACGGAGCCGACGGTGGAGACCATGCGCATCCGGCTGGTGCCCTCTTCCTTGGCCAGGTACTGGACCTCGTTGCCCCGTAGCGCCGCGAGGTGGACGGTCTCGTCGCAACGGTGGGAGACGTCCCGGACGACGGCGAGCCCTTCGCGCACGAGATCGACGCGCTGCAGGAAGGCGGCACCGAGCGTCGCCACCCGCGGGCCGAGCCGGTAGCTGTGGTCCCGCCCGCCGACGGCGAGGTAATCGCGGTCCCGCAGGGTCCGGAGCAGGCCGAGCGTGCTGCTCTTGGGCCAGCCGGTCAGCTTGCAGACATCGTTGAGCGTCAGATCGTCGCGGGATTGCGCGAAGAGTTCGAGGAGATCGAGACTCCTCGCAGCTGATTTGACGGACGCAGTGCGCTCTGCGATGGCGTTCATATCTCTGAACTCCGGACGGGTGAATGAATACGTTGATGGTATCGATTGGCTCGGGTAGCGTCAAGGAGTCATCCGGGCGTTCGTGCCGCGAACTGCCGACGGACAGCGTTCCAACGACCGCCATGATGAACGCCATGACGAGATGGCGGTTCTGAGGGCGCTCGGGAAGATCACCGGATGGGTCGCGGGAACGACATCGTTCAGGCGATGGGCGTGATCAGGTAGGCGCAGGCGGAGTGGCCGGCGACGCGGTGCGAGATTCGCTGGACGGTGGCGTCCGGCAGCAGGGCCTGGAGGAACCGTAGTTCGGTGCCGCAGGCGTGACCGAAGCGGAGCGCGACATCGAGGACCGCGCAGTTGTGCTCGCGGATCAGGAACGTCCCGTCGTCCTGCCGGACCGAGTCGGCCAGGTAGCCGTCGTCATCGAGGATGCGGGCGATCTCGGTCACCCGGTCATCGAGGCTCAAGCCGTCGGTCCGCTCGCGGGCGTCGGCCAGGCGGCGCTCGGCCCGGCGCTCGAAGATGCGGCGCAGCATCTCCGGGTCCTCATCGGCGAGGTACCCCAGGAGCTCGTTGGTCAGGTCGGCGTAGCGGCGAGGGAACAGGGCGTCGCCGGCATCCGTCAACCGGTAGAGGTAGCGCGGTCGTCCCGGCCCGGCCGATTCCGTCCGGAAGGTGACGAGGTCGTCCCGCGTCAGGGCGGCCATGTGCTGCCGAACGCCGCTCGTCGTCATCGTCACGGACTGGGCGATCGCCTCGGCGTCGAGCTCCCCGGTACGTTTCAGCGCGGAGACGATCCGCTGGCGCCCCTCCGGCAGGCCCCGGATAGCGGCGGTCGCTTGCCCGACCGCGTCGCGCGGCGGGGAATCGGTGGGCGAATCGGCTGGAGTCGAAGGTCGGGGTAGTGCCATGAGTGCTCCGGCTGGATGATCTGGTTCGGTGAAGTATAGATGGGTTGAGCAAGCAGCGGATTATAAAAAGCGATTACTTGCTTTATTGCTGTGCCCTGCCTATGCTGTCTCCAGAACAGGCCGTCGCACCCGGACGGGCGTCGGGCAGGAAAAGGGATAGATCGGTGACGAGCGAGATGACCGCAACGACGATCACGACGACGCCGACCGAAGGCGTCTACGAACTCACCCTGGAAGTGGCGGAACTCGCTGCGTCGGAGTGGTTCTACGCCGGGGTGCTCGGCTTGCCGGTGGTCGACCGCTGGGCGCCGCCGCGGGACGCGACCTGGCTGGCGCTCGGTGGCGGCGGGTTCCTCGGGCTCTGGCCCGTGACGACCGGTGGCGCCGACGCGATCCACCAGGGCCGGGGCGGCAGCCATGTGCACTTCGCCCTACGGGTGCCGCCGGGTACATTGCAGGGACTCGCTGATCGGCTGACATCAGCTTCATATGAGACGGAATGGCGACAGTTCGACCAGGGGAATGTGGCACTCTACGTGACGGACCCCGACGGGAATGTCGTGGAACTGACGGAACTGGTCGTGCGTTGGGATGGTCAGCCCGATCGAAGCTGATAACGGCTGCCAGAACCGCGTCGTGTGATCCGCGAGCCGGGACGACGCGACCGTTGGATAGAAGAGGATCGAGATGCGCAACGTCGGGGACACGGGCATGAACCAGCCGGATCATCTGATCGACAACCGACCGCTCCGAATGGTCGGATTGGGCGGCAGCATGGGCCGCGGCGCCCAGAGCCGGATGGTGCTGGAAGCGTCGCTGGCGATGGCCGCTGCGGCTGGGGCGGAGACGGTCCTCGTCGATGTCAGTGACCTCGATTTCCCGGTCTATAATCCGGACCTCCGCGTCGACGCCTACGGCGCCAAGCTGGCCTGGTTCCTCGAAGAGGTCCGGGTCGCCGACGCTGTCCTGCTCTGCTCACCGACGTACCACGGCACCATGTCCGGCGCGATCAAGAATGCCCTGGACTATCTCCAGTTCCTCGGCGGCGACCGGCCGCCCTACCTGACCGGCAAGGCCGTCGGCCTGATGTCGGTCGGCAGCCTGACTGCCGTCAACACGATCACGGCCCTGGACCACACGACCCGCAGCCTCAACGGCAACATCGCCCCGACGACTGTGGTGATCCCGAATGGCTCCGTCGACGTCGCCGCCCGGCGCTTCATCGAGCCGGCGACGCGCGGCCGGGTCGAGGCGATGATGACACAGGTGCTGGAGCTGGCCCAGGTCCTCTCGCCACTGCGGCGGTCCCGTGTGCGCGAGGTGTAGTCATGTCCGACTCGCTCCCCCTCTCCGACGCCCAGCTCGCCGAGCGCAATGGCTACCTGACGACGACCGGCCGGGTCTCCGGGAGGTCGCATGAGATCGAGATCTGGTTCGGCGTCGCCCCGGATTGACGGATGGTCTACCTGCTCTCCGGCGGTGGGGACCGGGCGGACTGGGTGCGCAACATCGACCGCGACGGCGCGGTCACGTTCCGCATCCTCGGCGTGACCTACGCTGGATCGGCTCGCCGGGCGTCGGAGGACGAGGCACTGGCCGCCCGGGAATCGCTGGCGTCGAAGTACTACGCCTGGTCGGGCGGAGATCTGCCGAACGACTGGTCCCGGACGGCGCTGCCTCTGGTGATCGGGCTTTCCGAGTAGCCCCACCCCCAACCCCCTCCCCATCTCGGTTTCGTCTCTGCGGAGACTCACCGGATGGAGAGGGGGCTTTTTGCACGATGTTAGCTACGAGCGAGACGGTTCATCGCCTTTCTTCCGGTTGGTTGATTGCAATGCGTTGCTCAGCAGGGCGAGAGCCGTTTGCGAGTCGACAAGAACGACCTCATTTGGTATCCGTAAGACGGTATATCCCAGTTCCGTCAATTGCTCCGTTCGCCATTCGTCCTGTGCGCGAACGTCAGGATCGTCGTGAATCTCGCCGTCGAGTTCGACCACCAGTTTCGAGGCTGGGCAGCAGAAGTCGACGACGAATCGTCCGATGATGTGCTGTCGTCGAAACGAATATCCGAGCCTGTCGCCTCGGATCAGCCGCCAGAGGACCAACTCTGCGGGGGTCTGCTCTCGACGAAGCTGCCGAGCGGCCGGGACGAGGTTCATCTTCCGGCGTGGGTGATTCCGATCCATCCCCGTTTCTCCACCTCGATCATCCGTCTCGTATAAGAGCGACCGAAAAAAGCCCCCTCTCCATCCGATGAGCTCCCGTAGGAGCGATATCGAGATGGGGAGGGGGTTGGGGGTGGGGCTACACCACTACTCCCCGGTCGCCCCGTCGATCGATTCCCGGATCAGGTCGGCGTGGCCGACGTGGCGGGCGGTCTCCTCGATGATGTGGAGGACGACCCAGCGGACCGTCATCGCCTCCGCGCCGGGCCAGCCCGGGGGAGCGGCAATGGGCGAATCGAGGTCATGCTCCCGGATGATCGCGTTCGCGGCGGCACATTCGATCCGATAGGCCGCGATCAGGTTGCCCGTCGTGTCGTCCGGTTCGATCCGCCAGTAGCGCTGTGGGTCGGCGTCGTCCCAGAGATGCGCCAGATCCTCTCCGGCGACCCGTTCGCGGAACCAGCTCCGCTCGACGTCCGTGAGGTGCTTGGCGAGACCGAGCAGGGTCAGTCCCGAGGGCACATGGGGCCGACGGAGCTGCTCGTCGTCGAGCCCGTCCAGCTTCCAGAGCAGCGTATCCCGCTGGACGTCGAGGAAGCCGATCAGCATCGCCTTCTCGGGGCCGGCGATCGGAGCGACGGTGCGCTCAGAGTCAATCGTCATCGGCGATCTCCTCACGGTTGGTAGAGGCGGTAGGGAACGCGGTTGAACACTATGCTCGGCGGGAATGCGGGCGATCCCGGCCCGGATGACCTGATCACCCGAGATCGGCAGATCCAATCCGCAGCCGCCATCCCCGTGGTCAACCATCTCGAACGCACGAAAAAGCCCCCTCTCCATCCGCACGTGCGAAGCACGCCAGCGTGATGGGGAGGGGGCGGTGGGGTTCTACCCGTTCGGCGCGACTTGGACCTTCATGCCGCTGCCCGCGCGGGCGATGGCCTCGGCCTCCTTGAAGTCGGCCAGCGGGAGGGTGTGGCTGACCATCTTCTCGTAGTCGATGGCGTCCGTGTTCAGGATCGCCATCGCCGGGCCATAGGAGTTGCGGACGGCCATCGTGCCCATGACGGTCAGCTCGTGGTTGTAGATCCGGTAGGCATCGTACTCGGCCTTCTGGCCCGGCGGGCAGACGCCGAACAGCAGCAGCTTGCCGCCCTTGATCACGGCGTCCAGCGCCATGCTCGCGACGCGGGTCACGCCGGTCGCCTCGATGACGTTGTCGAAGCCGCGCGGCGCCAGATCGTGGAGCTGGTCGAACGAGGTCGCGACGTGCTCGATCCCGAACTCCTCCTTCGCCCGGGCCAGGCGCGACTCGTTGATGTCGATCAGCGCGACCTGCGAGGCCCCGTTGAAGCGGGCCATCTGGGCGTTGAGCAGCCCCATCGGGCCGGCCCCGTAGATCAGGTAACTCTCGCCGATCTGCGGGCTCAGTCGGTGGAAGCCGCGGACCACGCAGCAGACCGGCTCGATCAGGGCGCCGGTGGCGTAGCTCATCGTGTTCGGCAGCTTGTAGAGCGTCCGGACCGGGACCGAGGCGTACTCGGCGAAGCCGCCCGGATGGGTCAGCCCCACCGCGCCGAACCGGTCGCAGAGGTTGCCCTGCCCGCGCTGGCAGAAGTAGCACTCGCCGCAGTTCAGGGTCGGGTCGACGCCGACGCGGTCGCCGACCCGGAAGTCGACGGCTCCGTTCTCGACGTCCTCGATCTCGGAGCCGACGGCGACGATCTCTCCGGCCAACTCATGGCCGGGGATGTTCGGGTAGGTGGCGGTCGGGAACTCGCCGTCAATGATATGGAGGTCCGTCCCGCAGATACCGGTCGCCATGACCTTGATCAGGACATCACGGGGGCCGACGGTCGGCTCGGGGATGTCCCGGACGGTGACGTCGTGGGGGGAATCGATGACGACTGCGCGCATTGAAGCCTCTTCTATGATCGCCGATGGCTCACGTCCCGGCGGACCGGAGGACGGGTGGGCGGCACCGCGGTCGCCGACCCCGGTGCTGCCCCCGGATTATCCGATGTGAACGGCTATTTGACCGCTCCGAGCGACAGACCGCGAACGAGCTGGCCCTGCGCCGCCCAGCCGAGCAGGACGATCGGGAGGACGCCGATCGTGACGGCGGCCGAGAGCTTGGCCCAGAACAGCCCCTCGCCGGTGACGTACTGGAGCATGAAGATCGGCACCGTCGAGTTGCCGACGGCGGCGAGGAAGGCCGCGAGGAAGAACTCGTTCCAGGCGAAGATCATGCAGATGAACCCGGTCGCGACGATGCCGGGCCGGACCATCGGGACGATGACCTGGAAGATCTCCTGCAAGGGCGTCGCGCCGTCCAGCCGGGCGGCGTCGATCACGTCCCGCGGCACGTCCTGGAAGAACGACCGCAGGATCCAGATCGCGATCGGCAGGTTCATCGCGATGTAGAGGATGATCAGCCCCTGGAGCGTGTTGAGCAGCTCCAGCCGCCGGTAGATCACCAGCAGCGGGACCAGCACACCGGCGATCGGCAGGAACTTGGTCGAGATCAGGAAGAACAGCGCGTTCGGGGCCCGCGCTCCGGCCAGGATCGAGAGCGAGTAGGCGGCCGGGATCCCCAGCAGCAGGACGACGGCGGTCGAGACCAGCGTCGCGGTCAGGGAGTTGAAGAAGAACGAGCCGAAGTCCAGCTCGAAGATGGTCCGGTACTGGTCGAGCGTCGGCGCGAACCGGAAGTCCAGTCCCTCGTCGACGGCGTCCGCGGCCACGGCAGCCTGGGAGCTCTCGACGTCGATGGTCTCGGGGACGACCTCCGACTCCTCGTAGCCGGGCCACGGCAGCAGCCGGGGTGGGATCGCGACGGCCTCAGACTCGCTCTTGAAGCCGGTGATCACGAACTGGAAGATCGGGAAGAAGACGATGATCGCGACGATCCAGGCGGCGATCGCCAACGGGAGAGGCGCGCTGTCCTTCCGGACGCCGGTGCGCCGGAAGACCTTCTGCAGGGCCGTGCGCTTATCGGCCGGGATGACGAGGGAGCCGTACGGGGAATCGACGGTGGACCCGCCGGCGGGTGCGTTAGCGGCCATCAGACAGCTCCCCTTCGAAGACCTTCGAGAGCAGGCGGACGAGGTAGGTGACGGCGATGATCGAGAGAATCACCGTGATGACGCCGATCGCCGAGGCCTGGCCGTAGTTGCCGGGGATAGCCGTCCGATAGACGAGGAACGAGAGGTTGGTGCTCTCGTTGCCCGGTCCGCCCTGGGTCATCAGGTAGATCGGGTCGAAGTCCTGGAAGATGTAGACCGTTCCGAGCAGGCTGCCGAGCATGAAGAAGCGGCGCAGGTGGGGGAGGGTGATCGAGCGGAACTCCTCCCAGGCGGTGGCGCCGTCCATCCGGGCGGCCTCACGGACCTCCTCGGAGATCGAGCCCATCCCGGCCAGGAAGATCAGCATCATGAAGGGCGCCCAGCGCCAGACCAGATAGATCATGATCGACGCGACCGGGTAGTCGCCCAGCCAGTTCGGCGAGGGGCTGCCGGGAAGCGCCGATGAGCTGAACCAGTCGAGGAAACCGAAGTTCGGGTTGTAGAGCAGGTTCTTCCACGAGAGCGCCGCGGCAGCCGGCATGATCAGGAACGGGGTGATCAGCAGGGTCCGGACGATAGCCCGGCCGGGGAACCGGTGATTGACCAGCTCGGCGAAGATCAGCCCGACAAGGACGGCGAACACGACCGAGCCCACTGTCAGCACGACCGTGTTGAACAATGCCGCGAAGAACGCCGAGTCGGTATCGCGGACCTGGTCCCAGAGCCGCCGGTAGTTCTCGCCGCCGTTGAACCCATTTTGGTCCGGCCGGTTGAGCCGGTAGTCCCGGAAGCTGTAGTAGATCGTTAGGATGAACGGGATTTGGGTCACGACGATGACGTAGAGCATGGCTGGGTAGAGCAGGAGCCGGCCGACACCGATTCGCTCGGCCAGCGATCGACGGACGATCGGTGCCTTCACGGTGGGGACGGTCTCCGAGATGGTGGCCATGTGGCACCTCCATGGCGGCGAGCGATGAGTGACTGAACCGGCGATCTGGGCGGCGACATGTCGGTCGATCCGGCTTCGAGGGTACCGAGGGGCGCCCGGCCGGTCCTGGCCGCCATCATGGCATCACGGCCCCACGCATCGGGCGCCTGGGGCCGTGATCCGAACGTCTCGATTGTGGTCCGAGCCGTGGGGGCGGGAGTGAACCGACCCCCACGGGTGTCAGGCTACTGGTAGCCGCCGTCGACGGCGGTCGTGTTAGCCAGATCGTTGGCCTGGCTGATCGCGTCGTCGATCGGCGTGTTCCCGGCGATCGCGCCGGCGAAGATCCGGCTGACGTCGTCACCGAGGTTGGTGAACTCCGGGATCCGGACAAACTGGCCGCCCTGGTACGGGACGGGGACGAGGCAGGGCTCGTTCGGGTTGGCCAGCTCGATGGCCTGGAGGACGGTCGAGGCGAAGTCGCCGGCGACGGCCAGGTAGTTCGGGTCGGAGTAGGTCGAGGTCCGAGCGCCGGTCGGAGCGCGGCCGAAGCCGTCGACGCTGCTGACGGTCTGGTAGTAGAGCACCGAGGTCGCCCAGCGGGAGAAGGCCGCGGCCGCTTCCGGGTTCTTGGCCGAGGCCGGGACGCCGAACGCCCAGCTGTACAGCCAGTTGCCGCGATTGTCCGTGGAGTTCTCGTACGGCGGAAGGGCGTAGCCGACGTTCTGGTAGTAGTCGGGGTTCTGCTCCGGGGAGGCGAGGAAGTCCGCCGCCGAGGTGGCGTCGTACCACATCGCGACCTGACCGGTGACGAACAGCTGCTCGCACTCGGTGAAGCCGTTCTGCTCGGACCCGGTCGGGCCGGCCTGCTGCAGGGTGTTGATGTACCAGTTGATCGCGGTGGACGTCGCCTCACTGTCGAGGGTGGCGTTCCAGTCCTCGTCGAACCAGGAGCCGCCGAAGGCGTTGATGACCGTCGTCATCGGCGCCAACTGCTGGCCCCAGCCGACGAGACCACGGAGGGCGATGCCGGACGTGCCGTCCGTGCTGTTGGTCTTGATCTGGGTGGCGATCTCGCCGATCTGGGTCCAGGTCGGGTCGTCGGGCAGGGTCAGCCCCAGCGTCTCGAGGATGTCCTTGCGGTAGTAGAGCATCGCGCTCTCACCGTAGAACGGGAGGGCGTAGACGCCGTCCTCGTAGGTGAGGCCCTGGAGGTGGGCCGGCAGGATGTCCTCGAAGTCGTAGGTGGGGTCGGCCTTGGCGCCCTCGCCGAGCTCGGTCAGCCAGTCGTTGGCGGCCCAGAGCGGGACCTCGAAGTTGGAGATCGTCACGGCGTCGTAGGCGCCACCCTGGGCGGCGACGTCCTGGTTGATCGAGGCCCGGATCTCGTTCTCCGGCAGGACCGTCAGGTTGACGGTGATGTTCGGGTAGGCCTGCTGGAAGTAGCCGGCGTTGACGATCTCCTGAAGGGCGGTCATCTGCGGGTTGCCGACCATGCCGACGTTGATCTCGCCGGTGATCGACTCGTCCGGCGTGACGGCCGGCGGGGTCGCGCCGGGCGTCTGGGCGCGGGCCAGGCTCGGGATCAGGGCGGCTCCGGCGGCGGCGGCCATCAGGACGCTGCGGCGGGATGCGGTGAAGCGGTTGGACGTCATTCTGGCGATCTCCTTCGATCAGGAACATGAGACGACACGGGACGAAGCGTCCCCTGGCCGCGTGGCCAGGATGGCGTGGGGTTCCGGCCGGGCGACCGGATCGGCTCTGGACGCGAAACCCTCTTTCATCGTGAGACGATGACCGGATCCCTCGGGACCCACGGGGCCGTCATCACTGGCGCTCCCCAGTCCGTCATCGTCGGACGCCGCTGCACAATAGCAGGACTGAAACGCCTTGTCTACGGCGATTTCGGCGACTTCCGGCGGCGATCCATCTGCAATCGACTGCTGCTCCGCCGGAGATCGTCCCGTATCTCCGGCCTGAGAGCGAAGCTGCCCGAGGCCTGCCACGAGGAAGCGCCGGCTACGGTCCTGACGGCGACGGAACGCCGATCGCCGTGGCGGTGTAGAAGATATCGGCCCCACCGCTGAGGCGGCCGTCGTCGTGGCGCCGGATCCCGACCGGCGAGGAGAACTGGCTCGTGCCCGGTCCCTCGTGCAGCGCGACGACCGGGTGGCCGAGGGCGGCGAGGTCGGCCTGCGTCTGGCGGGGCAGCCGGCCGCTGACGAGCAGGTTGCGGGACGACGTGTCGATCCGGGGCGCGTTGACGGCCGTCATCCCGCTGAGACCGTAGTCGATCATGTTCATCGCGATCTGGGCGTTGCAGTTCATGATCAGCCGGCCGCCGCTGGCGCCGAGGCTGCCGACCGCCTGGCCGTCCCGGGCGATCACGACCGGGGCCATGTTGGAGAGCGGCCGCTTGCCGCCCTCGACGGAGTTCGGCCGGCCCGGCTCCGGGTCGAACCACATCATCCCGTTGTTGAGCAGGACGCCCGTCCCCGGCACCGTCACCCGGCTGCCGAACAGCGAGAGCAGCGTCTGCGTCGTCGAGACGGCCATGCCGTCGCCGTCGATCGCGCTGAAGTGCGTCGTACTGCCGCTTGCGATGTAGTCGGGGATCGACGCGGCCAGGCGGTGTGTGACGCCGAGGCGGTCCCGCGAGCCGGCCGCGGTCGGCGCGACGCGGTCCCAGGCGAACCCCATCGCCCGCTCGGCGGCGTAGTCGGCCGAGAGGAGCGTCGCGAGCGGCACGTCGACGTACTCCGGGTCGGCGAGGTAGGCGAACCGGTCGGCGAAGGCGGCGCGGAAGGCGTGAGCGAGCAGGTGGAGGTGGGTGACGGAGTTGTGGCGGTGCTCGGCGAGGTCGAAGCCGGAGAGGATGTTGAGCGACTGGAGCAGCGTCGGCCCGCCGCTGGCCCCGCCGGCGCTGAAGACGTCGTAACCCCGGTAGGACGCCGAGGCGGCCGGGACGACCGTCGCGGTGTAGCGGGCAAGGTCGTCCAGTCGGAAGACGGCGCCGTTGTCCGAGAGGTGCCCGGCGATGGCTTCGGCGACCTCGCCCTCGTAGAAGGCGGCCGCCCCGTGCTCCGAGATCGCCCGGAGCGTCCGGGCCAGGTCCGGCTGCCGGAACAGCGTCGGGACCAGCGGCTGCTCGTTGTACGGGATCGCGCCGTTGGGCAGGAAGACGCGGGCCGACTCCGGGAACAGCGACAGGGTCGCCAGATAGCGGGCCGTCACGTACGTCCAGCTCGCGTCGACCGGGACGCCCTCTTCGGCGTAGCGGATCGCCGGCGCCATCACCTCGGCCAGCGACTTCGTCCCGAATCGTCCCAGCGCCAGTGTCAGCCCGGCGACCGTCCCCGGGACGGCGACCGAGCGGTGGCCGAGCAGGTTGGCGCTCTCGACGACGTTGGGCCAGCCGAACAGGTTCGGGTCCGTCCCGCCGGCCAGCGGGAACATGTCCGGCGTCGCCCCGGCCGGCGCGACCATCGGGTACTCGACGACCATGGCCTCACTGCCCGGCTGCTGGATCACCATGTAGCCGCCGCCGCCGAGCCCGGACCCCCACGGCTCGACGACCCCGGACGCGAAGCCCATCGCCACCGAGGCGTCGACCGCGTTGCCGCCGGCCGCGAGGATCTCGGCTCCGGCCTCGGTCGCGAGCGTGGTCTTGGCCGCGACCATCCCGCCGCCGGCCGCGACCCGCGCCTCGGTCCGGCTCTGGACCCACTGGCTGCGCTCCGGCTGCTCGCCGAGGGCCGGCCAGAGGGTCGCGATATCCGGTGTGGTCTGGTCCGATGCGGTCATCGTCATCTCTCCTCTGGGGATGGGTGGCCCGGGCCGGGAATCAGACCGGCATCATACCGAAGTGGTGGTCCCCCCGGGCCAGATGCCTCCGCCGGACGCATGGCCATGCGTCTCGCGGCAGCGTTTTTGCCTTGAGAGCACCACACGAGCCGGGCTGTTCGCCCCAAGCGCTGATATCGGTGCCCGCCATCGCCCGCCGAGTGCTGGCGGTGACGGGTCCATCGTCTGGTGCCCGTGATGCCGAGCCTCGCGGTCGATCCGGTCGATGATGTCTATACGACGATGAAGGTGTATCCCATGCCAGAGCGCACGACGATCGAACCACTCCTCGCCCGGACCCGTCCGGCGATCGGCGCGACGCTCACTCCGACCGGGGTCCGTTTCCGCGTCTGGGCGCCCAACGCCCGCCGGTCGGTCGCCGTCCTGCTCGATGGCCACGACGCGCCCGTCGAACTCCAGATCGAGGGCGACGGGTATTGGGCCGGTGAGGTCGCCGGGATCGGGGCTGGCGCCCGCTACCGGTACAGCCTCGACGGGGCCGACCCGTTCCCGGACCCGGTCACCCGGTTCCAGCCCGAGGGCGTCCACGGCCCGTCCGAGGTCGTCGACCCGAGGACGTACAGCTGGGGGGACGGCGACTGGCGCGGTCTCTCCGCCGGCAACCTCTCGATCTACGAGCTCCATGTCGGGACGATGACGCCGGAAGGGACGTACGCCGCCCTCGCCGCCCAGCTCCCGGCCCTGCGCGATCTCGGCGTGACCGCGATCGAACTGATGCCGCTGGCCGAGAGCCCCGGCCGCTGGAACTGGGGCTACGACGGCGTCGACATCTGGGCGCCGAGCCACAACTACGGCACGCCCGACGAACTCCGCGCCCTCGTCGACGCCGCCCATCAGCACGGCCTCGGGGTCATCCTCGACGTCGTCTATAACCACTTCGGGCCGGACGGCAACTACCTCAGCGCCTACGCGACCGACTACTTCACCGACCACCACACGACGCCGTGGGGCGACGCGATCAACTACGACGGTGAGCACAACCAGCCCGTGCGCGACTTCATCATCGGCAACGCCGTCCACTGGGTCGAGGAGTACCACGTCGACGGCCTGCGGCTCGACGCCGTCCACGCCATCCTCGACGACGGCCCGGTCCACGTCATCGCCGAACTCGCCGCGGCGGTCCGGGTCGCGGCCGCTCCGCGGTCGGCGGTGATCTTCGCGGAGGACGAGCGGAACGACGTCTCCGTGATGGGGTCGCCGCTGGAGCGGGGGTGGGGTCTCGACGGGCTCTGGGCCGACGACTTCCACCACGAGATGCACGTCTTCCTGACGGGCGAGCGGGACGGCTACTACGGGCAGTACGAGGGCACGCCGGAGAGCATCGCCCGGGTGATCGCCGCCGGCTTCACCTACCAGGGGCAGGAGTTCGACGGGGTGCCGCGCGGGACGGAGGTGACCGACGAGCCGGGCAGCGCCTTCGTCTTCTGCCTCCAGAACCACGACCAGGTCGGCAACCGCGCCGCCGGCGATCGGCTCCACACCCAGATGAGCCGGGACCGCTATCACGTCGCCTCGACCCTGTTCCTACTCGCTCCCGAGACGCCGTTGATCTGGATGGGGCAGGAGTTCCGTGCCAGCGCGCCGTTCCAGTACTTCACGGACCACGAGGGGGAGCTCGGCCAGCTCGTCACCGAGGGGCGCCGCAAGGAGTTCGCCCACTTCAGCTCGTTCGCCGCGACCGAGGTGCCGGACCCGCAGGCGGAGTCGACGTTCCGGGACTCGACGCTGGACCTGTCCGAGCGCGAGACCAACGGCGATACCCACGAGCTCTACCAGGATCTATTGCACCTGATCCGGGATGACGCGGTCCTGACTACCCGCGACCGGCTCGGCTCGGTCGCGGTCGCGCGCGGTGAACTGGTCCTGCTCTACCGGACCAATGGCGAGCGGCACCGGCTGCTGCTGGCCAACTTCGGCGACGAGGTCCGCTTCCCGCTGAGGGAGCTGGGCGAGGGCATCCCGGACGCCCCATCGCGCGGCGTGCAGGTGCTGCTCGACACCGGCAACGAGCGGTACGGCGGCGAGCGCACGACGTCCGTCGCCGAGGGGGGTATCCGGATTCCGGCCTCGACCGCCGTCATCCTGGGCTGGTAGCGGCCGCCCCGAAACGGACCGCGGCGCCCACCCGTTTGCTAGGATAGGAGCACGACCGTTCTTCCAGTTCCGCGCGCTCCCGACGGGCGGCGTGGCTCCCGGTTCAGCTGGGCGGGATGACCGACAGACGTGATACCGACAACCCTCCGGGTGGATCCGGACCCCTCCAGACCGAGTGGCCCGGCGGTCCGGCCCTCGGGTGACGACCAGTTCCCGATCTGGTCCGCCGAGACGCTGATCGGACGTGCGGACGATCTTGCCCGACTCTCGGGGCTGATCGAGTCCGGGACTCGCCTCGTGACCGTGACGGGGCCGGGTGGGGTCGGCAAGACCCGGCTCGTGACCCACCTCGCCCGACAGATCGCCGCCGCCGAGTCGCTCCGGGTCGTCCTCGTGCCGCTCTCGGAGCTCCGACAGGTGCCGGACGTGATCCAGTCGATCGCCTCGGTGCTGGATGTCCGGGTGATCCCGTTCGATCTCGCCGGCGACCAGGTCCCGGAGGCCGTCGCCGGGGAACTGGCCCAGACGGCGACGCTGCTCGTGCTGGACAACGCCGAGCATCTCCGCGACCTGGCCGGTCTGGTCGATCACCTCCTCGCCCTGACGCCGTCCTTGCAGGTCATCGTGACGTCGCAGCGCCGCCTCGCCCTGGGCTCGGAGCGGGAGTACCCGGTCGCGCCGCTGGCGCTGCCGGAACGTGGCAAACGGACCGGAGCCCAGGGATCGTCGGCGGCGGTCGAGCTGTTCGCCCACCACGCCCACCGGGTCTGGCCCGAGTTCGACCTGACCCCGGCGATGCTCCCCGTCGTGACCGAGATCTGCCGCCAGGTCGACGGGGTGCCGCTGGCGATCGAACTGGCCGCCGCCCGGCTCCGGATCCTGAGCCCGACCCAGCTCCGCGATCGGCTCGCCGCCGGGCTCCCGGCGCTGGGCGGCGGCCCGCGGGACCTCCCCGCCCGTCAGCAGACGATCCGGAGCGCGATCGCCTGGGGGTACGACCTCCTGTCTCCGACCGAGCAGCGGCTGTTCCGCCGGCTCGCCGTCTTCATCGATGGCTTCGATCTGGCCGCCGCCGAGCAGATCTGCGCCGACCCGGACGACCAGACGACCGATGGGTCCGCCATCGCGGCCGATGCGGTCGTCGAATCGCTGACCGGTCTGGCCGATGCCAGCCTGCTGATGACCGAGACGCGGGACCACGGGGAGCGCCGCTTCCAGATGCTCGGCATCATCCGGCGGTTCGGGCTCGAGATGCTGGAGCAGAGCGGCGAGTGGGACGGGGTCCGGCGTCGTCATGCCGCCTGGTTCACTGGCCGCGGCGTGCTCGCCGAGCCGGCGCTGCTGGGCGGCGAGCAGGCCGACTGGCTCCGCTGGCTCGATGGCAACGCCGCCAACATCCGGGCGGCGGAGGAGACCGCCTTCACCGTCGGCCCGGCCGCCGATGGCGTCCGACTTGTCGGGGCGCTCTGGCGCTACTGGGACATCCGGGGGCAACTGGCCGAGGCGCGCCGGGCGATGGAGCGGGCCCTGCCGCACCTCGCCACCGTCCCGCCGGCGGACCAGGCCACCCTCATGACCAGCCTCGGCCATGTCCTGAGCGATCTCGGCGAGTACGTCCGGGCAGAGCGGCTCTACACTGACGCCCTCGCGATCCGACGGGATGGGGATGACCCCGGCCAGGTCGCCGGCCTGCTGAACATCCTCGGCATCCTGCTCCAGACCCGCGGCGAGATGGCACGGGCCCGGACGCTCCATCAGGAGAGCCTCGCCATCCGGACCGACCGGAGTGAGCCGCGCGGGATCGCGCTCAGCCACCTGAACCTCGGCCGCGTCGCCTATCACCTCGGCGCCTGCGAGCAGGCGGTCGGGCACGAGGCCCAGGCGGTCGCGATCCTGGACGGGATCGGCGACCAGGATCAGATCGCCTACTCCTGCCATGCGATCGGCCTGACCGCCATCCGGATGGGCCAGACCGAATCGGCCCGGGAGATGCTGACCCGGAGCGAGGCGCTCTTCGTCGAACTCGGCGACCGGTTCGGCGTCGCCTACGCCCGGCAGGCGCTCGGTCGCCTCGCCCTGCTCGATGGCGACCTCCCCCGCGCGGCCGACCTGATGGGTCACGCGATCGACCTGCGCCGCGACATCGGCTACGTCTGGGGCGTGATGGATTCCATCGAGGGGATCGGAGGGCTCGCCGCTCGCGCTGGCCGGCCGGAGGTCGCGTTGCGGCTCCTGCTGGCCGCCGCACGGTTCCGGGACGTCCTCGGTGCGCCGCTCGATGAGATCGATCAGCGGCGCCACGCGGCCACGATCGCGAAGGTCCGGCGGGAACTCGGGCGCGTCCGGGCGACGGAGTCGGCCAGCCGGTCGGGCCTCATGAGCCGGGACCAGGCCGCCGACCTCGCGCTGTCGCTGACGACGGAGCTGGCTGCGGACGTGCCGGAAGCGATCGGAGCGACATCACGGGCGGCAACGCGGCCGCTCGGCATCCCGGCTTCAGCGGCCACCGCCACGCAGTACCACCTCACGCCGCGCGAACGCGAAGTCCTCAGCCTCGTCGCCGAGGGGAAGTCCGACCGCGAGATCGCCGACGGTCTGTTCCTCAGCCGTCGGACGGTCTCCGAGCACGTCCGCCACATCCTCGGCAAGCTCGAGACCCCGACCCGGACCGCCGCGACCGCCCTCGCCCTCCGCGCCGGCCTGATCTAGCTGCTGGCGGAGCATCACCGGTCTGATACGGAATCCGGGTAAACGGTTGTTGGACCCGTGCCCCCTCGGTGGCGGAGTAGACCTCTCCGCCCAGCAGAGCGAGACCCCGCTCCGGCTCACCTGTTCGCTCACCCGCTGACGCGGCTCTCGCTGCGCTGCGGCTCCGCAGGTGCCCGGAGAGGGGAGCCGAATCGCTCCATGGAGGTGAGGGACCGGCAGACGCTGGCGTAACAACGAGGTCCTTGCTGCGTCTCAAGGAGTGGTGGACGTGACGATCGACAACGCACCCGTCTCGCCTGGTGCGGCGCAAGGTATTGAAGCAGGAATCACCCGCTGCTCCTCTCTGCGGACACCTGCGGAGCCGCAGCCGCTTCAGCGGGTGAGCGAAGTAGGTGAGCCGGAGAGGGGCCGGGGGAGAAGTCTGCTCCGCCGCCATACGATTCAGTAAAACCACTCGATGAGGCGATCGAGTTCGATCAAGAGGCGAGGGGGTAGGTATGACGAGACCCGAACACGGCGAGAGGCCCAGGGTGCCCGGGTCGCCCCGCATCCTCGGTCTGGTAGCGGCCGTTCTCGGCTGGTCGATCGTGTTCGTCGGCGCCGTGATCGCCGTAACGGCAGTCGGTGCCCGGACGGTCCGGCAGTACGGCGAGCCGGGCCAGTGGGGCGCGACGATCGCGACGGACGGGATTCGCTGGTTCCAGGGGGTGACGCTGCTCTGCGTGCTGGGTACCGGGATGGTGCTGATCGCCGCCGCTCTAGCGGACCTGCCCCGCTGGTGGCTTCTGCCGCTGCCGATCGCCGGCTTGCTCTTCGTCGCCGGAAACACATCGAACTGGAAGCGTGACCTGCTCGACGAGGGGGCCGGGCCGCGGTCGTATCCGGCGGAGATCCCGGTCCGGGCGTCGGACGGTGGCCCAACACTGGACGCGATGGGACGCCCTCTGCATTTCGAGACGGTCACCCGGAGCTACGAGATCAACATTCCGGAGGGGCTGGACGTCATGATCGTAGGCAGCGTCATCGTCGCCGGTCTGATCGCCCTGCTCATGGTCCTGTGGCTGATCGAACACGTTTCCCGGCGGCGCGAACGTCGGATCCGGCCGATGGTCGGCACCGTGTGATCGCACCGATACCAGATCCGGGACAACCGATCGTCAGGCCGGTGAGCGATAGGCGAGGCAGTGCTCGTGGCTGCGGACGGTCGCGACGAGCACCTCGTCGAGGAACTGGCCGAGTTCGACGTGGACCCGGACCGCCCGCTTGGCTGCCAGTGCCTCATCGTCGGTCAGACCGATGATGGATCGGATGACGGGGACGCGGAAGTACAGGAACGCCTCGACCGATTCGGCGACGTTGAGCCCGGCGGAGGCGCTGACCCGGCCGTAGTGCTCGCCGATCTGGCGGGCCTCGCCGACCGCGGCGGCGCGCTCCGCCGAGCCGGCCGGGGTCGTCACGAACCGACCGGCGAGGTCGACCAGCCGGCGACCGTAGCGGCGTAGATCCTCCAGCATCGAGGGGGAGTAGGCGCGGTACCAGCGCCGGTCGCGGGCCGAGACGAACTGCTCGTCCTCGTAACCGGCGATCGCCGGCTCCGGGAGGGTCTGCCGGCCAAGCCGCGGGCGGGACTGCCGCCGGGGACCGTCGCCGATCAGGGCGCGCAGGGTCTCCTCGCTGTAGCGTCGGTGGCCGCCCGGCGTCCGGAAGACGGGCACCTTGCCGGAGTCGCTCCAGCGCCTCAGGGTCGATTGATCGACCCCGAGCAGCTTGCAGGCAGCGTTGATCGTCATCCAGCGACCCTGTTCGGGCGGCTGATCGAGGGGCATCTCATCCGGCTGGCCGGCGTCGCGGGCAATGTCCGGTCGCGGGTCGCCCGTCGCGACAAGGCCGATGGGGTGAGGAAGAGGACGTCCTAGCGAGTGGGTCGTCATCGTACCCTCCCAGGTTGTGCGCGAACCGTACAGCAGCGTGCGGCGACGGGCGGGAGATCGGCGGCCCGAGTGGGCTCGACCAGCGAACGTGTGCAATTCGCCCTATCTGGACAGTGTACCGGCCGGCGGGAACTTGTCAAACCCGCTCATCGTCGTGCGCTCAGGCGATGACCATTAGAGACCCGTCCAGCGGGGTCACCATGTGACGGATTCAATGAGGTGAAAACGAGGAGAACCGGATCGACCGAGTGATGAGATGATCGTTGGATAGTCGTATTCGGACGGTTACTTCCCGGCGGTGAACAGCAGCTCCCGGATGGACATGAGCTGCGAGCGCAGGCCGCTGTCCGAGGCGAGGTCGGACTCGATCTTCGTGATGCCGGACATGATCGTCGTGTGGTCGCGGCCGCCGAGGACCTGGCCGATCTCGACCAGGGTGGCCGAGGTCTCGTTCCGGATCAGGTACATCGCGACCTGCCGCGGCCGGACGATGTCCTTGGTGCGCGACTTCCCCTGCATGGCGCTCAGCGAGACGGAGTAGTGGCCGGCGACGATCTCGACGATCGAGCCGGGATTGAGCTTGCGCCGCCGGCTGACCATCGCCGTGTCGGTCAGCGATTCCATCGCCAGGTTCAGTGAGACCGGCCGGTTGGTCAGCTCGGCCCGGGCGACGATCGTGTTGAGCGCCCCTTCGAGTTCCCGCGTGTTGGACTGGTCCTTGCCGGCGATGTACTCGGCGACGTCGTCCGGGACGGCGATGCCCATCTCCTCGCTCTTGGCCCGCAGGATCGCCATCCGCATCTCGTAGTCCGGCGCCTGGACGTCGGCGATCAGCCCGCCCTCGAACCGGGAGCGGAGCCGCTCCTCCAGCCCGCCGATCGACTTGGGCGGCTTGTCGGAGGTGATGATGACCTGCTTGCCGCCCTCCCGCAGCGCGTTGAAGGTATGGAAGAACTCCTCCATCGTCGCCTCCTTGCCGGCGATGAACTGGATGTCGTCAATCATCAGGATGTCGATCAGCCGGTACCGGTTGCGGAAGTCCTCCATGTCGCCGGTCCGGTTGCGCAGGACGTTGATCAGGTCGTTGGTGAACTTCTCCGAGGAGACGTACCGGATGACGAGGTCCGGGTTGGCGGCCAGCGCCTTGAACCCGATCGACTGGATCAGGTGCGTCTTGCCCAGCCCGACGCCACCGTAGACGTAGAACGGGTTGTACTTCTGACCCGGTCGGTCGGCGACGGCCAGCGAGGCGGCGTGGGCGAAGCGGTTGGAGCCCCCGACGACGTACGTGTCGTAGGTGTAGCGCGGGTTGAGCCCGTGGGTCGGCGCGGCCGAGAGCGACGCCTGGTGCCGCTGCGGCGGGCGGTCGGCGACGGTCGGGAGTTCCGGGGCCGGGCGGGGACGGGTGTCCGCTGCCCGCCCCGATCGGGCCGGCACGCGGCGTGGCGCCGGCGGGGTGCCGCGGGAGGCCGCCCGTGGCGCCGGGTCGGTCGGATCCCCCTCAGCTCCGGGGTCCGGTGAGGTGACCGAGTCGCCGCTCTCACCGGGCGACTCCGCGCTGTTCTGGCCGCGGAGCTGGGCCTCGATGCTGGAGGTCATGACGATGAACTTCGCACTGACCGGGTGGCCGACGAAGTCCGACAGCGCCTTCTCGACCTCCCTGGCGTAGCGCTGCTGGAGGGTATTGGCGGTGACGGTGTTGGAGGCCGCGATCGTCGCGACATCGTCGTCGAGGGACACCAGGGCGGTGGCGCTCAGGTAGTTCCGGAAGACGTTGGCGCTCAGCCGGCTGTTCTTAAGATCGCCGAGGACGGCTTGCCAGAGTTGCGGCGCCTGCATGGGATGATCACTCCGGCGTGGTGTACGGACACACGTTCGGAGCACTGTAGCATCCACCGAAAATGTGGACAACTCGCCGGACCGTGACGAGGTCGATCCCACGACGATCGGCTCTCGTCACCTGATCCCCGCCCAATCCCAGCTCAGCGCGACGAGTCATCCGGTGAACTCGCGACTATCGGTCGCGAATGCGGTCACGGACGCACGGATATCGGGCGTGACGTCGTCCCCTTCGTCGGACCGCCGGCGGAGAACGGGCTCGGGTTGCCGCTGCCTCGGGCCCGTCGGCGGATCGGGAACCGGTTGTCGAGCGCGAAGAGCCCCGGCCCGGTCGCGACGAGCGCCAGCGATGCCATAGCCAGGACCAGCACGTACTCGAAACCGCCTGTCTGGCTGTAGAAGCCGTTCTCCAGATGGACCGTGATGGCCGCGACGACCGAGACGCCGGCGAAGAGGAGCGCCAGGACCCGGCTGAACAGTCCGCTGATCAGCAGGACGCCGCCGACGAGTTCCAGGATGGGGATCACAGCGCCCATCATACCGGGGTAGGGGATACCGAGACCGGCGAAATCGTCCTGCGTCGCGGCGATCCCGACGTCGAAGACCTTCTGGTACCCATGCATGAAGAAGACGAGGCCGATCACCGTCCGCAGGAGCGTCAGGCCCAGTGGGGCGAACGCGGGGAGGGCTGATCGTGGGTGACGGTTCATCGGTGATGCTCCTGGCTGGACGATCCCGAACGGATCGTCGACGGGACGGTCGGCGAAGGCACATCGCCCCAACCGCCCTCCCGTTCTACCCGAGGGCGCATATGGTCTTCGTATGCGGTTGCCGGTCCGCCCACCGATCGGTCCGGGATCGCCTAGAACGAGCGGTCCCGGCTGACGAGGCGGGAGACGAGCAGGATGGCGACCGAGGTGACGAGCAGGATGATCGCGAGCAGGAGCGCGGCCGGCAGGTCGCCGGAGCCGTACTCGCCGTAGATCGCCAGCGGCATCGTCTGGGTCGTCCCGGGGAGGTTGCCGGCGAACATGATCGTCGCGCCGAATTCGCCCAGCGCCCGGGCCCAGGCGAGGACCGCCCCGGCCGCCAGCCCCGGCCGGGCCAGCGGGAGCGTGATCGTCCGGAAGACGACTCCCGGCGGGGCGCCGAGGTCGGCCGCCGCCGCTTCGAGGTCGGCCTCTATCCGGTTGAAGCCGCTCCGGGCCGCCCGGATGTAGAAGGGCGCCGCGACGAAGATCTGGGCGATCACCACCGCGACGGCGGTGAACGGGATCGTGATCCCCCAGTCGGCCAGCGTCCCGCCGAGGACGCCGCGCCGCCCGAACGCCATCAGCAGGGCGATCCCGGCGACGGCCGGCGGCAGCACGATCGGCAGATCGACGAGGGTGTCGACCAGCCAGCGGCCGGGGAACGGCCGCCGGGCGAGGACGTAGGCCAGCGGCGTGCCGAAGACGACGATGACGAGCATCGCGACCGCCGTCGTCACGATGCTCAACGTCAGCGCCTGCCGGAAGGTACTGAGCGTGTCGGACGTGACGTCCGGACCGTACTGCGCCGTCCGCCAGACCAGCGCGGCCAGCGGCACGACGATGAACAGCGTCAGGATCAGCGCCAGCGGCCAGATCGCGAACTCGAACCCCGTCGCCCGTCGCCAGTCGGTGGCGGGCGGCGGCTTCCGGGGCGTTGGCTCGATCGTTTCGATCTGAGCCTCAGTCACCATGGGCGTCGCGGGACGAGGTTGCCGGTCGGCTGGCTGCTGGCGATGCGCTCGGGTGGCAAAGCAGACCCCTCCCCCAGCCCCTCCCCGGCTCGTTTCGCGCTGCGGCGCTCACACCCGGAGAGGGGAGCAGACCTGAGCCGGGGAGGGGTTCTCGCTTCGCTGGGGGAGGGGGCTGCTCCGCCACCCGAGCCTTCGATGTCCAGCATGAAGCCCCCCTCCATCCGCAGATGGGGTGGGGGTGGGGTGGGGTCCTACCCATCCCAGAACTGGCGCTGGAACTCGGCGGTGTCGTAGTAGCCGGTGATCGCGACGATGAGCCCATTGAGCGATTCGACGAGGGCGATCTGGTCGGAGACGGCCCCCGGAGCGCCGTCCGGGCGGGGCTCGCGGATGGCGAAGACGATCGCCGCCGCGTCGGCCTCCCCGATCGTGCCGACGATCTCCCAGCGGCCGTCGGGGTAGGACGAGACGACGGTGCCGAAGTAGTCGACGATCGCGTCGGCCGGCCCGAGCGGGTCGCGGTGGGGGAGGGCGCGGAAGACGGCGTCGTCGGCCAGCGTCGCGCGGAGGCGATGGGGGTCGCGGGCGTCGAGGGCGTCGAAGAACTCGCGCCCGAGCTCGGCGGCCGATGCGTAGGGGAGATCGGCATTGCCGGCACCCGGCTGGTCCATGGATCGTCGTCCTCGGGGGTGATGCGGGTCGGTGGGTCAGCGCTCGGGGCCCGGTCCGGCGGTCAGCTCAGTGCCTCGCGGATCCGGTCGCCGTGGTCGGCGTCGCTCGTCACGATCTGGCCGGCCAGCCAGCCCAGCGTGATCTCGCCGTACGTCTCGTGGTCGGCGGTCCGGCGCCAGGCGTCCTCGTCGGCGTGGGCGAGGTGGCGGATCAGGTCGGCACGGAGCGAGAGGAACTCCCGCAGGACCACCGCCGGGTCCTGGCCGCGGTAGTCGCGCTCGATCGACCACAGCTCGTCGTCGAAGGCCGGGAGCACCGGGTGCTCGTCCATCAGGATCGCGTCGACCCGGCCGATGAAGATCTGCTCCCAGTCCCGCAGGTGCGGCAGCAACTCGACGACGCCGAGTCCTCCGTCGCTCGCGGGGGCCAGCAGTGCCTCTGTCGGCTGGTCGGCCAGCAGGCGCGACAGGTCTTCCGGGAACGCCGCCAGGTCCGCGATGATCCGTTCGGGCGTGGGTTCGGCTGCCGTCACCAGTGCTCCTCGTCGATCGTCCGTCGAGCCATGATCCGGACGGCGATCTCGGCCGTCCGCTGTTCGGTCCTGGCGTGTCCCCGCCCCGGTGCCCAGACGCGCAGTTTGGGCTGCTCTGCCGCCAGCGAGATGATACCCATCAGCGCGTCCGGATACCGGTGCTCGCGCAGATCGGTCTCCGACGGCACGGCCGGGTCGTCGGGATGGGAGTGGACGATGACGCCCAGCGACCAGCTCGACCGGGCCATCCGCGCGACGGCGACCCCGACCTCAGTGCGATCCATTGTATAGCGCATCGGGGAGGCATCGACGTTGGTTCCGGGGAACCAGGCGGTGGCGACGATCCCGCTCCCGTCCCGGACCGTCGCCAGCAGCCCGACCGACTCGTTCGGCCGCGCCGTCTGCGCATGGTCGGCCATCGCCCGCCAGAGCCGGTCCGGGACGACCAGCACGGTTGGCAACGTGAGGTCCGGCGGATCGAACGGAAGGTCAGCGGTCAGCATGGGCGGATGATGCCTGCCGCCCGGTCGTCTGTCCACTCCGGCACGCCGGTCAACCGGTGCGGCCGGGGCGAGACCGGCGCACGGTAGAATCAGCCGGTCCGTCCCCTCGGTCTCGTGGCGACGGTGTCGCTGCCCGTTCGATCGATCGAGCGGACGGACGGACGGGCTCGTCCGATGCCTGCCCGATCGCGACGGCTCCGCCCATCGATGCCTGTCCCCGAGAGGAACGCTGCGATGCCCCGTCTTTCGACCATCACGCCGCCTCCGGGTCGCCTTGGGCACCGGCTGCTCGTCGCCCTGCTGCTGGCCACGCTCATCGTCCCGTTGGCTGACCGACCCGCCACCGCCACGCTGGG
>CAXTHM010000043.1:0-2148 GCA_964244115.1 uncultured Thermomicrobiales bacterium
CACTCAGGATCACGATCCCGGCCCCGGCACGGATCGCGGCGGTCGCCTCGGCGAGGACGCGGTCGATCGCGATCTCGACGGCCCCGACGACATCGGCGACCGGGAACAGGGTCGACACGGTCACGCTGCGCAGGCCGTTGCGGCCGTCGAAGGCGGCGATGTGGTCGAAGGTCGCCTCGTCGATCGAGCTGCTCGGCAGGTGGAGCAGCCGGGCGGCCTCCGGGCGCTGGGCGAGCAGGTTGCCGCGCGGCCCGATGAAGGCATCGAGCGCCATCACCTTGCGCTCCCGCAGCGAGTCGATCGCCGGGTTGGTCACCTGGGCGAAGCGCTGGCGGAAGTAGGACGACAGCGGCCGGACGCGGTCGCTCAGGACGGCCAGCGGCGCGTCGTCGCCCATCGACCAGGTCGGCTCCTTGGCCTCGGCCGCCATCGGCTGGACGATCAGCCGGATGTCCTCGGCGCTGTAGCCGAAGACGCGCTGGGCGGCGAGGGTCTCGGGGTCGGTCTTCGTCCGCGTCGGGCGGGAGGAGCCGGAGCGGTCGGACGCCGGCGGCTTCACGGCGATATCGGTCGGAGCGGTGCCGTTGGCGCCATTCGCGGCGACGTTGTCGGACCCGGCGCCGTTGGCCTCGGCGGCGCGGGCGGCGCGCATCGCCTGGGCGCGGGCCTTTGCCTTCGCGATCGGATCTTCGTCGGCAACAGGCGCGACCGGCGCGGCGGCGGCCATCAGCTTCGGCTTCGCGATTTCCGCAACCGGCGGCAGGACGCGGTGCTCGGCGAGCCATTCGGCCCACGGCGCCGTCCCAGCGACCTCGCGCTTGATCTCCTCGTTGCGCAGGATCACGCCCCGGCTGGTGTCGACGAGGATCATCTGGCCGGGGCCGAGCCGGCCCTTCTCGACGATCGTCGTCGGGTCGACCTTGACCGTCCCGGCCTCGGAGCCAGCGATGAACAGGCCGTCGCTGGTCCGGGCCCAGCGCGAGGGCCGGAGCCCGTTGCGGTCCAGTGTCGCCCCGGCGAAGACGCCGTCGCTGAAGGCGAGGGCGGCGGGGCCGTCCCACTGCTCGATCAGGCCGGCGTGGTAGTCATAGAAGGCTCGAACGTCGGCCGGCATCTCCGGCGACTGCTCCCACGGCTCCGGGACCAGCATCATCAGCGCGTGCGGCAGCGAGCGGCCGCCGTGGAACAGCAACTCCAGCGTGTTGTCGAGCGAGAGCGAGTCCGAGCCGTCCATGCTGACGACGGGCTCGAGCGCCTCGCGGCCGTAGGTCCGGCCGTCGGCGGTCAGCTCAAAGGCCGGTTTGCGGGCCTGCATCCAGAGCCGGTTGCCGGTGACGGTGTTGATCTCGCCGTTGTGGGCGAGGAAGCGGAACGGCTGCGCCAGCGCCCAGGTCGGGAAGGTGTTGGTGCTGTAGCGCTGGTGGAACAGGACGATCGCGGTCTCGTAGTCGGGCGAGTTCAGGTCGGCGTAGAACTTCGGCAGGTCCGTTGGCAGGCAGAATCCCTTGTAGACGATCGTCCGGGCCGAGCAGGACGTGATCGCCAGCCCGGCGACCCCGGCCGCCAGCGCCGCCCGCTCCCCGGCCCGGCGGGCCAGCATCAGCTCGCGCTCGAACCGCTCGACGGTGTGTCCCTCCGGACGGCGGACGAGGAGCTGGCTGATCTCCGGCCGGGAGACGGCCGCGGTCGGGCCGAGGATCTCCGGGTTGACCGGGACCTCGCGCCAGCCGAGCACGGGCAGGTCGTAGGTGGCCATGCCGGTCTCGACGGCGGCCCGTCCGGCGGCGGCGTCCCCACCTGGCGGCAGGAAGACGACGGCGACGCCGAGGTCGCCGGCGGCGAACGTGGCCGGGTCCTGGCCGAAGCGGGTGAGGTCCGGCCCGAACAGCTTCAGCGGGACCTGCGTCAGGACACCGGCGCCGTCCCCGGTCCGGGGATCGGCGCCGACGCCGCCACGGTGGGTCAGGTCGACCAGCCCGCGAAGACCGAGGTCGAGGATGCGGCGGGCCGGGCGGCCGGCGATGTCGACGACCAGGCCGACCCCGCAGTTGTCGTGCTCGGCGCCGAAGTCGTACATCGGGGCGTGACGGGCAATGGTCGCGGCGTCGGGAGCCCCGCTGAGCGCACTGGCGACCGGAGCGTAGATGC
>CAXTHM010000043.1:2158-33008 GCA_964244115.1 uncultured Thermomicrobiales bacterium
TGCCTGGCTGGTTGGCGGGCTGATCGACCATTGCCACGGTCCTCCTCCATAACACGGTGATGTGGTCCCGGGCGGGAGCCAGGGTGCGGGTGCTGCCGGTGCCGCGAGTCATCCATGGCGTCGTGTGGGTGTGCCGGTCAGGCGGTCACAGACCCGGCGCACAAGCCGTGGGCGGAATGACGGGCCGTCGTCCAGGCCGGCGGTCGCCCGGCGCGGCACCGGGGGTCAGATCCGGC
The DNA here is from genome assembly GCA_964244115.1 of uncultured Thermomicrobiales bacterium. Lineage (GTDB taxonomy): Bacteria > Chloroflexota > Chloroflexia > Thermomicrobiales > UBA6265 > CADCWK01. The sequence goes on from CAXTHM010000043.1 coordinate 2,395, forward strand.
AACGGCGACGACCGAGCAGATGCTCCACTCGGTCGCGTCCCAGTCGGCAGGATGACCAGACATAGCCAGGATTCTAGCGATTCCTGCGCATCATGGGTACGTACGACGGATCAGAGATCGCCGTTACGGCTTTGGGCGCCCTGCCCAGCCACGCCGCCATTGTCGTGGCGATGTGCACGACGCACCATGGCAAGCGCCGACTCGGAGCGGACGATGCCATCGGGACCGCGCGGATCGGCTCATCCGAGCGCTCACGAACGACGGAACGTCGGCGTCACGCCGGTTTCGGACCCTTCGGGACGCGGATGGGCCACCGTTCGAGGTCGCTCGGAGCTGCCGGACACCGAGTGGAGTGCCCGCCCTGGCCGAGCGAGAGCGCCGCCGATGTTGTGCCTTCCCGGCAGACCTCCTACGATATGCACCATCAGGTTCCGGTCGGTTTATGTGCGGCGCCCAAATGTGCCCTGGCGACGTGCCACCGCACTTCGGCTCGCCCTGGGAGACCAACATGGATACGGCGGGAAGATCGGTCGACGGTTCCATCGGACAGGACGCGACGATCGGGGACGACCTCGCCGGCGACGCGACCCAGCGGCTGATCGCGGCCGGCGTCCAGGTCGTCGACCTCCTCTTCAGCGACATCACCGGCGGGACCAAGGCCCTGACGATCCCGGTCACGCTACTGACGGACGCGATGGCGCGGGGTTACCGCTTCGACGGTTCGGCCCTGACCGGCGGCGACCGGCGGACCGAGCTCGACCTGTTCCTCGTCCCGGACGCATCGACGATGGTGCTGATCCCGCCCGACCTGTTCGGTAACGACGGTCGCCCCCGTGGCCGGCTGTACTGCTCCGTTCGCCGGGGCGACGGCCAGCCCTTCCCCGGCGACCCCCGCTCGGCCCTGGAGCGGGTCCTCGTCCGGGCCGCCGCCGCCGGGTTCGATTACCGCGTCGCGCTGGAGATCGAGTACTACCTGCTCAAGGCGCCCGACGGCGGACTCGGCGAGGGGCAACCGTTCGTCGGCGTCGCACCGCGGCGGTCCCGCACCGGCGGCTACTTCGGCATCGGCGAGGACATGATCACCGCCACCCGGGACGAGATCGTCGCGGCCCTCCAGGGACTCGGCGTCGGTGTCGGCGGCAGCCACCACGAGACCGGCCCCGGCCAGGAGGAGCTCGACCTGCTCCCGGCCGGCGGGATCCGGATGGCCGACCAGATCATGACGGTCCGGCAGGTGATCCGCTCCGTCGCCCAGCGCCGCGGCTTCCAGGCGACGTTCATGCCGAAGCCGTTCACCGACGCGGCCGGCTCGGGGATGCACCTGTTCCAGCAGGTCGCCCACTACCCCGGCGGCGGCGACGCCCTCCGGGACGAGCGCGGCGACGGCGGCGACGACCTCTCCGCGACCGCCCGCTACCTGATCGCCGGGCAGCTCGCCCACGCCCCCGGCATGTGCGCGATCCTGGCCCCGACCGTGAACTCCTACAAGCGCCTCGCCGCCGGCCACCGCGCCCCCCGCCACGCCCGCTGGGCCCGCGTCGGCGAGTCGTCGCTGATCCGGGTCCCGAACGGGATCGCCGGCGAGGCGCTCCAGCTCGAACTGCGCAGCCCGGACGCGATGGCGAACCCGTACCTCGCTCTCGCCGTCGCGATCAGCTGCGGGCTGGACGGGATCGAGCACGCCGAGGAGCCGCCCTACCCGCTCGACGAGAGCCTCGTCGCCTACGACGACGCCGAGCTGGAGCGCCTCGGGACGCCCAAGCTGCCGATGTCGCTCGGCGACGCCCTGACGTCGATGGCCGAGGATGACGTGATCCGGTCCGCACTCGGCGACTACATCTTCGAGCAACTCCTCTCCGTCAAGCGAGCGGAGTGGGACGACTTCCGCCGCGACGTCAGCCCATGGGAGCACGCCCGCTATCTGTAGCGCCACCCGGCCGACCACCCGGCGGAGACCCATTCCCGCCCCGGCGTCATGGCCGACGCCGACCCCGTCCCGATTCCCGGACGTCAGGAGGACCCGCGGGTGATCACCGTTCGAGATCTGATCGGCGTGGCGCTCCCCGCCGGCACGACCGTCGCGGCCGGCTCGGCTGGCCTGGACCGCGAAGTGACCTGGGCGACCCGGATTCGCCCCACCCCGCCCGCCTTCGGCCACCTCAGCCGGGGAGAACTCGTGCTGCTCTCCGAGAACCTGCTGCCGCTGCTGGACGAGCGCCTGACGCTGGCCGGTGCGATCCGGCAACTGGCCGGCTTCGGCGTCGCCGGGATCGCCCAGGTCGGCGCGATCGACACCGCCGCCCAGGTCGCCGCCGACGAGACCAGCACCCCCTTGCTCCAGCTCCCGTCCGACACCGACCTGAGCGTGCTCGAGCGCGAGACGGCGCGGTATGTCACCGAGCGCCGCCGCGTCGTCAACCGCCGCGGGCAGGAAGTCTCCCGCCGGCTGATGGAGCTCGCGATCGCCGGCGAACCGCTGGCGACGGTCGTCCGCGGCCTGTCCGGGCTGGCCGGCCGCCCCATCGCGCTGGAGGGGCGGGACGGTCGCCTGCTCACCTACCAGACGACGACCGAGGGACCGGGCGGGGCCGTCCCGGCCCTGGCGACGATCGAGTCGGCGCTGGCCTCCAGCTACGCCACCGTCGCGACGTGGCTGCGCTCGACCACCGCCGCCAGCCCGGTCGAGCCGCCGTCGCAGGTCGTGCCGATCGATGGCCAGTGGGAGCGGGTCGTCGCCCCGGTGATCGGCCGGGACGGGCTGCTCGGCAGCGTCTCCCTGATCATCCCGATCGCCCAGGTCACATCCGAGGACAACGTGCTGGCCTCGCACGGCGCGGCCGCCTGCGCGGTCGTGCTGGCCCGGGAGCAGGCCGCCGCCAGCGTCCGGCGCGAGGTCGAGCTCAACGTCCTCGACGAAGTCCTCGACGGCGCCCTCCGCAGCGAGGTCTCCCTGCTCCAGCAGGCCCGCCGCCTCGGCCACGACCTCGAGGGGCCGCACATCGCCCTGATCGCCCGGGTCGACCGGACCGGCACGACGACCAACGCGATCGCCCGCAACCGCGAGGGGCGCTGGAGCATGCTCGACGAGACCCTCCAGCGCGCCGCCGCGACCCTCGGGCTGCGCGGCAACCGGCCCCTCTGGCGGGTGCGCAACAATGCCGCCGAGATCGTCTGGCCGGTCGGCGAGGAGGACGAACTCGCCCCGGTCGCGACGCTGATCCGGGACGAGCTCCAGGCGGCGATCGACATGGTCAACGGGCCGAGCAGCACCGAGCTGGTCTCGGTCGGCTACGGCCAGCGCGAGAGCGGCATCGGCGGCATCCGGCGCTCCCACCAGGAAGCCCGCCAGGCGCTGACCCTCGGCCGCCGCCTGAACGGGCCCGGCCACGCGACCGCCTTCTCGGAACTCGGCATCTACCGGATCATCTTCGCGGCCGAAGGGCTGCCGGAGATCCGGGAGTTCCATGACGAGGCCCTGACCTCGCTGCTCACCTATGACCAGCAGCACGGCGCCGACCTGATCCGGACCCTGCAGGCGTTCTTCCGGGCCAACTGCTCCCCCAAGGAAGCGGCCGCCCTCCTGGCCGTCCACCGCAACACCGTCCTCTACCGGCTGGACCGGATCGGCGAGATCACCGGTCTGGACCTGGACGATTCCGACATCCGGCTGCGCCTCCAGATGGCCCTCCGCATCCACACCGCCCTGTACTCCGACGATTAGCGAAGCAACCATCGACCTGGAAATCAGCTTCCGGCCGCGCCTCTGGGATTCGAGGTGATCAGCCTGGCGTCGTCAGCCGCGCGTGCGTAATCAGGCGCAATCGCCGTCGCGAGGCCGGCAAGGATCTGAACGTCAGGGTCGACGACTGGCTGCATCAGTCGCCCGTCTGCGCTCGGACCACATGCTCGACATAGCTGACGGCTGCGCCTTGCCGGCCGTTTCCAAGCCGGTTCTTGATGACCAGGATCGCCTCGGGGTTGCTGTCGACCAGCATGAATTTCCGATCCAGGTCCAGTGCAACCGCACCAAGGGTTCCGCTGCCAGCGAAGAAATCGAGCACCCAGTCGCCCGGTTGGCTACTCGCCTGAACGATCCGACGGAGGATGCCCTCGGGTTTCTGGGTCGCGTAGCCCGTCTTCTCCTTGCCAGTCGGTGACACGATCGTGTGCCACCAGACATCGGTCGGGAGCTTGCCGTTGGCCGCCTTCTCGGGCGTAACTAGGCCAGGAGCCATGTACGGCTCGCGATCGACCTCCTCGCTGTTGAAGAAATACGTCTCAGGGTTCTTCACATACACCAGGATGTTGTCGTGCTTGGCCGGCCACTTCTTCCTGGCGCGAGCACCGTAGTCGTAGGCCCAGATGATCTCGTTGAGGAAACATTCGCGCCCGAACAACGCGTCCAGGAGCACCTTTGCGTAGTGGACTTCGCGATAGTCCAGATGAAGATAGAGCGTACCGTCGTCGGTCAGGAGACGAAAGGCCTGCTCCAACCGCGGCTCGAGAAACGCCCAGTAGTCATCGAACGAGTCGTTGTAGGACGAGATGAGGCCCTTGACTGTGTCATAGGTCTGGCCCTTGAAGCCCACTCTGCTGCCGTCGAGCGAACGCACGGTCTTGATCGCCTGACGAGTCTGCACCTTGCCCGTGTTGAACGGCGGATCGATGTAGATGACCCGGAACGATTCATCGGGGAGTCGGGAGATGACGTGAGCATTGTCTCCGCGCACGACCAGGTTTGGTCCAGTGGACGACCAGGGGGTTTCTGACACGCCGCGGTCCTTCTTCTGACAAGGTCATCGGAACGTGCGAACGACCTTTTTGGACGATAACGGTAGGGGTCGCCAGGTGTGCGGTGTTGCACGCCACCGACATGACCACCAGACCTACTGGGGTGATGGGAGATCGCGGCTGTCGGCGATGAGCTGGTCGACGATGCCGGGACGGCGCAGGACGGACAGCGTCCGGCGACCGAGCAGGAACAGCCCGAGGGTCGCGACCACGGCCAGCAGCGGCCCGGCTGGCAGCGGCTCGTCCAGTGACCACCAGCGCAGGCCATCCTCGTAGGCAAGTAGTCCCGTGATCCCGGCCAGCATCAGCAGGTAGACCGCGAGCGTCCCGACGAGCAGGACGCGCGGCGGGATCACCCGCCGGGCGATGGGCAGCTCCCGCGCCAGCCGGTTGACCCGCCAGGCGATCTGGATCGTGCCGAACCACTGCATCCCGACCAGCCCCCCGGCGACCAGGCCGGCGATGATCAGGATCATCAGGTCCAGCGGTCGACCGATGATCAGCCGGACGATCGTGGTGATCACCGCGGCGATCAGGAACAGGCCGATCCCGCCCTGGACGAAGTAGTGCCAGTTCCCTGGCGCGATGTCCCACGGCCGGCGGTCCCGCGCCCAGGTCGGTCGGTCGGTGGCGGGCGTCGTCACCCGCGTGATCATCGGTTGCCCGGTCGTGTCGTCTTGCGGTCTCAGGTGACATCTCCCCGTCAGGTATCGCATCGCTGATGGTCGCTCGAGATCAGCCCCGCGGTCGCCTCGTCGCGTGGTCCTGGGGCGGGTCGCCGGAGTACCCGTGCAACTGATACCACTCCCGGTCCAGCATTGCCCGGTTCGCCGGCGATTCCAGCGCCTGTCGCCGGCGGAAGAGCGCGACGACGGCGAGCCCGCCGAACGTTCCCAGTAGACCCGGAATCGTCACGATCAAATTATCGTCGGACCACCACGTCCCCGGTTCCCGGAGACTGAAGCCGACGAAGGCGATGACCAGCGCCAGGGGTGAGACAGCCCGCCGTGGCATACCCCACCGTGCCCGTTCCCGGTTGAGATCGTTCCATGCGAGAACCGACAGGGTCCAGAGGTACGCCAGCCCGAACGCCAGTCCGACCAGCCCGAAGCCGATCGCCCGGGACGTCCCGACATCGGGCACGATGAGCCGGATCACGACCATCAGGACGACGGCCGTCAGGGACCCGTAGCCACCGTACCGGCCGAAATACCGCCAGTCGTCGGGCACCACCTCCCATGGGGGCGGACCACTCAGGATCTGTCGCTGTCGGTTGGCCGTCATCGAGGAGTCTCCCAGGATCGGTGATCAGGACGAGCGTCGATCAGCCGACGGTGACGAGAACCGTATCGACCCGATGGCTTCGTCAGGCCGACTCGCGGATGACGAGGTCGAAGGCGGCGCGGTGGGTGCGGGAGGGGCCGTCGAAGGCGCCGGTCAGGCGCTCGAGCAGCAGCCGGGCGGCGACGTTGCCGATCTGCCGGGGGTGCTGGTCCAGCGTCGTCAGGGGCGGCATGACGAGGTGGGCGAGGGCGACGTTGTCGTAGCCGGCGATCGCGACGTCCTCCGGGATCCGCAGCCCGGCGGCCTTGCAGGCCAGCATCGCCCCGACCGCGATCAAGTCGTTGGCGGCGAAGACCGCCGTCGGCCGCTCGACCTCGGGCAGCGCGAGCAGATCGTTCATGCCGGCGTACCCACTGGGTTCCGACCAGTCCCCCCAGCGGAGGAGTGTCTCGTCGGCCGCGAGGCCGTGGTCGGCCAGCGCCCGGCGGAACCCGGCGACGCGCCGCTCGCCGTTGGCCAGGTTCCGGGAGCCGACGATGGTCGCGATCCGGCGGTGGCCCCGTGCGATCAGGTGCGCGGTGACGGCGTAGGCCCCGTCGTCGCCGGGAACGTAGACGCGGTCGAATGGCGCGTCGGCTGGCAGCGGCAGGTCGTCGGGCTCGCCGAGGATCACGATCGGGATTGCCTGGGCGATCGTCGGGCCGAGGTCCTCGGTCGTGAGCTGGTAGGTCGACATGATCAACCCGTCGACGCGGCCACGCCGGGCGGCGTCGACGGCGTTGCTCTCCAGCGCCCGCTGGCCGTCGGTGTTGTAGGTGATGACGTCGTAGGAGCCGGTCTGGGCGACGTCCTGGATGCCGCGGACGAACTCCGGGAAGAAGGGATTGGTGATGTCCGGGATGATCGCGCCGATCGTCATCGTCCGGCGGGAGCGCAGGCTGCGAGCGGTCAGGTCGGGGACGTAGCCGATCTCGTCGATCACGTCGAGGACGCGCCGCCGGGTGGCGTCGGAGATCGTCGTCTGGAGCTTGCCGTTCAGGATGTAGGAGACAGCGGTCTGGGAAACGCCGGCGATCCGGGCGACGTCGGCCTGCGTCGGTCGGCCGGATCGCTGCCGTGGGCGCTGTGCCGCCGCATCGCCATCCGCCATCGCCGCGAACCCTCCCCGACCGTGAATGAACGGCGGACATGTCGGACCGGCCTCGACGCCAGACACCGTCGCCCAGACGATGATAGCCGTTCGATCCGCGTCACGGGATCAACGGGATCCGTGGGAGATCGTCGCCGGGAGCCGGTTCACCGCATTCCGGACTTGCCAGGCTGGGCGCCGTGGAAGCCGCCATCTCGCGAAACGGTAACGGCCGGCGCCTGGTCGACCGGTGCCGCCGTCCCAAACGCCCGAGAACTGCCGCACAACACGTGTGGCAATCTGCACGAATTGATATGCCGAAGATGAGATAATAGTCCGTTCACAGTTCGACCACGGGCACCGACGAGCTCGGTCATGGTCCCGATCGGCGCCTCTGGTCATCGTCCTGTTTTCCCCGTCAAGCCGGTAATCCAGCCATCTTTCAGGTCGAACGACCGAGACCTGGAACCGACCTTCGGACCGTGCGCCCAAAACGATTGATGATATCCATATACCGTGATATGATGGTCCGAGTAGAGAGAGGGAGAGCACCACATGCAGACGATCCGCAACCTGATCCACCGAGCGACCCGCGCCAGCGGCTCACGATTCGACCGCTATTACGCCGGGGTCGCCCACTCGGGCGCCGGCTACCCGACCGCCGACGAGGCCCGCAAGGACATCCGCAACGCCGTCGGTCACCCCATGGACTGGACCCGCTAGCCACCGGCGCGAGTCGTCCAGATCGTCCGATTGCAACCTATAGTCGATTCCCAGGAGCACCCCATGAAGACCTTCCGCTCGTTCTTCGACTTCGCCTCGCGGAGCGCCAGCACCCGCTTCGACCGCTACTACTCGGGCATCGCCCACTCCGGCGCTGGCTACCCGACCGCCGACGAGGCCCGCAAGGACATGCGGAACTACCAGCGGTCCCAGCACGTCGGCTGGCCGACCCGCTAGTCCTGCTGTCCCCGCTCTCCCGAACAGCACCGCCGGACCCCACCGCGGATCACGGCCAGCCCGGGTCCGGCCGTCACATCGACGACACGACGAAGCGGCGAGCCGATCGGCTCGCCGCTTCGTCGTCTTCCGGGACGAGCGTTCTGACCCGACGGTCTCGCTACCGGCCCGTCTCGGCCAGGATGCCGTTCGGGGTCGTCGGGGTCGTCAGCAGGTGGACGAACCGCTCGCCGACCGTCGCCGGGTCGCCCCGCTCCAGCCAGGCCGAGAGGATGTCGCGGCCGGCGTGGTAGGTGAAGACGTAGGCCCGCCAGAGCGGGTTGGTCAGGAAGCGGAGCGAGTGCCGCGCCTCGGCCTCGGTTCGGAGCCCGTACCGCTTCAGCCAGGCGACCACCTCGTCTTCGCTCTGGCCGTCGCTGTGCAGCATCAGCGCGGCGTTGGACGACAGCGCCCGCATGACGCGCTGGGCTCGCTGGACCCGGATCTCCTGCTCGGCGTGTCCCTGGACCCCGGCGGCCGGATAGAGCTCCGCGACCTGCCACCGGATCGCCTCGTCGCCAGGGAAGACGATCGACTCCGCCAGCGTCGCGATCCCCTCGGAGATCACGGCCTGCGGCGTCGAGATCAGCTGAACCGAGAACTCGCCCCACTCCCGGGCCCGGAACAGCCGCTGCTCCTTGAGCGTATGTTCGGTGTGGTGGCCGGGGTAGGCCTCGTGGCAGACCAGTCCGGTCAGCGTGTTGGCGTGGATCGGCAGATCGGTGTTGATCTCGACCAACGACCGGGCCCCACCGAGGTACCAGTTGTAGCCGCTCCAGGGCTTGTCCGAGACCAGCGTGAACGCGACCGACTCGTCCTCGGGCAGCGCGACCAGCCGCCGGGTCCGGGCCTGGATCTCGGGCACGATCACGTCGAGCAGCCGGCGGGCGGCCGCGGGCTCGATCACGTAGCCGCGCTTCCACTCAGCCATCCGGTCGTTGAGCGCCTCCCGGCCGTGACCGGGCAGGACCTCGTCCAGCTCGGCCAGCGCGGCGTCGAAGTCCTCGTCCGGGGTCCGGGTCGCCGGCACGTCGAAGCAGCGCCGGACCTCGTCCTCGTAGGTCAGCTCGGCCCCGGCCAGCCGCTCCGAGAGCGCAACCATCGCCCGGGTCTGGGCGAGCAGGAAGGCCCGCCGGTCCGCGGGGAGGTCGTCCTCCTCCTCGACCTGCCCGACCAACGCCCGGGCCTGCTCCAGCAGCCCATTCGGTGTCGCCGGCTCGGCCCGGACCAGCCGCTCGCGGATGACCTCCGGGCCGCTGTATGCGTCGATGAAGCCCTCGATGTGCTGGCCCAGCCCGAAGGCGAGGGCGAGGTAGTCATAGGAGATCTGGTCGAACGGCAGACCAGCCTGCCGGGTTCCGGGTTCCATCGTCATCCTCATCATCTGCACCCGAGCTTCTCGGTACCTGCCACCGGCTTTTCGTTCCGGTCAGGGTAGCGCGGGGGATGCCACGGCGCGCAACCCGGGTGAGGCGGCGGCAACCAGATTGGGCGCAGATGCTGCGTCCACCGGGGGTACCCGGTGTCGGAGCAGACCTCTGCCCATCTCGCGGGAAGGCGAAGCCGACCCGAAAAAGCCCCCTCTCCATCCGCACGTGCGAAGCACGTCAGCGTGATGGGGAGGGGGTTTGAGGGTGGGGACCGTTCGCCACCACGTAACGCACATTGCTGCCGGGTGTTAGGCAGCCCTACCCAGCCGGTTCCGACCGGGCAGCGGACGTGACATCGGCTTCGGGCGCCCTGACGTCGGGCGTGCCGGCCGCAGGGGTTCCGGATTCGCTCGCGATGTCGGCGTCGAGGTCGGCGGTCGTCACGCCGCAGGGCAGGGCCATGTCCGGCACGGTGACGAACTGGTAGCCGCGGTCCGTCAGCGCCTCGATGATCCATGGCAGGGCGACGCCGGTCGAGGCGGCGCTGTTCAGCGCGTCGATGTGCATCTCGATGATGGCGCCGTCGTAGATGTTCGGGACCACCCGCTCCCAGATCGCGTTCGGGTCGGCGTCGATCGCGTAGTCCGCCGCCGAGATCCGCCATCCGACCGGGAGCAGCCCCTCGCCGGAGATCAGCGTCCGGACGCGCTCGTCGGTCGAGGCCGCGAACGGCGTCGCGTACGGCACCCAGTTGTCGCCGGCGACGGCCTGGATGCTGGCGATCGAGGCCTGGAGGTCGGCCACGACGTCGTCGTCGGACGAGGTCGGCAGGTCGAGCGCCGTATAGCCGTGGGTGCCGATCGGGAAGCCGGCGTCGGCGATCGCCTGGACGGTCTCCGGGTCGCGGTCGGTCGTCCAGCCCATCGCGAAGAACGTCGCCGGGACGTCCCACTCCTGGAGCGTGTCCAGGATGCCGTAGTCGAACGGCTGACCGACACCGATGTTGAACGCCAGCGCGACTCGGTTGCAGCCGGCCGGACCCTGCTCCAGCCACGGTGCCGGGACGCCATCGACGCTGATGTAGAGCGCATAGGCGTAGCCCGCCAGGCCGCTGGCGTCGGCCGCGATCGGCAGGAAGCCGTCCTCCTCAGGCCCGGTGACGGTGACGCGCTCCCCGACCGTCAGCGTGCCGACCGCGTCGCAGTCGAACCCGGCGCAGTCCCGGACGTTGACCGACGGCGCCCCGAGCACGGACGCCGCGGAGCCGGTGTAATCGGCGGTCTCGTCCTGCGTGGCCAGGGCGGCGCCCCCGGTCACGGGCGACGCGACCGCGAGGAGCAGTGCCAGGGAGAGCACGCGCACCCAGCGTCGCGGCTGACGATCCTGGCGCCCGGTCTTGCGCCGCGTCCACACCGATAGCGATCCCATGGGTCCGGTCCTTCTGGTGTTGCCGTTGGGGCAGCGCGTCACCGACAGCCCGTCACACCGGAAGCTACCGTCCCGGACCGGGGCGCGTCAACGCGCCGGCAGCCCCGACCGTAGCGTCGGACACATCTCCGGGGCAACCGCACCCCACCGCCCGCGTAGTTCAGACGGTATGCTGTTCAGGTCTCTCATCGGCTGGCGGCATCACGACGCGGCTTCGGGAACAGCCGAAGCAGGCTGATGGGCGGTACCCGATTCCAGCCGGGCGAGTCCCGCCCGGTCAGTCAGGCCAGGGAGAAGGAGTCGATAGCGGATGGCCAAGGCGGTCTCAGCGGAACGAGCGCCGACAGGAGGCGAGGCCGGCGCGGATGGGCTGGTCGCGGGGCGCCGGCAGGCGACCCTCGTCCTCATCCTCGGCAGCCTGTCGACCGTCGGGCCGCTCTCGATCGACATGTATCTGCCGGGACTGCCGGCGATCCAGCGCGACCTGGGTACATCGGCGTCCCTGGTCCAGTTGACACTGAGCGCCTGCCTGCTCGGGCTGGCCCTCGGGCAACTCGTGGCCGGGCCGGTGAGCGACGCGGTCGGTCGGCGCCCGCCGGTGATGGTCGGGATGGCCGGCTTCGTCGTGGCCTCCTTCCTCTGTGCCGTCGCGCCGAACATCGAGACGCTGATCCTCTGCCGATTCCTCCAGGGGCTGTTCGGCTCGGCCGGCATGGTGATCCCACGCGCCATGATCCGCGACCTGTTCAGCGGGATCCGGGCGGCCCAGTTCTTCTCGCTCCTGATGCTGGTCATCGGGGCCGGCCCGATCCTCGCCCCGACCCTCGGCGGAGCCATCCTGCTGCTCACCGACTGGCGTGGGCTCTTCGGGGTGCTCGTCGGGCTCGGCTTGATCCTGCTGACCATCGCCTGGCGGTTCCTGCCCGAGACCAACCGGCTGGAGCACCGTGGCCGGACGGGGTTCCGCCCGATCATCACGTCATTCGCCATGCTCCTCCACGATCGCGTCTTCGTCGGCTACGCGCTGATCATCGGGATGGCGATGGGGACGATGTTCGCCTACATCGCCGGCTCGTCCTTCGTCCTCCAGAACCTCTACGGCCTCTCGGAGCAGCGTTACGCGGTCCTGTTCGGCCTGATCGCCATCGGCTACATCGGCATGAGCCAGGTCAACGCCCGTCTGATCGCCCGGATCCCGATGCGGCGCATCCTCGCCGTCGGCATCGGCCTGAACCTGACCGGTGCACTGACGGTCACGCTGATCGTCAATGCGCTCGACCTCGGGGCGAGCGGGTTCGTCGCCGGGCTGTTCCTCGTCGCCGTCTCCAATGGCCTGGTCAATCCCAACGTCACGGCGCTGGCCCTGAACGGCTATCCGCGCATGGCCGGCAGCGCCGCCGCCCTGCTCGGTCTGATGAGCTTCGCGGTCGGGGCACTCGTCGCGCCGCTGGTCGGGATCGCCGGGGAGGACACCGCCGTCCCGCTCAGCCTCGTCATCCTGGGGTGCAGCCTCTGCGCGATCGCCGCCTTCCTGGGGCTGACCCGGCCACGATCGCCGCGGGACGGTCACGTCCTCGTGGACTGACCGGAGCACGCGTGGGCGGGCCGGATCCCGGGGTCCGGCAACGGACGAGAACCTCACGGTATCCCGGTCGGGGCATGAGGCTCGGGTTTCGCGGGGGACGGACGGCGGGATCGAGGCGGCGACCGGCCGGACCGGGTCGGACGCAACGGCCCGGCGACGGTGTCGGGTCACGCACCCGGCGTCCGGACCGTCGCCCCGATCGAGCCGACGCCGATGGTTGGCTCCACGCGGTATGCTGTTCGGGTCCCTCACCGTCCAGAGGCGTCAAGATGCGGCCATGGCGTGCCGCCAGCCGACCCGAACCCGGGTCTGGCTGGGTCGGTCATGGGTCGCGCACCGGCGCCTCCTTCAGGAAACAGGCAGACGGGTGGCATCGACCACCGGCCGGGGACGTCCCGGCTGGCGGACGGGCCGGGGAGTCGACAGCGGATGGCAGGGGCGGTCTCACCGGAACGGGCAGCGGCACAGGCAAGGGCAGCGGCAGGGACCGTGGCTGGGTCGGACGGCCTGATCGCGGGACGCCGGCAGGGGACGCTGGTGATCATCCTGGCGAGCCTGTCGATCGTGGGGCCGCTCTCGATAGACATGTATCTACCGGGACTGCCCTCGATCCAGCAGGAACTGGCGACCTCGGCCTCCCTGGTCCAGCTCACCCTGAGCGCCTGCCTCCTCGGGCTGGCCCTCGGGCAGCTCGTGGCCGGGCCGGTCAGCGACGTCGTCGGTCGGCGCCCGCCGGTGATGGTCGGCATCGCCGGCTTCATCGTCGCCTCCTTCCTCTGCGCGATCGCCCCGAACGTCGAGACGCTGATCGCCTGCCGGTTCCTCCAGGGCTTCGCCGGGTCGGCCGGGATCGTGATCTCCCGGGCCATCGTCCGCGACCTGTTCAGCGGCATCCGGGCGGCGCAGTTCTTCTCGCTGATGATGCTGGCCAACGGCGTCGGCCCGATCCTGGCCCCGACCCTCGGCGGCGGCATCCTGCTGGCGACGGACTGGCGCGGCATCTTCGGCGTCCTGGTCGGTCTCGGCGCGATCCTGCTGACCGTCGCCTGGCTATTCCTGCCCGAGACCAACCGGCTGGAGCACCGCAACTCGGCCGGCCTGCGGGCGACGCTGGCCGCCTTCGGGACGCTGCTCCGCAACCGGTCGTTCGTCGGCTACGCGCTGATCATGGGCATGGGGATGGGGACGATGTTCGCCCACATCGCCGGCTCGTCGTTCGTCCTACAGAACCTCTACGGCGTCTCGGAGCAGCTCTTCGCCGTCCTGTTCGGGGCGATCGCGATCGGCTTCATCGGCATGAGCCAGGTCAACGCCCGCCTGATCACCCGGATCCCGATGAGGAGGATCCTCGCCGTCGGCGTCGGCCTCAACCTGACCGGCGCCCTGACCGTGCTGGTGATCGTCAACCTGCTCGACCTCGGCGTGGCCGGGCTGGTCGGCGGGCTGTTCCTCGTCGCCGTCTCCAACGGCCTGATCGGGCCGAACGTCACGGCGCTGGCGCTGCACGGCTATCCGCACATGGCTGGCAGCGCCGCGGCCCTGCTCGGGCTGATGAGCTTCGCGGTGGGGGCGCTCGTCGCGCCGCTGGTCGGGGTCGCCGGGGAGGACACCGCCGTCCCGCTCAGCCTCGTCATCCTGGGGTGCAGCCTCTGCGCGATCGCCGCCTTCCTCGGGCTGACCCGCCCCCGCCCGGCCGCCGCACCGGCGAGCTGAGCCAATGGGCAGGGCGCGGACCGCCCCCGGACGCCCATCGCCAGAGGGACTCGCACCCGGTACAGTAGGCCGGCAAAGGAGCCAGACCATGCCGTCAGCCGAGATCAACGCCACCCTGCAGCAGTTCCTCGCCGCCGTCGCCCGGATCGAGCAGTCCCGGTTCAGCCGGGTCCTGCTCGCCGGCCCGGAGCAGTACGCGACCGTCTTCCATCAGCAGATCGGCGACCCGAAGCGCCCCGTCGCCATCGAGCCGACCGACGCCGAGATGATCCGCCGGGTCCTCGCGCTCGCCACGGACCAGCCAGAGCCGGTCAGCCTGACCGCGGTCGGGTCGGCCCTGCTGTCCGCCAGCGCATCGACGGCCGTCCCGGACCGGCTCCCACGGGACTGGCGCGACGCCCGCGGCCGGATCGCCGCCTATCTCGCCGAGACCGGGCCGTTGCCGACCGCCCCGACGGCCGCCGACGATGAGCAGGCGACGCCCTTCGGCGAACCCCGGCAGGTGACCCGGGAGGAGATCCTCCGCACGGTCGTCGATGGCGGCCTCCTGCCGGCCGACGACGACCTCGCCCGGACGTTCGCCGCCTGGCGCTCAGCTCCGCCCTTCTTCACGCTCGTCGAGCAGGTCGTGATCACCTCGCTGGCCGACCTCATCCAGACCCTCTCGGCGATGCGGCAGCACATCGTCCAGCCCGCCGTGACGGCGCTGGCCGCCTCCGCCGCTCCGATTGCCCGGCCGTTCGACACCACCTGACCAAGGTCGTGTGGCGAAGAGACGAGTGGCCCCGGCGGGAAGCCCGCCGGGGCCACTCGTCTCTTCGTACCGGAATCCGACAACGCGCCGTGCTAGCGGCCGGCGACCTCGATCTCGGCTGCCGCCGGGATGACGCGCTCACCGATCAGTTCGAGGACCCCGGGGTCGGTCTGGTTGGGGATGTAGAGGATCGCGTGGTCGACCCCCAGCGCGGCCTGCTGGCGCAGGGTCTCGAGGAGCTCATCGGGTGTCTGAGTCCCGCTGCCGCCGGACGCAGAAACCGCCGCCGCGCCGAGCGTCGTCTTCTCGATCTGGGCGTAGTCCCGGCCGAGATCGTCGCAGTGCCCCTTGAGGACCTCGATCTTGTGGCCGAGCTCGGGCGACGCGAACAGGTTGCAGGCATCGGCGTACTGGGCGACGAGCCGCAGCGTCTTCTTCTCACCACTGCCGCCGATCAGGATCGGCGGGTGGGGCCGGCTGATCGCCCGCGGGTGATTGAGCGTCTCGGCGAGCCGGTAGTGCTTGCCCTGGTACGGGCCGTCATCGTCCGACCACATCTGCTGGGCGATCTGAAGGGCCTCTTCGAGGCGCTCGAACCGCTCGGCGGTGGACGGGTAGGGCACGCCGAGGGCGTGATGCTCCCGGTCGTACCAGGCGGCACCGATGCCAAGATAGGCCCGGCCGCCGGAGAGGACGTCGAGCGTCGTGACCGTCTTGGCCAGGAGGCCGGGATACCGGTAGGTGACGCCAGTCACCAGGGTTCCGAGTTTGACCCGCTCAGTGATGCCCGCCACGAAGCTGAGGGCGCTGTAGCCCTCCAGCATCGGATCCTCGGCAACGCCGTTCATCTCGAGCTGGAAGAAGTGGTCCATGACCCAGAACGACGCGAAGCCGGCCGCATCGGCGCGACGGGCGATGTCGGCGAAGCCGGGGCCGATCGCTTCGGAGCCGCCGGGGTCGTTGAACCGGTTGACCTGGATACCGATCTTCATGGGCGAACCGACCTCCTCGTTGCACGCCGTGCCGCGTGATACTCACGCCGACGATCTTTAGGCGTCACCATCGGACCACGCACGTTCCGTACGACGAGTGAGCGATCTACCCTGTCCGAGTGAGCGGGATGGGACCTGACGCTTCGGGCAGGTTCACCGGAAGGTCGGGCCGATACCCCGGTCCTGTGGACAGGGATGCGGGACGTCGCTTCCGGTGGAACGCTTCTTCCTAGAAGGTGACGACAGTGCTATCGTGGCCGAATGGTTCTACGCTAACCGTCGAGCGCCACGCCAGCGACTCCTCCAGAGATGACGTAGGGATATCCACCGGTGGCGACCCAGGAATCGAAGATCGAGGCCGGCAGTGTCGCGGCCTCTCCTCAGTCGACCGGCGTCCTGCACTCCCTGCGCGCCTACCCCGCCTTCGCCATGCTCATGATCGGCACGCTGGCGACCAACACCGGCTTCTGGATGTACCAGACGGCCGTCGGCTGGCTGGCCTACGACCTGACCGGGTCGGCGACCTTCGTCGGGCTGGCCGGCTTCGCGGGTGGCATCCCGATGCTGGTCCTCGCCGTCCCGGCCGGCGTGATCCTCGACCGGTCGGACCGGCGGCAGGTCCTGAAGCTGGCCCAGTGGGGCGTGATGTCGATCTCGGCCCTGTTCGCCGTGCTGATCGCGACCGACCTGATCCAGCCATGGTCGCTGCTCGTCGTCGCGGGGATGTACGGCGCCGTCATGTCCTTCATCTTCCCGACCCGGACGACGATGGTGCCATCGCTCGTGAGCCGGGCGGACATGGCCAACGCCGTCGCCCTCAACGCCGCGACCCAGAACGCGACCCGCGTCGTCGGGCCGGCGATCGCCGGGGTCCTGATCGCCCTGTTCGGCGCCTCGACGACGTTCGCGGTCGCGGCGGTCCTCCAGATCATCGCCCTCTACACGACAGCGAAGCTGCCGGCCTCGGCCGCGGGCCGGATGAGCCGCGGCGCGGCGGGCCGCTCCAGCTTCATGGTCGGCCTCCGGACCGTGGCCGGCAGCCAGATCCTGACCGGGCTGGTGTTGCTCTCGCTGGCGACCAACGTCCTCGTCATGCCGTACATCAACCTGATGCCGGTCTTCGCCGAGGACGTGCTCGACATCGGCTCGTCGGGTCTGGGTGTGCTCCTGGCGGCGGTCGGCCTGGGGACGGTCGGCGGGGCGCTGTTCGTCGCCCGGTCGCAGGCGCCGCTGTCGTGGCGCGCGATCCAGATCATCACGGCGGCGGCGTTCGGCGGCTTCGTGATCGCCTTCGCCCTGTCGCCCAACCTGCTCGTCGCGTTGCCGCTGCTGTTCCTGGGCGGCTTCGCCAGCGCGACGTTCCTGGCGATGAACCAGACGGCGCTCCAGCTCCGCGTCGATGAGGACAAGCGGGGCCGCGTCTTCTCGATCTACCTGATGACGTGGGGGCTGCTGCCGCTCGGCCAGCTCCCGACCGGCCTCGTCGCCGAGGCCGCCGGCGCCCCGATCGCCGTCGCCGGGGCCAGCACCCTCGCCCTGATCGGCATCGCCCTCGTCGCCTGGCGCTACCCATCGCTGCGGGAGGCGTCCGCGAGAGCGTCATAGAGAGCGGTCGTCCCCGCTGCCTAGGCCGCTCCACTCGGTGAGGTATCTCGGTTGGGGGGAACGTGCCATGGCAAGTCAGCATGTCGATACCCACGCCTCGGAAACCGAACCGCTTCGGCTGACCCCGTCGCCAGCACGGGCGATGATCGACCCGGCCTACGACATCCAGGACGACCGCGTCCTCGACATCGTCTCCGCGCACCCGGACGTTGCCGCCCTGCTGGAAGAGATCGCGGCACGAGCGCCTGCGTACTTCCCGGAGGCGACCGGCCTGGTGATCAGGTCGCAGACCGATCCGGAGGACGGCTCCCTGAACTGGGTCGTTGAGATCCTTACTCCGGCAACGCTCGATCAGGTCGTCGACCAATTGCACCGATTCGACCACGAGTGGTGGTTTGCTACCGGTGCAGAGACCGAGCCGGAGATCATCTTCACGGTCGCGGTCGTTTGATGTCGTTCGACTGGGCCGACTATCTGTCGCTCGCCAATTGCTCTCCCTCATCGACCCATCTCAGGATAGTCGTCAATACCGATACACTTCGATGGTCAGGGAAGGAGCCACCATGTCTCGACGACCAGCCAACGTGTCAGTCCTGGAACCCATCGGTGACGGGTCTGATCCGGAATCGTCCTGGACAGCCATCTGTGAGGAGTACGACGTTCAGGACGAGCGCCTACGCAGCCTCCTTGCGGTAAATCCCGATGTTGGCACGCTGCTCGAAGAGGCAGCTGGGCGAATCCACCAGTACTTTCCCGCCGACGCTCGATTGTCCATTCGATTGATCGAGGATCCCGAGGACGATACGACCGGTTGGTACATCTTCATCGAGACAGCCCTTCCGGCCGCCGACGCCACGAGACGGCTCCGGCGATACGATCGGGAATGGTGGATCAACGCCAAGTCGAGGCTCGTTCCTGACATCGTCACGATGGTCGAGATCGTGTGACGCCATTCGACTGGGGCAGGTATCTGTCGCTCGCCTACACATTGGCGGCCGATCCTGATGAGGCGTCGCAGCGATCCGCCATTAGTCGAGCGTACTACGCGTGTTTTGGACGAGCGTCGTCCTACGCCCGCAATCATGGCTATACGCAGTCCGGATCAAGTCATGACCGGGTCTGGGAATGGTTCAAGCAAAGTCGTCTTCCGTCCGGCGGCGATATCAATGAGCTCGGCAAGCGGATCAAGAATCGACGCACCGTGGCTGACTATCGCGCCACAGACCCAATAATCATGCAGCAGGGGAACATGGTCGTCGATTGGGCCTCCGAACTCCTAGAACTGCTCTTAGCGCTTCCGAAAACCTCGGAGCCGCAACTGGCGGCCGACGCCCCGTCGTCGGGCACATGACCTGATACGGAATCCGAGTCCATGATCCGGGATTCGCCACCGGCTCCCAGGTGCCCGGAGAGGGGTTGGGGGAGAGTTCTGCTCCGCCACCAGGGTTTCACGGGAACCCACCTGGTTACCCGGAGTCCGTATGAATGGACTACGCCGGAACGTCGTCAGCCTCGCATTTCGATGATGGTCAGCCAGCGCGGTGACGTGACGTCGCGGTAGACGATGTGACCCTTGTTGACAAGAACGTCGCTCCGAAAACGACTCGATTATGCAGTGCGGCCCCGGCAGGATCTCTCCCGCCGGGGCCGCTCATGTGTCGTCTGATTATGTCCGATGACTGACCGCTACGAGCAGCCGAGGCTGTTGCCGCAGTTCAGGCACTTGTAGCAGGCGCCGTTGCGGACGGTGATGTGGCCGCAGACGTCGCAGAAGGGGGCGTCGCCCATCATCTCGGACAGGTAGGCGTCCATCTGGTTGGCGCCGCCGACCGGGCCGGAGATCGGGATGACGGCGAAGGCCTGCGTGTCGGTGATCGGGCGCTCGGCGACGGCCGTGGGCGTGAGCCGGAGTTCCGGCATCGCGCTGACGGGCTCATGGTGGTGGCCGTTGCCGTTGGAGTGCCCGTTCCCATTGCCATTGCCGTTGCCGTTGGCGTGGTGATGATCGACGTGACCCACCCCGCTCGCCGAGGCGATAGGTGACGGGGCGGCCGGGATGGAGACGGCTTGGGCCGGCTCCGTGGGCGTTACCGCGACCGGACTGGACGGGCCGGACGACGGGCCAACGGCGCCGGTCCAGCTCGGGAAGGTCGAGCCGCCGGCATCCGGAGCGTCACCGCCGCCGGACGAGGCGCCGGTCAGGGGCTGCGGCACCAGGTCGCTCGGGTCCGGGGCGACCTGGACGAGGTCGGACCGGCCGAGGTACTCCAGCCCGAGGACGCGGAAGACGTAGTCGATCATCGACGTCGCCATCTTGATGTTCGGGTGGCCCGTCACCATGCCCTGCGGCTCGAACCGGACGAAGGTGAAGGTCTCGACGAACTCCTCGAGCGGCACCCCGTACTGGAGCCCCTTCGAGATCGCGATCGCGAAGCTGTTGATCATCGACCGGTAGGCGGCGCCCTCCTTGTGCATGTCGATGAAGATCTCACCGAGGGTGCCGTCCTCGTACTCCCCGGTCCGCAGGAAGACCTTGTGGCCGGCGACCCGGGCTTCCTGGGTGAACCCGTGGCGGCGGGCCGGCAGGCGACGGCGGTACGGCGCCGGGCTCGCGCTGGGTGCGCTGGCTCGCTCTACCTCGGCCTTGAGCCGGGCGACCTCGGCGGTCGCGGCGGCGGCGCGAGCCTCGGCGGCGGCGAGCTTCGCGGCCGCCGTCTCATGCTCGGCGGCGAGGGCCGTCTCGGCCTGGGCAACGGCCTCAGCGACGGCGTCGGCGATCAACTGGCGGATCTCGTCCGGGTCCAGCGCCTCCGCCTCGTCCTCGCTCTGGCGGTCGCTCTTGGTCGAGAGCGGCTGGCTCATCTTGGAACCGTCGCGGTAGAGCGCGATTGCCTTGATGCCGTGGTTCCACGACTCCATGTGGACGGCCTCGATGTCCTCGACGGTCGCCTCGTGCGGCATGTTGATCGTCTTGGAGATCGCGCCCGAGAGGAAGCTCTGGGCGGCCCCCATCATCGCGATATGGCCGTGGGCGCTGATGTACCGCTCGCCCTTCTTGCCGTTCTTGTTGGCGCAGTCGAAGACGGGCAGGTGCTCGTCCCGCAGGTGCGGCGCCCCCTCGACCGTCATCGTGCCGCAGACGAACTCGTTGGCCTCGTTGATCTGCGCGTTGCTGAAGCCGAGCGCCCGCAGGAGGTCGAAGTCCGGCGCGGTCGCCTGCTCCATGCTGAAGCCGAGCCGGGCGAGGGTCTCCTCGCCGAGCGTCCACGGGCTGAAGGCGAAGCTGAGCTCGAAGGTCGCGGGCAGCGACGCCTCGATCTTCGCCAGGTCGCCGTCCGTGAACCCCTTGGCCTTAAGGGACTCGCGGTTGATGTGCGGCGAGGTCTCCAGCGAGAGAGCGCCGAGCAGGTAGCGAATGATGTCGCCGCGCTGGGCGTCGTCGTAGCCGAGGTTCTCCAAGGCCGGCTCGACGCTCTGGTTGGCGATCTTGAAGTAGCCACCACCGGCCAGCTTCTTGAACTTGACCAGGGCGAAGTCGGGCTCGACCCCGGTCGTGTCGCAGTCCATCAGCAGGCCGATCGTGCCGGTCGGCGCCAGCAGCGAGACCTGGGCGTTGCGGTAGCCGTGCAGCTCGCCGCCGGCCAGCGCGCGGTCCCACGAGTCGCGGGCGGCGGTGAGCAGGTCGGTCGGCGCCAGGGCCGGGTCGATCGCGATCGGGCGGACCTCGAGGCCCTCGTACTCTTCGGCCGGGACGTTCCAGGCGGCGCGGCGATGGTTGCGGATCACCCGGAGCATGTGGCGCTCGTTGAGCTCGTACCCCGCGAACGGGCCGAGGTGCGCCGCCAGCTCGGACGAGGTCGCATAGGACTCGCCGGTCATGATCGCGGTGATGGCGCCGGCGAAGGCCCGGGCCTCGTCGGAGTCGTAGGGGATGCCGGAGCGCATCAGCACCGTGCCGAGGTTGGCGTAACCCAGGCCGAGGGTGCGGAAGTCGTAGGAGATCCGGGCAATCTCCTTACTGGGGAACTGCGCCATCAGGACGCTGATCTCGAGGACGATCGTCCAGAGCCGGACGGCGTGGCGGAAGCTCTCGATGTCGATCGCGCCGGTCTCCGCGTCGACGAACTTGTGCAGGTTCAGCGAGGCGAGGTTGCAGGCGGAGTTATCGAGGAACATGTACTCCGAGCAGGGGTTGGACCCGTTGATCCGGCCTGACTCCGGCGCGGTGTGCCACTCGTTGATCGTCGAGTCGTACTGGAGACCGGGATCGGCGCAGGCCCAGGACGCTTCCGCCATCTGCCGCCAGAGGTCGCGCGCCTTGAGCGTCTTCGACGGCTTGCCGTCGGTCCGGCGGATCAGCTCCCAGTCCTCATCGTTCCGGACGGCCTTGAGGAAAGCGTTCGAGACGCGGACGGAGTTGTTGGAGTTCTGCCCGGAGACGGTCGCGTAAGCCTCGCCGTTGAAGTCGCTGGAGTAGCCGGCCGCCATCAGCGCGGCGACCTTCTTCTCCTCGTTGGCCTTCCAGGAGATGAACGTCGGGATATCCGGGTGATCGATGTCGAGCGTCACCATCTTGGCGGCGCGTCGGGTCGTCCCGCCGCTCTTGATCGCGCCGGCCGCCCGGTCGCCGACCTTGAGGAAGCTCATCAGACCCGAGGACGTCCCACCGCCGGAGAGGGGCTCGCCCTCGCCGCGAATGCTGGAGAAGTTGGTCCCCGTCCCGGAGCCGTACTTGAAGATGCGGGCCTCGCGGATCCAGAGATCCATGATGCCGCCCTCGTTGACGAGGTCGTCGGAGACGCTCTGGATGAAGCAGGCGTGCGGCTGCGGCCGGGTGTAGGCGTCGGCGCTCTGCTTGACCTGACCGTCGGCCGGGTCCACGAAGTAGTGCCCCTGGGCCGGTCCGGTGATGCCGTAGGCCCAGGCGAGGCCGGTGTTGAACCACTGCGGCGAGTTCGGCGCGGCCATCTGCGTCAGCAGCATGTGCGACAGCTCGGCCTCGAAGGTCTCGGCGTCCGCAGTCGTCGCGAAGTAGCCGTTCTCCTCGCCCCACCAGCGCCACGCACCGGTCAGCCGGCCGATCACCTGCCGGGCCGAGCGCTCGGGCCCGAGGACGGGCTGACCGTCCGCGTCGAGGACCGCGTTGCCCTCGGCATCGACCTGTGGGACACCAGCCTTGCGGAAGTACTTGGAGACCATGATGTCGGCGGCGACCTGCGACCACGCCGCCGGGACCTCGGCGTCCTTCATCTCGAAGACGACGCTGCCATCCGGGTTCGCGATCCGCGAGGTCCGGGTGTTCCAGGCGATCGCGTCGAAGACATCGGTGCCGGCGGTAGTGAAGTGCCGCGGGACGGTCAGCCCGGTGCCCTGATGGGTGGAAGGAGACCGGCGCGAATCGGTGTGCTCGGACATGGTCATCTCCAGGGGCGAGAGAGAGGCGGCGGACGAATGGCCGTCGCCACGAGTTCAGGGAAGACGGGATGACCGGCGGGGCGGTGATTCCGGGGCGGCTCTGTCATGGGAGGGGACTGGGCTTCGAGCCAACCGGTTCAACCAAGGTCGCCTCGCTCCGGCAACGGGGATGCCGGTGAGGCCCCGAGGGGCCGACAGACCGTGTCTTCCCCTCACTGGACGACCATGTTACCACCGGCGGTCCCAGACCACAAGAGAGAACCACTAGCTGTAGTGGCTGCATACGGGTCCGCCACCTAGATGTGGACTCCTTGTCACAGTAGGCCGACGGGGAACGGCCAGCGTCAGGATGCTTGGCACCCTTCTCCTCGGGGTGTACGTACACATCATTTCATCATGTTTCCGGGGGAACGTCAACCGAGACGGCGAATCGCCTGTCCGCCACCGCTATGGACCTCCGGTCACAGGCATGATCCGGATGCGGATACGGATGCGAATGTCGTCATAATGAGCTCCCTGCCCAGGGGCAGGTACGCGCAGGACGACAGAACGACTCAGGCGAACCGGGGGGCGAACCGCAAGCCGTCGCCGCCAGGTTCGCTGATCAGACGTGCAGGTCCTTCGATTTCGACGAATGTATCGGGAACGGGAGCTGCCCATCCAGGAATGGCGGATGGGCAGGACGACCCAAAGGCCGCCCATCTACTCAATGCTCCTATACGTACATAGCCCATAGGTCGCTTATTCTCGTCCAGACTCCGTACCCGTCCGTCCCATGCGGCCCGGCCGTGTAGGATATCGGCGAAGCGCTTCCGGGTGCGCTATGGCGAGGCATGAGTCTCGCGTCGCCCCGGTCCTGATCCGGTCGGGCGCCGGCCGTCCCTGGAACCCGGGACGACTGGCCTCCCCGCTCCCCGGACCGGAAACAGGAGCGCCAGATTTTCGCTTAGTCGCGACCCCATCGGTCGGGCGAACAGGAGATGCACCATGTCGCCAACGCGACTCACCCATGACCGCCGGATACTGATGGCGCTCGTGCTTGCGCTCGTCGTGGCCTGTCTGTCCTGGACTGCCCAGGCTGCGGCCAGCGCGGCGACGGTCCACTCGGCTCAGCCAGGTTCGGCCCAGTTCGGCAAACAGGACGAGCCGGCCGGGACCGGTGGCGTCCAGATCATCAAGACGGTCTGCAACACCGACGAGCCCGACCACCCGACCATGTTCTCGGTCAATCAGCCCAAGGCCGTCGAGCGGCCGGACGTCAACGCCGTCTACGGCTGCGCCCGCGGGGCCAACGCCACCTTCCGGCTGACGAACGTCGAGACGACCGGCTTCGTGGATCTCGTCACCGGTGCGGACGGCGAGGCTTCGGCCAACCGGCTGGCCGCCGGCGCCTACACCCTGGTCGAGCTCTCGACCGAGGCGTCGACCGAGTTCGACGTCGTCGACGACAAGGCGACGATCGTCAGCGTGACGAACTTCAGCTTCCCGCCGTCCGGGACGCTCGAAGTCGTCAACCAGCAGTGCCCGGGTCAGGCCGAGACCTTCATCACGGTCGACTGGCCCAGCTTCACCCCGCCGGGCGACCCGGACGGAACGGTGACGCAGTCGCCGGGCGGCTGCCAGTTCGGCAAGGCCAGCCTGTCGGTGGTGGACGCCCACGGCAACACGATCTGGGAGACCACGACCGGGCCGAGCGGCCTGAGCGTGATCACCCTCCCGCCCGGCACCTACACCGTGATGACGTCCGATCCCGGCGCCATCTCCGGGACGGGCATCATCGCCGTCGGCAAGAAGACCAAGGTGATCGTCACGTACCCCGCCGCGGCGTGATCCAGACGGTTCCCACCACCTCCTGACGATCCGTGATCGATCCTGCATAACCAGACAGCGCGGCGACCAGCCCTCCCGGTCGCCGCGCTGTCCATTGTGCGATGCGAATACGCCTCCTCGCAGGGGCGACCCTTGTGGTCGTCCGGCCGCTGCAGCGGCCCGTCCGTAGGGGCGAAGCTTGCGAGTCCGGCCGCCGCAGCGGCCATCGCCGCCAGGCGAGACGGTCTCCCAGGTTCGATCCTGTTGGCGAGGACCGATGCGTTCGCTGATCGGGCTCTCCCAATACGCACGTCACGGTGAAATGCCTGGCACATTGGCGGTAAATGCGAACGAGGTCGGACCCCCTGACCAACGTCGCGCCCTGCGGGGCGATGGCGCCTGCGGGCGCCGGACTCGCAAGCTTCGCCCCTACAAGACGGGTGATGCATATTGATTACGCCCATTTGCCGAATCGCCCGGCCCACCGGGCCTTGGGCGAGATCCGCCTCGCCACCGCCCGCGACCCGGCGACCAATCCACGCCGGACGTACGCGGCGGAAAACACTATGCATCACCCGTTACAAGGATTTGCCCACCGACCCGGCCTGTGACGATCGATGCATCGAGATATTCGTTGCGACGAATCTGATCTTGGGAGGCGTAATCGCGATCAGGTCGTCGGCGCTATCGGTCACCGCGACGGCCTCCAGGTAAGTCAGGGCATCGGCGACCAGGGCGGCGGTGTCGACCCCGACGGCCTCCGGCAGGAAGCGGGCGAGCCGCTCGATCCCGCCGGTCAGCTTGATGACCGCGCCGGAGCGGTTGCCGTTCCCGGCATGGTGGATGCCGATCCCGATCTGCAGGATGCCCTGGTACAGCTCCCGGACCGGCCCGCGCTCGGCGTGCCACTCCGCCTCGATCGCGTCGTGGGCGGCGTAATAGGACCCGGCATTGTGGAGCGCGATCCCCTTCCGTACGCCCGGCGGCAGCGTGCCGGTCGCGAGGACGTCACGCCCGGCCTCGGCGATCAGCGGGTCGAGGAACCTGGCGACCCGGCGGAACGACTCCCCTGGCTCGGGTCCGAGCGGCGACTCCAGCATGAGGGGACCGTCGTAGCGGGTCACGATCGCCCGGAGCAGGGCCGGCCACGTGAGGTCGCCGTCGCCGGGCGGCAGGTGCCGAATCCCCTGACCCGCGGTCCCGTCGCCCGAACGGAAGTCGCTCAGGTGGACATTCACGAGGCGGGGCCCCATCGCCCCAAGCAGCAGGAACGGGTTGGCGCCCGCTTCGGCCGCCTGGAACGGGTCGAAGGTGAAGCCGGTCCGCTCGTCGCCGCTCGCATCCAGCCCGTCGGCGAACCGGCGCACGTCGCGGACGGTCGGGAGGGCGCAGTACGAGACATTCTCGATCGTCAGCGTGATCCCGGCGGCGGCGCAGCGCCCGGCCAGCCGGTCGGCTGCCTCCGGGAATCGGGCCATCAGGGCCGGGACGTCGGGCTCATGCCGGCGGGACGGGCCGTGCCAGACCATCACGGTCGCGCCGAGGATGGCGATGGCCTCGATCGCCCGGTCGAACAGGTCCCAGCCAGCGGCGACCTGCGCCGGATCGTCGCTGAAGACCGGGTGCAGCGCCTGCTTGACGTGGACGCTGCGGACGCCGGCGCCGGCGGCATCGAACGCTAGCCGGATCTCACGGGCGAACGCGGCCTGGCACTCCTCCGGCTCCTGCAGCATGACCTCGACATCCCGGACGCCAATACCCGCGACCAGCCGCGGCGCGTCGACCGTCCGGGCCTGTGGCCAGAACGCCCCAGTCGAGATTCCCAGCCGGTCGGTCATCGCCACGTCTCCTCCTGATCGCTTGTGACGACGACTATCGAGCGAGCGAGCGATATCGGTATTGGGCCGTCGACGCTGTCAACCGTTCGGCCCGAGCTGAAGGATCGCTTCCAGACCGCGTGACGCCGCTTCACCAGGCGTCGTCGAGCGAAGCGGCGCGGTCGAGAGCGGACGGCAGGACCAAGTATTGCCCAGCCTGCTGGTCATCGTCGCCGCCCCCTACCGCCTCCGTTCCGGTCAACCATTCCCGCCGCGTGCTACCATCTTCGGCTGACTCAGCCAGCCAGATCCCCGCCGCTCACCGACCGCGCATCGCCGTATGCGGACGCATCGCCGTCGCACGCGAGCGGTTCGGCCATGCCGCTCCTCTGTCACACGCCGCCCACCGCAAGACGAGAGGAGTCCCACATGAGCGCCAACCCCACCGATGCGGCAGCGCCAGACTCCCGGACCACCTCGGCGAACGGCGCGACTGCGGCGACCGTGACACCGTCCCCCGTCGGCCCTCGCCTGACGAAGCTGGAGGTCCACGGCTTCAAGAGCTTCGCCACCCGGACGACGCTGGTGTTCGAGCAGGGGATCACGGCGGTGATCGGCCCCAACGGCAGCGGCAAGTCGAACGTGTCCGACGCCGTCCGCTGGGTGCTGGGCGAGACCAGCCAGAACGCCCTCCGCAGCCGCAAGACCGACGACGTCATCTTCGCCGGCGGCAGCGGCCGGGCACCGCTCGGGATGGCCGAGGTCACCGTCACCTTCGACAACAGCACCGGCTGGCTGCCGAGCGAGTTCACCGAGGTCACGATCACCCGCCGGGCCTTCCGCAGCGGCGATTCCAACTACCTGATCAACGGCCGCCGCGTCCGGCTCAAGGACGTCCACCAGCTCGTCGCCTCGCTGGGTCAGAGCTACACCGTCGTCGGGCAGGGGCTGATGGACGCCGCCCTCAGCCAGCGGCCGGAGGAGCGCCGCGGCCTGTTCGAGCACGCCGCCGACCTGGCCGGGCTGCGGATGAAGGCGGTCGAGGCCGAGCGCAACCTGGCCGAGGTCGACGCCAACTCCACCCGGCTCAACGACCTGCTCAGCGAGCTCGAGCCGCGGCTCAGGGCGCTGGGACGCAACGCCCGCCAGGCACGGGACTGGCAGTCCGTCCGCGACACCCTGCTCGCGATCCAGCGGACGCACTACCGCTCGCTCTACACCGTCGCGGCCGAGGCAGCCCACGCCGCCCAGGAGATCGTCGCGCGGGCCAGCACGGCCGTCGAGGCCGGGGAGGCCCGGCTGGCGACACACCTCGCCGCCGAAGTCAGCCACCGGCAGGAGCTGGACCGGGCGACGCAGGCGCTGGAGCGGTTCGGCGCCCGCCTCCAGGCGACCAGCGAGGAGGCCCAGCGGGTCGGGCACCAGCGCGACCTCGCCGGCGAGCGGTTGCTGGCTCTGACCCGGCGCCGCCAGGACATGGCCGACACCCAGGCCGGGCTGGACGAGCAGGCCGCGACGATGGCGCTCGAACTGGAGGCCGTCGTCACCCAGACCGCGACGGTCGAGGCCAGCGTCGCCACCGCCCGGGAGGCGATCGCCGCCCTCCGCCGCGAGACCGCCGAGGTCAGCGCCCGCCGCACCGGCCACGAGCGCGACGTCGAACGGCTCCGCCGGGAGCTGCGGGACAGCGAGCGCCGCGCCACCGACCAGCAGCGCCAGGCCGCCCTGCTCGAGCAGCGCCGGGAACTCGACGCCGCCGAGCTGACTCGCCACGAACGCGCCATCACGGAGCGAACCCAGCGCATCGCGAACGCCCGAGCGGACCTCGAGACGCACGACGCCGGGGTCGTCGACCAGCAGGCCGCCGAGGCGACGCTGACCACGAGGCTGGCGGAGATCGCCGCACGGGAGCAGGCGGCCACCGCCGCCGTCGGTGCGGCCCGGCGGGAGCTGGCCGACGCCGACCGGCACCTCGGCGAGGCCGCCGCCAGGCAGCGAGCCCTGCAACAGATGCACGACAGCGGTGCCGGGCTCCATTCCGGCGTCCGGGCCGTCGTCCAGGCCGCCCGCTCCGGCGAGCTGTCCGGCATCCGCGGGACGGTGGGCGAGCTGATCGCCCTGCCGCCCCGCTATGACACCGCGATCGAGGTCGCGCTCGGTGGCCACCTGCAGGATGTCGTCGTCGATCGCTGGGCCGATGCCGAGGCGGCGATCGCCCACCTGCGCCGCGTCCGGGCCGGCCGGGCGACGTTCCAGCCCCGTGACACCGTCCGGGGCCGGGGCGGCAGGGGCCGGCCGGACGCCACGCTGCGGCGGCCCGGCGTCCACGGTCTCGCCAGCGATCTGATCGAGATCGACGACGCGTTCGCCGGCGTCGCCGAGGCGCTGCTCGGCCGGACCGTCGTGGTCGACGACCTCGCCGTCGCCCGGTCCATCCTCGGCGACCTGCCGACCGGCTTCAGCGCCGTCACCCTCGGCGGCGACATCGCCCGGACCGGCGGCTCGGTGACGGGCGGCGCGGCCGTCCGGGAGACGGGGACGCTGGCCCGGGAGCGCGAACTCCGCGAGCTACCCGAGCAGGTCGCGGCCCTGGCCACCGATCGGCAGGGCCGCGTCGATGCGTTGGCCGCCGCCGAGGCGATCCCGGCGATGATCGCCACCGAGGCCCGGTCGGTCGAAGGGGAACTGGCCGGGCTCCGGGCGATGGCGCGGGAGCGGGCCGGGCAGCGAACGCGGCTCACGACCTGGCTGACCGACCTGGAGACCGAGCAGCGCGGGGCCGAGCGCCGGCTGGAGGCGATCCGGCAGGCGATCGTCTCCCGTGGCGACGAGCAGTCCGCCATCGCCGAGGTCGAGACGACGCTGGCCGAGAGCCGGGCGGAGCTTCAGATCCGCCTCCAGGCGGCCGAGACCGCCCTGGCCGACGTCGGCAGCGCCGCGACGACCGCCGAGCGCGCCATCGCCGACCACCAGCGTGACCTCGCCACCCTGGAGGAGCGTCTCCGGGCCGAGCGTCGCCGGCAGGCATCCCTGACCGCCCAGCGCCAGGCCCTCCGGGACGAGCTCGCCACTCGATCCGAGCGGACCTCGACGCTCGACGGCGAGATCACCGCCCTGACCAACCAGCGTCAGCGGCTGGAGCGGGAGTCGACCGCCCTCGAGACCCAGCTCGCCACGGCCCGGGAGCAGCGCCAGCCGCTCGACGCCGCCGCCCGGACGGCGCAGGCCGCCCTGACCCGCATCACGGCCGGGATCGAGACCGAGCGCCGGGCCCAGCTCGGCCACGAGCGGGCACGCGGCGAGGCCAGCCTCGGGCTGGAGCGAGCCCGGGCGGACCTGACGGCGATCGAGCTCCGGATCATGGACGACCTCCACCTCGACGACCCGGCCGACATCCTCGCCCCCGCCGAACCCGACGCGGCGGATGGCGACACGCCCTCGTCCACCCCCATGCCGGCCGAGCCGGAGCGCGAGATCGCCCGACTGAAGGAGCGTCTGCGCCGGATCGGGTACGTCGGCGATGATGCCATCGGCGAGTTCGAGCGCGAATCCAGCCACCACGCCTTCATGCGCGAGCAGCTCGACGACGTCACGCAGGCGGCCGTCTCGCTGCGGGAGCTCCTGGCCGAGCTCCACACGACCATGCGCGAGCGCTTCGACGAGACGTTCGGCCGGGTCGCCGAGGCGTTCAGCGAGGCCTTCACGGAGCTGTTCGGCGGCGGCTCGGCGCGGCTGGTCATGACGAGTGGCGAGAACGGCGGCACTGGGAGCGGCGGCGCACCGGGCGGGATCGACATCGTCGCCCAACCGCCCGGCAAGCGGCTCCAGAACCTGTCGCTGCTCTCCGGCGGTGAGCGCTCCCTGACGGCGGCGGCCCTGCTGATCGCGATCCTGCGGGTCAACCCGACCCCGTTCTGCCTGCT
>CAXTHM010000044.1:0-32769 GCA_964244115.1 uncultured Thermomicrobiales bacterium
CTCCCCGGCTCGTTTCGCGCTGCGGCGCTCACGCCCGGAGAGGGGCTTCCGCATGTCGGCTCCGCCTTCCCGCGTCACCCCACCCCTGCCCCTCCCCATCTGCGGATGGAGAGGGGTTCCATGCTGGACGGCTCCCATCTTGGGAAGGTGTCGTGGTTCTCGTAGGGGCGACGCTTGCGAGCCAGGCCGCCGCAGCGGCCGTCGCCCCGCAGAGCGATAACGGTGTTCGCGACAGACAGTCCCACATTGACCAACAGTGTGGCCAAGTGTGACGCCCGATGGCGCAGACCGGGCCAGCACTGTCCCTGCGACCGAAATCCCCACCCCGTCAGATCACCGCGATCGGACGGACCCACGACCCGGTCGCCCCCCGGATCTTCAGCGGCAGGGCGCAGAACAGGAACTCGCTCGCCCCGCTCTCGTGCAACCGTTCCAGCTCCATCCACTCGATCAGGTGGACGCCCCGCCGGTACAGCATCTCGACGTGGAGGTGCCGCGACCAGTCGCCGGTCGGGTTGGGCTCGACGCTCGGGTTGTCGGCCCCAACGACGGCCATGCCCTGATCGTAGAGCCAGATCGCCGCATCGACGCCCAGCCCCGGGATGGGACCGACCCAGCGCGTCGGGTCGCCGTAGTCGCGCATCTTGCCGGTCCGGATCAGGACCGCGTCGCCGGAGCGGACGGTCAGGTTGCGTTTCCCGAGCGCCGCCTGAACCTGCTCGACGGAGATGACCATGTCGGGCGGCAACTGGTCGACGCCCTCGTCGGCGGCGATGTCGAGCAGCAGGCCGCGGGTCAGGACCGGGGCGACGGTCTCGATCCCGGCGTGGGTCCAGCCGAAGTCGCGCTCGTGCTCGGCCGCCGTCCCACCCCCGAAGACCCGGCCGTCGAGCTGGACGTGGCTGAAGGCGTCGAAATGGGTGCCGGTGTGGGGGGTTCCCTGGACCAGCTCGGTCGAGAACGTCGTCCCGGCGGTATCGTGCTCCCGGGCGAAGTCGGTCGTCGTCCGGTGGCGCAGGACCTGGAAGGGCGCGAAGGCGTCGTCCTGCCCCCTGCCCTTGGGCATGTCGCGGCTCAGCTCGGAGCCGAGGTCGATCACCCGACCCGATCTCGGGATCGTCAGGGCGGCCAGCGTCACCTCGGCGGTGATGCGGCTCAGGGCACCGCTTCGGTGTGTCTCGACCTGGTCCGGGTGCGGTGCAGGGTAGGTGTCCATCTTCGTGTCAGTGGTCCCGGTCATTCGGGTTGGCGCTCCATCGCGAACGGTGACGGCCGTGGCCTCTCGCCATGAGTGGCCACGGCATCATCCCCTATCGCGCGATCCGGCGCGGGGCCGGGCTGATCGCGATGCTGTGGGCCGGGGCATCCGACAGGGCGTCCGGGACGATCAGCGTCAGGGCGCTGCCCTCCTGCCGCCAACGGACCGGCTCGCCACTGGCCAGCAGCCGGACCGCCGTGCCATCGGAGGCGACCAGACCCTCAAGTCGGTGGGGACCGGCGGCCGACCGACCGAGGAAGGTCGCGAACAGGTCCTCGCCCCTGGCCGTGAACCGGACATCTCCGCCGGTGTCGGTCGTCGCCTCGGCGATCTCCCACGGCCGGGTGCCGTAGATCGCCTCGCCGTTGGCCTCCAGCCAGGCGCCCGTCTCCAGCAGCCGCTCGACCTGCTCCGGCTGGAGCGTCGCATCACCACGCGGACCAGTGTTGAGTAGCAGGTTGCCGTTCTTGCTGACGACGTCGACCAGCAGGTGGACGATCTCGGCCGACGACATGAACGACCGGGCATCCTCGGTCCGGTTATAGCCGAAGGAGAAGCCGATCCCGCGGTTCGCCTCCCACTTCGTCGCCCGGGTCTGCCCGAAGGAGGTGTACTCGGGCGTCTCGATGTCGTAGGGCGGGTCGGTGCGCTTGCCGCCGTCGGCCCCACGCTGCAAGAACCGGTCGTTGACGATCCCGTCCGGGACGGCGGCGTAGTAGTCGGCGAACAGTCGCCCCAGATCCGACCCGGCCGGGTAGGAGATGTCGTTCCACATCAGCGCCGGCTGGTAGCGCTCGATCAGCTCGCGCCAGTGGGCGTCGGCGTAGGCGACGTACTCCGGCGACTCCGGGGTCGCGTTCTGGACGTCGCCGTTGCTCCGGACGACGTTGGGCTCGAAGGTCCAGTCGATCCCGCCGGAGTAGTAGGTCCCGAACCGGAGCCCCGCCGATCCCGCCGCTCCGGCCAATTCACCGATCAGGTCGCGGGACGGGTGGTAGTCACCGAGGCGCGGGTTCGGGACGGCGCTGGGCCAGAGCCGGTAGCCGTCGTGATGCTTGGTCGTCGGGACGAGGTACTTCGCCCCGGCCCGGCGGAAGACATCGAGCCACTCGGCCGGGTCCCAGGTCGCGAGCCCCTCCTCGAACGGTACCCGGAAGTCCTCGTAGGCGACGCCGGCACCGTAGCGCTCGGCGTGGAACCGGCCCGTCGAGCTGCCCGCGATCCGCATCGTGTTCCAGTACCACTCGGCGTAGGCGTTCTCCCGGAACCAGGTATCCCAGTCGCCGACCGCCTGGACATCGTGCAGGGTCCGGCTGGCGGGGGCGTAGCCGGGCACGGAGTAGAGCCCCCAGTGGATGAAGATGCCGAACTTGGCGTCGCCGTACCACTGCGGCGTGGGCCGACCGGAGGTGCTGGGCTCGTCGTGCTCGATGATGACCACGGGCGGTCTCTCCTGGGGGATCTCGCGAAGTCGGGCCAGCGCTGGCCCCTCGCCTCGTCCCGGCAGGGTAGTGCGGGCGGAGTGTCAGCGCAACCGCATCGACACCGCTGAACACACGGGATCGATCAGGAAAACCCCGGATATCATGGGGAGACAAGCCGGGTCGATGACGGAGCCGCGCGGTTGCGGGCGGAACAGGAGGGATCAGGATGACCATCGAGGAGATCGCCGAGGCGTTCTCCCGCCATGTGTTCGCGACGACGTATCCATACATCGCCGAGGACGTCGTCTGGGACAACATCGACCGCCCGCAGATAACGGGCACGGCCGACCTGATTGAGACCTGTAATCAGTCCGCCGCCTACCTCGCCGGCGCAACGACGCGGTTCAGGCGGTTCCGCTCCGTCGTCGGCGAGAACACCGTCGTCATCGACAACCTGGCCGACTACATCGACGGCGACGGCGAGACGACGACCGTCGCGTCCTGCGACATCTACGAGTTCTCGGATGGGCTGCTCGTCCGGATCACGTCGTACACGCACGTCGTACACGATGGAACTGAACTGATCGATGTTGGGTAGAAGCGATCGCGCGGGAGGGCTTCCGAGAGTGACGCATAGAAACATTTGTTCTATACTAACTCCGCACATTGTGGCTGCGTTGGTATGACACACTGGTCACCAGTTCAGCTGCCAGAGAGTGGAGCAGCTGTCACTCTAGAGATTTTCCAATGAAAGACCTCTTCAATTTGCAGTCCGATTCTGGAGTTCAATTACTGCTAGTGCTTAGTAGTGTTTCGCCTATCGTTTTACTTTGGGCGATACGCGGAACTTCTCTAACGTCTGACTGCGTGTTTATTTCTGCGTGTCTAGTTATCTTTTTTATCCTTAATATCGCGCATTTTCTGTTTTTATTTGCTGCTAGAAAGCATGAGACTATTAGAATAGTCCGTGTTAAAGCACTTATTGACCGACGTCCGGACATCATCACGTACTTGTTCGCGTTAGTCCTGCCACTCTATGCTACCAATCTTGATTCCTGGCGGAATCTCGCGCTAAGTCTTGCAGTTATACTGATCATCGTCTTACTCTTTTGGCGAACAAATTTGCACTACCTCAATTTTTGGGTACTTGTTTTCGGACTCACTTGTTTTGAAGTTCGATCCGAGGAGGCAGCGACCAACGGCCAAGGACTAGCGTCGTACATCCTGATAAGCCGACGGAGTTGGATTCCTTCTGAGGAACAAGTACGCTCCCTTGTACTTAGCGACACAGTGTTCCTGGAGGCCGGTCGTGACCGAGATGACGGACGAAGTAAAAAGTGACATCGAGTTCCTGGTCGGGTTAGGACATTCTCGACGTCCAGAACTTTACTTCGTCAAA
This sequence comes from uncultured Thermomicrobiales bacterium, assembly GCA_964244115.1. GTDB lineage: Bacteria > Chloroflexota > Chloroflexia > Thermomicrobiales > UBA6265 > CADCWK01. The sequence continues at coordinate 4,082 of CAXTHM010000044.1, forward strand.
ACTGAACGCGAAGTTAGAGAGTATTTGCGTGGCGCATTGGCAAAAACGCTCGAGTGCCTAACCGACCAAGAGCCTACTTCTACACGCTATGATCCTGGAACCGAATATTCCAGTCTGACTCACCTTTACATGCCTTTAGCCGATGATGTGCAAGGCAAGGCGGCGCATTTATTTTCTTTCGACAATCCTAAGCCCCTTTCAAAGCCGACGGAGGATTTACCCAAGGTCACGTTCTATTGCGCTCGCTTCAGCGAGGCCGATGACTCACGCATGTTAGCTGTAAAGCAGACGAGCCAGTTCGCTCGGCGACTTCAAAGGCCTGGACGGCTCAGCTTTGCAAACGGCGGACTTCAAATGGTGGATCGGGCCGAATTCCAGCTCGCCGACGATTTCGACTTCGTTATAAGAGAGAACGATATCCTGATCCTTCGACACGGTCCATTCGAGACCGCTCTTGGTTTACAAAATCAAATCAAAGCATCGGTAGCAAGCAGTGTTGACGAATTTCGCGTTCAGCTTAAAGGGTTTGATTTTGATCAGATTGCGCATGTCGCATCCAAGAACATGCGGTGCGCAAGATTAGTAGCTTCAATCAAAGCCAACAATTATCTCGCTGGTGTTACCACAGAGGGACTCAAGAACCAGATGGAGAAACACGGCAAAGTCTTTACTGAGACAGAGGGCATCATGTCAATCGATCCCGAGGATTCCCTTTTCGTCCTGCGAGTCCTTGCACGGCAAATCCTTGGGATTGAGCTCGTCGAGGGTCTGGATGAACAGTTCGTCGCCGTCAACCGAAGTGCCTTGCGTCGTTCCTGAGACTAGAAGTACCACCCGATTCTGAATCAGTCAGCGGCGATGTCACCCTCACGCCACTGGGTCCGGACGAGGTTGGCGTAGTAGCCGTCCGCGGCGATCAGCTCGTCGTGGGTGCCGCGCTCGATCACCTTGCCGTACTGGAGGACGACGACCTCGTCGGCGTCCCGGATCGTCGTCAGGCGGTGGGCGACGACGACCGAGGTCCGGCCGGTGAGCAGGCGGCGCTGGGCGACCTGGAGGGCGTACTCGGTCGTCGTGTCGATGTTGCTGGTCGCCTCGTCCAGGACGAGGATACGCGGGTCCGCCAGCAGCGCCCGGGCGAACGAGAGCAACTGGCGCTGGCCGGCCGAGAGCCGACCGCCCCGCTCCTGCAGGTCCGTGTCATAGCCCTCCGGCAGCTTCATGACGAACTCGTGGGCGCCGACGGCCCGTGCCGCGTCCTCGATCTCGGCGTCGGTCGCCTCCGGCCGGCCGAAGCGGAGGTTCTCCCGGACGGAACCGGGGAACAGGAACGCGTCCTGGAGCACGACGCCGCACTGCCGCCGCAGCGATGCCTGGGTGATGTCGCGGACGTCATGGCCGTCCACCGAGACCCGTCCGTCCCAGACATCGGCGAAGCGCAGCATCAGTGAGATGATCGTCGACTTCCCGGCGCCGGTCTCCCCGACCAGGGCCAGCATCTTGCCGGGCTGGACGTCGAGGTCGATACCGTGGAGGATCTCCTCGCCCGAGCGCGAGTAGCCGAAGGTGACGCCCTCGAACTTCACATGGCCGTCGATCCGGGGCAGCTCCGTCGCGCCCGGCCGGTCCTCGACCTCGGGCTCGCTGTCGAGCAGGTCGAAGATCCGCTCCCCGGCCGCCATCCCGGCCTGGAGCAGCGTGTACTGCTGGCTGAGTTCCCGGATCGGCTGGAAGAAGCGGTCGACCAGGGCGATGAAGAAGACGAGGTCGCCGACCGACAGGGACAGGTCGAAGACGAAGCGCCCGCCGGCGTAGAGGACGAGGACCGTCGCGATCGACCCGACCGTGATCGCGATCGGGAGCAGCACGGCGCCGAGCCGGGCCGCCTCGATGTTCGCGACGAGGTTGGCGAGGTTGAGGCGGTCGAACTGACGGTGCTTGCCGGGCTCCTGCCCGAAGGCCTGGACGACCCGGACGCCGTCGATGCTCTCGGCGAGGTCGCCGTTGACCGCGCCGATCGTCCGCCGGGTGGAGCGGTAGGCGTCGACCGAGTAGCGCCGCCAGACCGAGACGACGGCGATCATGATCGGCAGGACGATGAAGGCGAGCAGGGCGAGCTGCCAGTTGATCACGAGCATGACGATGATGATCGCCAGCAGGACGAGCAGGTTGGCCGCCAGCCCGACGACGCCGTCGCTGAACAGCTCGTTGACCACCGAGACGTCGTTCTGGATCCGCGTCATGACCGCACCGACGCCGCGCCGGTCGGTGTAGGAGACGCTCAGCTTCTGGAGGTGACGGAACATGACGTCGCGGAGATCGTAGACGACCCGGTTGCCCAGCCAGGACGTGAAGTACGTCTCCGCCCAGTTGCTCAGGAACCGGACGACCAGCACCGTCACCGCGGCGATCCCGAGCAGGTTGATCGTCCCGGTCTTGCCGCTCAGGTCGCCCGCGACGTCGAGCACATCGACGACCCGGCCGAGCAGGAACGGGATCGCGAGGTCCGAGACGATGCCGAGGATGACGGCGATCGAGACCAGCACCAGCCGCTTGCGATACGGCAACAGATATTCCAGCAGCCGTCTGGCGATCCGGCCGTCGTAGGCCTTGCCGAGCAGGTCGTCCGGGTTGACGTTCGTCGAGACCATCTCGGGCGCTTCCCTCTGTTCGGTCGGTCCTGGTCAGGATGTCGGGCTTCGGCGATTCGCCGCGGGCGAGACCGGGTCAGCCGCGGTCGGGCGCCGCGGCCGGCTGGCCGGCTCGGGAGATGAGGTCGCGGCCGCTGGTCAGGCCGGGGCCGGTCGTCCCGTCGATGTCGCGCTGCTGACGCTGGAGGTCGTAGAGCCGGCGATAGAACCCGTCCTGCGTCAGGAGGTGATCGTGGGTGCCACGCTGGGTGATCTCGCCGTCCTCCACCACCAGGATCTCGTCGGCGTCGCGGACGGAGTCCAGCCGCTGGGCGATCACGATGCTGGCCCGCCCCGCCCGGAGGCGGCGCAGCGCCGCCTGGATCGTCGCCTCGGTCTGCGAATCGACGCTGGAGGTGGCATCGTCGAGGATCAGGACATGGGGATCGGTCAGCAGCGCTCGCGCGATCGCGATCCGCTGCCGCTGCCCGCCGGACAGCGAGACGCCGCGCTCCCCCGTGACCGTGTCGTAGCCGTCGGGGAAGCGCGAGATGAAGCTGTGCGCCCCGGCCGACTTCGCCGCTTCGATGATCTCCTCCCGGCTGGCACCCGGGCGGCCGAAGGCGATGTTCTCGTCGATCGGCAGCCCGAAGATGAACGTCTCCTGCGAGACGGTCGAGACCTCGGCCCGGAGCGAATCGAGCGTCACGTCGCGGACATCGTGGCCGTCGAGCGTGACCGATCCCTCGTCGACATCGTAGAACCTCGGCAGGAGCTGGGCGATGGTCGACTTGCCCGAGCCGGTCGGGCCGACCAGCGCCACGGTCTGCCCCGGGCGGACCGTGAAGGTGATGTCCTTCAGAGCCGGCTCGGTCCCCTGCGGGTACGTGAAGGTGACGCCCTCGAAGCGGACGTTCCCCCGGACCGTGGCCTTGTCGAGCACGACGGCATCGGGCCGGTCGGAGATCGTCGGCCGCTCGTCGAGGACCTCGAAGATGCGCTGGCCGGAGGCGATCGCCCGGGCGATCCGGTTGACGAGGAAGCCGAGCCAGCGGATCGGCTCCGAGGCGATCACGAGGTAGCGGCTGAACGCGACCAGGACGCCGACCGAGATCGCGCCGCTGATGACCTGCAGGCCACCGACCCAGATCACGGCGACCGTCCCGACCCCGGATAGCATCACGATCAGCGAGAACGAGAACGACCACTGCCGACTGGCCCGCAGGTTCCGGCGGAAGAGCTGGTTGAGCTCGCCCTCGAACCGGCGGATCTCCTGCTGCTCCTGCGCGAACGCCCGCACGACCCGGGTGCCGGCGACGTTCTCCTGGAGCTGGGCGGTCATCGACCCGAACTGCTGCTGGATGCCGGCGAACAGCGGCCGCATCTCATTGCCGAAGCGATAGGTGAAGTAGATCAGCGGCGGGAAGATCACCATCGAGAGGATCGCGAGTTTCCAGTCCTCCCGGAGCAGGAGGATCGCGACGAAGAGCAGGGTCCCGATCAGGAGCGGGATCGTCCGGAGGCCGAACATCAACATACCGCGGACGTTATTGATGTCGTCGGTCGCCCGGCTCATGAGCTGGCCCGACGAGATCCGGTCGTAGAAGCTGAACGGCATCCGCTGGAGGTGCCGGTAGAGGTCGTCCCGGATCTGATACCCGGCCTGCTCCGCGACCTTCTGCAGCAGGTAGACCCGGATGAACGTGAAGATGCCCTGTAGGACCGACAACCCGAGGTAGAGCAGCGCCATCTGCCAGAGCCAGGTCCGGTCGCCGTCCCGGATCCCCCGGTCGATCGCCGTCGCCAGCACGAGCGGCAGCGACAACTGGAAGGCAAGCGCGGTGAACAGGCTGATGTAGCCAAGGATCAGGCCGGACCGGTAGGGCGTCACGTAGCGGAGGATGCGGATCAGGGTCGGCACGCGGAAACCCTCCCAAGGGTCTGGTCGACAGCGCAGGGCGAGCCAACCCGGTGAGGTGGAGCTGGTGACGGGGTCGAATCCGGCCGCTCCCAGCCGACGGACGGGCAGCCGGGGAGGGAGAACGGCGACCGGCCGGCGTCCGGGCGGCCAGCCGGGACAGGAGCCGCGGAATGCCGCGGGGGTGTCGGCGATCCGTGGGGCGAGCGCGAGTATCGACGGCGCCCGGCGGCGGGACGGGGACGGTCCGGAATGGTCAGGTCCGGAGAGCGTTTGCCATCCTACCTATCGGACGGACCGGTGTCCATACCCCGGACGCCCCATGCTGAGACCGATGCGCGGCGAGCCGGCGAGCGGGCTACCAGCCCATCGAGCCGGGGATGCCCTTGAACGGGCCGACGACATCCGTCGTCACCCAGCCGCCGTAGAAGCCGCCCGGCTGCGGGGTGACCTGCTCGCCGTCGACGGTGACCGCGTTGAAGGGCGCCGCGTAGAAGGCGATGTGATCCCGGATCGGCTCGAAGCCCCGGGACGGGTCGGGGTAGCTCCAGCCGACGCGGTCGAGGAAACGAGCTCCGGACCGGACCGACCAGTAGCGGGCGGCGCCCTTCCATTCGCAGTAGGATGAACCGGCGGCGGCTTCGAGCAGATCCGTCCGGATATCCTCGGTCGGGATGTAGTAGACCGGCGGGTGGGACGTCTCCAGTACCCGCCAGGCCCGGCGCGTATCGACGACCGTCTCGTCGCCGAGCGTGATCACGATGTGGCGATCGGTCTGTTCGAGCCGGGGTGGACGCGGGTAGGCCCAGACCGATTCCTGTCCCGGGGCCGTGGTCGCTGGTGTCGGTGGTCGCATCGGTCTGTGGTCCTCTCGCCGGCCCCTGCACCGCCGTCGCTGCCCGGCGGCCCGGTGGCAGGGTCTGTCCTGGACATGGCGCAAGAACCCCGCCCGGAGGCTTCGGACCGGGAGCGGGGTCGACCGGACGGGACAGCGTGATGCGGATCGGGCTCAACGCGCGACTGGTCGGGACGGGGCGGACCTATCGCCGGGCGGGGGTCAGCCGGTACATCGCCAGCCTGATCGAGCACCTGCCGGCGGCCCTCGGCCCGGCAGACGACCTGGTCGTCGTCGGGCGCCCGGACGAGGAGTCCGAGCCATCGTCAACCCTCGATCGTCTGCGGCAGCACCCGGTCGCGCGGATCGCCTGGGAGCAGACCGCCCTACCGCTCACGGCCCGGCGGGGCCGGTGGGACCTGACGCACAGCCCGGTCAACGTCGCCCCGGTGCTGCCGTCCGGCCGCTCGGTCGTCACCGTCCACGACCTCGCCTTCATCATCGCTCCGGAGACGATGCCTGCCGGGAGGCGACAATATCTGACGGCGCTGACCGCCCACTCCGTCCGCCACGCCGCCCGGGTGATCGCCGTCTCGGCGAGCACGGGCCGCGACCTGACGGCCCACTTCGGCGTCGATCCCGACCGGATCACGGTCACGCCGCTGGCCGCCGAGCCGTGGTTCCGACCGACCGCCCCGGCGGTGCTCGCCGCGTTCCGGGAGCGCGTCGGATTGGGGCGCCCGTACGTCCTCAGCGTCGGCACCCGCGAGCCCCGGAAGAACACCGCCCTCCTCGTGCGGGCGTTCGCGACCCTCGCCGGCGAGATCGAGCATGACCTCGTGCTGGTCGGTCCCGAGGGCTGGATGGGCGGCGAACTGGATCGGGCGCTGGCCGACCTCCCCGGAGCGGTTCGATCTCGCGTCCGGCTGACCGGCTTCGTCGACGACGAGGAACTGCCGCTCTGGTACGGGGCGGCCGATGTCTTCGCCTACCCGGCGCGGTACGAGGGGTTCGGGCTGCCGGTCCTCGAAGCGATGGCCTGCGGGGTCCCGGTCGTGACCTCCGATGTGTCCAGCTTGCCGGAGGTGGCCGGCGACGCGGGCCTGCTGATCGATCCGTCGAGCGTCGATGACCTCGCGGCGGCGATCCGGCGTGTCATCGACGAGCCGGGACTGGCCGGCGATCTCCGGAAGCGAGGTCTGGAACGGGCCAGCCGCTATTCCTGGGCCGAGACCGCGCGCCTGACGGTCAGCGCCTATCACGCAGCGATCGGGCGATAATCGGTCTGATGAACTGCGTGTCGCTTGCGGGCGACAGGGAGGTGTGGCGGCGGTGCGGGTCCGGGACATCGGGGAATTCGGTTTGATCTCGGCCCTGCGGGAGGCGCTGCCCGGCGCGGCGGCGGCTGGCCCAGCCGTCACGCTCGGGATCGGCGACGACGCCGCGACCTGGCGCCCGCCGGCCGGCAGTTCGGTCCTGATCAGCACCGACAGTCTGGTCGAGGGCATCCACTTCCGACTCGATGACGGCTGGTCGGACTGGCCGAGCCTCGGCCACAAGGCGCTGGCCGTCAACCTGTCCGACATCGCGGCGATGGGTGCGGCCCCCGCCCTGGCGACGGTTTCCCTCGGTCTGCGCGGCGATGAGGACGTCGCGGACCTCGAGGCGGCCTACCGGTCGCTGGGTGACCTGGCGGCCCGGACCGGCTGCGTCGTCGCGGGGGGTGACATCGTCGCCTCCCCCGGCGCGGTGCTATGGCATGTGACGGTGTTGGGCGTCGCGCCCGATGGGCGGACCCTGACCCGGGCCGGCGCCCGTCCGGGCGACGTCATCGTCGCCAGCGGGACCCTCGGCGCCTCGGCCGCCGGGCTGGCGCTGCTCGGGATGGACCGGGCCGATCCGCGCCGACGGGCCGCGTCCGCCGACCTCCTGATCGAGGCGCACCTGCGGCCGGAACCGCGCCTGGCGCTGGGCAGACTCCTGCTGACCGAGGGCGCGACCGCCGCGATGGACCTCAGCGACGGGCTGCTCGGGGACCTGCCGAAGATCCTGCGGGCCAGCGCCGTCGCGGCCGAGATCGACGCCGACGCGATCCCGATCGCCGCCGCCGTCCGGGCGCTGTTCCCCGACGACCGGTTCGCGATGGCGACCAGCGGCGGGGAGGACTACGAGCTCCTCGCCACCCTGCCACCCGATGCGGCCGACCGGATCATCGTTGCCGCCGCCGCGATCGGTTCGACCCTGACCCGGATCGGCGCCATCGTGCCGCGGCACCCGGATCGACCGGTGCTCGGCATCCGGGATCGGCAGGGCGAGATCCGTCCCGTCGATCACGGCGCCTTCGACCACTTCCGGGCCGCGGCGCCCGATCAGTAGAGGAAGCGGTACGCCTCCTCGAGGTCCAGGTCGATCGCTTCGGCCGTGACGTCGGTCAGCTTCTGGTGGTCCTTCCAGACGGTGCCCATCGACGAGACCCCCGACCGGTCCGGCCAGGTCTCCGGCTTCCACAGGTTCGAGCGGCGGAACGCCTTCTGGCAGTGGAGGAACGCCTCCTCGACCTCGACGACGATCGCCAGGCTGGGCACCTTTCCCTCGGCGGCGAGCTGGGCCAGGAGATCCGGGTCGGTTGTGATCCAGGCCGTCCCGTTGACCCGCAGTGTGTCGTCGTGGCCGGGGATCAGGAAGATCAGGCCGAGGTGCGGGTTCTCGGTGAGGTTGCGCAGCGAGTCCGCCAGGCGGTTGCCCGGCCGGTTCGGCAGGACGAGCGTGCGGTCGTCGAGGAACCGGACCAACCCGGCGGCGTCGCCCCGCGGCGAGACGTCGCACGTCCCGGACGCGGACGAGGTCGCGATCAGGTAGAACGGGGAGTGGTCGATGAAGCCGCGGAAGTGATGGTCGAGGTGGTCCCGGACCTTGCCCACGATCGCCGCGTTCGGCTCGGGGATCACCTCGCGGAGACCGGCGAGGTCCCGGACGCGGTGCATCCGGGCCCGCTCGACGGCGCTCGGAGCGGCGACTGGGACATCGACGGCGGTGTCGCCGCGTCCGGTGATGGTCATCATGGGCCTCCAGGCTGATCGCCCGAATGGTTGCACCTCGCCTGTCGGACCGTCAAGACGCCGTTTCCAACGCGACGACGAAAGCGGCCGACGGGACCGGGTAGATTGCCCCATCCCGTCGACGGTTTGGATGGTGGAACCGGTCGCTCAGAGCCGGGTTCGATCGACGGGCCGGATCGTGGAGAAAACTCCTTCTCGACCTCTCCGCGGCTCATCCACTCGCTCAGCCGCCGGCAGCGGCTTCGACTCCCGAGCTACCCGGAGAGGGAAGCCGATCCCGCCATCGAGATCGTCTACCTCAGAAGCGTCTCAAGCGACCATCGCCTCCGACCGTCGAGGATCACCACTGACCGCTCCGGATAATGCCTACCAATTCCGTCGGGATTCCCGTATCCTGCCCCAGACCTCCCGCACGCGAGCGTCCGCGGCGGGGGCATCTCCAGTAAGTCGACGTGACGATCACAGCAAGGACCCGCCCGAATGACGATGATCGAACCCACGACCGCGCCGGCGAGCGTCATGACGATCAGCCAGACGATCCGATCCCGCCGCAGCGCCAAGCGCCTGCTCGATACGCCCGTCGATCGCGACGTGATCGAGCGCCTGCTCGAAGCGGCGACCTGGGCCCCCAATCACCACCTGACCGAACCCTGGCGGTTCTGGGTGATCAGCGGCGGCGCCCGCGAGCGCTTCGGCGAGGCGATGGCGGCCGGCGACCTCAATACCCATCGGGATGCCACCCCGGAGCAGCGCGAGACGATGCGCTCCTCGGCGATCGGCAAGGCTCACCGCGCCCCGGTGATCGTCGCCGTCGCCGCCGTGATGGCCGAGACGAACAAGAACCCGGACCTGGAGGAGATCACCGCGACCGCCGCCGCGATCCAGAACCTCCTCCTACAGGCCGAGGCCGAAGGGCTCGGGGCGATCTGGCGGACCGGCCGCTCCGCCTACGAGCCGGAGATGGCGCAGTTCTTCGGGCTCGCCGAGCGTGACCGGCTCCTCGGCTTCATCTATCTAGGTCACCCGGACCCGTCGGCTCCCCCCAGGGACAGTCAGCGCCAGCCCGTCGCCAGCGTGACCACCTGGCTGGGCGACTGACGCATGATCGCGGCACCCTGACGGTGTCCCGTCCCGAGGATGAGGAGCGACGAGCCGGACGGGAGGAGGCAGACGTGGCGGACGAGGGCTACCTGGCGACCGACCGGCGCATCTTCGGCGACGCGGCCGACACCTACCACCGCTTCCGGCCCGGCTACGACGCCGCCGTCTTCGACCGGCTGCGGGAACGGTGCGGGCTACAGCCCGGCATCGCCGCGTTCGAGATCGGCCCCGGGACCGGCCAGGCCACCCGGACGCTGCTGGGCCTGGGCGTCGACCCCCTGGTCGCGATCGAGCCGGACGAGCGCCTCGCCGCGCACATCGCCCGCGACGCGGACACCGACGGGCGGTCCGACGCCCTCCGACTCCTGGTCGCCCGGTTCGAGGACGCCAACCTCACGGACGGCGCCTTCGACCTCGGGGTGGCCGCGACGTCGTTCCACTGGCTGGACCAGCCCAGGGCGTTGATGGCGGTCGCCGCCGCCCTCCGGCCCGGCGGCTGGTGGGCCATGTGGTGGAACCTGTTCGGCGACGTCTTCGGCCCCGACCCATTCCATGAGGCGACGAAGCACCTGCTCGAAGGACCCGGCATCGCCCCGACCCTGTCCGATGGGGTGCGACCGTTCCCGCTCGATGCCGATGCCCGCCGGCGGGAGCTGCTGGCGACCGGGGCGTTTACCGATGTCGGCTTCGAGCTCATCCGGCGGGTCGTCCCGTTCGACGCCGAGGCGACCGCCGGCCTGTACCGGACCTTCTCGGGCGTGGCCAGCCGGCCCGCGGCGGAACGCGAACGGATCGTCGCCGAACTGGCCCGAATCGTGGACGAGGAGTTCGGCGGGACGGTCGAGCGGACCGTCCTGACGCCGCTCCACACCGCCCGCCGGATCTGACACGGGTCCGACCGGTCACCTCGCCAATGACGTGGTACCGTGGCGCCCGCGCGATCGGCACGCACGCCCCCAGCGGGTCAGACCACCGGAGCCCCTTCATGGACGACACCCAACCCACCGAACCGACGGCGTCATCACAGGGTGAGCGGATCGCCTTCCTGGTCGACGTCGACAACACCCTGCTCGATAACGACGCCGCCAAGGAGGAGATCGACCGCAAGATGCGGCTCGTCCTCGGGGACGCCGAGACCGAGCGGTTCTGGGAGGCCTACGAGACGGTCCGGCGCGAGACCGGCCGGGTGGCGGTGCCTCAGGCGCTGGTCGAGTACCTCCGCGACCTGCCGGCCGAGACGGACGCGGCCGCCGCCCTCGACCGGCACATCGCGCTCGCCGACGCCCTGATCGGCGTGCCCTACGCCGATTACGTCTACCCCGGCGCGCTCGCCGCCCTCGCACGGCTCCGCGAGATCGGCCGGGTCGCGATCCTGACCGAGGGCGACCCGGCGTTCCAGGCGACGAAGGTGGCCCGGGCCCAGCTCGCGGACGCCGTCGAGGGCTACGTCTTCGTTTGCCCGGACAAGAGCGCCTACCTGCGGGAGGTGGCGGCGATCTTCCCGGCCGACCGGCTGGTGCTGGTCGAGGACAAGGCCACCAACATCGAGCGAGCCCGGCGGGTCTTCGCCGGGCTCGGCGTGCCCTTCTCCGGCATCTTCGTCCGGCAGGGCAAGTACGCGGCGGCGACCGCCCCGGACTGGCCCGGAGCGGAACTCACCGTCGACTCGGTCGGCGAACTGGCGGAGATGACGCCCGAGGCGATCGTCGCTGCGCTCCGGACGCGGATCGCGCCCAGCGACGCATGACCGACCGGCGTCTGACGACGATCTCGCCCGAGGAGACGCGGGCCGTCGGCCGTCAGCTCGGCAACCTGCTCGGGGCCGGGGACGTCGTCCTGCTCCACGGCGACCTCGGCGCCGGCAAGACGACGCTCTCGCAGGGGATCGTCGCGGCCGGGCGCCCCGACATCGCCGTTCAGAGCCCGACGTTCACCCTGATCAACGAGTACCCGCCGACCGGCGACCGGCCGGCCCTCTTCCATATCGATCTCTACCGGCTGGACGGCCCGGACGATCTCGATACGATCGGGCTCGACGACCTGCTCGCCTCGGCCCCGGGCGTGACTCTGATCGAGTGGCCGGAGCGCCTCGGCCCGGACCTGCCCGACGACTACCTGCTCATCCAGATCGAACCGGCCGGGCCCGACACCCGCGAGATCACCCTCCGTGCGATCCCGGCCGACGGGCGTCACCGACGCATCCTCGACGCCCTGATCGCCCACCATCCCGTCTGAGCGGCCTGCGGACGCTGCCTGCGGGCGCTATCCCCCACAGGGCGATAACTGGCTTTGACTCTTGTCCTTTCCTGGATTTGCCGCATTCAAACCACGGGGCCAAACGTCGTAGGGGCGCAGCTTGCGAGTCAGGCCGCTGCGGCGGCCTTCGCCGTCAGGCGAGATGATATTCCGGGTTCAATCGTCTCGGATGGCACCAAATGGATTGTGGACAGCGGGTCCCAGAACAGATCCATTTCAATACACTCGGATGGTGGCGCAGACCGTTATCGACCTGCGGGGCGATGGCCCCTGCGGCGGCCGGGATTGCAAGCGGCGCCCCTATGAGAAACCCGCCGCTCACGTCAGCAACTCGGACCGCAGCACCGTGACGGCCTGGCCGCCGATCCGGACACGGCCCGCGCCGGCCAGCTCGACCCGCAGGTCGCCGCCCCGCCGCGAGATCTGCCGGGCGACCAGGCGACCCTTGCCGAGGCGATCGCCCCAGAACGGCCCCAGCAGGCAATGGGCCGATCCGGTCACGGGGTCTTCCGGAATCCCGTAGGCCGGGGCGAAGAAGCGGGAAACGAAGTCGACCCCATCGCTCCCCGCCGCCGTCGCGATGACGCCTCGACACGAGATCCGCTTCAGGGCGTTCATGTCGGGCGCCAAAGCGCGTACGATCTCCGCCGAATCCAGCTCGACGAGGAGATCGACGGACGGTCCCGGTCCACCGACCACGGTCCAGACCGGCGCACCGGCGGCGCCAGATCCCAATGGCGACAGCAGCCCCTCGGGCGGGGCGATTCGTCGGGGCTGAAGGGCGGGGAAGTCCAGCCAGATCCAGCCCTCGGCCCGGCTTGCCCGAAGCTCGCCACTCAAGGTCCGGAACCGCAGTATCTCCGCCTCGGTGTGGCCGCCCTCCCAGAGCAGATGGGCGCTGGCCAGCGTCGCATGGCCGCAGAGTTCGACCTCGGTCGTCGGCGTGAACCAGCGCAGGTCCCAGACGCCGGGTTCGACGAGGCGGAGGAACGCGGTCTCGGCCAGGTTCATCTCGGCCGCGACGGCCTGAAGCCACGCGTCCGGACGGTTACCGTCCATGATCGCGACGGCGGCCGGGTTGCCGCTGAAGGGGCGGTCGGTGAAGGCATCGACGACGACGATCGGTTGACCCACAGGCTGACTCCTTCTCCCGCGACGAGACGATCGGGCGGCCCGATCCATGGCGAACGTACGCATTTCTCCCATGTCAGGGCGGTGTAACGGGTGCTGGCCGCATGCTACAATGGAGAAGGCCGTGGGTCATGGCAGCTTCCGCGGACTCCCCCAAGCCCCACATCTCCACCGCCTCTGGTGGTCCCCCGTCGATCCAGTGTGGATCGGCGTTTCGTGTTGTGCGTCGCGTCGTCGACCGTGTCCGCGTCCAGATGTCTGTCATCCGGACGGAGTGTACCGGGCGACGAGCGACCAGGAGTGCCTGCACGCGATGGCTGAGTTCCGGTGGTACGGACACAACTGCTTCCGGATCCGGGCGCGGGAAGCGACCGTGGTCACGGACCCGGTCAGCCGATCGACCGGGTACACCATGCCGAAGGTGACGGCGGACCTGGTGACGCTGTCCCATCAGCACCCCGGCCATACCAACCTCGGCGCCATCCGGCCCGACCCACCCTTCAAGGTCATCGACGGCCCCGGTGAGTACGAGATCCACGACGTCCTCGTGACCGGGATCCGCACCTACCACGACCCGAACAAGGGCGCCGACCGGGGCTACAACACGATCTTCCTCCTCGAACTCGACGGCATGACGATCTGCCACCTCGGCGACCTCGGCCACGCGCTCTCCCAGGCTCAGGCCGAGCTGCTCAACGGGACCGACATCCTGCTGATCCCGGCCGGCGGCGACAACACCAACATCATCGACCCGAGCCGGGCCGCCGAAGTGGTGGGGCAGCTCGAACCCAAGCTCGTCATCCCGATGCAGTACGCCACCGGCAACGGCGACAAGACGCTCGGGGACCTCGTCACGTTCTGCAAGGCCCTCGGCGTCCAGCCACCGACCCCTGAAGACAAGCTCGTCGTCCGCGCGTCGGACCTGTCCGAATCGATGCGGATCGTCGCCCTCACCCCCGAGACCTAGGCCCGGACCAGCAGCTGGACCGGCAGCCTCTGCCCCGCCGGTCCTGACACCATCGCCCGGCGGGGCGCGGGCCGCCCCGCCGGGCAGGAGAGCCGAGACAGGATGCCGAAATACATCTTCGTGACAGGTGGCGTCGTCTCGTCGGTCGGTAAGGGGATTACCACCGCGTCGATCGGGCGCCTGCTCAAAGCCCGGGGCGTCGGCGTCTCGGTGATGAAGCTCGACCCGTACCTCAACGTCGACCCCGGCACGATGTCGCCGTACCAGCACGGCGAGGTCTTTGTCACCGACGACGGCGGCGAGACCGACCTCGACCTCGGCCACTATGAGCGGTTCATCGATGAGAACCTGTCCAAGGCCAGCAACGTCACGACCGGGCAGGTCTACTCGGCCGTGATCGCCAAGGAGCGCCGCGGCGACTACCTCGGCGGCACCGTCCAGGTCATCCCCCACATCACCAACGAGATCAAGCACCGGATCATGCTCGCTTCCCGGCAGCACGACAGCGATGTCGTCATCGTCGAGGTCGGCGGCACCGTCGGCGACATCGAGGGCCAGGCGTTCCTCGAAGGCATCCGCCAGATGCGGCGCGAGGTCGGCCGCCGGAACGTCCTCTACATCCATGTCACCCTCCTGCCGGAAGTCAGCGGCGGCGAGCTCAAGACCAAGCCGACCCAGCAGAGCGTGCGCGAACTCCGGGCCGTCGGTATCCAGCCCGACGTGATCATCTGCCGGGCCGACAAGGAGATCCCGCAGGACCTCAAGGAGAAGATCGCCCTCTTCTGCGACGTCGACCCGGAGGCCGTCATCCCGATGCCGACCGCCTCGACGATCTACGAGGTGCCGCTGATCCAGGAGTCGTCCGGGCTCGGCGCCTACATCGCCCAGCACCTCGACCTCCCGCTCCACGCCGACCTGCGCGAGTGGACGGACATGGTCGACCGGATCAAGACCAAGCGGGACGCCGTCAAGGTCGCGCTGATCGGCAAGTACGTCGATCTGCACGACGCCTACATGAGCGTCACGGAATCCCTGACCCACGCCGGGCTGCACCACGACATCAACGTCGAGGTCGTCTGGGTGAACTCCGAGACGGTGACGCCGGAGGAGCTCGACCGCACCCTGCGCCGGGTCCAGGGCGTCGTCGTGCCAGGCGGGTTCGGGCCGCGGGGGGTCGAGGGCAAGATCCTGGCGGCGAGATACGCCCGCGAGCACGGCGTCCCCTACCTCGGGCTCTGCTACGGCCTGCACATGGCGGTGATCGAGGCGTCCCGCAACCTGCTCGGGCTGCCCGACGCCAACTCCACCGAGATCGACCCGGAGACGACCGAGCCGGTCATCGACCTGATGCCCGACCAGAAGGACGTCGAGAAGGGCGGGACGATGCGGCTCGGGCTCTGGCCCTGCCGGCTGGGATCCGACACCCGTGCCGCCGATGCCTACGGCGAGCGGACCATCTACGAGCGCCACCGCCACCGCTACGAGGTCAACAACGCCTACCGCGAGCGGCTGGCCGAGGTCGGGCTGATCGTCAGCGGCGCCTCGCCGGACGGCCGCCTCGCCGAGATCATGGAGCTGCGCGACCACCCGTTCTACGTCGGCGTCCAGTTTCACCCGGAGTTCAAGAGCCGCCCGACCCGGCCCCACCCGCTCTTCCGGGACTTCGTCGCCGCCGTCAAGCACACCTTCGCCGACGGCTCGCAGCGGGCGCTGCCGCTCGACCACGCCGAGGTCGCCATCGCGTCACGGTCCCGAGAGTTGACCGTGAGCTATGGCAGCGAGGACTAGCAGCGGTCCGCAATCGACGGCGTGGAATGGCTCCGGATCGGATGGTCGACCCTCCTCTCCACGGCCATTCCGTTCCGGCGGAGAAGGGCTCGGGTCCCGGCATGACACGAGGGCGCCGGTATCGTCCATTCAAGGGTCGGGGTTGCCCAGATTTGCCGGGGTGACAGGGACGAAAACCCTGCTATAGTGGAAATCACGAGAGGATGTCCCCGAGATCCCCGAGATTCGCCGCTGTGGTCCCCGCCCACGGCGGCTTCGCCGTGTCCACGGCCCAGACCCGACTTGGCCCACTGATCCTCCCGATCCGGGAGCCGGCCCAGGCCGAGACCGCTTCGTCTCCGGGCTGCTCTGGTATCATCGGCGCCGCCGAGCACCGGGATTGCCGTCGCCGGTCTGCTGAAGGGTCGTGCCCCGTTGAAGATCGCGCTCGTCTCCCCGTACAGCTTTCGTGACCCCGGCGGCGTCCCGGAACACATCACCCACCTTCAGACCGAATTCATCCGGCTCGGCCACCAGGCGACCGTGATCGCGCCCCGCTCCTCGGGCGGCGGCATCGTCCGGCGGCCCGGATTCATCGAGATCGGCCGCTCGATCTCGATCCCGGCCGGCGGCTCCCGCGCCCGCCTCACCTTCGATGTCCGCCTCTACGGCCGGGTCAAGGCGCTGATGCGCGAAGAGCGGTTCGACGTCGTCCACTTCCACGAACCGCTGATGCCGGTCTTGCCATACATGGTGTTGCTCAACTCCCGGGCGATCAACGTCGCCACCTTCCACGCCTACCGCTCGATCAACCACTGGTACACCGTCTTCAAACCCTACATGTCCTTCGTGCTCCGCCGGCTCGACGGCCGGATCGTCGTCTCCGAGCCCGCCCGGCAGTTCGTCAACCAGTACTTCGAGGCCCATTACGATGTGGTCCCGAACGGGATCGACATCGAGCACTACGGCCCCGGCGTCCAGCCCTTCGACTGGGCGACCGACGGCACGAGACGGATCCTGTTCGTGGGCCGGTTCGACGAGTCCCGGAAGGGCTTCAAGTACCTGCTCCGGGCGCTGCCTCAGGTCCAGGAGCGGTTCCCGGACACGAGACTGATCGTCGTCGGGACCGGCGACCCCAACCGCCTGCTCGGCGAGATGGAGCGATACGGTGTCCGGGGCGTCGAGTTCGCCGGTTACGTGAGCCACCAGGACAAGGCCCGCTACCTCGCCAGTTGCGACGTGATCTGCTTCCCCTCGACCCGCAACGAGAGCTTCGGGCTCGTCCTGACCGAGGCGATGGCATCGGGAAAGCCGATCGTCGCCTCGAACATCCCCGGCTACGCCAGCGTGCTGACCCACGAACGCGAGGGCCTGCTGGTCCCGCCCCAGGACGACGTCGAGCTGGCGGCGGGGCTGATCCGGCTACTCGCGGATCCGGAGGAGCGCACGCGGCTCGGGCAGCAGGGCCGCCGGGCGGCGGCCCAGTACGCCTGGCCCAGCGTCGCGGGCCGGGTGCTGGAGATCTACCGGCGAGCGGCCGTCGCCGGCGCGAACGCCCCCTGGCGCCGGCGGGCGAACGGGGACTGACCCCGCCGCAGCCAAATACCCTACACTGACTGGGCGATCATCCTCCAGGGTCCGAGAACATCTGGATGCTACAAGCGGGTGACGGGGCGACCGTGACCACAGGAACGCGGGGCGGCCGTCGTGATCTCTGAGCGCATCGGCACGTATGTCCGTGGCTACCTGCTCCAGGTCGGGCGGGTCATCGCCCGGACCGGGGTGACGCCCAACCAGCTCACGCTGATCGGGCTGGGGCTGAACATCATCGTCGCGATCGTGATCGCGACGGGGGAGTTCCGGCTGGGCGGCGTACTCCTGCTGCTCGCCTCCGCGTTCGACATGCTCGACGGCGCCGTCGCCCGCGCGACGGAGTCGATCAGCAAGGTCGGCGGCTTCCTCGACAGCACGCTGGACCGCTATTCGGAGGTCGTCGTCTACCTCGGCGTCCTGATCTACCTGCTCGATACCGACGACGCCCGGACGGCCAGCATCCTCGTCGTCGTCGCGTCGTCCGGCGCCCTGATGATTAGCTACGCCCGGGCGAAAGCCGAGTCGATCGGCTACGCCGCCTCGGTCGGACTCGCGGCTCGGCCGGAGCGCGTCGTCCTGCTAGCGCTGTTCCTCATCTTCGGCTGGACGATCTGGGCGCTCTGGCTGCTCGCCCTCGTCACCCACGTCACCGCCATCACCCGGATCGTCCACGTCTGGCGGGCGAGCCAGGACGGCCCGGCGGTCCGGCCGTAGCGTCACATCCCGCCGCATGACGTCCCCTGCGCCACTTGACCCTTGGGTGGGTGGCTGATAGAATTATCAAAGCGTTGAATCGGTCAACGCCTCCACCAGTAGTCGGGCTTCCGCCCGAAAACCGCGCAGGGAAGAGGAGGTGATGCCCATGGATAGTCACAGTCAGACGGGTGTCACGACCGAGGTCGTGCTCGTCTAGGCAAGCATGCTTCGGCGTGATGCCCGTCGGTGAGGGGCGGTGGTTCAGAGTGAACCATCGCCCCTCATCATTTTTCCCGGTGATTCTGGATGGTGATCACGATCTGGTTTCCTTCGAAATGCCCGGCAGCGGAGCAGACCTCTCCCCCAGCCCCTCTCCGGCTCACTTGCTCGCTCACCCGCTGAAGCGGCTCTCGCTACGCTGCGGCTCACAGGTGCCCAGAGAGGGGAGCAACACCGCCTGTCGAGCTTGCCTACTCGATATGAAACTCGTCGCAGTGTCCGGTAGAGAAAAAGCAGAGCGCCGTGGCTGTTGTGGCCACGGCGCTCTGCTTGCCCAGGAGCGTAGATCGAGATCCCGGCCGGTGAGCTAGGACTCGTCGCCCTCGGGAGCGGTGGTGGCGTCGGCCTCACCGTCGGTGTCGGACTCGGCAGCGTCGGACTCGTCGCCCTCGGCCTCGATGCCCTCGACCTCGTCAGCGGACTCCGGCGCGGCCTCGGCGATCCGGTGCGCAACGATGTCGTCGTCGTCCAGATCGACCGTGATGCCTTCCGGCACGATCAGGTCACCGATCCGGATGGTGTCGCCGATCTCGACCAGGTTCGAGACGTCGACGTCGATCGCGGCCGGGATGTTGTCCGGCAGACCGGTCACCGAGACTTCGGTCTGGACGGTGCTCAGGATGCCCAGCGCCGCCGGGTTCTCCTCACCGAATGTCAGCGGCACCGATGTCGTCGTGTCCTTGCGCAGGTTCGGCGCGAAGAAGTCGACATGGACCGGCGTGTGCCGGACGGGGTCGACCTGGACCTCGCGGATGAAGACCCGCTCCTCGCCACCCTCCCACTGGAGCGTGAACAGCGTCGAGGCGCCGAAGGTGTGATAGAACCGCGACAGCTCTCGCGTATCGACCGTCACCGCGTGGGTACCGCCCAGCAGCGGGCCGTAGACCACCCCTGGGAGACGACCGGCCCGGCGCAGCTGCTTGACCTGCTTGCCAAGCACTGTTCGCGGTTCGGCCCTCAGAATGAGTTCCACCATGGGAACGTCCTCCTACTTCCTGATGATGGGCCGGGATGACCTGCTGTCCCCCGGGAGCGACCCGTATCGCCCGACCGGTGATGGTAGCACACCACGACGATCGGGGCGGCTGGCGGCCCGTATTGGGCGTGGCGCCCAACGCTGACGCGGTCCGCCATCTCCCGACCGGCTTCGTGCGCGTCTGGTCGCTTGACATGGTGGGATAGACGGCCATAGCATTCGGCCACGTTTTCGCTCCCCCAGAGGATGGCCGGGAATCGTGTTGCATCCTGCAACGTGATCCGGATCTCACCGCCGCATCGATGCGACCCGTCGAGCGGCCCGACCGGTCGCACGCCGCTCGCCCCGTCCGCAAGGAGACTCCTCATGGGATTGTTCCTGATCCGCCGCGCGCTGATCTCGGTCGTCACGATCATCATCATCAGCATGGTGGTATTCGGCATCGTCAAGAGCGCCCCGGGCGACCCCTATGGCGACCTCGCGACGAATCCGAGCATCTCCCCGGCCCGGATCGCCGAGCTGCGGGACAACCTCGGGCTCAACGACCCGATCCCGCAGCAGTACGTCAAGTGGGCGACGTCATACATACGGGGCGACTGGGGGGACTGCTACACCCAGTGCGACACGGTCGCGCCGTACATCCTCGGCCGCATCCCGGTCACGGTCGCGGTGATCGGCTCCTCCTTCATCCTGAGCCTGCTGATCGCGATCCCGATCGGCGTGATCTCCGCCTTCCGGCAATACTCGCTGTTCGACCAGTTCTCGACGACGTTCGCCTTCCTCGGCTTCAGCCTGCCGACGTTCTTCACCGGCACGCTGCTCATCTACATCTTCGGGATCCGGCTGAACGACACCCCGCTCAGCTTGCCGTTCGTCTTCGACAGAACCGTGAACGGGATCTGGCCCAACATCCAGCAGTCGATCATGCCGGTCCTGGTGCTCGGCCTCGCCTCCGCCGCGTCGCTGACCCGGTTCGTGCGGGCGTCGATGCTGGAAGTCCTCGGCCAGGACTACATCCGGACCGCCCGCGCCAAGGGGCTCAAGGAGCAGGCCGTCGTCATCCTGCACGGGATGCGCAACGGCATGATCCCGGTCGTCACCGTCGTCGCCCTCCAGATCCCGGAGGTCTTCGGCGGCGCGATCATCACCGAGCAGATCTTCAGCATCCCGGGGATCGGATCGGCCCTGGTCGGCTCGATCAAGGCGGCCGACAATCCGGTCGCGATCTCGATCACCCTGATGATCGCGGTCCTGGTCGTCATCTTCAACGTCATCGCCGACGTGCTCTACGCGCTCCTCGACCCGCGCATCAAGCTGTCCTGACCCGTCGGGGCGCCCAGTGCGTCCCACACCGAGCGTCCTCCCCATCGATCCGCAACCGCACGAGGAGCCGACCATGTCGCAGGAAGCCAAGCTCACCCCAGGACAGATCGGCGCCCCGTCGCCATCGACGGACCGCCAACCGCGGCTGAGCGACGTCAACTCGCGGGACGAGCTCAGCAAGGCGCGCAAGCAGCGGACGCTCTGGGGCGACGCCTGGAGCCAGTTCAAGAAGCACCGGCTGGCGATGATCGGGCTGTTCACATTCCTGGGGCTGATCCTGGTCACGTTCATCGGCAACGCGGTCTACGGGCGGCCGTACGATTCCCTCTATGAGTACGACACCAGCGCGACGCCGAGCTGGGACAACCTGCTCGGGACGAACTCGCTCGGGCAGGACATGCTGGCCCAGATCCTGTGGGGCGGCCGGATCTCCCTCGCGGTCGGTATCCTCGCTGCGACGATCGCGATCGTCCTCGGAACAGCCGTCGGCGCGATCGCCGGCTTCTTCGGCGGCCTCACCGACACGATCCTGATGCGCGTCACGGATCTCTTCCTCAGCCTGCCGCAGCTGCCGCTGCTCCTGCTGATCACCTACCTGTTCAGTCCTTCCCTCCAGACGTGGTCCAACGACCGGTTCGGCAGCGTCAACATCGGCGTCTTCCTGCTGATCATCGCCGTCATCAGCGCCTTCAACTGGATGCCGACTGCCCGACTGGTCCGGGCCTCGTTCCTGGCGACCAAGGAGCGGGACTTCGTCGAGGCTGCCCATAGCATCGGGGCGTCCCGGGCCTCCCTGATGCTCAAGCACATCATGCCGAACGTGCTCAGCCCGATCATCGTGGCCGCGACCCTCGGCATCGGCACGGCGATCATCACCGAGTCCTCGCTGTCGTTCCTCGGGCTCGGCTTCCCGCCGGGCATCCCGACCTGGGGCTCGATGCTGTACAACGCCCGCCAGTACCTCCAGATCTCGCCGCACCAGTCGCTGATCCCCGGCTTCTTCATCTTCATCACGGTGCTCTCGATCAACTACGTCGGTGACGGCCTCCGCGACGCCCTCGACCCGCGCCGGACCAAGTAGCGGCCTTCCGTCGACCGACAGCATCCTCACGGAGCCAACGGCCCGGACCAGTAGCTGGTCCGGGCCGTTCGTCGTTCGATCTCATCAGGCGTCCGCTATGACTACTCGCCGCGATAGATGCTCAACGCCTCGGCCAGCCGCTCGAGTCCGGCCTGGTTCGGCGGGCTGTACATCAGCTGGAGATGGGTCACGCCGAGATCGTCGTACTCCTGGAAGATGGCGGCGATGTCGGCCGGCTCCCCGAGGATGACCCGGTCCGGGTCGAGGTCGTCGGTCGATGGGGTCGCGTCGCCATAGACCTCGCGCTCGAGATCCGGGAAGCGGATATTGAGCCCGACCGTCGTCTCGACGGCATTCGGGTCCTTGCCGACCTGGGCGAGCGCCTCGTCCAGCGCGGCCCGGCGATCGGCCAGCAGCCCCGGCCGGCCCAGCCAGGCGGCGTTCCAGGAGTCGGCGTAGGTCGCGACCGCGCGGGACATCCGGGGCTTGTTGCCGGAGATCATCAGCTCGATCCCGCCGTCCCGATACGCTTTTCCGGTCCGCGGTCCGTGAGGCTTCAGCACAGCATCCCGGGTCTGGTAGTAGGTGCCATCGAAGGTGGACTCGCCGGTCCGCAGCAGCGAGGTGATGATCTCGGCGCCCTCCTCGAACCGGGAGGCGAGATGATCGAACGGGAGCCCGAAGGCGTCGAACTCCGGCTGGTGCCAGCCGGCGCCGATCCCGAGGATCACCCGGCCGCCGCTCATCTCGTCCAGCGTGTCGGCCATCTTCGCCAGCACGGCAGGGTTCCGGAACGGCCCGCAGAGGACGATCGTGCCGAGCTCGACCCGGCTGGTCGCCTCGGCCAGTCCCGCCAGCACCGTCCACGCCTCCCAGATCCCGCGGGTGGCGCCGTCGTCCGTCTGCCGATAGAGCAGATGGTCGTTGACCCAGACGGAATCGAAGCCGGCGGCCTCGGTCGCGACGGCGAGGTCGCGGATCTCCCGGTAGCTGGCCGTCCGACCATGCTTCTGCTCGTCGATCGGCATCAATACGCCAATCTTCATCGTCATCCCGTTCCCCTCGTCTGTCGCGCATCGATAGCGTATCGGTCCCAGCCGACAGGTTACCCGAGTTCGACCCCGCCGGCGCGATACACTACGGGCGAGTCAATCGGCCGGCGCGTGCCTCGCGCCGGGACAGCGGCCCCGCGCCGGCTGGAGTTCCCCCCATGGTTTCGCTCTTCCGGCGGAAGCGGCCGCGTGGCGCGTCCGAACAGGTCCGCGCGCCGGACGCCAACACCCTCGGCTCCGGTTACCGCTTCACCCTCAAGGGGTCGCCGCGCCATTACGATGATGTCCTCCGGATCATCCAGGACGGCGACGGCACGGTCTACTTCGGCGAGGCGCTCACCTACGAGCGCGGCGCCGGTGTCGCGCTGTGGCGGGTCCGCTCCCGTGATCTGGGCTGGCTGCCGGCCCTCTACGACTGGTGGGCGGAGGCCGAGCGGGTCGAACCCGTCAACTCGTCGTTCCACCTCTACCTGCCGGGCAACCTGCGCTACCCGGCCCTCGACCTCCGGGAGCACACCCCGGATCAGGTGGCGGAGTTCATCCGGGCCAACGCCCCGCAGGACAACCTCTAACGATCCAGTGCAGCTGGATCACCGGTGTCGCCGCCCTGAACCGGGGGCTGAAGCGGCCCGGCGAGGCCGAGACAGGCAGAGCAGAGCCGGCGCGGCTTCCTGGCTGCATCGCCAGACAACTGATCCCGATGACGAACGCGGATGCTCGAGAGCTGGCCATGGACCAGGATCTCGGCGGCGGAGCGGACCTCGCCCTCGATCCGTGTCCAGGCGGCTGCTCGCTCACCAGAGGCGGCTTTCACTGCGCTGCGTCTCCGCAGGTGCCCGAAGAGGGGGGCAGCACGACCCGTCGAGGTCGGTTACCTCGCACAGCTCACGGCGGAAACCAAACGTGCTTCCGGCATTCGGCCACACACGCGGATTCATCCCCGTGTATTCGCCAATCACCCCTGAGGCTGGTGGCTTTAGCCCCCGGTTGACGCTGCCCGACGAGTACGGACGGCTTGCCCACCCTGGAGTCGCAGGGCGGCTTCAGCGCCCGGTCCCCGTTCATAGCAACCCTATTCACCCTGATCTGCGACGACGATGGCAAAAGAGGAGCCGCCCCGGTCGAACGGACCAGGGCGGCTCCTTGCCAAGAGTATCTGGGTGTCGTCAGTGGTCGGCCGCGACGCTGTCAGGCGGCAGGAACACTGGCGGAGCCAGGTCCTGCCGATCGGGCGTGCGGTCCACGGCCCCCGGGCGACGACGGTCAGCCACCGGTCTCAGTGGCAGAATGACAGGTCCCGTCGTCTCCGTGGTCTGATCGGTGTCGGCATCCTGGCCGGTCAGGCCGGACGCCGCCCGACGCTTCGGTGCGCGTGACGCGACGAACGCCGCCTCATGCACCGCGCCGTGATCCTCGCCGGCCTTCCAGCAGCGCTCGGACGTATCCGTCGCCATGCAGCTCGCGATCTCGCGCTCGCCGTGGAGGGCCCAGCCAAAGGAACAACGGACCAGCGGTCTCTTGCCGGCCTGGACGAGGGCATGGCCACGGACCAGCATCGGACACCCGAACCCTCCCAGCGTCGCGTCGTCGCCCCCGTCGGGGAGCGACTCACGCCCTGTGAGGCTCATCGTGTCTTCCTTTCGACTCCGGTACGGTCCCGCCCATCGGTGCGTCGGGCTCGCGCCCTCGGCTCGACGGGTGATCGTGGGGCCGGCGAAGCCCTTCGGCCCGACGGGATGACCGCGCAGATGCGCGCATCCCACCGGTACGATCCGAGTATAAACGAATCATTATGGGAAGATGGCCACCCATTCCCCCACCCTAGACCGGCCGTCTTCACCGGGCACGATCGCGCATTGGGCGACCAGCACAGGCGACTCGCCTGGCGCGGTCAGGTCGGGCGCCGCGGGACCAGTCCACGCAGCCGCCGCCAACTGCTGGTCGCTGCCCGGCTACCGGCGCTGACGCCCCGGCGGACCAGCCAGACAGTCGTCTCCTCGATCACCGTGATGTCCGCCTCGACGTGGGCCATCGTCAGGTCGACATCGTGGAGATGCCGCGCGGAGACCTCGGCCGGGGCGCTGTGCAGCGCCTGCCGGAGCGCCCGGAGCAGGACGTAGAGGTCGTCGAGCTGCCCGGCGACGGGGATGATGCCGGGGACGAGGTCGATCGGCGAGACGAGGTACAGCCCACCGACGCCGAGCGCGACCTTGCTCCGCTTCGGCACCTCCGGGTCGGCGATCAGCGCCGCGGCGACCCTGGCATAGCGCGGCAGACGCTTGATCGCGTTCCAGAACCGCGGTAGCGGCGATCCTGGCTGGGCGGCCGCCTCATGAGCCTCGTCCGAGATGGCGAGTGGCAGGTCAGGGCCCAGGATCGGCACATCGGGCGTCGCATCCTGGCCAGGTGGAGTGGATGGTGCGGGGCGTTCGGAGCCGTCGAAGTGGCCGGAGGGCTTGTCGGAGTCGGACACGGGCGTCCCCGTCCTTTCGTCATGATGGCCGTCGCACCGACCCGGATGGGCAACGATCATGCCATCTCCATGCTCCGGCCGAAAGCGAGCCGTTGCTCGCGCAGGGTGTCGAGGTGCGTCGAGTGTCCGATTTCGGCGATATTGACGGCGGACCGAACCGAGCCGGATACTTGCAGCCCTGATCGGATCGAGATGAACCGTCGTCAAGCGACGATACCTGGACGGGCCGGTTCCCCGCCATGCGACGCCCATGCGTCCATCCCCAGCAGCCAAGGAATCCCTCGTGCAGCACATCGCGTCGTCGGCGTCCGATGCCCATTCCCCGGTCGACCTCGCGGACAGCGACACGACGCTTGCCCCCGTCCTGCCGGACCCCGACTCCGCGGCGATCCCCGATGTCGTCATCCGCCGGCTCCCCGTCTATGTCCGCACGCTCGAGAACCTGCACGCCCACGATATCCTGACCGTCTCCTCCGACGAGCTCGCCGACCACATCGGCGTCACGGCCGCGCAGATCCGCCGCGACCTCTCCTACTTCGGCCGCTTCGGCAAGCAGGGCAAGGGCTACGACACCGGCTTCCTCGCCGAGCGGATCGCCGAGATCCTCGGGCTCAATACCCACTGGGACGTCGCCCTGGCCGGCGTCGGCAACCTCGGCCAGGCCGTCCTGCGCTACCGGGGCTTCAGCCTGCCGACATCGTCCTTCAACATCGTCGCCGTCTTCGACCGCGGCACCCACGGCCCGAACGACCGGATCGACGGCATCCCGATCCTGCCGACCGACCGGATGAGCGACGTGCTGCGGGAGCGGCGGATCCGTGTCGGGATCATCGCCGTCCCGGCGGCGGCGGCGCAGGAGATCGCCGATCGGATGGTCCTCGGCGGGGTCAAGGCGCTGCTCAACTACGCCCCCGTGGTCCTGAAGGTCCCGGACGACGTCACGGTCCGCGAGATCGACCCGGTCAGTGCGCTCCAGTCGATGACGTACTACCTCACCGCGCGGTGAGGGCCGCACGGGGTATCCATCGGGAACTGGCTGGTGTCGGAGCAGACCGCTCCCCCCAGCGAAGCGAGACCCCTCTCCGGCTCACCTGTGTCGCTCACCCGCCCCATGCGGCTCTCGCTGCGCTGCGGCTCCCCAGGTGCCCAGAGAGGGGGAGCACGATCACCCAGCGAGGGGAAGCACGTCATCCGATAGCCGAGGTAACCGACGTTAAGTCGCACCCGCAAGGGCAGGAGGCACCGGGCTTGGCCCGATGCCTCCTGCCTGTTGCCCAAAAGTGGTGAGATGAACCGGCCGGATCGCTACGCCTCGGTGCCGAAGGCGGCGCGGAGGGCGGTGGCGACCTCGTCGACGGCGTCATTCGCCTTGTCGACGACGGCGCCGGTCCCGAAGAACTCGTGTGTGACGCCCTCGTAGGTCGTGACGGTCGTCTCGACACCGGCGTCCGTCAGTTGCTGGGCGAAGATCTCGCCCTGGTCGTGGAGCGGGTCGATCTCGGCCAGGATCACCGTCGCCGGCGGCAACCCCGTCAGGTCGGCGATCGCCGGGGAGACATACGGGTCGCTCGTCGCGATCGACGGGTCGGTCAGGTAGTAGGAGCCGAACCACTCCAGCATCGCCGCGTTGAGCGGGACGGCATCACCGAACTGTTCGATCGACTGGGTGGCTTCGCCCTCGGGCGCGAACGTCGCGACCGGGTAGATGAGCACCTGATGGATCGGCGCCAGGCCGCCCTGGTCACGGGCGAGCAGCGAGACGACGGCGGCGAGGTTGCCGCCGGCGCTCTCCCCGACGACCGCGACCCGCTCGGGGTCGCCATTGATCAGGCCGGCGTTCTCGATGAGGTACTGTGTCGCATCGTACGCGTCATTGACGGCGGCCGGGTACGGGGCCTCGGGCGCCTGCCGGTAAGCGACCGAGACGACCAGACAGCCGGCCGCGTTGGCGATCGCCCGGCAGGAGGCGTCGTAGGTATCGAGGTTGGCGATCACGAAGCCGCCGCCGTGGAAGTAGACCGAGACCGGCAGCGGGAAATCCTCGGCACCCAGCGGGGTGTAGACCCGGGCGACGATGTCGCCTCCGGAGGCGGGGATCACGACGTGGGCGATGTCGCCCACCTCCTCGTAGGCCGGCTCGCCCTGGTTCGACAGGACCTGGATCGTCGCGGTCGCGGCGGACGGCAGGTTCCGGGCGATCTGCGGCGAGACCGACTCGACCGGGGGCACCTCGCCCTCGATGAGGACGTCGAGGATCGACTGCATCTGTGGGTCGACCGCGACGCCGCCGCTCAGCGTCGGTGTCGCCTCGCCCTCCGGTGTGGCGTCCTGGGCGGAGACGGAGCCCCCCAGCTGGCTGGCGACGACGCCTCCGGCGGCAATCGCCCCGGCGCCAGCCAGGACGGAGCGGCGCGTGGAGCGGTGGTTGATGATCGGGTTGACAGTGGACATCGGGTATCCCCTTCGTGCGTCGTGTGCTTCAGGCATCGGATGCCTGACCGACGGATTCCATCGATCGAGTACGCACGCGTCCGACCATGTCCCAGCGATGAGGCAGTGGGGGCTGCATGACCCCGCCCGACGACGGAAAGCGCACCGTCCTGGGCCGTCGAGGCAGCCCGTCGATAGACGCGCCAACGCATTCGATCAGCCACCGATCGAAGCCGGCCTGTCCGGCACCTTCTGCGATCGGGCGGGCGACGGGGTGCCCCCTCGGCCGTGAGGGTGCCTCCCGCCGCCGTCGCGTCCTCCACCCCGACGGCGACGCCGGGAGCGACGTCCCCGAGACGCACCCGGACCGGGGCGGGCGGCACGGCATCCTGACCGGAGGGGCGAGCGGTTGATGGGAATACGACGCCCTCTCCAGGGCCCGTCGCGATCCCGTATCATGTGGTCAATGACTGACTATGGTTCTGGTCCTCCGTATCGGAGCGACCGGACAGACGGGAGCCCGCACCCATGACCACCGCACGGATCGACGGCATCTTCGTCTCACCAGCGTCGGGCGAAGCGATGCAGCCCCGGGACGAGGTCCAGGCCTTCGCCGGCCAGGGGTTGGAGGGCGACCGCTTCCGGCAGGTCGAGGGCTGGGACACCGGCGACGGACGCCAGATGACCCTCGTCGCCCGCGAATCGCTGCTCGACATTGAGGCCGAGACCGGGATCGCGATCCCGGCCGGGAAGAGCCGCCGGAATATCATTACCGACGGCGTGCGGCTCAACGAGCTGGTCGGACGGCGGTTCTCCCTCGGGGAGGTCGTCTGCGAGGGGGTCGAGGTCTGCCAGCCCTGCGCCAAGATGGGCGAAGTCCTCAACGAGGACAAGGCGAAGGTCGTCAAGGCACTGGTCCACCGCTCCGGCCTCCGTGCCCGGATCCTCTCCGGCGGCACGATCCTCACCCTCGACGCCGACGACCGCATCGTCCCGGACGGCGCGGTCGCGATCGCGGGCGGGCGGATCACGGCCATCGGGCCGCGCGACGAGGTCGTGGCCGGGTGGCGCGCGACCCGGACCGTGCCGACCGACGGAAGGCTGCTGCTGCCCGGCCTCGT